>CAYWQM010000038.1:0-42175 GCA_964460215.1 uncultured Lentisphaerales bacterium
CGGGCTCTTCAGCAGCGGGCGGCGGCGGCGGCGGCGGCGGCGGCGGGTCCGGTTTGACCGTCTTCATCGACACGCCATTGCGAACTCGTTCGATGATCGCCGCTACCGTCTTCGACGGCTGGGCGCCATTGGTGAGCCAGTAGTCAACCCGGCCCATATCAAGATTCTCGTCTTCGTGCCGAGGATCGTAGAGACCAAGGATCTCGAGGAAGCGCCCGTCGCGCGGGCTGCGTGAGTCGGCAGCAACGACGCGAAAGCAGGCTTTGTTGCGGGCGCCGGTGCGGCGTAATCTTAAACGTACCATGATTGAAGTGTCTCCGAAGCAGGTATGTGCAGTTCCATTGTTACCCGGCCAGTATGTGCGTCCAAATTCGCGACACGGGCAGAAATATAAATCGAGCAAAACGATTACAATAAGACCGCGGTAAGCTTGGCGCAAGCCGTATCGATGCAAAAAATCAACACCTCAAATCCTGCCAACAATGTAACCGTACCGGTCTTTTTGGCATAACTATTGTGTCACGCCTGGCTTGCCTTGGTCACTTCAGTTTTCTACGTACCGCAAGTTGTCGGGCCTATCCAGCGCCACCCCGGGGCATCGGAATAGACTGCCGCAAGCGAAGATTAATGATCGCGCTACCGGCTTAACAACTCGTATACATGAGGCTCATAAGCCGTGAACAGATCTGAAAACCCTGGCTCCCTCGGTTCGATCGTCCTTTCCTCAAACAGCACTTTAATGTCCTTGGCCATAATCGATCGATCCGCAACCGACACTTTTGCATCAATCAAATGTTTCGACGTGTTAACGGCAATCAGATAGAGCTTGCCATCGACTCTGCGCAGGCTGTAGTCGATCTCCTCCGGCTCGACAATGATCTCGGGCAGTGGCTCCTGTTGCAGCGTCGTCAATATTGAAAACAGCTCCATCAACTCACGGTACAGGCCGGGGTAAACCGACCAATGGCGGGTGTAAGATGGGGCGAGACCGCCATGGCCGGTGTTAAATCCGATGCCCGCCGCCCCGCGCATGAGCGTCAGGTAGCACGCGCAGCGAATTTCCTCCGCCGTCCGGTTGTCTGGACTAGGGACAGAGTTGCCGATCCAGAATTTGAAAGCTCGGCCTGGTCCAATAATGCTCCGGACTTTCTCTAGGTCCCTTGCAAGGTTCGGGATCAGGCTCGGTGCATACGACGAGCTCCAGTACGCTATCTCGACGATGTCGGCAACATCTTTATAGTCCGGCAGATACTTCGGTCGATCGACATGAATCGAAGTGAGATGATGCGGATCGATACGCTTGACAAACTCGTTGATTCGACGGCACTCCGCGACGTTGTCGAGGGCAGTCCGATTCTCCACATTGCCCCGGTACATCGGCAGGTGTGCTTCGTATTTGAGCAATCGGCAGAGCAGCGTTGGATCGGATGTGCGCTCGAGTACTTCTTTGCGGATGTCGGCGTACATCTTCTCTTCTTCGGGCATCAGGATAAACGTCTCGGTCTCCGTCCTCGTCACCCATGGCAAGTTTAGTCGCGGCCACCCGAGCGGTTTGGCAATGGAAAGTGAACCCAGATCCCCGTAGGTCGCAATATTGAAACTGTCCCTGGCAAACGGGGAAGCGGGAGACCAGCCCTCGGCAACGAACGGGAAAAACGGCTTTCCGTCCAGTAGGATGATCCCGTCGTCACGAATGGTCGCATTCAATCCAGACGGCGCCGCGGTGGCCGGCTCTAACTGCCTCTTGATGAATATCCGATGAGCAGCGTGAAGCGTTTTCCCCTGCTCATCGCGCAACGCCGCCGAGACCACATGCCGCCCGAGGGGCCAGTCCGCAATTTCGAGGGAGATTTCGTATTTTTTCTGGTCCTTGAACAGAGGGAATTCCCTGGCAGCAACCAGTTCGGACCGCGCATCCCGTATCTCCAACTTCAGGTCATGACCTGTATCAGTCTCGACGTTGAGTTCGATTTGCATCCAGCCGGAGTCCGGCGGGTAATAGAACCGGTCCATGTGAAGGTCAACCTTGGGATCGACATCAGGAGCGAGCCTGGCCTTCTCAACCGCCTGCGCGAATTCAACCGAATCAGCAGCAACACCAAAGACCGCCAGGGCAAATTGTTCCGGCCGGTTAAATCCCTCAGCACCCGTCCACGAAGAGTATTCACCCACCTCTCTCAGCCGCCATGAGCGGCAAAAGTTGACGCCCCAGACTGCCGCATCCGCGGGTGCGACACCGCCGAGCGAGGCGAACGGTATTTTGATCTCTGCCGACCAACTCCGCTCGTTGATCGTCGTCTTTTGTTCCCAATTGGGGTTCCAGTCTTCTTGCCGGCTCCACTCGCTCAGATCGCAAACAGCCTCGTATTGCATGCCGGCAGGATTGATCACGAAGTGATAATAGGTCGTGCGGTCACAATTCGTGTCGAGAAACAATTCCACGTTGTCATCGCCGAAGATGTCGTTCGAGTCGTCCTGTTTTGTGTTCGCCCTGATTCTGTCCGGCGCACTCGCATGACACATAAAGGCGACGTAGAGGTTGGCAGCATCGTAGGCAATGCGCGCGGTGCTCTGCTCGGCAGGCAACTTGCCGTTCACTCGGACAAAGCCTGACAACGGTTGGGCATCGCGCCAGCACTGATCGGAAAGCTTGCCGTCAATTGCGGGAGGTGTGGATGCCGGGACCACGGACAGGTGCTTTTCTGCCACAGCAGCCCCTACCGACAACGTGAGCGCAGTAAAGGTCAAAACCAGTTTGTACATGATGATCATTACCCCCTTGGCATAATCGGGACTGATGAACCAAAGGGCCCCGTATAACACCGTTTGTGATTTGGGCTCGGATCGGTTGCAACCGGTCGCGGGCTACCACAGGGCCCGCAGTGATGTAACCCCCACGGGCTCAAGAGACCGAGCGGAAAGTTCGTGACAAATACGGATTCGGCAAATATGGCATCCCAACGTCTTACGCCGAATGATACAATTCCCCGACGCCATGTTGATGTCCCGGTGCATGGCGGGAGGGGCGATCTCTTGTCCAAATGCCATTCCTCGCCGCCCCCTATTTTTATTGCGCCTGATGCAGTTACCTATAATTGGCCTTTCGCCTTTTCGTACAATGCCCAGGCCTGCGACAGCGTGTCGCGTTGGTGAGCGTCAGTTTCCCATGGATCGTCGCCAGGCATGGTACGGACTTCGACGGACATGTACGGCCGTTCGTTGTCACACATGCCGACGGCTTCGGCCTTCAATATGACATCGGCAATCTTCTGGGGCCCGATGATGCCGGGCGGGCCGAATCGCTGATGGGTGTCACCATACACAGGGGACTCCAGGTCGAGGACAGGGTTGGCAAAATGAATCTGAGTGACGGTGTGCCACGACGCTTCCAGCGAATCACAGAGATCTTCGCCATTCAACGCGATGTGCGACGAATCCCAACAAACGCCCATCTGCGGATAGTGCTTGCGCACGCGCTCGACGAGCGGTACAAACTCGGAGGTTGGACCAATCACCCCCTTCTTGTGCGCCTCCCGATCCATCGGCTCGAAGAACAGGTGCATTGGGGCAAAGTCGGCGATCACATCGCCCAGCTCGCAAAAGCTGATGACCAACGCATCGATCACTGCGGGCCGCTGTGCCGGACCGGGGTCCGGGCCCACAAGCACACCGAACCCGCGCGTGCCTGCCTCGGCCGCCGGCTCTACGAACTCGAGAATGCGCGCGACCGACTTACGCCGATGACCTTCGTCCAGCGATCCAAGGTCCAGGCCCTCTTCCACCTGGATGAATGACATCCACCAGTTCAGGCTCAGGCCGTTCGTGCGGATCAGTTCACCGACGTATTGGCGCTCGCCAGCATCGAGTACAGGCAGGATTTCGACGTTCTCGTAGAAGCCAATCCCGATGATTCTCTCAATGGAATCAGCGAAAATACCCGGTCGCCCAAGATGCGGGAACAGCATTTCCGACAACATCACGCCCGGCTTGATGTGCTCCTTCATGCTCATCGGAATCGCCTGGCTACAACTGCTCCGAACGAAAGTACTCGATTGTACGCTCTAAGCCGGCGGCCAGATCGATCGTCGGCTGCCAATCGAGAACCTCGCGAGCAACACTGATATCGGGGCGCCGCCGGACCGGATCGTCCTGCGGCAGCGGCAGACAAATCAGCTTGGATTTGGAGCCGGTCATGGCGATGACTTTTTCCGCCAGGTCACGGATTGTGAACTCCTGTTCATTGCCAATATTGATCGGGCCGGTTACTGCCCGATCAGTGTTCATCATGCGGATTATGGCGGTGATCAGGTCATCAACATAGCAAAAGGATCGCGTCTGCGCCCCGTCACCGTATACAGTGATATCCTCGCCGCGCAGCGCCTGGACAATAAAATTACTGACGACCCGGCCGTCGTCCGGATGCATGCGCGGACCGTAGGTGTTGAAAATGCGCACGACCTTGATGCTCAAATCCAGTTGTCGGTGGTAATCGAAACAAAGCGTCTCGGCACAGCGCTTGCCCTCATCGTAGCAGGACCGTGGCCCGATGGGGTTGACGTTGCCCCAGTAAGACTCGTCCTGTGGATGAACATCGGGATTGCCATAGACCTCGGAGGTGGAGGCCTGCAACAATGGTACCCCCAGCCGCTTCGCCAGGCCAAGCATGTTGATGAGACCGTGGACACAGGTCTTGACCGTCTGAATGGCGTCATGTTGATAATGAACCGGCGAAGCCGGACAGGCGAGGTTGTAGATCTCGTCAACCTCGAGATATATCGGAAAGGTGACGTCGTGCCGCACAAGTTCGAAGCCGGGGTTGTGCAGCAGATGACGGATATTCGCTTTACGTCCGGTGAAAAAGTTGTCCAGGCAGATTACGTCGTGCTCATCCTCGAGCAAACGCTCGCAAAGGTGCGACCCGAGAAAGCCGCCGCCGCCGGTAACAAGAATTGTCTTGCCCATAATATGACGAAAAATGTGGCTGGGTGAGAATGAATCTGAAGTGAATCAGCAGTAATATGCACCAATTCCGACTCCCTGCATAACAACGCCGTTATGTTTTGGGATCGCGATGCCAACGGCTATATTGTGCCGACAAAAAATCTCCGCCCACTTTGCGTCGACTATTTACAGACGGTCATATGACATGCGCCCAATTGTTGCAATCGCACTGACAACCATACGTTCGGCAATCCGTTCGCACGTTGTCAAGGTCCTGCTGTTCCTGCTCGCCCTCACGGCCATCGTACTTCCGATGACCATCGTCGGCGACGGCACCGCCTACGGGCAACTGCACATTACGCTGAACTACTGCCTCGGCATCGTCGGCGGACTGCTGGCAGTCGTGACCTTGTGGCTGGGTTGCATCAGTATAGGCGACGACATCGAAGGCTACCAGATCCATCTGGTCGTCAGCAAGCCGGTGCCGCGTGCCGCGTACTGGATGGGAAAATGGTTTGGCATCGTGATCATGCAGGTGACCTTGCTGGTGCTGGCAGCGGCGGCAATTCTGGCGATTATTTACTGGCGGTTCCACACAAGCGACTTCCCGGAAGCGGAAATGAAAAAACTGCGCCATGAAGTCATGGTCGGCCGCCGGATGTATGACTACAACGAGATGCGCGGCAGCCGATTTGTCTACACCGATCCCGAAGACATCGAAAAACAGGTGCGCGATGAATTCCAGCGACGCCTCGACGCAGGACGCGTCATCGACAGCCCGGCCATCTCGGAACGCACTACCCGACAGCAAATCCGCCGAAACCTCAAAGGGGCCATGGCCGAGCTGCAGCCAGCCGACTTCAGGGCATGGACCTTCCGCGGGCTCCCTGAGTTAGGTAAAGAACAATTCGTCCAGCTCCGCTACCGCGTTTACGTCGACTCCGCTAAATCGAAGGACCAGCGCGAAACCACCGGCATTTGGGCGTTGCGCAATCCCAATGATGACAAGGCGATTCCCATACCGATGAAAATCATGGGCGGGGTTTACCATGAATTGCAGATTCCGGTCAGGTTTATCACGCCGGACGGCGAACTGTTTATCCAATACCAAAACTTTGACCAAGAGAAAGTCTCGGTCATTTTCCAGCTCGTCGACGGGCCGCAATTGCTGGTACCGGCTTCCAGCTTCATCAACAACTATCTGCGCGTTGTCGTGCTGCTGGTGCTGCAAGTCATGTTTGTTGCTGTCATCGGCTGCACTGCAGGTGCCGGGCTTTCCATACCCGTGGCGATTTTTCTGTCGGCCTCATATCTTATTCTCGGTGCCGCTGTGACAGCCATGAAGCCGATCAATCCCGAAGACCTTGTTATCCCGAGTACAATGATGCTCAGGGGCGCTTATTACGTACGGGAAGCAGCCGATTTTCTGATCGTCTCGATCAATGAGTTCAACGAAGTCAGCCAACTCGCCAAAGGCGAGCTGGTTGAGTTTGGCCAAATGATCTCGATCACGTTGAAATTATTTCTTTTACGTGGCATCCCGATCGCCGCCTTGGGAATATGGGCATTACACGTCAAGGAACTTGGACTCGTGACCAAACGATGAATACCCTGAAAAAACGACATGTTTTCGGAATTCTTATCGGCATCATTCTGTGTCTGACAGCCCTCCATGGCCTGCAGGACAGAATGGAAAAAATCAGCCGGGCCGCCAACCTCACGACCGACGAGTTGACGGTCGATGCACCGCCGCTTGTCGCCTTTGTCCAGGTAGCCGGCGGCGCCTTCCGCGGTGTCGTGGCGGACCTGCTGTTCCTGCGCGCTCAGAAGATGCAGGAAGCGGAGAACTATTTCGAACTGGTGCAATTAAGTTCTTGGGTCGTTAAGCTGCAGCCGCGTTTCACCGGTGCCACGGCGTTTCTCGCCTGGAACATGGCCTACAACATTTCTGTGACCCAGCAGGGTTACGACGATCGCTGGCGCTGGGTGCAGCGCGGCATCGAGCTGATCCGCGACGAGGCACTCTTCTACAACCCCAAGGACCCGCTGCTGTACCGGGAGCTCGGCTGGTTTTATCAACACAAGCTCGGACAAAACCTCGACGACGCGAACCGCTACTACAAGTACCAGATGGCGAACGACTTTATCGCCATCCTCGGCAATGACCGGCGTTATGACTGGGAAGCGATCGGTGCGGTACCGTTCGACGAAGTCGGCCTGCACGCTGCTCTCGGCAAGATCGCCGTCGAGAACATCACCAGCCTCATCGACAGTCACGGATTGTCCATGGGCCAGGTCATTGCCACCTACACGGACACCGGCCAGCTGCCTGTGCGCCTCGGCCTGGCACCGGAAGAGGCTGCCGTCGCCAGAGTCCTCACCCGAGCGCTCGACACCGGGCCCGACGGACCGGAAGCCCTGTTGGGCGCAACTCGCGACGCCGCAACGGAACGTTTCAACGAGATCCTCGCATCCTTCAAGCTGAACCATCCGCAGCTCGAGCTCGAGTTCCGCAAATATAAACAACTACCGGAAGATATCGCGCTGGTTCTCGAAGAACTCGGCTGGCATGACCAGGTCCGGAACCACCTGCAGCGGCGCTGGTTGCAGACGGAGCTCAATCTCGACCCTGCATATATCGCCATGCTCATCCGCGAATACGGCTACCTCGACTTTCGCCTGCCGGAAGCGCATGCCGTCTATTGGGCGCGCAAAGGCCTGGAACACGCAGAGAACAATGCCAGCATCGACTGCGAACGGATGATCTTCCAAAGCCTCAACGATGCGTATTTCAACGGATTCCTGCTGCACCTCAGCCCGGACCCCAAGAAGTGGTGGGTTTACTACACCACCAACAACACCGCACTGGTCGACAGCGCCCGCGATGCCTACCTCAATGCCGCCGTGAATCATCCCGACAACCGCTCGGTCAAGTCCGGGTTCGAGAACTTCATGGTCGACGCGATTGTCACGCTCTATGTCGGCGGCCAACGTGAAAAGGCAACCGAGTTCCTGCTGTGGATGCGCCGCAGCGAATGGTACAGCACAAGCCCACGCTATCACCAGACGCTCGAACACTTCGCCTTCACCGAACTGCAGGGCGACGTCGATGAAGCTACCCAGGACCAGGCCGAGACGATCGTTCAGGGCTTCCTGACCCGCTCATTTACCTCGCTCGCACTCGGGCAGCAAAACGAGGCCGCAGGTTTCGCCGCGCATGCCGGACGCGTCTACGAAACCTACATGCAGATCATCAAGAAAGACCGCGACAACAAGCGACGAGGCCTGCGCCCGTTTGATTATTATCGCACCCGGGCGCTGAGTTACCTGCTCAGTTCTGGCAGCATGGAACCGGAACTACAGGAATGGCTGCGTTTCGAACTGAAGCGCTGGGCAGCCGAAGACCCTGCATTCCAAGCCTACCTCAGCGGCCTCCCACTGTCTGAGAACCTGGTGAGTGAGCAGGAACTGGTCGATCTGCGTGAAGCCTCGACACAGGTCTGCGCAACGTGCGGCCGCGCCATGCCGATCACCGAGTTCGAGCGCCTGGAAGGGCGCGCCGGGCGCGCCCGCTCGTGCCGAATCTGCGAGAAACACTGATGGCGGGGCGCCAGCATTGAAACTGGCGGTCCATGCAGCAGCAACACTCCTGCTCGCACAGGCGACGATTTGCCTTGCAGAGTCCACTGGCATCTACGACCTTGACCCTGAACATCCGTGGAACCGGCTGCATGCCGAACTGCTCGTCCGCACCTTCCCCAACGGCAATACCTACGGACACGACCTCCTCGACCCGCTGCTCTGGGCGGACGCTCTCCTGGACGAAACGCCGTTCCGCAGAAAGCTCGCTGTGCTCGATGCCTTCATCGCCGATGACGCCGAACAATTGGTTGACACACCCTATGCCCGCGCCGTGCTGCAGCATGATCTGTGGTCGGTCTATGACTGGCTCGCCGGCACCTCCGACGAATGGCGCGGCGGCTATGTGGAACGGGCCCGCCAGTTACAGCGGCGGCTGGCAATCATCATCCAGCGCCTGGCAATGTCGCCTAAGCAAGTTGCGGCATTGACTGCGAACTACCCCGCAGCCATCGATGGGCTGCCCGACGATCTCTTCGACGGCGCGTGGGTCGCCATTGGCGACACCTCGAATCGCGGCCTGGCATCACGCGCCCATGCCGCGATGGCCGGCGGTCGCTCGGTGTTCGTGATCCTCATCCACCTGCCCGACGGTCGGGATGCGACCCGGTCCTATCTCTCGACATTCCGCGCCGACGAGAAGGACCTGCCAACCGGTACCCGCCTGGCGCTGGTGCGCCAGCTGCTGGTGATCGACGATGCCGGCGACATCCGGCAGACACCGCTGATCGAAAGCGTACATCTCTCCACCTACACGGCAACCCCGCCGCAACCAGCGGCTTTTCTGATGAGCCGCCACCTGCTGCTTGCCGGCATAGCGGGCGGCATGGTCGCCGTGCAGGCGGACGCCAAGAGCTTCACGCGCGGACCGGAAGCCTACACCGACGATCCGTTTCGCGAGCCGGCAGCATCGCCGTTCCGGCAGGGGCCACCGTTCAAGGTGCTGACAAGCTGTGCCGACTGCCACCACGCAGCCGGCGTCCAATCCATGCTAAGCGCGCGACGCGGGCATCTCGGCCTTGACGTGCTGATCGGACCCGGCATCGCCGAATCAACCCGGTCAGCGGAAGTTCGAGACGCGATAGACTGGAAACGCAGCCGCTACGATTGGGGCTTGCTCAGCGGCATGCTGGACGGACTTCGACATTCTGACAAATAGTCCCTATATTTCTAAATCAAACAGAGGATTTGCTCTATGAGACCGACCACAACCGCCACATGCTGTGGCATCGTTGCTGCCATGCTGACAATCGGGGGCATCGCCTGTGCGGCCGCCGAAAACCTGGGCGACGTTCTTCGTGAATCAGGATGGGACCGGATCATCGGGACCTGGGTTGACGCAGAGACCAAGGGTTCCAGGAACAAGACGACTTACTCCTGGAGATTCAAGGACCGGGTAATCGAAATCGCGAGCTGGGACAACTGGGATGACGAAAAGGAAAGCGTATCACTCATAGGATACAACCCGAAGACCGGTGATGTCTTCAATCTGTCAGCAGACAGCCAGGGCGCTAGCAGTCTCGGCAGATGGACAGTAGGGGAAGAAGGGGAGGCCATTCTCGACCTCATGTTTGTGAGCGGCGAAGGACAGGAAGGATTTCTCCGTATCCGACAAGCGTTTAAGGACAATGATACTTTGATTGTGACTATCGATCTGCCGGAGCCGATTGTCTTCGAGATGGTTCGCGTGGAGAAGCCGCAGTCTGCCTCGAAAACCAAAACGGACGCCTGGTTACATCAGGTCTGGAATAAACTTCAGGCAGAAGTCGAAGCAGGCAACATGTCGGCCGAGGACGCTAGAGCCAAGATGGTTGCCATTAAGAAAGATGCTTATGAAAAGCAAAATAAGTGACGCCGCATAAGAAGAAGAATCCTGGATACAGAAGCAGCGTGATTCTGTTCCGCGGAACAGAATTCAGCCGGTTCTGACTTTATTTATTCCGCGGCTGAAGGCTTCGAAGTTTGCTTCCGTGCCTTGAAGAACTTCTCGACCTTTTTCGCATCCCAGCAGTTGAGAATGTCATCGGGCGCCAGCCAGCCTTTGCGACAGAAGCCGATACCAAGCTCGATGAAGTCGAAGTTACTCAGCCTGTGCGCGTCCGGATTGATGCTGCACACCACCCCCTTGTCACGGGCCTTGTGCCAGAGCGTCCAGTCCATGTCGAGCCGCAACGGGTTGCAGTTGAACTCGATGGCGACGTTGTTGGCGGCGGCCGCATCGATCACCGTATGCAGGTCGATGGCATAAGCTTCCCGCTGCAGCAGCACTCGGCCGGTCGGGTGCGCCAGGATACAGGCACTGGGGTGTTCTATCGCTTTGACGACGCGCTTCGTCATGTCTTCGCGGCTCTGGGTGAAGGCGCTGTGGACCGACACGATCACGAAGTCGAGCTGCTCGAGGATCTCGTCCTCGTAGTCGAGTTCGCCGTCAACCCGGATATCACATTCGACGCCGGAGAACAGCGTGAACCCTTTCGGCAGCGATTGTCGCGCCGCCTCGATCTTGCCGATCTGGCCGAGTAACCGCTCCTCGTCGAGGCCGTTGGCCTGAAACGAGGACTTGCTGTGGTCAGTGATGCCCAGATAACGGTGTCCAAGCCCGTGGGCATGTGCTATGAGATCCTCGATACTGTCGCTGCCGTCGGAGGCGTGGGTGTGGCAATGCAGCACGCCCCGGTAGTCGGCCTCGTTCACCAGGCGCGGGCATTCCTCGGACTCGGCAAATTCGATCTCGCCAAGATCCTCGCGCAGCTCGGGCGGGATGTAATGCAGACCCAACGCCTCGAACAGTGAAGCTTCGTCGGAGCAAGGAATGAGTGTCTCCTCGTCACCGTCCGTCTTGAACAAGCCCCATTCACTGACTTTCATGCCCATCTTTATAGCGCGTGAGCGCATCGCCACGTTGTGGTCCTTGCTGCCAGTGAAATGGTGCAGCGCAAACGGAAAGATATCGTCGCCGACCAGCCGCAGATCGACCTGCATGCCGCCTTTCGCCAGGATCGAGGACTTCGTCTGGCCCTGTTCCTGCACAACATCAACTATGGGCAGGCCAACGAAGTGTGCCATGACCGCGTCGGGGTCGTCGGTGGAGGCGATAATGTCGGCGTCCTTGGTGTGGGTCTTGTAGCGTCGCAGCGATCCGGCAATCTCAAGGCGTTTGATTTGCCGCAATCCCCGAAGTTCTTCGGCAACTGCTTCGGCAGCGGCGCGGGCGGCCGGGAAAAGAAAGAACGCGGCATTGGTGCGCATGCGTTCGACCGAGTCGATAATCTTCTCGGCCGTCTTGGCGCCCATCCCGGACATCGCCGCGATGCGCCCGTCCTCGCAGGCAGCTATGAGCTCGTCGATAGATGTGATTTCGAGTTCATTGTAGAACCGCTGGATTTTCTTTGGCCCGACATTGGGAACCTTCATGACCTCGAGCAGTGATTCGGGAAACTCGGCGCGCAGCGTCTCGAGATACTCGAGCTTCCCGGTGGTGGCGAATTCGGTGAGCTTCTCGACCAACGCCTTACCAAAGCCCTTGATCTTGCCGATCTCGCCGGACAGGATCAGTTCGACGACGTCGCCTTCGAGCATCTGCAAGGCACGGGCACCGTTGCTATAGGCGCGGATCTTAAAAACATTTTCCCCTTTGATCTCGAGCCACACGGCAATCTCTTCAAGCAGCTCGATGACATCTTTGCGTGTAAGCAGCATATCCTAACGCTCCCATATCTGTTCGACGGCAGCGCGGCGCACCCAACCTTCTGCCTCGTCGATACGGATGCGTACCCACTCGGTGCGTTGCTCGGCGATGGTTATATAAGTACCGGTGTCGAGCGTACCCTCGGCCGTCGTCGAAGTCATCCGCGGCTGCCGGTGCAGCGGCGTATTGTGCATCACGATGACGCCGGCACTGTTCGCCGTGCGATAGGTACTCTGAATCTGGGCCATGTGAGCCCATAAGGAGACGAGACAAAGGACGGCAAAAACAATCGCCACAACCCGCAAACCGCCGTGCCGCCAACGATTGATGCCGAACGCCAGCCAGCACAGGAACCAAACCACCCCGGCGACAAGCAGCCATTCGTCCGGCCGCAGTTTGTCGCGCAGGTTGACCACCAGCGACAGCGGGTCGTCACTGGTACCGATTTTTGGCAGATTGACCTGCTGCCGCACGAAATTGAGATTCTCGAAGATATCACTGTCACGCGGCGCCAGGCGGCGGGCGCGTTCGTAAAAAACAATGGCGTGTCCGTACTCGCCCTTGCGGAAGGCGCAATTGCCCAGGTTATAAAGAAGCTCCGCATTGCCGGTTTGCGCCCGCTCCAGGTCGCGGTAGAACTTTTCGGCATCAGCAACACGGTCCTGCTCATAAGCCCGGGTCGCCTCGGCAAACGTGCCGATCGTTTCACTGCCACCGGCGGTAATCGCCAGCAGCGGCAAAAGCAGAATCGCTGCGAGCTTTCGAACGCGCTGCAGCAACACCCCCGAATCGATCTTGGCATCGCTGCCCGGCATGAACCCACCGACTTCGGCGCACTCGATCATCATGGCAAGCTCGGGATCATTCAGTTTTTCCTTGAGCTCGGTGATCGTCATGCCGGGCGGCAGGTCAAGCATCGCCAAAAGGTACGGCACCAATTCGGTACGGATGACTTCAGGCAGTTCGTTCGCTGGCGCTTTCGCGACTTTTCGGAAAACCTGGCCGCGTCGTTTCTGCGCTTCGCGCCGGCGGCGAAAGGTTGTGCTCCCGGCGAGTTTCTCGCGCTGTGCCGCCAGCAACAGAACCAGCAGATAGACCAGCGGCGCCGCGATCGCCATAATCGTGACCGGTGTCTGGACGTTACGCCACAGGGGCAACTGCACGTAGGCACCGGGTTGCTGCTTGATGTGCAGGATGTCGGTAGCCTTGTGTTTGTCCTCGACGACTGCTGTCTCCGGCCCCCGGTCATGGTCGTCGACCAGCGGCGTGCCGCCGCTGCCCGAATAAGCGCCGGGCTTGATCGTCAACTGCGGCTGCAGGCTCGTACTGATCCACTTGCCACTCGCCGTATTGAACGTCGCGAACTTCAGCTCAGGCAACCGTGCATTGGCATTGACCGGGACGAGCACCCACTCGATGGTCCCCTGCGATTTGTAACCAAGCCGCCGGGGCTGGCGCTTCATCTCCGGCGGATAAACCTTGAAACCGGCAAGCTTGTCATCAAGTCGCGGTGCCGCCATGCCCTCGATGTTGCCGCGCCCTGAAACGCGCAGCGCCAGGGTAACATCATCCCCCACAGCGACCGTCTCCGGAGTTACCTCGACGTCAACGGACCAGTCGCCGATAAGGCCGATATACTGGCCGGCGGCGCCGGTATCCGGCGGCACCGGCAGCACTTTAACCTGCGGCACCTTGGCAGTGACCGGATGAAACTGTTGCTGGCGGCGCCATTGGTTGCCCCGCGCAATCGGTATCTGGTGCTTGACCTCGCCGCCGATAACACCGGACTGGAGCGCCGCAATCGTAACATTGAACGTGACACGGTCGTAACGATGCCCGGGCTCGGCCGGATCTTCGGGAATGATGACAGTGTCGCCGGCAACAGTCATTCTGGCAGTACTGCCGTTCGATTGAACAAACTCGCGCTGGAGTGCGTTATCAATGCTGATCGTCGGGTACGCGTAGCGCTCCGTCCACAGCATGCGGCGGTCGTAGTTGACCTTTTCATAGATCAACAGCGTGATCTCCAGATCAATGTCCTGACCCAGATAGACCGCCGGAGGTGGATCGGGATTGCCATTGTAGGCAACCTTCAACTGGACGAGCTTACCTTCGACCGGCGCTTGAATCGGTGCTTTTCGGACATCAATGACAATCGGCCCGGTCTTAACCGCCCCACTTGGATCAATGATGGTCATCGACGGGATGCTGATCTTGCCCGGGAGGTTGGCGATAAAAACGAGCACGGACGTTGTAGTAACCGTTTTTCGGCCGTTGGTGATTACCGTCGAGTTCTGCACTTGCTGCGGTTGGCGGTTGTTGAGCCAGCGAACACCCGGGACATTCGGCACGTTACGCACCTGAATACGCCCGGCATCCGAGGCGAACTTCAATTGCACCTGCTCGCCGACAAAGACCGTACTCTCGACAGTGACCGTAACCTTGGCGAACGCCGCGACGGCGAAAAGCAGGAGCAGGCAGCTAAATAGAATGTGTGTTGTTCGAGCCATAAACAGAGTTACCAATCACGGGCTACAGGCGCGTGCCTGCTTTGTTGCTTCTCGACTTCTTTCAAATGCTGTTTCAAATCCCGTTCCTGCTCAAGCATCTGCTCCAGAATCCGCAGGGCCTGGCTCTTGTCGACGTCCTGCTCCTCCCCGGGCGGCGGCTGGCCGCTCTCCGACTCGGCGTCCTTCTGCGGATCCTCGACGTCGGCAACACTGTCGTTTTCTTCATCACCCTCGTCGTCGTCTTCGCTTTGCTCGGCGCCTTGCGCGGTTTCCGGCTCACCGTCCTGCGACTCTTCGTCGGACGGTTCCTCGACACCGAGTTTCCGGACTGCATCCTCGAGCAGCTCTTCGGCCTTGTTGCCAGCCTGCAAACGCTCCTCGTCGCCGGTGTCTTCATCGCCGGCCTGCTCCTGTTCCTCTTGCGCCTGCTCCAATTGCTCAGCAATATCATCCAGCATATCGGCTGCCTGTTCCTGCCCCATCTCACGGGCGGAATCCGCCAGCTTCTGGACGGCTTCCTGAGCATCCTGCGTCTTCTCCTGCGCCTGCTGCTGCTTTTCTTGCCGCTGTTGCTGCTGCTCGCCGGATTGCGCCGCCTCGTTGGCCTCCTGCTGCTGCTCCATTGCCTCCTCGGTCTTGTCCTGAGCGTCCTCCTGCAGTTTCTCCAGGGCCTCCTGCATTTCCTTGATCTGCTCGATCAACTGGCGCTGCAAGAGCGCCAGTTCCTGGTTCTGTCCAATACCCTCGGCGGTCGGTAATGCCCGCATCGATTCGCGGTAGAAGTCCTCCGCCTCCTGCAGCAGTTCGAGAGCTTCATCCGGGTCGCGCATCATTGCTTCGGTGGACTGGCCATGTTTGAGCACGCCAAGGTTTTGACTGGCCAGGGCCCGCAGTTCCGGATCGTCGGTGAAGTCGAGAGCTTTGTTGTAATGCGACTCGGCAAGCCCGACTCGTTCCAACTGCTGATAATTGACGCCGATATTGTAGTTGAAGTAGGCTCTCTCGCGATCGGTCTGAGCCGCGTCCAGATCCGCCAGCAGGTCGTCGACAACTTGTTCGAGTTGTTGTTGATATTCGCTGACAGGCTCCTCTGCAAGCAACGGGGCGGCGGCGGCCGGCGGCTGCGTCGGCGCTGCCGGCGGCGGCGGCGGCGGCTGCGCTGTTGCCGCGATCGCTGCCAGCAGCAGCAAAACCGTCGCCGTAGAACGTGAACGGATGGTTGCCGGTTCGATGCGGCGGGCATTGCGCCTTTCGCCGATGCTCATGCGTACAAGCAAACACACCAGGCCAAGCAGCAGCGGGATTTGATAGCGCTGAATTGGTCGACTCATCGTGGCATCCTCGTTCTCTTCGGGTACCAGCCCGCGCACACGTCGCAACACCGCCTCGAGGCCGTCATAGATAACGGTGGAATGCACGTAAATGCCGCCGGTGGCGGCGCTCAGGCGGCGCAGGCCTTCCTGATTCAATTTAGTCCGTACCCGGTCGCCTTTCTCGTCGGCGACAAAGCTGTTGTCTGCGAGTTGGATGAAGGAGCCGAGGTCCGGGTCGCCGATACCAACGACAAATATTGGAATTTTCTTCTCCCGGAACGCATCGAGTGCCTGTTCGGAATTGCCCTGCAACTCGTCACCGTCAGTGATCATGATGATCGCCCGGTGGTCGCCTTCGGCCGCCTCGAAGGCATCGAGCGCTTCGCTCAGCGCCAGTTCGATATTGGTACCGCCAACCGGTATGGAATCGGTGCCGACGTCGTCAAGAAAAGACAGGAAGCCGTCGATATTCTGTGTCAGCGGGCATTCGAGAAAGGCGGAACCGGAAAAAGCGATCAGCCCGTAGCGGCTGCCTGCGGTGCCAGCTGCGCGCTGGCGCACAAACTGTTTTGCATGCTGCAGGCGTGACGGCGCGATGTCCTTTGCCAGCATGCTGCGGGAGGTGTCGAGCACGACCAGCAGATCGCGGCTGTGTACCGGCCGCGGCACCAGTTCACTGCCCCAGTAGGGACCCGCAACAGCGACCAGCACAAAGAAAACGGCAACCAGCATGAGTACGTCGCGCAACCGTCGTCGCGCAACCGACTGGTTCGAAGTGAGGCTTCTTGCCAGCTCGCTCTCGCCGATAAAAACCGCCAGACGCCGCCGCCGCCGCCGGTGACCGAACCACATCAGCAACACGCACAACGGCAGGATCCAGAACATGTGCAGGAAGATGTTGGAGTTTGCGAAGTTCATGGCACTTTCAGGCTGATTGTGTTTTCAAACGCCAACGCCAGAAGGATGACGATCAAGCCGCCATACAGCCAGCGGTCGTAGAGGTCGTTGTAATCGATGAATTTCGGCTGCTCGAACTCGACAGTTTCGAGGGCATCGATCTGTTTCATTACGTCCTGTAGCCCGCTGCCGTCTTCGTCCCGGAAATAGCGGCCGCCGGTTGACTTCGCCATGCGCTCGAGCAGCGCCGCATCGAAACTCGCCGGATGAGACTGCCAGCGGTGGAAGTCACCGCGTGCGTAGGCCAGCTCACTGCCATCACCGACGGTGTACATGGGGATATCAAACAGCGCCGCGATCGAGGCGGCCGGCTCCGGCGTGACCTGGGCTTCAACGTTGTTGGCGCCGTCGGTGAACAGTACCATGACACGACGTTTGGCATTCGACTCCTTGAGCCGCGCCGTTGAGTTACCCACCGGCTCGGCAATTCCCGTCTGGCGGTCTTGCAGCATCCCGGCATGCAGCCGAGCCAGGTGGCCGGTGAGAAAATCATGATCCAGGGTCGGCGGGCAGACCGTGTAGGCATGGCTGCCGAAAGCTACCAGCCCGATACGGTCGTGAGGCCGTCGCTCGATAAAGGTACGCACCTCTTCCTTGGCGACTTCGATGCGCGGCCGCGCCTGGTCCGAATTCAGGTATGCGCCGATCCGCTGCTGGTCCTGGCGGGTCATCCGTCCCGGATTTTTGACAAGGGTTTTGGGCACATCGTGGGTCTCCATGCTCCCCGACACGTCGATGGCCAGCATGATGTCGATGCCTTGTGTGCGGGTAATCGTCTCCTCAATGCCAAACTGCGGCCGCATCAGGGCTACGATGATCAGTATCGCCGCGACAACTTCGAGGTACAGCGGCAGGCGCAGGGGGTTCATCAGCTTACTGACCCGGGGTACCGCCGCCTTGTAGGTCTGCAGCGTCGAGACGGTAAGCGACGGCCGCTTGCGTGTCAGCCCGACCAGCAGCACTAACAACACGATCGGCAGCATCAGCAGAAACCAGGGGCTGGCAATGTGCAGGCCGGAAATCGATTGCAGCCAGTCGATCATCCCTCGGCTTCCGCAGGTTGCGCGGGCGCTGCTTCAGCGGGCGCACGCATAAGTGATTCAGACGTGTCAATGACAAATTGACGAGCGCTCTTCAAGGCATTCATGATCTGCTGCTGGTCGGCCGCGGCCCGGGCAAACTTGACCATGTCGGCCGCGTTCAGGAAGTCCATCAGCAACAGGCGATGATCGGCCGAAAGCTTGTCGCTGAGCTTAAGCGCCTCCAAAAACTCCGGCGTCGTCTGCTCGGTTGCAGGCAAGTCAAAGACCGACTCGATGTAGGTCCGCACGATGTCGGTCAGCTCGACAAAAAAATCCTCGGCATCCATGCCTTGCTCGATCTGCTCTGCCAGTCGCTCCATCGCCTTTTCCGCTACAGCCCAGGGCTTCGGCGGCGGCGCCAGAATCTCCGGCCGCCGCATCAGCAGCCGGACGATCGCCACGATAATCACCGACAAAATAAGCACAACCCCGGCAATCGCCCCAATCCATACCCAGGGGTTTCGCGCTTCCTTCAGAAAGGCATCGGAGAGTTCGTCGCCTGTAGTCAGCCGAGCGTTTTCGTCGCCTTCCTTGAGGCGCGGTACGATGACGAGTTGTGGTATGGCTGCGGTGACAACGGTGTCGCTATTGTCGCGTTTCGGAGCCACCTCAATCGCGGCCTGCAGATCGGCGAACGGCCCGAAGCCGTAAGCCTGCAGTTGCAGCCGTACGGTCCATTGCCAGGTGCCGAAGCCCATCCGCGTCATCGCCTGTGCCTCGCTGTCGAGCAGTTGCAGTCCATCCGGCAACTCGATCGTGTTGTGAGTCGTCGGTTGTCGATGCCACGGCAGCTCGATCGTGACATCGACGTGGATCTCGTCACCGATATGCAGTTCTTCCGGCGCTACACTCGTACCGACAACGCGGGCGTCGGCGTCGGCGCTGCGCGCCCGCCAGTAGGTGCCGCCGAGGACCAGTAGCAGCAGAACCGCTGCTACAATGACAATCATGATGGCAATCTTGACTCGTTTCATCTCATCGACGTTTTTCACGCTCTTTGAAAAACTGCATCAGCGGCCGGATGTAATCCTCGCCGTTGACGATGTCGATCAGGTCGACACCGGCACGGCGGCAGATTTCCCGGTTGCTGTCGTGCAGTTCGCGACTCGATTCCTCATAGCCCTGCCTGGCCTTTGCGCCGCGGCCGGGAAAGACGATCGCTTCGCCGGTTTCGGCGTCCTCGAGATTGATGAAACCGATCGAAGGAATAGCCCGCTCCATCGGGTCGAGCACGCGCATGGCGATCAGGTCGTGGCGCTTGTTGGCGATCGTCAATGTCTGTTCAAAGCCGTCGTCCAGCAGGTCGCTGATGAGAAAAACAACAGCCCGCCGATGATTGACCCGCATAAATGTCTCTAACGCGCTGCGCACGTCGGTACGTCGTCCCTGGCGCTCGAAGGCGAGCAGGTCGCGCACCAGCCGCAACACGTGCTGACGCCCTTTGCGCGGCGGCAGATGCAGCTCGTCACGATCCGAGAACAGCAACATGCCGACCTGGTCGTTGTTGCGAATCGCACTAAACGCCAACAGCGCGGCCAGCTCGGCCGCCAGTTCGTTTTTGCGACGGTCGGTCGCACCGAAATCGCCGGAGGCGGAAACATCGACCATCAGGAACACGGTGAGCTCGCGTTCTTCCACATACTTCTTGATGAACGGATGAGCCATACGCGCGGTAACATTCCAGTCGATGTCACGCACGTCATCGCCGTGCTCGTATTCGCGCACCTCATTGAATTCCATACCCTTGCCCTTGAAGACGCTGTGGTAGGCGCCCCCCGTCAGTTCGTCGACAATCCGCCGGGTGCGAATCTCGATCTTGCGGACCTTGGCAATGAGTTCTCCGGTATCCATGAAGACGCTTAAAGTGTCGGGGTTGACGCTGCTCTTGGTCACTCCCGCCATTCGGCGGGCAATCGACTACGGCGTCCGCAGCTCGTTAAGCAGCCGTTGGATCAGGTCGGTAGTCGTGAGGTTTTCGGCCTCGGCTTCATAGGTCGGCACGATACGGTGGCGCAGGACGTCCGGGGCGATGTCCTTGAGGTCCTGCGGCATGACGTAGGCGCGGCCGGCGAGGAAAGCTGCAGCCTTGGCGGCAACGGCCAGGCTGATCGTGGCACGTGGCGAGGCACCATGCTGGATGAGGGCGTCGAGATCTGAGAGGTCCGCATCCTTCTGGCGCTCGGACAGCTGATCGTGCCGGTCAGTGCGTGTCGCGAAGACAATGTCGAGAATATACTCGGCGATCTTCTCGTCGAGGTAGATCTTGTCGACCCACTCGCGCGCCTTGAGAATGTCTTCGATCGACGTCACCGTTACGGCCGCTGCCTCGACATCGGGATGCGCCATGCGTTCGAGGATCAGTGCTTCCTCGCTGCGTTGCGGATAGTCGAGCAGCACTTTCAGCATGAATCGGTCAACCTGCGCTTCGGGCAGCGGGTAGGTCCCTTCCTGCTCAAGCGGGTTCTGCGTTGCCATCACCAGGAATGGCGCCGGCAGCTTGTGCGTTTCTCCGCCGATAGTTACCTGCCGTTCCTGCATCGCCTCGAGCAGGGCGCTCTGCACCTTGGCCGGGGCACGGTTGATTTCATCGGCCAGTATGAGGTTGGCAAAGACCGGCCCTTCCTTGGTCGAGAACGTGTGTTCCTGCGGGTTGTAGATAGTCGTGCCGATAACGTCGGCCGGCAACAGGTCCGGCGTAAACTGAATACGCGAAAAGCTCAGCCCCACCGCCTGCGACAGGATGCTGATTGTCAAGGTCTTGGCCAGCCCGGGCACGCCTTCAACGAGGATATGGCCGTTGCCGATCAGCCCGATCAGCAGCCGGTTCACCAGCTCTTCCTGGCCAACGATAAAACGACCCACCTCGACCTTTAGCGGCTCGATAAAAGCGCCGACCGCTTTTATCTCGTTCTGCAGTTCTTGGATGTCCGATTGGTTCATAAGTATCTCCTTTCAAAAAAAAACACTGCCACATTAGACGCGGCCGATCGGGCCGGGTTCCCGAATCTTTCCCATGGTGCGGCCATGCCAGGGGCGCTCGGCATTACGAATAGCCTTAATTTCAGGCGCGACAACCGGCAGTTGCACACGCCGCAATGAATCTTGCAATGCCCATCGCGCCTGGAAAGCCATCGGGTCCGCGCCTTCCACTGCACCGAAACACTGGTCCCGGTGATGATGGTTGAACGGCGCCCAATCGATCTGCCTGACCCCCGGTTCGCCGATTGCCGAGCGCACATCAGCATCGCCGTAATCGATCAACAGTACCCAAGCTCCATCCGTCAGGACGTAAACGTTGCGGGTATCTCCGTACCGGCACAGCAGCGATGTGACAGGATGCAACATCCTTCCTCCGTTCGGTTGTGCCTACTCCAAGACAATATCCCGATTTCTGTCCGTGCTATCAGCTGCGGTGTGCCGCAAAAATGACTACCACAGGGATGTGCGAAATTTGGTCGAAACAGTGGCCCCAGGCATCGCTGTAATAGGGAATCCGTGAGGTTATCTCAGCCGGACTCATCGTCGGCACCGGCAGCGGTTGCGGCTCGACAAGCCGGTCGAGCGCCAAACCTGCGGTCAACAGCCAGTCAAGCATTTCCCCGATTGGGCGGGCGCACGATCGTACAAAAATAGTTCCGTCTTCTGTGAATCTTACATCTTTGGGCGGGTCAAAATAACTCCTCAGAAACAGCCCACACCCTTCATCCCCAAGTTCCAGCCACTCTCCGGCAAACGCCGGATGTGCGGTCGTCAGCAGTAGGTGCCCTCCGGGTTTCAGCAAATTCGCAGCGTCCGCAATCACCTTTTGCGGATCCGTAGCAAACGGCAGTGCGAAAGTCGAATGAACGAAGTCGAAGGCCCGCGGCTGCAGCTGGTCGAGGTCTTCCATGGCGAGGGTCTGAAGCTCAACCTCGACGCCGGCGGCACGGGCCAGCTCGGCAGCGTGGCCGAGCTGCACCGGCGACACGTCGATCGCCGTGCAAGCCGCCCCGCAGCCAGCCAGGTAAATGCTGTTCTGGGCAGCGCCACAGCCGATTTCCAGGCATTCGAGACCGGCCAGCGGCTCGGGAAGCAATTGCAAATCCGCATTGCCGGGCAGCAGCGGCCCGAAGTGGAAGTCGTCCGTGCTGATGCTCGTCTGGTCCTGATAGCAGGGTGCCAACTCGTCCCAGTATTTTTGGTTGGCATCGGGTTCGGTCATGGAATGTTGTGTGGATTGTGGTCAGGCATTAATGTAAAGTTTCGCCACTCAGGTTATGGCGGCCAGCGTCAAGCCTTGCCCGTTAACCTAATCGTCAACCAAGTGCGAGCCAATGGCAGGAAGATTATCGGTTGAGGATTTAGGTATAGCGAATATGGTGTGCAGCACCCCCATCATAGGGGCCAAATTAAATCAACGAGGTTTACGTGCTGATCATCGACGCACATCTCGATCTGGCTTGGAACGCCATGCACAACAACCGCGACGTTACCTGTACCGCCCATGACATCCGGGCGCAGGAAAACGACATTGAGGCGGCGGCCCCCGGCCTGGCGACAGTTGGGATCCCGGACCTGCAGCGCGGCTGCGTCGCGGTCGTCGTCGGCACTGTTTTCACCCGCTGCACGGGCAAGCCCGCAGCCGGGGTTGATTTTCATACGCCGCAGCACTGTCACGCTGCCGGTCGCGGCCAACTCGAATTCTACCGAGCCCTCGACGAAGCCGGTATTATCCGCCTGATCACGACCGCGGCGAGCCTGGCCGATCACCTGGCGCTGTGGCGCCGACGGGAAGCCGGGGCGACGCGTGAAACGCCAGCGCCGGGCCTGATTGTCAGCCTTGAATGCGCCGATCCGCTCACCGAGCCGGAGACCTTGAACGACTGGCATGCAGCAGGCGTACGGTTGCTCGGCCTGGCACACTACGGGCTGTGTCGCTACGCCGGCGGGACCAATTCGAAAGACGGCCTGACCGACCGCGGCCGCAAGTTGCTGAAAGTGATGGCACAGTTGAACATGCCGCTGGACCTCAGCCACACTTCCGATCGCTCTTTCGAAGAGGCCGTGCAGTTATTCGATGGTCCCATTTTCGCCAGCCACAACAATTGCCGGGCATTGGTGCCACAGCAGCGGCAGTTTGCGAATGATCAGCTGCAGACCGTTATCGATCGGGATGGCGTCATCGGGACGGTCTTCGACTGCTGGATGCTCAAGCCAGACTGGACCCGGCAGGACGGCAACAAAGGTGTGGCCCTCGCCACCGTGGCAGATCATATCGACCACATCTGCCAGCTCGCGGGCAACAGCCGCCACGCCGCCATCGGCAGTGATCTCGATGGAGGGTTCGGCCAGGAACGTTCACCGGCCGATCTCGATACGATCGCAGATCTCCAAAAAATTGTCGGCATCCTTGAAGACCGCGGCCATGCCGGCGAAGACATTTCCAACATCATGCACGGCAACTGGGAACGCCTGTTCCTGCGGGCTTTACCATAGGAACAGTGTCTTGAAGCTGATCGATCTCACCCACACCTTTGCTGAAGCCGAGACCGCAACCCGGCAAGAGCTTACCATCGGCGACAAAAGTTTTTCCTACACGGGGGTGGTTTACGACTTCAGCCACAACTCGATGGTGGGCACCTATATAGATTTTCCCGGCCATATCAAGGAAGTGGATGACGGCCGGGACGCCGCCAGTTTTCCGATCGAGCGGCTTTTTCGCATCGAAGCCACCGTTGTCCACCTGAACCGTGAAAGCGGTTCCGGCAGCGTCAGCGCAGCCGAGTTGCAGGATGCCTGCCCAGAAGAAATCAACGGCGGTGCCTTGATAATCAATGCCCTGGGCCATCGCCGTTTTGACGAAATCGACCATCGAAGCGTGTATTTGTCGGCCGAAGCCGGGGCATGGATTTGCCAGACCGGCATTCATCTATTCGCCTCCGATGTGTACGAGAGCACACCGAAGCTGCAAAACATATTCTACGACATGTTTCAAAACGGCATCTCAACCATCTGCCAGCCCATCAATCTCCATCTGCTCGACAAACCACGGGTCAAATTGACGGCGCTGCCCGCCAGATTCGAACAAGTGACGCAGGTGCCCTGCCGAGTCATCGCGGAACTGTGAGCATTACTTACACAAGCCCGCCGATGATTCCGAAATACTTGACGGCAACAGCACCCGGCGGTTGCCGAGTCGAGCGAAACTCAGGATCGGCAGACGGTTGAAGTGTCACCTGACGCAGAATGTTTGGCAGTGTATGTTTGCGACATGCAAAAGACAGAACTTCCGGAATCTATCCGTTCGACCCTCGCTGCAGGCACTGTAATCCCGGCGCATCCGCTGGCGCTCGACCTCGACCGACAGTTCAACGAGCGCCACCAGCGAGCACTGACCCGCTACCACCTCAACGCCGGCGCCGGCGGAGTCGCCATCGGCGTGCACTCGACTCAGTTCGAAATCCGCGATCCGGCTTTTAACCTGTTCGAAAAGGTGCTGAGCATCGGCAGTGAAACCGTCGATCAATTTGTCCACGACAACGGCCGCGAGATCGTCAAGGTCGCCGGTATCTGCGGCCGCACGGAACAGGCTGTGAACGAAGCGGCATTCGTCCGTGACGCCGGGTATCACACCGGCCTGCTGAGCCTGGCAGCCTTCAAGGACGACGACGACGATACCCTCATCGCGCACTGCCACCGGGTCGCCGAAGAAATCCCGATCGTCGGGTTCTACCTGCAACCCGCCGCCGGAGGCCGCTTGCTGGGCTATGAATTCTGGAGGCGTTTCGCCGAGATCGACAATGTCATCGCCATCAAGATGGCACCGTTCAACCGCTACCAGACGCTGGACGTCATCCGCGGCGTTTGCGAAGCCGGGCGCGATGACATCGCGCTGTACACCGGCAACGACGACAACATCATCATCGACCTGCTCACGACATACCGCATTGCCACGACCAGCGGCACGGTCGAGCGCCAGATCGTCGGCGGCCTGTTGGGGCACTGGGCAGTGTGGACGCAACCGGTTGTTGAGCAGTTTGAGGAAATTCGCACAGCCCGCGAAAGCAACGCCCCGATCGACCCGAAATGGCTACTCCTGGCCAATCAGGTCACCGACGCCAATGCCGTACTCTTCGACGCCGCCAACAACTTCCGCGGCTGCCTTTCGGGTATCAACGAGGTGCTGCGCCGCCAGGGTCTCGTGCAGACAGCCGCTTGCCTGAGTGAAGACGAGCAACTGTCGCCGGGCCAGGCTGAGGAAATCGACCGCATTTACCGCTCATATCCGCACCTGACGGACGACGACTTCGTACGTGCCAACCTCGATGACTGGCTGGCCGGTTAAGCCATGAGCTTTTCCCTCATCGCTACGGACAGTGCAACGGCCGCGCGGCTCGGGCGCCTGGAAACGGCGCATGGCGGCATCGATACGCCGTGTTTCATGCCGGTCGGCACACAAGGCACGGTCAAAGCCATGACGCCGGACGAGCTGGTCACGCTCGGCGCCCAGATCATCCTGGGCAACACCTACCACCTCAACCTGCGCCCGGGTATGGAGGTGATACGTGCCGCCGGTGGGCTGCATGCCTTCAGCAACTGGTCGCGACCGATCCTCACAGACAGCGGCGGTTATCAGGTTTTTTCCCTGGCAAAGTTACGTAAGATTCGGCCGGACGGTGTCGAATTTCAGTCGCATATCGACGGGCGCGCCCTTTTCCTCGGGCCGGTGGAAGCGATGGCAATCCAGCGCGAACTCGGTTCGGACATCGCGATGGTATTCGACGAGTGCACGCCGTACCCCTGCGAACACGACGCGGCCCGCACCTCGCTGGAGCTGACCATCGACTGGGCGCGGACTTGCCGCGAGCAGCCGCGGGCGACTGGGCAACTGGTCTTCGGTATCGTCCAGGGATCGATGTACGAGGATCTGCGACTGGAATCGATCGAGCGGCTGATCGAGATCGGCTTCGACGGGTACGCGATTGGCGGTTTGAGTGTCGGCGAGCCGGACACCGAGATGCTCAAGGTCGTGGACTGGACGGTGCCGGCGATGCCGACAGCGATGCCCCGGTACCTGATGGGGGTGGGCACGCCACCGCAGATTGTCGACGCTGTCCGCCGCGGCATCGACATGTTCGATTGCGTGCTGCCTACGCGGGTGGGGCGACATGGTTGCGCCTATACCTCAACCGGCTTGGTCCAGGCAAAGGCCGGACGGTTCAAGGCCGACCTCTCGCCGCTGGAGGAGGGATGCCCCTGTTATACCTGCACAAATTTCACGAAAGCCTATATCCGCCATCTGCTGAACGTCCAGGAAATTCTTGGAATGCGCCTGGTGACGATTCACAACCTCGACTTTTACATGCGCTTGATGCGACAGATCCGTGAGCATCTGCAGGCAGGCACGTTCGCGGCCTTCAGTGAACACTTCATTGCCGGATACAGCGTGACGTAGGTTTGAGAGATCGGACCATATTTTTCAAAAAAAAGTGATTTCTCCTTTGAAATAGGATGAACACTGCCTAAAGTACGGGTTCTTCATTTCCATCTCGTGGATTATTCGTGTGATTCTCCGCGGTTTCGTATTTGCCTGAATAAAACGAACTCGTGACTTACCGCAAGTGCGTTTTATAATCTGCTCAAGGTAGCAATCATGAAGGTCCGAACCTCAGTAAAACGACGATGTGTCAATTGCCGGGTCGTCCGCCGACAAGGTGTTGTCCGAGTCGTTTGCAAGGATCCGAAGCACAAGCAGCGCCAGGGTTGAACGACAATCATGCGGCAAGTGACGCCGCGCTTTTCAAACAATAAGGAATTGAAATGCCGAGAATCATTGGTGTCGACATCCCAGACCGCAAACCGCTGAAAATTGCGTTGCGCTACATCTATGGCGTAGGGCCGCACACCGCTATGCAAATCGCCAAGCGCTGCAATCTGGATCCGGAAGCACGGATGAACACCTTGACCGAAGCAGACATCGGCATGCTGAACTCGGTGATCACCGAGAGTTTCATGGTAGAAGGCGATTTGCGCCGCCAGGTCGCTCAGAACATCCGCCGTCTGACGTCAATCAACTGCTACCGCGGCATCCGCCATCGCCGCAGCTTGCCGGTACGCGGACAACGGACGAAAACAAACGCTCGAACCCGTAAGGGCAGAAAAGTTACAGTCGGCGCAATTCGCGACAAGGCCGCCCGTAAGTTGGCCAACGACTGATCAATCGTAACAACGAAAAAAAAGAAAACTGAAACATAATGGCAGACGAACTACTATCTGACGATCCCGCAAACGTCGTTCTATCGCCCATCAAACGCAAAAAGGGCGCCAAGAACAAGGCTATCAACGTATCGCGCGGCATCGTGCATGTGCACGCCACGTTCAACAATACGAAGGTCTCGATCACCGACGCCAACGGCAACGTCGTCGCATGGGCGACCGGCGGCAAAGTCGGCTTCAAGGGGTCGCGCAAGAGCACGGCGTACGCCGCACAGGTCGTTGCTGTCGAAGCCTCGAAGCGAGCCATGACGTACGGTATGCGAGAAGTCGAAGTCTGCATCAAGGGACCGGGCGCCGGGCGTGAGGCTGCGGTACGCGGCGTGAGTGCTTCCGGCTTGGAAATCACCTCGTTGCGGGACGTGACACCTGTACCGCATAACGGCTGCCGGCCGCCCAAGCGACGCCGCGTCTAAATTAACAATCGTCAGCGATCACCGCTAAACGGAGTTGAATATGTCGAGATTTCGCGGCCCCAAGGGAAAGATTGTCCGACGCTTCGGCGTCAACATCTACGGTAATCCTAAATTCGACCGCCTCTTGGCGCGGCGCCAGAATCCGCCCGGTGTACACGGTGGCTTCAAGGGACGCCGCAAAATATCCGAGTATGGCAAGCAGTTAATCGAGAAACAGAAGCTCAAATACACCTACGGTCTTCGCGAACGTCAATTCCGCGTTGCCTTCAAGCGCGCGCTGCGCCACAAGGGCATCACCGGTGACAATCTGATGATCATGCTCGAATCCCGGCTCGACAATGCCGTTTTCCGCATGGGTATGGCGCCAACCCGCGACGCCGCGCGCCAGTTGATTCTGCACGGCCACCTGAAGGTGAACAACCGGCGCGTCAACATCGCTTCATTCCAGGTCACCCAGAACGATACAGTGACGGTCAAGGAATCGACCCGTTCACGCGGTCTGGTGCAACGATACGTCGACGAGAATATCAGTGCCGAAATTCCCGAATGGGTTTCGGTCGACCGCGACAACCTCAAGGCAACGGTCGACCGCGTGCCGTTGCGTGAGGAGATACCCACAATCGCCAACGAACAGCTGGTCGTCGAGCTCTACTCGAAGTAAGCCTTTTTTCGATATACAGCGCCCCATCACCGCTGCGCCCAATGTACGGGCTGATGCCGATGAGGTGTTTTAACTGATACAGCTTGACGACAACGCTTCACGCTGGCTCACAGAACGTAATAATACGCAATCGGAGGATACAACATGTCTGGACTCTCAGGCTTTGCGATGCCGGAAAACTTCACTGTCGACGAAAAAACCTCCACCGCTACCTATTCCAGATTTTTCGCCGAGCCGTTAGAACAAGGTTTCGGCAACACCCTCGGTAACGCCCTGCGACGGGTCTTGCTTTCGTCGCTCGAAGGCATCGCCGTCTCCTCGATTCAGATCGACGGCATCGCCCACGAATTCACGACGATCCCGGATGTCATCGAAGATGTCACTGATGTCGTCCTGAATTTCAAGAAAATCCGTTTCCTTTGCGATGGCGAAGTGCCGCGGACACTGGAGCTCAAGGTCAGCAAGGCCGGCTCAATCACGGCGGGCAACATCGAACTCGACAGCGTCACCACGATAATCAATCCCGAGCAGCACTTGTTCACGCTCGACAAATCACGTGCCATTCGCATCCAGATCGAGCTCGCCAGCGGCCGTGGCTTCCGCGTTGCAGACGAGAACAAGCGCGAAGACCATCCGATCGGCGTTATCCCGATCGACTGTCTTTTCAGTCCGGTCGTTCGCGTCGCCTATGCCGTGCACCAGTGCCGTGTCGGGCAGCATACCGACTACGACCAACTCGAACTGGAAGCCTGGACCGACGGTCGCATCGAGCCGGAAGAAGGCCTGCGACAGGCAGCCCATATTCTACAGCAGCACCTCAACGTCTTCACTGGCGCTATGAATGCCGAGGAACCGGAATCCTCCGAGTTGCTGGAAACCGACGAGGACCGTGAACTGCTCCGCACGTTGCTCCGCAGCGTAGGCGATATAGAACTGTCGGTGCGCGCCCAAAATTGCCTGAACAACGCCAGCATCGGGACACTCGGCGAGCTCGTCGGCTATTCAGAAGCGGAGATGCTGAAGTTCCGCAACTTCGGACAGAAGTCGCTGAACGAAATCAAGGATAAGATTGCCGAACTCGGACTGCACCTCGACTACCCGGTCAAGGAGTTGGTACGCAAAGCTTTTGAAGGTGAACTTGCTTCCGGGCAGGATGGGGAACTTGAGGCATAATCAGTCATGAGACATCGTAAGCATACATTCAAGATCGGGCGCCGACCGGACCACCGGCGTGCCCTGCTGCGCAATCAGGTCTGTAGCCTGATTTTTGAAGGCCGCATCAAAACCAGCGTCACCAAGGCGAAGGAAACTCGCCGCCTGGCCGAACGCATGATTACCCTGGGCAAATCCGGCACCCTGCACCACCGGCGTCGAGCAATCTCGAAACTGCATAACGTCGAAGCTGTCGGCATTCTGTTCGACGAAATTGCGCCCCAGTACCGCGAACGTGAAGGTGGCTACACCCGCATCATCCGCGCCGGACATCGCCGAGGCGATGCTGCCGAGTTGTGTTTTCTCGAATTTGTCGAAGCCGAAGTGCAGACAACGAAGAAGAAAAAGGTAAAACAGAAACCTGCCGAGGCGCCAGCTGAAGAGGTCGTGGGGGAAGAAGCCCTCACCGAAGAAGCTTCAGAAGAACAGGACGCAACTGAGGAAGAAGTTGCAGAAGAAACTGTAGCTGGAGAAGCAGCGCCAGCGGAAGAAGTCGCCGCCGAAGAAGAAGCGCCAGCGGAAGAAGTCGCCGCCGAAGAAGAAGCGCCAGCGGAAGAAGACGCCGCCGAAGAAGACGACGAGAAAAAAGACTGACCCAAGCAATGTCTTATTTCCCCGAAGTCCAGGAGCCCGTGTCCTACGAAGGCCCGGATTCGCGAAACCCGTTGGCATTTAAGTACTACAACGCCAGCCAATTGGTCGCGGACAAATCCATGGCCGACCACCTGCGCTTCGCAGTCGCCTACTGGCACACCTTCAAGGGGCCCGGCACTGATATATTCGGCAGCGCCACTTTCGAACGCCCCTGGAACACCGGCGCGACACCACTGGAAATAGCGGAAAAAACTCTCGACGCCGCATTCGAGTTCGTCCACAAGCTTGGCCTGCAGTACTACTGCTTCCATGACCGCGACATCGCCCCGGAAGGTGAGACTTTCGATGAGAGTTGCAACAATCTCGACCACATAATCGCACTGGCCGCCGAGAAGCAGGCTGCGACCGGGATCAAGCTGCTTTGGGGGACCGCCAACCTCTTCAGCAACCCGCGCTATGCCCACGGCGCCGCCACCAGTCCAGACGCGCATGTCTTTGCATACGCCGCCGGTCAGGTGCAACACGCCATCGCCGCGACCCACAGATTGGGCGGTGAGAACTACGTCTTCTGGGGTGGCCGCGAAGGCTACGAAACCCTGCTCAATACCGATCTAAAAGCCGAGCAGGATCATCTCGCCCGCTTTCTGCATTTGGCGGTAGACTACGCCAAGTCCATCGGCTTCACCGGTCAGTTTCTGATCGAACCGAAGCCGTGCGAGCCGATGAAGCACCAGTACGATTCAGACGCCGCCGCCTGCTTGAACTTCCTGCGGTCCTATGATCTAATGGATCACTTCAAGCTCAACATTGAGTGCAACCATGCGACGCTGGCCGGCCACACCTTCCAGCACGATCTTTCTGTAGCCTCGGCGGCTGGACGACTCGGCAGCGTCGATGCCAATCGAGGTGACATGCTGCTGGGCTGGGACACCGATCAGTTCCCAACCAATCTTTACGACACTGTCTACGCCATGTTGGTTATTCTCAAGCAGGGCGGTCTCGGCAGCGGTGGCCTCAACTTCGACGCCAAACCCCGGCGCGGTTCGTTCGACGCCGTCGATCTCTTTCACGCCCACATTGGCGCCATGGACACTATCGCCCGCGGCCTGCTGATCGCTCAGGCGCTAATCGACGAACGAGCGCTCGATGATGAAATCGACGAGCGCTACAGCAGTTGGAACGATCCGCTCGGCCAATCCATTCTCGCCGGCAACGAGTCGTTTGACTCGCTCGAAGCGTGGATTCGCGAACACGGCGAAGCAACCCCGCGCAGCGGCCGCCAAGAACTGCTTGAGAATATCGTCAATGCCTATATTCGATAGCTGATGATCCGTGTTCGGCGAGGGTGTGGGCATTCGGGGCAATGGCGCGTTGCTCGCCGAGTGCAAGCCGTTCGGGTTGGGCACCTATTCTCCACGGGAAAAACTCCTCGCCTTATCCCACCGCATCCAACCACTTCTGCGCGGCCCGCTTCAACTCGAAGCGCTGCGCCAGCGTCTTAATGTGCGGAGCAAACTCCGAAACGTCCGCCATGACCATCCGCTGCATAGCATTGGTCAATTCCGTGACATCACCAGGCTCTACGACATAGCCAGCCGGTGCTTCGCGCAGCAATGTCCCCATGTCGCCGACGTCTGAGACGATCAACGGCCGCCCCATCTGCAGCGCGTCAGAAAATGCCACCGGTATGCTTTCCATCCGTGAGGGGATCACCAGGCAATCACAGAACGCCAAATGGGTCACGAACGTGCTAAGATCTGCATAACCACCGACATGTATTCGCTCCCCGAGACCGTGAGCCGCTACATAGTCTCGAACGAAGCCTTCCATCGGACCGCCACCGAACATATACAGACCCACATCCTGTCCCGATTTTACCACCTCGCCCATCGCTGCCAGCAGTAAATCAACGCCCTTGACTTCGGCGTAACGCCCGACGAACAGGAAGTTGAAGCTCCGTTTACTGCCCGGCGGCAACGCAGCCAATGTCGGATCAAGCTGACGGCTGCTGGGCAGAAACGGCACTGCCCGGCCACACAAACGGGTGGCCGCATGGCCCAGCTCGATGCCATCGGCGTATACGTGAGTGCTGCGCTGCAGGACATGACGGACGATATTCCGCAACCCAAAACGCTCGCCGTATGTCCAGATATCGGACCCCAGGCACCAGGTCGTGAACGGCGTACCTGTCTGTTTTTGCAAGCCCATCGCCAGGTAGCCGGCCGGGACCGCCCACATCGCCAGGACATGGTCGAACTTCTCGGAAGCCGCCAGCTCACGAAGCACGCGACGACCATTGCGCAGCAGCGACCAAATAGCCAACGCATCGAGCGGACACCAGGGCTTGAGATAAGCCAGCGGCTTGTCGCCGCCACGCCACGCAAACCAGTGCGTCTTGACCCCGGGGACATCCGTCTTGGGGCCGCCACGCTTGTCGGGCGTCAGCACCGTCACCTGTTCCCCGAGCTCGGCGAGAGCAACAGCGAAGTCCCTGACGAAAAGCCCGGCAGCTGCCCGGCCATCGCCGGGATCAAGAGGAAATGAACTGGTTATTATACAGACGTGCATGCAACCTTGCCTTGACGCGCTCGACAAATGCATTGAGCATATCCCAGTGCGCACCTTGCCAATATACCCTGCGGCAGTCCGGGCAGTAGGATATACGCAGATGCAGTCGCCATCGGCAACGCGGGCACTAAGCACCCGCGGTTTGCCGTTGACCAGGATCCGGTCAATTTCCGGATGCGGCACGCCTTCGGACTCAATCAGGTCTTTTAACGACCGGGCCTGCGGGAAACGCCGCTCATATTACGTGCCGCGCCGTTCGGGCACAATGAAATCATTCAATTCTCCGGAAAAACAGAGACGGACTGTGTACATGGTTGTAATGTAGCGTACCCTGCGACTATCGGAACCTCAAGGAGTACATCAAACACATGATCGCAAAAGACCAGACATATATCGTCATGGGCCTGCTCGACCCCGATTCCATCGCCTTTGCTATCGGCCAAAGCATCGAGCGTTGGGGCGGCAAGGTCATTTATACGGCGCAGAGCGATAGGATAAAACGAATTTTTCTCGACCGCAGTAAAAAACTGTCGGACGACGAAAAAGCGGCACTCGACATTCGCTTCTGCGATATTACCATCGCCGAGGAAGTGGAGGCACTGTTTGACGGCGTCGGCACGATCAGCGGCGTGGTACATTCCATTGCCTATGCCAACCCGAAAACCTGCCTGGGCGAGAGTTTTCATACCGACGCAATCGACGACATCAAGGCAAGCTTCGAAATCAGTTGCATGTCACTGGCAACCGTAGCGCGATACGCCGCGGGCGCCATGTCTGACGGCGGTGCGATCGTCGCCATGACCTTCGACTCACAGCGCGCCTTTCCGTTTTACAACTGGATGGGCGTCAACAAAGCCGCACTGGAGGGTACAGTTCGAGCGCTGGCCCGGGAGCACGGGCGCAGCCTGATTCGAGTCAATGCAGTGTCAGCCGGTCCACTGAAGACAAAAGCAGCGACCAACATTCCCGGTTTCAACGAGCTCGCCGAAACCTGGAACGCCTCCAGTCTGATGCCGTGGGATACCGAGAATGACAGGCACGCAGTAGCCAATGCCGTGACCTACCTGGCAGGACCGTATTCCGACAAGATCACGGGTCAGACGCTGTACGTCGATGGCGGCGCCTGTATAGCCGGCGGCGTTCTGCTACCACACGAGCGCCCTGCCTGAAGCAGCGCTCTATTGTTTGAGGACTGCGTTGAAGACTCGCCGCTCAGGCATGAGCTCACCCATGAAAAAATGCAGGCCGTAGACGGCATGATTCAAGTACCCGATACTCCCGGACTGGGCGTCACGCTCAATGAAGATTTAATCCAGAAATTTCTTGTCGCAGAGTCGAGGTAAAAAATAGTCCGGCGAAAGCGCGAAGGGACCCCGTTGAGCTCTCTTCAAATTTCATATAAAAAGCTGGAATGATGGAATACCGACATATCAGCGGATGCATCAGTGACGTCGAGACGAGCAAGGGACTTCCCAATGTGTGCGTGTCCAACGGCCAAACAATCGTTCGCAGTGACGCGACGGGTTGTTATCGATTGGACCTGTCCCCAAAACATCATCGCTTTGTATTTGTTACAACGCCCGACGGTTATGAGTCAGTCAATTCGTTTTTTCGTTCGACAGCCGGTTGGGAATCATCACGTGAGGACATTGACTTTCAACTTCGACCGGCGCCCGCCCGCGGTCGAAAGCCGTTTCGTTTTGTTCACATCACCGACCCGCACGTGACACTGGACCAGAACGGACCCACGTTCGGTGATTTCGTCGCTGCGGAACTGGCGCGCGTGGTGAGCATTGCAAAGCCAGCCTTTCTGACCATAGGCGGCGACTTGACCGAATCCGGGAAAATTGATGAATTGCGCCACTACCGCAATGCCGTCAGTTTGCTTTGCACACCTGTCTTTTCAATGTTCGGAGGTCACGACGGAATTGACGAACGTTTCACGGATTGGCCTTACGGGGATATCACCAAGACACGTCACTACGAGCAGATCATTGGGCCTGCCTGGTACAGCTTCGATTGGGGTGGCTGGCATTTCGTCATGTACCCGAACGAAGAGAATTGTTTTTCATCGGCTGACCGGCGGCATCTGCGACAGTGGCTGGAGCTAGATCTCTCCCAGCAGGCAAGCGACCGGCCCATAATCATGACGACCCACTCAGATGAGATCGCGGCGATCGAAGATCTTGTCTCCCGTTACAACGTCGTGCTGGTACTCTTCGGCCATTGGCATTCAAGCAAAGTGATACGGCGCGGTGGAAGGATTGAGGCCTGCACGCCACCACCGGCGTGGGGCGGTAACGATACCTCTCCGCGTGGTTACCGTGTGGTGGAGGTCGATCGCGACACAGTCCAGCTCGAGCTGAAGGTCCTGACTCCCGCACAGTCGCCGCAGCCCCTGACGGATTTCGGCCCATTTCGCGTTGAGTGGCAACAGAGTCTGCCGACACCTGTCCACCGCTGCGGTCCCGTCAGCGCGGGAAACAACCTGTTGATGGCGGTCGGCGACGAGGAGATGAAAGAGCGCCAGGGTCTGCATTGTTTTGATGCACGAACGGGTGATGAACATTGGCGAGTGGCAACCGACACGTCCATCAAAAATCAACCCGTGGTTACGGGAAACTTGTGCGTGGCGGTTTCGGTTGCGGGGCAGGTCCATGCCGTGGATGTTGTGACCGGCAGCATGCGCTGGAAGGTGCGCATGCCGGGGTATCCCGACCGGTGGAATTATGCCAGTCCCGCAGCAGACGGTCAGAGCGTGTACGTCGGCACCCAGCAGGGACTGTTGTCTCACCGTCTCAAAGATGGTCAGTGCGAGTGGCAAGCGCCACTCGAGTACGATGTCTTCACGTGGCGATGCGCCGCTGGACCGGTCCTGCACGGGGAGCTGGTGCTGTTCTTTCAGGCCCGGCGTGGAATCGTAGCGGTCTCGCGCAAAACGGGGGAACTCCGATGGCGCCGGGCAGTTGCGGAGCACGGAGGGTTTGCCGACCAGTATCCGTCACCTGTCGTTGTCGACGGCCGACTGGTCAGCGGCGGCGATTCCGGCCATCTGGTCGTGCTGGATGCAGCTACCGGAAACGTCGTTTGGCACAAAGCAGTGCTGGAGGCGGATTACGTTACGGCATTGGCGGCTCGCAATACGCAGATCATCGCCGTCACCGTTAACGGGCTGGTGCAGTGCTTCAACCTGTATACCGGTCGTCGGCAGTGGCAATACGAGTTGGGCCAGGATCTGCTGGATATGATTCCCCGGCGAAGGGGCTTGCGATCGGCATTGGCGCAACCGGTTTTCATGGGAGAGGCAATCATCGTGAGCGGCATTGATGGCTGTTTGCATGTGCTGGACGCAGACGGGAAATGTCACGGGCGTGCGGTGCTTGGGTCGCCGATCTCCGCCACACCACACGTGGCCAGCGAACATCTCTACGTCGCAACCTATGACGGCCGCCTGTTTAAGCTGGCGATCGAGGGGAATCTGGTGGCGGGAAAGTGACCAAAGTTACAACGCGAGCCCCATTTGGTATGTCTGTCTGGCATTGACTTGTCGGCACATGTGCTTTGCACGCAGTTTCCCCTGAATTAGCTGGAACGATTGAGCCGCGGACGGTATTGGTGAATCAGCGTCATGCGTTTGGCGCGAATTAGGCCATACCTGATGCCGGATCGGCGTGCCGTCAATGAAGCCATGGATTATCTGGAAGAGATAATATCCGTGCTCAGGGACGATGGCACCGCACCGGCATGCATGTCGAACCGTTTCATCTCGACCGTCAGGACGCGGTAGATGACTTTGGCGCCGGCAATGAATGGTACGGCCAAAATCATGCCGACAATGCCACCGATAACGCCGCCCAGAAAGATACCCAGCAGGCAGATCACCGGATGGATATTGACCTGATCGCGCATGACCAGCGGTAGGATCACGACACTGTCAAGCAATTGCACGAAGGCGACAACGCAGAGCACGCCGAACGACGCCTGCATCAGGTTGCGGCGCGCAGCCTCGACATCCTCGACGGCGCCGACGTCGAGACTGGCAAGCACCAAAATAACTCCGATACAGGCACCAAGCGCCGGGCCGACAATACGCACGACGTTGGTCACTGCAATGATCACTGCGATGGACAGCGCCATAATAAAGGAAATTTCGACAAAAATCTTGAGGATCAGCAGCAACACGAACGACACGAAGAACATGATCAGATTTTCGACAATCAGGCCACGCAAATAATAACCCCACATATCGATTGTCTTGCGCAGCATAAAAATGCCGGGCTCGATATAGGTGTTCGGGATCAGACTGAGCAGGCCCTTGTAAAACTTATCGCCGTCGAGCAGCGCGAAAACCAACACGAAAAAGAAAAGCAGCACAAACTGACCACCCTCCGGCGCTACGGACCCAAGCCAGGCGACCAGATCCGTGAACATCTCCGTTATGTACCCCGTCACCAGCTCGATCATCTCCGTATGCGTCTCCGTCCCCTGCACCAGCCCGAACCGTTCCAGAGTCTTGTAGATCTGTTCTCCGATGTAAATCAAATTCGACCTGGCAACGTCGCTGCCGATCGGTTGTCTCTTTACCTCCAACTCCCCATCGAGTGCGCGGTTGTCCAAAAGCCTGTCGTCCGGCACCGTTCCCGTCAACGACTTCTCTATAGACACCCCCGGTTGCTCCTCTCCCATGCCCTCCTGGCTGCCCTTGAATGCAACGATCTCCTCGGCAATCGCAGGGACTAGGGATGACACCACGAAAACACACCCGAACACCATCGGCAGGAAAATCACGATGATCGTGATCCACTTCGGCACCCCGGCTTGTCGCGCCAACTTGACCACCGGGTAAAGGATATGCGCCATCAGCAATCCCGCCAGCACCGGGCGAACCAGAAATCGGGCCCCGTAAAGAACGGAAAGGGAAAGCACGGCAAGAACAATGCCCGTAGTGATCGCAATCGTCAGGTTGCGTAGTTGCCGATCACCCGTCATGGCTATCGAGCTTCTGTTTGAGCTCGTGCAGTTCAGCCTGCGCCGCACGCAGCTTGCGAGTCGTCGCCGCCAGATAGTCGGTGATCCGCCCGGCAATCGCCCGCAACAGCTTCAGTCCATCGATCGGATAAGCCCTGCACAACTCTTCGAGATCGAAGGTCGACATCAGCAACATCACCGTGTCATTCTCCAATGCCCGCGCACTCGCCGTCCGGGACGATGAGGAAAGGACGCTGACTTCACCAAACAACTGGCCCGGATCGAGGGTCTCATAAACAAGCTTGACGCCCGGGCTGGGCGTCACGAAGATTTCCGCTTTGCCCTGCTTGAGAATGAAAAAACAAATGCTGGGATTTTCTTCCTTGAAGATCAGGTCATCATTATTGTAGCGACGTTCGATCAGGTGCGACAGGATAAATGCGACCGCATCGGGACTGAACTGCTCGAACAGATAATTGTCACGGATGAAGTGAAAATTGTCGTCCGCTTCCATACGGCGAAGGGTAGTGCGCGACTTCGCCTCGCTGAACCAATCAAGAAACTTGCTGCTTGTGGCCATAGGCTGAACTGTGTAGCGATAACAATGGACCGCATTTATAAGCCGGTCGATGTCCTTAGTGCAAAACGCCGTTGGCAAAAAGCCCCCGAAGCATGGGAAAACGGAATTTTACGCCACGAAAACGGTCTTGTGCAGGGACGTTCTAACAACTTTGTGTTAGTATACTTCGATTATCTCTAAAAACGATGGTTCCATGAAAACATTCATTCGACACCTGCTGGCTGTCGCTGCCTTTGCCACCATTTTACCCGCAGCCGCCCAGACCGCCGACACCGACATCGACGCTGAGGCCCTGGTACGACAACTCGGATCCGCGGAATTCCAGAAACGGGAGGCTGCATCGGCCGCTCTCGAAGAACTCGGATACCGAGCCCGCACCGCCGTGCGCAAGGCGATCGTAACCGGCGACCCGGAAGTCCGCGCCCGTGCCCGCAAGCTTTGGAAAAAACTGCGCTGGGCAGTAGTTGAGGACACAGATGGCAACGTCGCCAGGCTGCTCAAGAACATCCGGCGCAGAAAAGTAACTGTCGGTGCGTGGGAGCAGGTTATCATGCAGCACGGTGTCCCGATGATCGATTTTGTCCTTGAACTGCGTCAGGAACGTAACCTCATCGGCGCATCGCAGCTCGGCATGATCACCCTTCTCGACTGGCTCGACAAGATGGCAATCGAGCGCGAACTCCTGCCGCGGGTTAGCGGCCGATCAGACGAAATGCTGTCACTCATGGACAGCCTGCCGACCCGCAACGGAAGTGTCACCGGTGCCGTCAATCGGCTACGGCTCTACACCCTGCTCGGCGCCGTCGACAGGGTGGAACGCTACGGTCCCGATCTGTGGCGCCACTGGCGAAGTGAAATTATCATCAATGAAGTCGCGTACTGCATGATGCACGCGACACCGCAGAGTGACCTCTGGCCAGCAGCCGGCACCAACTTGTATTATCAGGACGATGTCGAAGCGCTCTGCGATACGCTGTACTTCTATGTCGTGCTCGGACACAAACTCAAAAGCTCCGATATCATCATCCACCTCGTCGATATCGCCGCGCCGGACAGTGCCCATCCCGCCAGCCTCGAGCCAATCGCCGAGTTCCTCAGCGACAACCATTATACCAAGGCTCTGGCCACTCTCATTGAAAACACCGGCGATGCCCCGCTGCTCTATCTGCAGGCGCTCGACGGTGACGACAACGATCGTCAGGCATTCTGGGGCAACATCGACGAAGTGGCCGATGAAGAAATCGAATGCCTGCGCCTGGCAGCACTGCTCGACGGCCGCGATACCCCACGCATGATCAACATGCTCGAACGCGTTATCGCGAGCAACCCCGATAAGACCGTCTACGACACGCATGCCGCCTACTCGCTCGCCAACTACTATGTGACAGTCGCCGATTACGACCGCGCCGCCGGCTACTACCAACGCATCGCGGACTCCACACACGCAGAACGCGCCGTCGGCAGTGGCACCCTGGCCGATCTCAAAGGTCGTATCAAGGACCTGCGCGAGCGTCCGATCAATGCGGCATACACCCGCCTCATAGTCAATGCCTACAACGCCCGCGAACGCCAGGAATACACCGCGGTAATCAGCGCCTGCCGCAAAGCCATTGCCTTGCAGCCAAAAGCAGAACCTGCCTACATACTGCTATTCGACGCCTATAAATCGGCGCACCTGATTGACGAACTGCGTGCCATCGGCCGACAAGCCGTCACTGTCATGCCTGATGACGGCAACGGCAACCTTCGCGCCACCTCCATCAGCTGCGATATCATGGAGCTCGAAAAGTCGCTCGCCTTCGCCAACGAAGCAATCAGGCAGGCGCCCGAAGCGCCGCAGTGCTATCTCTCCAGAGCCTTCACCCTCGAACGCCTCGGACGCTATGACGACGCCGCCAAGGACTTCGAGCATGTCCTGCAAATGTCGACAAACTACGGACAATGCTACCAGGGCCTCGGGCTTGTGATGGCACAAAAAGGCGACTACCGCCAAGCAGCACGCAATTTTGAAAAAGCCATGCACTACGGCGACGACTTCGATTACCTGCTCCTGTGGATGTATCTGTGTTACCGCCGCATCGGTTTCGACTCCAGCGCCTGGGTCCGCGATTATCGGGAATGCCACAAGCTCGGTGACGACAAATGGATAGGCTCCCTTTTCGCCGCCTGCCTCGGCGAGATCAAACCCAAAGAACTGCTGGCTGCAGCGCGAAAAGCCCCGGCTCCAGGCATTGCTGCCGGGCAATTGTGCGAGGCATATTTCGTTCTCGGCCAATTGCACTTGGCGGACGGCAAACCGGCTGCCGCCCGCGCCGCCTTCAAAGGCGCCGTCGCAACCAACATCACGGTATTTGTCGAATACATCTGGGCCCTCGCCGAGCTCGCCCGCCCGCAATAGCTCGACACATTGTCGAACGAGCCTACAGGACATGACCATGCCACACCCCGCAGACAACACTGACGAATCCGCGATCTTCGCAGTCACCGTCGACTCCGACACAACGACCGCAGCAATTCTGAACGAACTGCTGATCGCCCATGAGCTGATCGCCTCTGTCTGGGACGATGCAGAAACCCGTCACGCCATACTCACGATCTACACCGACACCGAAGCAGAGGCGAAAGCGGTCGCCACTCGGGTCACTTCAGTCATCGCCTGCCACCAAGCACTGCTCCCGGGCAGCACCGAAGGCCCCGCCATCCGACCGCTGGCACGCCAGGACTGGGCGGAAAGCTGGAAAGCCTTCTTCCATCCACAGCGGGTGTCGCAACGGCTGACAATCAAGCCCTCCTGGGAAGACTACGTGCCCGTAAGCCCGGACGAGTGCATCATCGAGCTCGATCCCGGCATGAGCTTCGGCACCGGGCGGCACGGCACCACACAGGCGTGCCTGCAATACATCGACGAGCTCAGTCTGAAACGCCCCGGAGCAGCCTTTCTCGACGCCGGTTGCGGTAGCGGCATTTTGTCGATCGCCGCGGCGCAACTCGGACTCAGCCGGGTCACCGCCATCGACAATGACTCGGCCGCGATTGCCGCCGCCCGCGAAAATATTGAACGCGCCGGCTGCGGGGTCGAACTGTACGACGGAACTGCCGGTCTCTGGCAGCCGGAGCAGCCGTTCGACATCGTTGTCGCCAATATCCTGGCCGACGTCCTCGTCTCCATCGCTCCCGAGCTCGTGACCTACGTCGCCAACGACGGTCACCTCATTCTCTCGGGCATCCTCACCGGGCAGTTTGACGACGTTTGCACAACGTACGCAGCGTTGGGCTGGCAATGCATCGATAGCCGCACCATCGACGAATGGACCAGCGGACTGTTCAAGGCCACTGTAGAGTGACCCGGCTCGGCCAGACAAAAGAACGCCATGGCCGGCAAAGGCAGAATCCTCATACCGTTTCGCAACGGCAACATCAGAACGGTCGCGAAGGTGTGCAATGGCAGGGCGACTTCAAACAAGCTCGAAAACTCAAACCCGAGCAAATATCGGAAATCACGGCGGGGTAAGTGGTGGGCGATACTGGACTCGAACCAGTGACCTCCTGCGTGTAAAGCAGGCGCTCTAACCAACTGAGCTAACCACCCATTTTTCTGTTTAGGGGCACATTAACGAGTTCGAGATCCCCTTCCAACGCGTTAAGGCAAAGTACGGTGTGCCAACTTCAAATCGCCATCTGATTCGTCGTGGTAGGCAATGTACACGCTACCATCATGAACTGCTATGCTCGTGTTGGTTCCCGTAATAATTCCCTGGGCTGCATCAACTGTCTCGATACTCCAAGTCCAGATG
>CAYWQM010000039.1:0-2070 GCA_964460215.1 uncultured Lentisphaerales bacterium
AAGAAATGACTTAGCTTGTCGATATCGTGTAATAAGAGGTATACACAAAAGAAGTAATCAGGCACGGGGATTAAGGTAAATATAACCGACACGAGGTGTGATGATGAAAGGCGGCGCCCGACACCGATTGGTGGCAGTGGGGCAGGCCTGTGTGCTGGGTTTCGGTCTGATAGTAATGTCAAGCTGCAGCACCACCGAGCAGGCGCGATCGACGCTGATCGAAAAACCGAGGAAGGGGAACGCAGTCACGCCCCGCATGACCAGAAATACCCGACGCTCGAAGCAACACCCCGGACGCACTGTCGGCAATCTATTGGCTGATCCACAGCCGCATGTCAATCGACAGATCGCTATCTCGGGTCTCGTCCGTGACGCTCAGATCAAACCTGTGTCACGCGATCTGACCCTGCTGTCCCTGCATGTAAGCGAGGCCGGCACCAGCACACCAGAGTTTTCAACCTCGCCGTATCCTGGACAGGCCGCCGTAGTCGATCCCCTCGGACAAGGCGCTACACTCCTTCGCCAGGCTTCCGAGAACGTCCACGACGTCCCCTTCCAAGACCTTGAACCCGACCCGATCGAGCAAATCTCCTATGATCTGCGAACCGCGGCCAGTCAAATGAAGGCGCTGTCACTGTTTTATCAGGCCGAGGGAATGCCTGAAATTGGCGTCGCCATCAATCAAATCTCCGTGGGCTACAGACAAGTCGGCGAAGCCTATGGTGCGATCGCAATGGTCGCCCGCTACATCGCTGACCCCAGCACTGCAGATGAGCGCGGAAACGTCGTTGACAATGCCCGGATCAGCGGTGATGCCCAGCCGGCGCAAAGGTTTCAAGCGTATATCCTGATGGCTGCCGAGGAACTGTTGAATGCCGTTGAATTTCTCATCGCGAACCGTGACGAGATCGACAGCAGCAGCATCCGCTTCGATCATCGTGAACTGACCAGCCAGATCGGTTTGGCGCTGCACTCCGTGGGGCATGTTCTCGAAGCCGAAGCCTGGCAATACCGAAAGCTTCACGAGCCGGGGCTCGAGCGCGACTTTCGAGAGATGAGCCGGGCATTTGTCAATCTTGGCGAAGGAATCGCATCGATAAACAGCGGGTTTCGGGCACTGGGCGAACAACTCGACATTCAATTCCCGAACATCGTCTTCGACAGTCGGGGACTCACTATGCTGCGTTGCGCCTATGTCGGTTACAACAAGAGAGTTCTCGAAGACTGCCGCACGAAACTTGCACAGCTCGACGGGAACGAACCGATCACTGTCCATGGGCGGCTGATACATGGAAACCTACTCGAGGAAATGAACCTGCTGTGGGTCAAGCTGGAGTCGGTGACTCTCGACGGTTTGACGATCAACCTCGCATACGACGACGGCAAGAATTCGATGCACAACGTGGCGGCCTTCTATGACTGGGCCAAAACCATTGAGGAATGACATGAGAGTAGTGGCACTAAAATCAAGCAGCATGCTGGCCTTTCCGGCGCTCCTGGCTTTGCTCCTGGCCGGATGCACGTCTACCCAAAAAGCTATAACGACGACAGCAGACGGGTACATGCCGACATCCATCGAGCAACTGCATAGCGACACCGAAACATTCCGTGACCAGCGAGTCGTACTCGACGCCTACATCCTCGGCATGGAGTACGGCACCAATGCCGACGACGCTGATCAGTGGATTATGGTGCTGGGCCTGGAGCCGCAGTTCGACGATTCCATCGCCGAGCAACTCATCTTTCCAAAGATTGAAGCCAAAGTGCGAGCTGCCGAGGACGGCTACAACCGGGAGATCCTGCGCCGGTGCTTCCAGATTTGTTCCGAAAACCGACGCAAAGGCGGCGAGGTGACAATTTATGGTTGCTACCAACCGAAAAAAGCCTATGCCCAGTACCATGCCGGCGTCGACATCCTGCTCGACAAGATCGCCATCGGTGAAACCGTCATCAACACGGACTTCAACGACCACAGCGTCTTTAAGGAAAAAACGCCGGGAATGGTCAAGAAGACGTACCAGGGCGTCAAGAAAATTACGAGTCTCGCAGGCACCGTGCTGTAGGTGATTT
>CAYWQM010000039.1:2170-16866 GCA_964460215.1 uncultured Lentisphaerales bacterium
CCCGCTGCTGCGAACGGAAAAGAGTCATCTGCTCCTTGACTTTCTGGACTATTCGCGTGTATCTTACGATGTGCATATAGGACATGACAGGCTACGCAATAGCAGTGCCTGCAACGGCCACGGGAATTGGATCAGCTATGAACATCCTGGAAAAAATCAAGGACCTTCACGATCGCGTCTTCGATGCGATAATAGATGGCGCCAGTAAGTTGGTAGGCAAGGCTGGCAACAAGCCAACGGCAGTTCCCGTCCGCGTCGACCCGTCCGACAAACAACCGCCACCGGATTGTCGCCGGTAAACTCGTTCCGGTGCATCGCCGATAAGGCACGCCGGGCCTCGGGTATTTTCGCGCCAGCATCCAACACGGACGCTGGATTTTGCCGAAGTGGTTTTCGTGCCGTGCCGTAAAAGAGTCCCGCTTGGGTTGCGGTTCTGTCACCCGCGGCTATCCTGTAAGCCCTATGGCAAACGACAGCTTCTCGGAACTCTATCCATTTAAGTCCAACTTCCTCGAGCTCGACGGACTGCGCTATCACTACCTCGATGAAGGCAGTGGACCCGTGCTTCTAATGTTGCACGGCAACCCGACGTGGTCGTTCTACTACCGAGAACTCATTTGCGGGCTTCGCAATCGTTTTCGCGTGATCGTCCCCGACCATATTGGCTGCGGATTCTCCGACAAGCCGCAAAAATATCCCTACTGCCTGGAGACCCACATCGAGAACGTTGAGGCTTTGCTCGATCATCTGGGCATTGACCGGTTGAGCCTCGCTGTCCACGACTGGGGTGGGCCGATCGGGTTCGGTGTCGGCGTGCGCCAGCCGGAACGCATCGAGCGTTTGATCATCTTCAATACGACCGCTTGCCTGACGCGCAAATACCCGATCGGCATTTTAGCCTGCAAAGTTCCCGTGCTGGGCAATGTCGCCGTGCGCGGCTTCAACCTGTTCGCCAAGTGCGCTGTGTGGTTCGCCAGTTGCAACCCGGAGAAGATGTCGAAGGAGATCGCTGCCGGGTTCCTCAAACCCTACGACAGCTACGCCAATCGTATCGCTACACTCGCCTTCGTCCATGACATTCCACTAAACGACAAGCACCGGTCGTGGCAGGCGGGAAAGGCTGTCGAAGACAACATCCAAAGACTCGCCGGCAAGCCCTCTATAATCTGCTGGGGCATGAAGGACTTCTGCTTCACCGACTTTTTTCTGAACGACCTCCGACAGCGCTTCCCGGAAGCGCACGTGCACGAATTCCGTGATGCCGGTCATTATGTCGTCGAGGACGCAGGTGAGGAGATTCTGGAACTGGTCGAACGATTCCTCGAAGGAAGCTGAACGGTTCGACTCTCTCCGACATACACGCTATTGTACTGTCCGCTTACAATCACTGGAAGCAAACACTTAGACTTGTGAGGCAATCATGTATAGCGCATCAGATCTGCGAAAGGGGTTAAAAATCGAAATCGACGGAGCCCCCTGGCAGGTCACCGATTTTGACTTTTGCAAGCCGGGAAAAGGCCAGGCCCTGTATCGCTGCAAGATGAAGAACATGATCAGCGGCATCACTATGGACAAGACCTACCGCGCCAACGACAAGATCGACAAGCCTACCCTGGAAGAACGTGATTTCATTTTTTCTTACGCCGAAGACAACACATACATCTTCAGTGACAATGAAACGTACGAGGAAGTCCGGCTGGACGGCGAGCTGCTCGTCGAACAGAAATGGTTTCTGATCGAGAACATTGACTGCAAAATCCTCAACTTCAACGGGCAGGCTATCGACGTGACCCTGCCTAACTTCGTCGAAAAGGAAATCACCGACACCGAACCCGGTGTCCGCGGCGATACTGCCACCAATGTGACCAAGGGCGCCAGGATCGATAACGGTTATGAAATACAGGTGCCGCTTTTCATCAACGAAGGCGACACCGTCAAGATAGACACGCGCACCGGGGAATATTCTGAACGCATCAGCAAGAGCTGACACGTGGTGCGGCAGGCGTGCGGGAGCTTGGGAACCAGGCAGTCTCCCATCGCTGGCGACTCTATGACTTCAGTACTCCATCATCCCGAGAGATGCAGAGTGTGAGCACCTTGCTACTGCGCAGTGACGTCCTGCGCCTGATTCGAACCTTCTTCGACGGGCGTGACTATCTCGAGGTTCAGACGCCGGTTAGCGTTGAAACCCCGGCTCTCGAGGATTATATCGACGCCATACCCGCCGATTCTCAATGGCTACGGACCTCGCCTGAGCTCCACATGAAAAGACTGATTCAGGCCGGACACCCGCGGGTCTTCCAGATCGGCCCCTGCTTCCGCGCCGGCGAGTACGGCACCCGGCATCGGCCGGAGTTCACCATGCTCGAATGGTACTGCGCAAATGCCGATTACCGCGATATCCTGCAGGAAACACAGGACCTGCTGCAGGCTGTCGCGACCGGACTTAGCCGGCCCGACACCCTGCCCTGTCTCAATGAAATCATTGACCTTGGCACCTGCGAGGTCTGCACTGTGCGTGAAACTTTTGCGAAATTCACAGATGCCGATCCTGCAGCACTGAGCACGATCGAATTCGATCGCCTGCTGGTTGAAGCCGTGGAGCCGCGACTCGGCCGGGGCGGTCCGTTTTACATGATCGACTATCCTGCCGCCATGGCCGCGCTGGCCAGAACGTCCCCTGCCGATCCAAGCATCGCCGAACGCTGGGAGCTATATATAGCCGGCCTTGAAATAGCCAACGCCTACAGTGAGCTGGTCGATCCTGTCGAACAACGCCGACGCTTTGAGGCCTGTGCAGAACTGCGTCGGCTCGACGGGCGGGAAGCATATCCGATCGACGAAAAATTTCTCGCAGCCCTTGAAGCCGGGATGCCGCCTACCGCCGGCTGCGCGCTGGGAATCGATCGACTGTTGATGGTGCTTGCAAACGCCGATGACATTGCGGATGTATTATTCGAGTAGCTGCCGACACGGAACTGGGAGAGCTGCCTGCCCGACGCCGCACGCGCGGAACTGCTGCGTCCCACCTATCGTACGCTTTGCCGACAGTGATATGAGGATGGACACGTCTCAAGGAAATCAGTTCGTTCCAAACAGTCCCTTGCCCAAGCCGTCTGTGAGCATCTTGATGGCGCGCGCAGCATCGACATTGCCCGGGTCTTTCACGAGGACAGCATTCATTTCCTGGCGTGCCTCGTCAAGGCGCCCAAGCAAAGCCAGTGCCCTACCCTTCAGGTAGCGAGCCGTGAGGCTGGAGCTAAGAAGAAAAGCTGCCTCAGCCGCAGCTAATGCTTCCAGGCCTTTCTGTTGCTCGGCATAGATGAAGGATTTCTCCTCCAGCAGCAGCGATCGCATCTCCGGCGTCGGCTGCTGTTCCAGCGCACCTTCGATCAGTTCCAGTGCCAGTGCCACATCCTTGCGTACGAGGCGTATATAATTCAGATAAAACGAGGTCTCCGAAGGTGCCAGGTCGATAGCCCGTTGATACATCGTTTCGGCAAGCTCGAAACGGTCGAGGCTCTTCGCCGCATTGCCAAGATTGCCCATCGCCACAGCACGCCATTCACCGGCGGGCTCGCAATCCAGGTAGTCGCGGTACGCCTGCATCGCTTCCTCGTACTGCCCGCGCTCGAACAGTGCAATGCCGCAAGAGATCAACAGCGCAGTAGGGCCACCTGCTTCCATGGCACCGCGCAACATCTGCAGGCGTGCATCGGCAAATCCGAGCTGACGCAGAAACTCAGACTTTGCCATCCATGCGTCAGCATCCTCGGGTACAGAGCGCAAGTGCGTATTCAATACAGCCAGAGCGCGCCGAGCCCGACCAAGGTTGAGCAAATTGACCGCGTAGCCAACCGGGTCGTTCTCCGGCATATCCCAAAGCCCGAAAAACAACTCCGCCTCACCGACGCTCATGCCGCAATCCATACAACAATCATCGACCAGTAAAACGCCGCAATTCAGACAGAGACCGGACAACGGTACCAACGGACCTACCGGGCAGATATCGATGAATTCTTCGGCGCATTCGTCGCACCGCCAGGTCACACCGAACGCCGTTTCCGCCTCATTCGCCAGTGGCGCAATCTGAGTCACCTCGCAGAGCGACCGGCAGTTCTGACATTTTACGGGCCCCACTGACATGCTGATGCGGGATTCGCCATCCTGTGCGCGATCAAGTTTCTATATTCACCGAACCGATCCTGTGACCTACAAAAAACGGTCCGAGGCTGTCGAGATGCTGCGCTGTCTGCTGCGTCTCGCGCATGTCCTCAACCAGGCGTGACAGCGCATTGAGTTCGCTGCCGATGAGGCCGATCAGAAATTCATTGTCGTTTCGGTCGAGGCCAAAGCATTTCAACCGGATATCCTGTGCCAGGCCGGCTTCGCCATAGCTGCGACCTAACATCCCGTGTTCAGCCAGAATCATCCCACGCTCACGCGGCTCAAGTTGATAGAATGCAGGCTTGCGTCTCAGGGGGTACCAAATCGCCCACGGCCGGTCCGGGTCGGCCAGGCGCCGACGCGGCTGTCGCAGCAGCCAATCCTCCAGATCCGGCTCGCGCCCAGCGCCATAGGTACGGCCAATCATCGTCAATTCGGGTATAGGCGTGAGTTTCGACAGGCACTCCCTGTGAACCCGGCGTAGCGGCTCGATCAAGTCGGCAGGATCCTCGGCGACGAATAAAACGGCAACCCCGGCCGGATCGCTGGCATTGGCATATACCACCGCTTCGAGGTTCGTCAGGCTGAGACAATCGACAATGTCGCGCGGTTCCTCAGTGTCGGTAAAAGCCAATAACTGAATGTATAGCCGACGGTCGAGCTGCTGCACTTCACCCTCGATCGGCGCGCCGGCTTCATGCATATCCGGCGGCAACGGGATAGGATGTGGGTTTTTCGCCATGGCCATCACTATACTATAGTTTTGGGGAGGGACGAGTCCGGAAAGTCCTGACTTTGAATCTCGAAAACCCGCCGTATCAGGCTAGATTCCACCAATCCCTGCAAAGCCCAACCTTGTGGATGCCCTCCCCCATCGGCTATTTCTTCGCTTTCCCCCCCTTCGGCAAAACTCCGAATTTAACGATATGACAGACCTTTAGGACTTTTTTAATAATTTGGACAGCGAGGGTTTGCATGCCGCCCACCTCCTTCTATATTAACCGTTTGCCTTTTAAGTTTCGTGCAGCCAGACAAAGGTCGGAGGTTTCATTTGAACGACGACTATCTCAAACAGGCGATCGAGAAAATACCGGATCGGATGATTCTCGTTGTACTCGCCTCGAAGCGCGCCAAAGAACTTGCGCGCGGCTCCTATCCCATGGTCCCTGTCGCTCGACGCCAGGGCGTGAACCACCTTGATGTTGCCCTGCAGGAAATCGCCGAAGGAAAGTTGAGTTACGAAGTCGAGAAACCGGCCTAACTCCCGCCCCACGTTGCTGCGGCGTGCCGCCGTGGAAACACTCCCAGCCCGAGCAAACGGCACATGAATGCCTAAAGTGCAAGGTCTCGGCATGCTGATCCAGGATCAACAGGTATTTTGCGATCGAATTCGCCCTGTCATGGATCTTCCTGTTTGCGCGATCGACACCGAGTTCGTCTGGCGGAAGACCTACGCACCGCGCATTGGCCTCATCCAGATCGCGGCACCCGGCAACCACACCTTTGCCATCGATCCACTCGCAATAACAGACCCCACCCCGCTGGCCGAACTGCTGGCCAATCAAAGCTGTTTGAAAGTCTTCCATGCCTGCTCCCAGGACCTTGAGGTGCTTCACCAGTATTGCGGACAACTTCCCGACCCCCTGCTCGACACACAGATCGCCGGGGCGATGCTCGATATGGGCTACCAGATTGGCTACGCTGACCTGGTAAGCCGCTGCCTCGATATAAGCATCAGCAAATCCCAGCAGTTCACTGACTGGTGCCGCCGTCCGCTGACTCCGGCGCAGCTCGAATACGCCGCCAAGGAAGTAAGCCTGCTACTGCGCTGCTATGACCATCTCCTCAATTGCCTGCAGCAGCAGGACCGACTCACTTGGGCGATGGAAGACGCCGCCACGCTCCTGAGCAACTTCCGCCAGCAGGTCAACGATCCGCCACCTGCCTGGAAGCGCATTCGCGGCACCGGCCGGTTGAACAGTCGGCAACTCGGCATCCTCAATTGCCTGGCGGAATGGCGCAGTGCCCACGCCGAATCTATCGATAAGCCACCACGCTGGATCATTGATGACAAAACCCTGCTCTCGCTCGCACGGCTACAGCCTGACAACTGCAACGAACTTCTGCAACTAAACGGCATCGACGCTCAGGCCTGTGAGCGCTGGAGCAAAAAGCTGCTCCAATGTATTGCTTCCGGCCGTGACAATCCCGTCCAGTCCACGACCAAGCGCCGGCGCGGATCAATACACGCTGAGAAACAACTTGTCCGCACGGCTCTCGACCGGATCAATGAGATTTCAAGAAAACTCGGTGTCGCCACCGAAATCCTTGCCACCAAGGAGGCAATCACCAACTTTGTGCGACAGCCTGCAAAGGCTTCGCATCTGACCAGCGGCTGGCGCAGTACGGTGATTGGCGAAATGCTGAGCGATTTGGTAGCCGCTTCTTCATAATGCCTGCAAGCGCGGCCATGGAATAATTATTTTCGTAACATCCCATATATAAATATATTAGATATAATTTTCCAGTCCTTTTAGAGGCCGTAACATTGTTTGAGATTTTAACATCTAATGCCTATCAACGGAGACTGGTCGCGGCGAATCCGATCTTTTTTCTTTTTATTTAGTGGCGTAGATTGTAAATTCGGAATCTTTTGGTATATGTACGGGTCTAAAAAAGAGTTGGGATCTGATGAATCTGCTACACTCAACTCCTTATGTATAAACCATTTATGGCACAGGCCATATGCCAAATTGCCCAGGGAGACCCTCATGGCGAATCTACTTTATGTAACAGAGGAAGCACTGGAACATCTTGGCGCCCATCCGGCGGTGCAGTTCTGGGGGCCGATCGTCAATAACTTTCCAATGCGTAACGTGCCGATCGAGGAGCGAGCGTTCCATCCGCGCGACATCGAGCCTAAAACAGAATACATCTATCTCACGACTGACATGAAGTTTGCGTACTGCCGCGACAACATGCTCAGCTTCCTGTATTCCGACCAAGACTTGTCCTTCCGCTTTACTGCCAGTGATGGAATCATCCGTACCCTCGACGGCAAGCAGTTCACCGCCATTATCGGCTGCATCGGCAAGGTTATATCCACATCCCAGGTCGAACTGCTTGATAAGAACAAGGTTTATCACCCACTCTTCGACAGCGGTTTCACTGCCATGCCGGAGACCCCGGAAGCTCATAAACTCCCGCCTGTACCTCCACCACGCCCGGCTCCCGGATCGCCTGCCGCGATAGCTGCGAGCAAGAAAGCGGCGAAAGGCGAATCCCGGAAAGCCGCTGCCGACGCTGCCAAGAAAGGCGCCACATCGACCAAGGCAAAGAAAAAGAGCAAAAAAAAGGCCGATTTAGTCTTTGGAAAGTACGACGAAGCCATGTGTGAAATGATCATCGACTTCCGCCTGAGTTCCAAGAAAAGTTACGGCTACCTGGAAGAGAAGTACGATATGCCGGAAGCTGATCTCAAGCGTCTCTTTACCATGCAGCGCCTGCGCAAGGGGCGCCCTAACGCTTCACTGAAGGAACTAGAGGACGAGATGGGCGAAGCAACCCCGTCGAAACGCGGCCGCAAGCCCAAAGCCAAGCCCCCGGCAAGCGCGAGCGCCAAGAAAAAGATCAAATCGGATGATCTCTCCAAGTACTCCGCCGACGTACAGAAACAGATCATCCACATGAAAAAAGTCTCCAAGAAGAGCTACCGATACGTTGCCCAGAAGTTCAAGGTGCCGATCGATGCTGTACATCGCATCTGCTCGCAGAACCTCAAGCGCCCGCGTAAATCGGTGAAGCGTTAGGGCGCCGTGCCCGGCAACCGGAGAGTATCGCAGCACACGGAATCACGCAACCGCGCCGCCAACCGCGCGAGAACGTGCGCCACCGCAGTGCATCAGCAGTTCCGCATCGTGCTCGAGACCGGCAAGCCGGCCGATCGCATCCTTGCCGCGTTCTTCCGGCAGAACCGCAAGTTCGGCAGCACCGACCGGCGTCTCATCAGCGCATTGTATTTCGCCGTCTTCCGCTGGTGGGGTTGGTTGCAGCATATACTGCCCGACCCGACCAAACCCATGGCCCCCGATACAACAACGGGATTGGCGGTGCTCTACGGCGCCTGCCTGCTCGACGATGTGCCGGCATCATCTATCCTGCCAATTTGGCGGGAGGAACTGAAGCACCACTACGACTTGCCGAAGGAAGTCCCGGAGCGTGCAGATTCCCTTGCCGAATCAGCCAAGTCGCTGTCCCGTTTTTTCCGAATGGTTCCGGACTCCCTGCAACCGCGATCACTGCTGCCGGAATGGATCTGGCATAACCTGCCGGCCAATTGCGATCATGATCGCCTGCTGACGATCTGCCAGCAACGGCCACCACTCTGGCTGCGAACCCAGGCGGGCGGCCGTGAGAAGCTGATTACAGACCTCAGGGCGCACGGTCTCAAGCCGGAGATTTCCGAAAGCATCGATGCAGCCCTGGTCCTGCGCGACGCCCGACCCAATCTTTACGAGCTTCCGGAATTCACGAACGGTCGATTCGAGATTCAAGATTTGGCATCGCAGACTATTGGCCTCGCCTGCGCAGCCAAGCCAAAACAGCGGTGGTGGGATGCCTGTGCCGGTGCCGGCGGCAAGTCCCTGCAACTGGCTTCAATGATGGCCAATACCGGCACCGTTGTCGCCACGGACATTCGCGAATATAAATTGCTATCCCTTAAAAAACGTAGCCGCCGGGCCGGCTTTCATAACATTCGGACGCGAGCATGGAAGGGGCGCGCCATCCCCGTACAAGAGGCCAATTTCGACGGCGTTCTGGTCGACGCGCCGTGTACCTGCAGCGGTACCTGGCGAAGAAACCCGGATGCACGCTGGACCACCCCGCACGATGAAGTTGGCAGAATTGCTGAACTGCAGTCAGACATCCTCCAGCGGGCGGCTGCCGGCGTTCGGCCGGGAGGCTGCCTGGTGTATGGAACGTGCTCCTTGTGCACCGGGGAAAACGAAACGGTTGTCCGACAGCTGCTGGAAGCCAACAGCGCATTCGCCCTGGAGCCGACCCCCCACCCGCTTACCGGCGAACCAACTGACGGCATGTTCCGCGTCTGGCCCTATGACGCGGACTGCGACGGCGTATTTGTCGCCCGCCTGCGCCGCAACCCATAGCGATCGCATCGAAAGACTGGATCAGTGCATAGTTTTCAGCTGTGCAGGAAAGACGGCGCCAAAATAAGCCAATCGGCAATAACACCTTTTTGAGGTTCGAGTTGTTTTGCCATGATTGCATCTCCCCGGTGCCATGGTAGAGTTGTGCTGCTGCATCGGGGAGATTGTGAGTGTCATCCGGCCTCTTTTTCACTCATAAGCCACTGATTGGGACTTTGGGGTATCCCGGCATACCGCCAGTAGCGCCACCCCGGCCCACAGAAACGATGACAGGCATTATTGTCACGGAAAGCAGAGAAGTTGTCGTCTGGCGCCCACTTGAGACTGAGCTGGTGGGCCTGCGTCTTCACGAACGCGATCCGGATTGGTATGAATATTGATGACGGAATCGCCCATGCCATCTATCGAAACCAGGCCAGCACCGGTTACGGTTGCCACGACTGAACCACGTGCTGAAGTAAGCCAACTGGCAGGTCGGGTCAATACTTTTGCTGAGAGTTGCAACCTGCCGCCCTACAATCCACCTATGGCGTCCGGCCACACAGTGGGTATTGCCTCCCTGTGGTGCCTGTCATATGCAGTACTCATCCTTGCTCTCGGGTGCCAAGTCGCGTGAACAGGGAAACACAGCCAGTCACCCGCCGCCGTGTGGCCACAGCCATTCAACTTGTGGCGATGATCCTTTGTACAGCGATCGGTGCGCGACAAGGCTTTCAACTATCGGACGACTATGTTGCCGGTGCGCTGATCGGCGGTTTTGTCGGGCTGCTCATCGGCTTGGTCGGCAGCGGCGTCCTCCTGACTGTCGAACAACTCATTCTAAATCTCCCCGTTCAGCGAATACGGGGCTGCGTGTCCTCACTTATCTCATCGAATGAGCGTAGCGAAAAGTGAAAATGACAATCTCCCATCGTTCCGCGATCGCGCCTATCTCCATCACCTGGGATTCGGAGACAGCGACAATTGACCGTATCGGCATCGGTGACCGCTGTGCTCCTGCCACCAGGGACGCGGAGAAGACTTCAGCACCTGCCTCTGTTGTCGTGCTGCAGGAGCAGCTCGATGCGTATTTCACCGATCCGAATTTCACGTTCACCCTGGAAGGTTTAACGCTAAACGGCCTAACGACATTCCAACGCCATGTCGTTGATTGCGTGTGCAGCATCCCCTCGGGACGGACACGCTCATACGCCGAAATCGCTGCCGAAGCCGGTTCTCCAGGCGCCGCCAGAGCTGTCGGCGGGGTGATGGCGGGCAACCGCTATCCAATCGTCATTCCCTGCCACCGCGTCATCACCAGCGATGGCGGGCGCGGCGGCTACACCGGCGGCTTGAAAATCAAAGGATCCCTACTATCTTTCGAGAGTGAACAGGCTTTCACTCGCACCCCCGAATTCGCCGCGTCCCGCACGCTGGCCACAGCCATTTGACGCCCCTGTGTACTGGTATGGATAATGACAAGCTGATCATCGGTGGCAAGCACGTCATAGCACGCCTGTTTGTCGGCTCCGGCATATTCGTCAGTATGGAGGCGATGGCTGCCAGCATTGCGGCATCCGAGACCGAGATGGTAACCGTCGCCATCCGCCGGGTCGACCTCAACGACCCTGAGAAAAACCTGCTGAATCATCTGGATTTCAGCGCTTACCATTTTCTGCCGAACACCGCCGGAGCCAGAACCGCAGAGGAAGCCATTCGCACGGCCAATCTTGGCCGTGCCGCAAGTGAGCAGGACTTTGTCAAGCTCGAAGTCATTCCGGACCCGAAATACCTTTTGCCGGACGGGCCCGAGACACTTAAGGCTGCAAGGGCATTGGTCAAAGACGGGTTTATCGTGCTGCCTTACATCCAGGCCGACCCGATTCTGGCATTGCAACTTGAAGAGGCCGGTACCGCGACCGTCATGCCTCTGGGGTCACCGATCGGCAGCCATCGCGGCATTCTGACACGCGCCAATATTGAGATTATCATTGAGCAGGCCTCCATTCCTGTCGTGGTCGACGCCGGCCTCGGTAAACCATCGCACGCTGCCGAGGCAATGGAGATGGGGGCCGACGCCGTTCTGGTCAATACGGCGATCGCCCGGGCCGGTGATCCGGTCCGGATGGCGCGCGGCTTCAAGCTTGCAGTGGAAGCCGGACGCCAGGGTTACCTGTCGGTACCGTCAACGCCCCTCCAGGTAGCCGCTGCATCAAGCCCGATTGAGGGCGTTGTCGGACGGAATTAGCACTGTGAATCCTGATTCGGCAAGCGTCCACGCCGCACGAGTCGAGCGTTTCACCGGCGTCGACTTGTACCCGGTCACGGCCGAGGAACTATCAGGCGGTCGCTCGGATGAAGAAATCCTGGAGGCCGTCATCGCCGGCGGCGTTCGCGTCGTACAATTGCGCGACAAAAAATCGTCGATGCAACGACTATATGAGAAAGCACTGCGATTTCGTGCGTTGACGCAGGCGCACGATGTGCTGCTGATAATCAATGATCACGTAGATATCGCGATCGCCATCGACGCCGATGGCGTACACCTGGGCCAGGACGACCTGCCGTTGCCGGTGGCGCGGCAGCTGGCCCCTGACAAAATCATCGGGCGCTCGACGCACTCGCTGTCACAGGCACAGGAAGCGGTGTGCGAAGGTGCCGACTACATCAATATCGGTCCGATCTATCCGACCGGCACGAAGGACGGCCTCCACACCTTCCTCGGGCCGGAAGCGATAGCCGAGATCGCACCGCAGATAGATCTGCCGTTCACCGTTATGGGTGGTATAAAACTAACGAATGTCGAAGCATTGCTGGAGGCTGGTGCCCGGCATATTGCCGTAGTCACCGCTATTACGCAGGCTGACGACATCACTGCCGCTGTGAAAACTTGGCGTCGAAAAATCGGCGCCGATGTTCGAGAACAATGAAAAAACTTCTACTCGAATCCGATTACGATCACGCTCCCCCGGAAGTTGCCCTGCGCTTCTATGAGTTAGACAACGGCGACAAACGGCAACTCCACGTCCAGGATCTCTATAATCTCAGCCGGCGCCTCCGAGACGGCAACGAGAACGGCTGGGAATCCTGGACCCCACGCGTACTCGCACGTATCTGGCCGGCCATCAACAAGCCGCATTTGATCAGCAAAAACCCCTCACTGCTGCAAGTCTCCGCCGACCATTTCGCCCGCTGGAAAGACGAGTGGAACGATTTCGCCGAGGCAATCGTCGATCGCGACACTCAGGCAAGCTATTCCGACAGTGCAATAAGCGCCCGGCTGGCCGTCGAACTGCACACGCGCGGCACAAAAACAACGCTCGCCTGCGTGGTTATCGCGCCCGACGGGACACGTGCGCCTTTCCACACTGTCGGCGAACAACTCGCCGGCGAGCATTCCGAGGTTACTGTCGCCGAGAAACGTTACCGGCTGGATGTCCCCTTCGACCGCGACGTGCTCAACCGCGTCTTCGGCAAAAACGATCCGGAAGTGGCAACGACCGCTATCGCCGACCATCTGCCGACCATCCTCCATCACCGCCTCGACCTGATCGCCGGGCCATCCGTCACGACTGTCACTCATCGCGGGACACCGCGAATCGAGATCAAGTCTGAAGGCGAGGAACTGATTGTCGCCGCGACGATTAAGACTGCTCCCATTTTTGCCGACCCCGCAATCACTCCAGCACGACTCGCCCCCGGACGCGACAACTTTACAATTGTGCAGAGCGAATCCCCCGTCCTGGCGGATGTCCGGCAGTTTCTCAACAAACTGCCCATCGAACCGTCGAAGGACGGGGTCTATCGCCTGCCGACAACGCCCGAAACAATCGAAGCAATCCGTCAGGCTCGTGCTGACCTGCCAGCCGACGTGATGCTCAAGATCGACTATAAAATTGAAGACCTTTTCAAGGACACTGTCCTGATCAAGCCGACACTGACTGTCCACAAAGGCAACGGCTGGCTCGACGTCGAAATTGGCGGACTTGTCGGAGATGAAACGATCGATGCGGAAGATCTTCATGCGGTACTGCACAACGGCCAGACCACTGTACGCACAAGTTCCGGTGTCATGTTCAGTTTCGATGCCAATAGCACAGACGACCTGCGTACATTCCTCGACACCACCGACCTTGAGCCTGGCCAACATCGCATCACCATTGACCGTGCACCGACCGTCGCAACCACTGCGGCCCAACTCAGTGTCATGCGGATGCCGCGGGACACCCGAGCGATGCTCGAAGCGATTCGCGATCGCCCACCCCTGCCCGAACTACAGATTCCAGAAGACCTTGTTGAGGTGCTGCGCGACTATCAGACGGACGGCGTGCGCTTTCTTCACAATCGCACCGGGCACGCCCTCGGCTGCCTGCTGGCGGACGACATGGGCCTGGGCAAGACCCTACAGATACTAACGTACCTGCGCTGCTGCAAGGCCACCCATGCGTCGGCCTGCTCACTGATCGTCTGCCCCGCTTCAGTTATCGCCGTGTGGACCCAGGAAATCAGTAAGTTTGCACCCGATCTGCGCGTACGTGAACTGGCGGGTCCTCCCGAACGCCGCCACCGCACGCTGGCAGAAGCAGGCGATGCCGATGCAATTGTCGCATCCTACGCTGTGATCCGCAATGACATTGCCCATCTGCGCTCACGTGAATTCCATACGATCATAATCGACGAAGCCCAGAATATCCGCAACCCCGATGCCGAGATCACGACTAGCATCAAGTCCTTGCAATCAGAGCGTCGCATTGCCGCCAGCGGCACCCCTCTCGAAAACCGGCCGCTCGACCTTTGGTCCATCGTTGATTTTCTCAACCCGGGCTATCTTGGCGATCGTGACAGCTTCGCCGTTAGTGACCTGGGCACCTTGCGTCGACGCATCGAACCTCTTATGCTGCGACGCACCAAGGAAGAAGTTGCTCCAGAACTGCCGTCGCGGACAGAAGAGACCATTTCGTTGTCCCTCAACGAATTCCAGGACGCGCTCTACGCCCGCGAGCTACAAAGCGCCAGGGACCGCGCCGCCTCCGGCAACGTCATGGAGATTTTTGCCGCAATCACCCGGCTGCGCCAGCTATGCTGCCACCCGGCCCTGTTGCCCGAGCGCGCCGCAGATTCAACCGACCACCTGCCACCGATCGCTGAGTCGGCGAAATTGGCGTGGCTCATGGAAATGCTGCCAGACCTTTTGGCCGCCGGCCATTGTGTACTGGTCTTCAGTCAATTCACCAGCATGCTGGAGATCATTGAGAAACATCTCGTCGAGGAAAAACTCGCACACTTCAAGCTTACCGGCGAGACCCCCGTCGAAAAACGCGGTGAACTGGTGCAGGAATTCACTGACGCTGCCGAGCCGTCGGTTTTTCTCCTCAGCCTCAA
>CAYWQM010000039.1:16876-41845 GCA_964460215.1 uncultured Lentisphaerales bacterium
GGTACCGGGCTGAACCTGACACGCGCCGATTACGTCGTAATTTTCGACCCCTGGTGGAATCCCGCCGCCGAGCGTCAGGCCATTGACCGTACCCACCGCATCGGACAGCAGCAACCGGTCATCGCCTACCGATTTGCCTGCCACGGTACGGTAGAAGAAAAGGTAATGGCACTGCAGGCGGAGAAACAGGCACTTTTCTCCGCTGTCATCGACGATGCCGAGGCTACACCAGACCTCGATCGCGATGACCTCTTATCCCTGCTGCGTTGACCATCCGTTCGCGTCTCGCACTGGTCATTAACAGCGTCTACGGAATCGACGTTTCAGTTGCTCCGCCGTCTGGATTTCGCTGATTCTTCTGCCACCGCCATGTGCTTTGTCCACAGGCTTCTATCCTGCAGTTCCCTGGTGCCACAGGGATGTCAATAGTCACGCCGAATGCACGGGAATTGGATACAGCCATAGCCCATTAACGCTCAAGCACAAGGTAGCGTAACGGTCTTGGGCATGATGGAGATGAGCAAGTCACACTGGCATTGCAAAATGCCTCTGTGCCGCTGTAAGTTAAAGCAACGCCTTACAGCATTGTTAACCTGAACCTGGGACGAGATCATGCCAGAAAGCGAATTCACGACCGTGTATGCCGGCAGACCGGTCGACACTCATATTCTCAAGACAATACTGGAGGAAGCGGGGCTGAACGTGTTCCTGAAAGACGAAATCATGGGTACGATGGTCAAAGGGGCCCAGGCGGTCGAAGTTGTCATTCCGACGGACGAGCTCGCGCAGGCAATGCCGATTGTCCAGCAATTCATCCATGACGCTGCCAAGCCGATCAAGGACGAGTCCTGAGTTGCTCCTAGAAATCCAGAATCTCAAGACCTATTATACACTTCGGCGTGAGCATGGCCGGACGCCGACAGTCAAGGCAGTCGATGACGTCACGCTCGCAATCAACGCCGGCGAAATCCTCGGCTTGGTTGGCGAATCCGGTTGTGGCAAATCAACACTGGCGCGCTCGGTCGTGCAGCTTGCCGCAGTCAGCGCAGGCAGAATCCTGTTCAACGGCCGCGACCTGACCGGGTTGCGGGCAAGCGAGTTGCAAAAGGCGCGGACCGATGTCCAGATGATTTTCCAGGATCCCTATGCTTCTCTGAACCCGCGAATGACCATCTTCGACGCGCTGGCAGAACCGCTGACAGTGCACGGACTGGCCGACAAACCGGACTTGCTCGAGCATGTCGCCGGATTGATGACCCGCGTCGGCCTGGAGCCACCTATGATGCACAAGTTCCCGCACGAATTTTCTGGAGGGCAGCGCCAACGCATCGCCATTGCACGTGCCTTGGCAGTCAAGCCACAACTGCTGATAGCCGACGAACCGGTGTCGGCATTGGACGTATCTATCCAGGCACAGATCCTGAACCTTCTGACCGGTCTTTGCCGGGACATGAAGATGGCAATGCTTTTTATCTCGCACGACCTTTCAGTTGTGCAGCATATCGCCGATCGCGTCGCCGTGATGTACCTCGGCCGGATCATGGAAGCCGGTCCGGTTGAGGCACTTTTTCGACAACCGCTGCATCCCTATACCAAAGCTTTGATAAGTGCTATCCCGGTGCCGCACCCAGCCCGCGAACGAGCGCGGGCCCCAATCGCGCTCGAAGGGGAACCGCCCTCACCTGTCGACCCGCCGCAGGGGTGCCCGTTTCACACGCGCTGCCCGATCGCTGTAAACGCTTGTCAGGACACAATGCCACCCCTCGAAACGCACGGCGAACAGGCCGTTGCCTGCATCCGTATTTGATCGACCTCTTCCACCCCGTCCCAGACAACCGATGAGCCAATTGAAGCAACCGAATTCGTCATTGATTGTCGCGCGGACTCAAGGCCATATCATGTTTCATAGCATGTTCGAGGACGTTGTCTAAACCATGCAAATCCTCATCTACTCCAATTCGGTCGAGGCTGTTGGACTGCTGCAGAGATTTTGCCGGGAACTGGAGTTGCCGCAACCGCGCCTGCTTGGTGACGTTGATATCGATACAAAGCTGGCAGACCTGGTAGCTGCAGACGCCGCAGTTGCAGACCTCACAATAGAAAGCGATGTCAACGGTCTGAGCGAGCCTGTGATCCTTTTTTACAGGCCCGAGCAACCGGCCCTGACGAGCATGATCCAGAAGTACAAAGACGCCGGGCAATGGCCCATATTTGCGGTGCTCACCCCGCCGGCGCTGGAGTCGACCATGGCGGCACTAATCCCACAGTTTCTCGAGGACCGTGCCAGGGAACAAAAATGGCGTGAGCGTAAAGCCAGCGAGTAGATCTTGTCCTTGGCATTACCTTTGCGAGCCTGGCCGTTGCAGGCTCATAATCCACGGGTCGAAGAGAATCATTCGTTCGCCAGATCGCATTCCCGTCGACCAGCAACGTTGAGCCGGCACCTGGCCAAATCAATCCAATAGTCATCCGGGCGGTATCATCGATCGCGGAGGAAATAAGCGTTGTTCCAGTACTTCTCCAAGCCACAGGCAGCAACATGCCCATCCATAAACGCACCACTAAACCTGCCCCCGTGGCGAGGCGTGGGCGTGCCGTGGGTATACAACTCAGGATGTAAAAAAGCTGTCCCAGAGTGAATGGCGAGGTACGCAGAGCCGTAGCCAAGGGTATCGGTAAAAAAGATGAATTTTGAAGGTCGGTCTATCTCGTGAATCTTCCTTCCAATTAGCCCCTCACCGTCAAACCTCCAATTGGTGGCATCAAGATTGATGCCCAACGCCCGGCCGTGTTCCATAACCCCCGGCCCGTAACGAATCCCGTTGACGGTAGAATAGCCCTGCTCGCCATGAATAGAGGGGCACCCCATGATCCCGGCCTTGGTGTTTGCGTTGGTTCCCAGATATTCGGCAAGAAATCCATCGCCATCCTTCACCCCACCCTTATAAGGTCCACTCTTGAACCACTCGGTGTGTACCCACATCCGGCGGACATTGCTATAGCTCACCCCGTCCTCAAGAGGTTCGCTGGGGCCAGCGGTGTAACGTGCCTGGTAAGGCGGGGTCAGTTCGTCATAGTCTGTCACGTACCCGTGCAACGCGGTTGTAATCTGGCCCAGGTTGTTGCGGCAAACAGCAGCAACTGCACTTTCCTTTGCACTCCGAAGTGACGGGAGGAGCAGCGAAGCCAAAATCATAGTAATGACGATCACTATCAACAACTCAAGAAGGGTAAATGTGGCTCGACGGCGCATGGAGAAGCGTTAGTTTTTAACGTGACGTTTTTGCAACAACTTCATAGACACAACAATTTGATCAAACGCGACACAGTGAGATCTCAACCGGCGTCCGACAATCAGTGCGGCATGCGGATGGCTCCAACTATGGCTGCGCTATCACGGGTGACGCATTCGCTTGGGCATACAGTTTCGCGAATTCCGCGCTGTCGTCGTCATCGAGTAATTCCGTGTCACAGCCCCATTCATCGACGGGTTGATTACCTGCCATGTAGAAGTCCCACATCTGCTCCGTCCTGGCGAAATCAATCCGGGTCCCACAGGGACGCGTAACCCGGATGAGGTGCTTGGGGATCGTGTGATCCGCTTCCTCCACACGATATTTTTCCAGCGCGGCTTCATCAAATTCCACGCCCAACCCCGGAGCTTCCGGTACGCGGGCATAGCCACCAGCAATGGGAATGCGGGCTGTACACATATTGTGCTCATACAACTCGTGGCAAGTGATTGTCGGCCACTGCGCCGCTTTAAGAACAGCACTCAGATGCAGCGAGAGCGCTGCCGTCAGTCCGGTGCCCACGAGTTGCAGAAAAAGCGGCATCTTCAGCTCGCGGCAGGCGTTGCCCTGCCGCATGCATTCTTCGACCCCCATGTTGAGAATCCAGCCGTCGCATACCCCGCCCAGCTCAAGGCTGTCGCGCTTCTGCATGAACTGATAGTGATGCGCGATCGGCCGGTCGACCTGGCTGCGCAGGTGTCGGTTGCCGGCACCGTCGTCGCGGCGGATCGGGTCTTCCCACATCTTGATTTTGGGGAACAGGCTCTCCAGTTCCCGCAACACCGGGATCGCTGTCCCTGCATCGTTGAGGAATTCGTTCCAGTCGCCATCAACACGAAAGTCATCCGGCGTACCTTCACTGATCAGCCGGATCGTCTCACGCACATCGAACCACGGCCGCGTCTTGATCTTCATGCAGGTGTAGCCGAGCTTGACCGCCGTCGCTGCTTCATCGGCATACTGCTGCGGTGCCATGTCGTGGTGCCAGTAGGACATGGCGCAGCAGTCCCGGCACTTGTCTCCGATCAACCGATAGACCGGTACACCGGCGACCTTGCCGGCTGCATCGAAGAGGGCCATCTGCAATCCGGGACCGAGACGGTCGTCCCACATCGTCTCGAACGGCGTTTTGCCAATGACGCTGTCAGTATCCTCAACCTTCCCCCAGGTATAGTGCTGGACGGTTTCCCCCCAGCCGACAATGCCGGACTCGGTCTCAACACGAATAATCTCGAGCTCCGACCATTTGTGTAGTTCGGCGCGCACAATGTCCCGGCGCTGGGCGCCGCCGAAGGGAACCTGGGCAATTATACGTTCGACATTTTTTATCCTGTCCGGCATCATTCCTCCTTTAATAGGCAGATTCGGATCCACGTTCCTGCAGCAGTGCCTTCATTTGCTGCATGTTATCCTTCCAGAACAGAAGCTGCGACGCGGCAAGTTCATCGGCGTCCGCCTGGCGCAGTGTCATGGCATAACGTGCCGCTGCACGTTCACAACATTCATCCATGGCTTTATCGATCGCTTCAAAGTCGTCTGACATGCGCCGCTTAAACGCCGGCGGCACCCGGTCCCAGGTTTGATAAAAATACTCCACTTCCAGCACTGCGACCTGCGCCCCGTTTCCGCCGCAAACTCAGCAATCGCGATTTTCGCAAGCGTGGCAGCATTCGCGCTGATTCGGAAGACCGTGACTGGCAGCAGATCGAAGCTGCCTGCAACAGACTTGAGATAGCGTGGGCGGGGTAACAGTTTATAGGTCATGGGTAAATCAGCACGGTGGTGAATGCGTCAGCAGCTAAAGCAATAATACGTGGAACACCCCAACCACGCACCATAGCGCGATCCAGAGATTCCGCAATATCTCCGGGCCGCGGATCACGTTGCGAGTTGGAATTACGCTTGGAGATTGCAAATTGACTATTGACTGAATCCTCAATTCAATCCTTCAACCCCGATCATATGTTGAACAACATCCGAATCAGCATACTCGCGCCACCCATGCCGACTGTCGAGCAAGTCCCCCACGGGGAATCCCCGGTCGACTGGATGCGCGAGCACTGGCGTAGACGGCTGTCCGACGTCACTCCGGAAAAACCGGATCTCCTGGCATTGCCGGAGACCTGCGACGAGTTCTGCGAGCTGTCCAACGACGAGCGACTGCAGTATCTTGAAGAGCGTGGCGCCATCATGCTCGAGTTATTTGCGGATCATGCACGCAAACACAGCTGCTACGTCACCTACCCGGCGGTCCGCGAACTGCCTGACGGCACACGCCGCAACTCGACACACCTTTTAGACCGCAAGGGCGAGCTGGTTGCCATTTACAACAAGAACCATTGCGTCATCGAGGAAACCACTGAGGCCGGCATCCTCAACGGTTGCGAGCCCTGTATTGCGGAAACCGATTTCGGTCGCGTCGGTTTTGCGATCTGCTTCGACCTCAACTTCGACCCGTTACGCCTGCAATACGCCGAATTGGAGCCGGACATTCTGGTGTTTTCATCCGTGTATCACGGCGGGTTGATGCAGCAGACCTGGGCCTACATGTGCCAGACGCATTTCATCGGAGCGATTGCAGGACTGCCGAGCGGCATTATCAATCCTGTCGGCGAGACGATCGCCCATACAACCAACTACCGTGACTATGTATCGAGCATCGTCAACCTGGACTGCACCGTGGCGCACTATGACTACAATTGGGAAAAGTTTGCCGAGTTGCGCAAAACGCACGGTGCCGAGGTCACGATAGATGATCCGGGCTTGCTCGCATCCGTCCTGATCAGCAACCACATGACCGACACGACGGTTGACCAGCTCATCGGCACCTTCGGCATCGAGCAACGCCGCGACTACATGAAGCGTGCCATTGCCTTTCACACAGCACCGGGCCATCGTGAGACGAATGGCTGAGTCGACGATCGGTGACGCTGCTGATATACGGGTCTTGCATACTGAAAAATTGGCATGAAGGCAAGCGCGGCGACCTGGCGGTTGACGTTATATTCGACGAGACCTCTGGCATAATTGCTGCGCCATATGTCTCGAGTCCTAACCTTTTGCAAATACGCGAGCAGCAAAACCATGGCCGCGAATCTGAAAGACAACCTGAGACAACTGGGGTCTGGGCCGCAGGCGATTCTTCTGTGCCTGCTTTTGGCCACTGACTTGCTGTTTATTTTCTTTCATTCTCTGCAACTTGGGATGGACTACCCGCACGACAAAAACTTTCGCCTGAACTGGGCCCGTGGTTATCCGGAGAACTTTCAGTATATCAAGTTCCTCTGGGCTAGCTGCCTGCTGTTCTGGATTTTTATCTGTCGCCGGCGTTTGCCATATCTGCTGCTGAGCGGCGTGCTCGCATACTTATTGCTGGACGACGCCAACGAAATACACGAAAATATTGGCGAACGACTGGTTATGGCGTATCCGAACGCCGGTTTTTGGGGAATACATCCGCAAGACATCACCGAGTTCCTGACGATGATCAGCCTCGGCACTTTAATACTGCTGCTCATGGCACTCTCGTGGTTTCTGTCACGCCAGTCGGAGCGCCGGGATGTCGTGCCAATTGTCCTGTTGATCTTGTGTATTGGTTTTTTCGCAGTAGTCGTCGACTTCGCTCACGGCATCGTTGGAAACAACCCAATGTTGGACGAACTGTTTCGAATTATCGAAGAAGGCGGTGAAATGATCTCCGCAACTCTGCTGACGGCATGGATTTTTTCCATAGCCTTCCGTGACCAGAGCACGAAAGCGCGGGATAAACCTGAACTGCAAGGTGCCCCGTGAGCGCCATCGACCGCGGCAAGATCATGCACTTTCTACGCCTGCCACATGGTCAGCTTCTATGTGTGCTGTTGATCACTGATTTCTCATTCTTCGCATTGCATATTTCTCACAGCATCGCGGGCATCCCTCCGGATGGTGCAGTCGCGATCTCGCGGCCGCGGGGATTTCCTGAGACCGTCCAGTACGTCAAGTTTTTTTGGGCTGCGCTCCTTTTCCTTTTGATGTGGACTCGACATCATCGTTTGACATATATTCTGTTTGCGGGCGTGTTCCTTTACCTGCTCGTCGACGATGCCTGTGAAATTCACGAAAGCATAGGACTCTGGTTCGAGGGCAAGTATCCGGACCTGATTTTTCTCGGCACCACACCCGAGCATATCGGTGAAGCACTGGCACTTATGGGGTGTGGTTCGGTCGTGCTGATTGCGCTGGCAATCGCATATTTGCGGGCGCCGCTCAGTGAGCGACCGTCACTGAGACCGGGCCTGTGGATGCTGGGTATATTCGCTTTCTTCGTCTTCGTCGTGGACACGATGCATGCACCGTTCTACGGTGACAAGTGGTATATCGATCGCATATTCCAGTTTATCGAGGAAGGTGGCGAGATGATCTCGATGAGCTTCATACTGGCATATGTACTGGGGTTGGCAACCAAGCCTTCTACCCCGGCCCCATAATCCGAAGCTGCCAGCAAACGCTCAAATACAGCGACGACTGCCAAGCACAGGATGAATGATACGTCTTACCGCGAACAGTCAAAAAGCGATGACTCCCCAACAGCCCCTGCCTATCGTAAAATCCCTCCCCGGCGATAGTTGAAGGCGTTCGATGGCACAGTATATTCGCTTCCCTACAGTATGCAGGTGGAACCTCCACTGTAACGAGCCGTCATATACCAAATTCTGCAATTCCACAACCATAACCGCGAGGCTGCAAAAATGACCTGCTTTAGGTTTTATCTGCTCATGTGCCTTATTGCCACCTTTGCCATCGCGCAGGACGAGGATGAGATATTTTTCAAGGAGCAGCAAAGTCCACGTCCCGAACCTGAAGCCGACTATGTCTGCAAGCGCGCCGAACAAATTATCGACGCTGCAGTGGCGCAGGCCGTCCCTGTCATCGACGGCAGCATAGAAGACCCTATCTGGAAACTTGCCGAGTGGCACGCGCTCGAAGTTCCCGGGCAGGACTTCACAACCGACCGGGTTGCCCTCAGTTACGATGAGGATTTTCTGTATTTTGCAGGGGAATTCGTCGATGCCGATGTCCAGGCACCCACCACCGAGCATGACAGCGATCTATCGAAAGACGATCATGTCGGTTTTTATCTGCGCCCCCCCGGCAGTGACAGAGCCTACATGATCATGGCATCCGCCAACGGCACCACCATGGAGTACGCCGACAACGACAATGACTGGCATTCCGAGACGTTCCAGGCGATCAGCGCCAGCACCGACGACGGCTGGGTTGTCGAGGGGCGCGTTAGTATAAGTGGAATGATGCCACCGAAACGCAAGCCCATGGTGCGTGACATTTGGCTTTATACTTTCCACCGTCTAGACGTTGACACCGCACAGACCGTCCTCTCGGGCAGTGCCTCCAAGGGGAAGTGGAAACGCATGAAACTCGACAGTGAACCGGTCCGCGCAGGCTTCCTCAAGCACCAGACCATGGCGAGGCTGATGCTGAGGACCAGTTTCGTCGATCACGAAAGAGCGCTGTCACGAAAGATCGATAAAATGAATGTGAGCGGCAATCCAACCAAGTTCGAGTTTGTGCCCGAGGACATCGGTTGGAAATCCGTCCAGGGCGACGGTCACGTGGTGCTCGGCGACAACGCCAACGTTTTTCTGCCCTCGATGCTGGCCGTACACCCCGTCAGCGCCAGTGAACCGACTACGATCACCTGGTTAAACTCGACACCGACGCGAGTTTTAATATTTGGCTGTCTCGACACGTTGGCAATCACGGCGATCAGCAGCGCCCAGGCCGATGGCACGCGACTCAGTGTCACCGGCAAGGGGCCGAACTTCAAGCAGTCCGACAAGATGCTGCTGATTGATGACTTGTGGCAATTGTCCCTGATGCGGGCGCCAGCAAACACCCGGGTCACTGTCACAGTCGATGCCGGCCCGAGTGGCAATACGCTCAACGACGAGACTTTCGTGGCTATCTATGTCGTGCCCTGGGACCCGAAGCCAAGCCACCAGAAAGTTGTAACCCCTGCGCAAATACCTCAGCAAATACGCAGTTCAACGAAGCAAGGCGACGGCAACAATAAATAGCCGACACCGCTGCGGACATAGCTTCCACTCTCGACCCTCATTCAAAAGACCTCGCATGCGCCTACTCACTTTTCTATTCAGCCTCGCCTTCACGGTGTCTGCAGTTGATGATTTCGAGTCGATCAATCAGTCGCTGATCCGGCTGACTGTGGCTGGCCAGAAACCGGACTACCGGATCCCCTGGAATCCCGGCCGCAGCAGCAGCGGCAGTGGGAGCGGATTTGTCATCGGCGAGCGGCGCATCATGACCAACGCCCACGTCATCAGCAACAGTCGCTTCATCGAACTCGAGAAGGACGGCGATCCAGAGCGCTACCAGGCGCGGGTCAAGTTTGTCGCGCACGACTGCGATTTGGCGATTCTCGAAGTTGATGATCCGAATTTTTTCGAAGGCACCCAAGCCTTGGAATTCGGCAATATTCCGGCACTGCACTCAACTGTATACGCCTTCGGCTATCCGATCGGCGGCGAACGCATGTCGGTAACCCGGGGCGTCGTGTCACGCATTGAATTCCGCACTTACTCACATTCGGGACTTGACAGCCATTTGAGCATCCAGGTCGATGCGGCAATAAATCCTGGCAACAGCGGCGGACCGGTGATCCAGAACGGCAAGGTCGTAGGCGTCGCCTTCCAGGGGTACAGCGGCGCCGTCGCGCAAAACACCGGATACATGATTCCAACACCCGTCATCCGGCGATTCCTGGCCGACATCGAGGATGGCTCGTACGACGGCTACGCCGAGTTGGCAGTCGAACATAGCAACCTGCTCAATCCGGTAGATCGTGAATATCTAGGCATGTCACCCGGCATGACCGGCGTCCGCGTCACCAACGTGATGTCTGTCGGCTCCGCTTTCGGGGTACTCGAGGAGGACGACGTTCTCATAGCAATCGACGGACACCCCATCGACAACAACGGCCACATCAAGTTAGAAGAGGAATACGTTCAGTTTGCAGAGATAATCGAGCGTAAATTTCACGGCGATTCCGTTGAATTCGATATTTTCCGCGAACGCACACCACTGACTGTCACCGTACGCTTACGGGGTGCCTGGCCGTATCTAATCTACCGCAATGAGTACGACAAGAGGCCACGCTACGTGCTGTTTGCCGGGCTCCTGTTCCAGCCGATGTCCCGTGACTTTATGAGCGCGCACAAAGTGAAAAATCCGCAGATCAAGTACCTGTACGACTTTTATATCACCGACGAAATTTTCGAGGAACGGCCGGAGGTTGTGATTCTCAGTTCCATCCTGACAGACCACATCAATACCTATCTTGGCGGTTTCACAATGTCTGTGATCGATGAAATCAACGACCTCAAGATAAAGCGCATGGCCGATCTCGCGGCGGCCTTTGCGAAGCCGGCAGATCAATATGTCATCCGCACCATCGACGGCGGTCCACCAATTGTCATCGATGCAGTCAATGTCGAGGCAGCACGCAAGCGTATCGTCAGCAACTACCACGTGACGTCCGAGCAGTATCTGGGGCCGGAGGATGACCAATGAACTGCCCTAAGGCCTGCCTCCTGCTGGCTCTCGCTACAACATTGCTGGCAACCGCCGTCTCGGCCCGACAGAAGACCGATGCAATCGTTCGAGTCCGGGTGACCAGTCAGGATTTCAATTTTTTCCGCCCCTGGGAAAAAAAGAAACCGACTTCCCGCGAAGGACTGGGCGTGGTACTCGAGGGCAATCGCGTCCTGATCACCGGACGTCTGGCAATGAACGCAACCTTTGCCGAGCTCGAGAAAATCGACACCGGCGAAAAGATTCCCGCCTATGTAACGCACGTCGACTATGCTGTAAATCTGGCCATACTGGAGCCGACCCTGCCCTCGTTCCTCAGCGACATGCGCCCTTGGCGACTGCGAACGACCTCAAAGATCGGGGACAAACCTCAGGCCATCCAATTCGAAGGCAACGGGCTGCCGATCGTTACCGAAGGCGAGATCAAGCGAATCGAACTGGCGACTTATCCACTCGACGTCCTTACTTTGCTGAGCTATCGCATGGAGATCTCGATCGCACGCAATGTCAGCAGCTATACCCTGCCGGTCGCTTACCGCAACAGGCTGATTGGCCTGGTCATGACTTACAGTTCTGAAGACCGCGAAGCCATGTTGGTGCCAGCCCCGGTTATCAAACATTTTCTCGATGACTACGACGATGGACATTACGATGGATTCCCGCGTGCCGGCTTCGGTTTTGCATCGCTGCAGGACCCGCAGCTGCGCCGCTATCTCGGAGTGCCGGCCCAGGGCGATGGCGTTTTCATCAGCACAATCATGCCGGGCAGCGGTGCGGACAAGGCTGGGCTGCTGGAGGGCGACGTACTCCTGGCCATCAACGAGTTCCCGATCGACAAATTCGGCGAGTACACAGACCCCGACTTCGGCCGCCAGTCGATTGCCCACCTTACGACAACCCGATCACATGCGGGCGACAGTGCGGCGCTCCATATCGTGCGCGATAAAAAGCACCAACAGCTCAACGTCAAGCTGGAGTCCGTGCCACTTTCGCATTACCCGATCAAGCCATACATCCTCGACAAGCCACCTGAGTTCATCATTGTCGGCGGCCTGGTGATCGAGGAACTATCTGGGCAGTACCTCAATGAATGGGGCAGCAATTGGGCGACAAAAGCACCACGCCGACTGACACACTATGAACGGCATCAGTGGGATTTGTTTGAACCAGGAGAAAGGGTCGTCATTCTCAGTCAGGTGCTCTCATCGGCTGCGAATATCGGGTTTTCAAGGCTGAAGTTTCTACGCATCGATTCGATCAATGGCATGGAGATTCGCAAACTGCGCGACGCTGTCGAGGCATTCAAGAAGCCAATCGACGGCTTTCACAAGATCGTCTTTGATGAGTTCCCCAACTACGTCGTACTCAAGGTGGACACACTGGAAGCCGAGAACATCCGCATCCAGGCCCGCTATCATCTTCCGATGCTGCAACGTATCGAATGAGCCGGATATCCAGATTTAAGATATCGTCTTGTGGCTTTCGACTTACCCTTCTACTGTTGTTTCTCGCCCCGCTCGCCAACGCTGACGAAAAGCAGTGGCTGCACGGAGCCATTCGCATCAACAGCAACATCAGTGCGGGCAACCGCAGCATGGCGCAACTCGCCGACGAAGCCACCGCCGCCGAGCTCGATTTCATCGTTGTCACCGACCAACTGGTAGCGCGCGCCGAATACGGCATTTGGCCCTTGCGGCATGTCGTGCGATACGCCCGCGAGCAACCTTCGATCGTAACCTTCGGGATCGAACAATACCTCGAGCAAGTGCAGAAAGCCGCATCCGAGAACCCGGACCTGGTGATTATTCCCGGCGCCGACGTCGCGCCTGTCTATACGTGGTCGGGCATGCCGTTCACCGAGAACTTTACTGTGCATCAGTGGAGTGAACAGCTGACGGTCTTCGGGTCCGATTCAGCACAGTTCTACCGCAATGTGCCGGCACTCGGGAATGAAGCACACGGTTTCTTCATGCCAGGCAGTCTGCTAAAACTCCTGCCCCTCCTGCTGCTCATACCGGGCATACGCATGTATCGCCGCAGCCATAGCAGTTACACTGATGCCCAGGGCAATCGCAATCGTGTTCGCGACTGGCCGCGGATGCTCACCGGGATCCTTCTGATTGTGGGCTGCGTGCTCGGGACTTTTGAATTGCGGCCATTTACGAGATCGCCAAGCTTCGACCAATACAACGACTACGGCACCAAGCCGTACACAGAGGTCATCGACCATGCTCACAGCAACGGGGCCCTGTGTTTTTGGTCCGGGCCTGAACAGCACATGGAGCAGGTTCAAAGCGGTGTCCATTTCTTGACCGTGCCGCGACTTGATGATATTCGCTTCACATTCCGACACAACGGTCTGGCAGGCGTCTATCCCGACAACTCGACAGCATATCGGCCCGGGAATTTGTGGGACTATATGCTTCTGGAATATGTCGACGGGGGACGCAAGGTACGCCCCGTGAGTATTGGCGAGGTTGACTACCATGGCCTCTGGCGGATCGACGGCATCCAGACTATCGTCCATGCCGAACCGAACCGCGACGCAATCATACAGGCCATCGCCGACGGTCGTTCATACGCCGCCAATATCAACGTATTAGACCGCCTGCGACTTACACAGTTCGAGGTCAGCGATTCCGCCGGCGCAACTGCTGGACTGGGAGAGACGCTGACAACGACTGCGCGGTCCGTGACCGTGCGCATTGCCGGCCGGCGATCGGCGGATAAGCTGGAATATTTAGCGGTCTTCAAACTGGTAGTAGACGGCAAAGCCATCGTTTCATTAACGGCACCGGACGATGAGTTTTTCGAGATTACCTACGATATCCAGTTAACTCGTGACGCCCCGATGAACTACGTCCGGTTGTACATGGGAGACCCCGCAGTTACATTGATCAGCAATCCGGTGTTCATCCGGCGGCCGACAATTGCCGATGATCCGTGACCTACAGTACGAAAAACAACCCCGCGTTCAACGATGAGCGATCGTCCCGACCTGATGAACCAGTACGTTGCCGCCAGAGAGGATTTTCTGGCGAAACAACGGATTCTGGTGCTCGCGCCCCATGCCGATGACGAAGCCTTCGGCTGTGCCGGCACGATCGCCAAGATCAAGGCGTTGGGCGGCGAAGCATTTGTCATGCTGATGAGCGTCGGCGACATCGAACAGTATAATTCTGATGTTTCCTTCGCCGAGAGCAGCACGCGGATCAGTGAGTTCGAAGATGTCGTCAACTATCTGAAGATCGACGACTACGACATTATCTTCAAGGATTCCGAATCATACATGCGTCTCGATGCGATGCCGCGGCGTGACCTGATCCATGTCATCGAGAAAAGTAGCAAACTCGCTTTGGACCGGATCAACCCGACAATCGTGGCGCTGCCAGCAATCTCGCACAACCAGGATCATGTCGCCGTGTTCTACGCCGGCTTCACCGCCTGCCGAGCCCATGATCCGTCGGTGAAGTCATTTCCTAACATTGTGCTGGCCTATGACAATCCAACGCTTTTCTGGAACGTTGATTCCGATAAATTCCGACCAAACTTCTACGTCGACATATCAAAGCACCTCGATGACAAACTCAATTCCATGCGACTGCACAAGTCGCAGTTGCGACACTCGCCGCATTGCTTGAGTATCGAGAACATGGAATATCTGGCCCGAGTACGCGGCCATGAAATTTCGGTCGACGCCGCTGAAGCATACATGTGCTACCGGATGGTGCTGTGACGGCAGATGACCCTGCAGGCTCCCCTCTTTCGGAGCGACGGAGTCTCGGACCCCCTGCCCGCCTGTTACCCATTTTTCTGGCTATCGTCGTTCTTGCCGGCGTCGGCCTGCGCTGTGCCTTAGTGCTGACGACGCCGCCGCATCCAAAATACCACGAGGCGCCGTTCCGCGACGAGATTCACTACCGGCAGCTCGCCCGCAACCTGGTCGAGTTCAAGCAATTCACTGCCATTGCCGAGGGATTTCAGACACACTCGACGCGGTCACCGGTTTATCCTGCCCTGCTGGCATTGACCAACTGGTTCACAGGTTTCGCGCCCAAAACGCATCAGTGGCTGAACTTCGGGCTCGAATGCATCAACATCCTCTTGATTGGCTTTCTCGGTGCCCGGCTGTTCGGGCCATTGACCGGTTGCCTGGCTCTCGGGTTCTATGCACTTTTCGGCCCTGCATGCAATGCCGTGACGGCCAGCAATCCCGAGGTTCTGGCAATCACCCTGACACTGGCTTCGATGCTCAGTTTTTTCTGGTTCCTGCGCAACGGACTGCAGTATCGCCATGCCTGGGGCTTTGCCTTGATCCTGGTGTTATTGATACATACACGTCCAGTGTTTCTGCTGGTGACGCCAGCGGTGGCATTAATCACATGGTTTGCCCCGCGACAGGGAACCTGGCAGCAGCGACTCGCTCCTCTGCTGCTGATCGCGCTCTTGTGCCTGCCATGGGGGATTCGCAATTATCGTCTCCACAAAACGATTGTGCCGGTCTGCACCATGGCCGGTTGGCATCTGGCAACGCACGCTCGGTCGTCGGCGGAATTGAGTATCGAAACACTGATGGACTACGTCTATGACCCGGCGCACAAAAATTGGAATGAAGGCGACTTTTATCGGGATGCGATGCGCGAGACCCGCCGCCTTGCCATGTCAACGCCATTAGACAGCACCTTGACCGGCGTCGGCCGGATCATTCGGCGTTGGGGCTTTCCACAACCGTACAAGCGGATTTTTCAGGCGCGTGCCTATGTTCATCCGGTGCCTTTGGGGAACAGCAATTCGCAGCTGGCAGTTGCCCATAGGCCAAATCACCGGCCCGTCCTGCCTTTATTAGATTTTGAGGGCGTGTGCTACTTGGCTTTCATATTCGTGCTGGGCTCATGCATCGTGCGAAGCAAACATCTGCTGTCGCGGTTTCGTTGCTGGTGGCGCCGCGGCTGGCCACTGGTGGCGATCCTGTCAGTTTATATTGCGGCGCATGTCATTGGCCTGCCGCTACAGCAGTACCGACTTATCATCGAACCGCTCATGGTCGTGTTGATGATTGGACTGGTCGTACAATTGCTCGGCATGCCGGGTCGCTTCTGCGGTGTACATCGGTCTCTGACCGGACGAGCGCACCTTGCGCCGGCCCTCGTGGCGACCGTTGCTGTGCTGCTGTATGCCGGCATTTTTCAGTTGCAGTTTGGCACAGCGCCGACGCCGATCAGCTACCCGGAATTGTCGAACAAAACCGAGGGATCAGTACTGTTCAGCTATCCACAGGCGAGGGATATGCAATGGCAGGCGCGAGGCAATCTGCCGACTGGCACACCCATCCACGCTGCCGGCGTTGTCCGTCATATCGGACCACATCCCGATCCCAACTTGTCTTTCCAGGATCGACCAATGCTCAGGGCCAAGCTCGAAGTGCACAAATACGCGGATAACGGACAACCATTGGGAATTGGCGACGTATACGTCAACCTTCCCTCCGGAGAACCGCCGGTTGAAGACACCTGCATCAAAGTTTTCGGGGAGGTGACCCTTGGTCCTTTCAAGGAAATCACGATCAATGCAGTGGGATGGAGCGAGCCATGAACTCTCCCACCCGTCCGACAGTATTTCTCACGCAATCGCGCTTTATCGAGTTTCTCTTTGCCGCCGGCCTGCCGCTCATTGGCTACTGCCTGGCTATCACGTCGCACAACGCGCTGCCGCAGATCTGGCTGATGCTAATCGCCACCGGACTTGCCGGCGCTCATATCCTGACATTCAACGACGCCTGTTTTCCCGAGCGACGCGGAACGCTTCGCTTGGCAGGCGTGCATGCCTGCATCCTGGCACCGCTGTTCATTTTCGTTTGGAGTCGCGGACACCACGGCGCCGTGTTGGCACTGCTGGCAATGATCGTCAATTGGGATTTATACGCCTGGATCGGCAAGCGCAACTGGCTGCTGTCGCTGCTGCATCACTTCATAGGCGGGGCCTTGCACGTCTCAGTCGGTTTTCTTTTTGCCGGAGGCGATTGGCGGCAGGCAGCGTTTGTCGGGGTTTATTTCGGCCTCTGCATGACCGGCGGTGCCATGCATCATGAAGCGATCGATGTGGACGAGGATCATGCGGCGGGCTTCGTATCGGGGGCGGTCCGTTTCGGCTTCCAGCGGTGGTTCGTATTGGGGGCGGTCCCAATGACGCTGGCGCATCTATGGCTGCTGCAACAACTCAACTGCTTCTCGGCGGTTATGCTGACCGCCTTTGCAGTGTACATCGTGCTGCTGCTGGTCGACGCAGCTCGTCGCATCGATCATTGCCGGGCCATGGCCTTTCGTATGAATTGTCGTATTCTCTATGGGCTGGCGGGTGCAGGCTATCTTGTGTGGCGATTCGTGACCTTATAACACCCGCCCAGCGACTGTCAGACGTCCTGTCGAGAGGCATCTCAGCCGCTAATACGTAAGCTTCTGCCAGTACATTAGGTGATCATTCGGCAAACCGCGCAGGTCGAGGGTGGCAACAATGCGCCTGGTGATATCGCCGTTGTTGTAGCCAGCTCTCACTTCTATCGTGTAGACCCCGAAAGCCTGCAGCGACATGCGCGCATTGAGTTTTTTGAACAACTCCTGATACAGACACTCTTCCAGTGGCGTCTGCGACTCGTACCACTCCTGAATACACTCCTGCAGCAGCGCCATCTCGTCGCCATCGATTCCGGCGGCTGTGCGGATCACAGCTTCCGACGAGGCGAAGACGTTCGGTTTGCCAGTGAAGCTTCTAACGTTCCGCGGCGGCACGATGCGCACCAGATCCTGCGGCAACACCCCTCTCTCGTTGTCGCGTCGCGGGATCAACAGCTCGATATTCGGCAGCCAGTATATCTCTTCGCGCAGCGACAGCCGGTCATTGCGAGGAAACTCCTCAAGCCCGACGGCGCTGTACTCATCCCGCTCCATGCCGAGCTCTCGTGGCTCGTCGTTGCCGTCGAGGTAATCTTCAAGAACATCGAAAAAGGCGTCTAGCTGATCACGCCGTTCCTCGTCATCACCGATCGTCGAGGCAAACGATGCGCGTGTCTGCCGGGCAGCCTTCGGCGTCGAGAAATCCCAGCCGCGGGCAGCATCAAACACCCGCACATGGGCCAGGATCCCATCGGTCACCCAGACATCATGCGTCTTGCCGTCGGCCATCCAGGACTCGGCATCGACGGCTTCGCGTTGAAGATCCCGGAACCCGAGGCGGCGGTTCGGGAAACGGCGGCGATCGGACATAATCATCCACTGTCCATATGCCAGTGCGGACTCCGCAGCGTATTTCATCTGGCTGCGCTCGGTGTTGACCTTGGTCACGACACGCGAAGTCTGGGCACTGGTAATCATCATGGCGGCAAGCACTGCGAACAGCGCCGCCGAACCGAGGACGATCACCAGGGCCATGCCGCTCTCCCTGCAACGACGATTTCGGGATGTTCGTTTACTGCTCACTGCTCCTCCGAACACGAGGTCGTTTTTTATCGAGCCGCCAACTGCCGTGACGCTCATGTAAACCGGCGCCGGCAGTGCGGCGCAACCAATTCTCATGTCGGCCACCGAACCATTTCACCTGCATGAGAATCGCCAGCGGCAAATAGGCGTGTTCGGGATCCCAGGTTTCCTCGAAGATCAATTGATCGTTGTCCATGTCGGCGTACTGGAAAGCAATACTCTCGACGCCCGCCGCCAGGTAGGACTTTTTTATCTTCGGGTCATTGAGGTCGCTCGGAAATGGTGGGTAATCACAATAATAGGCGTGCAGGTCGTTGTGGCGATCGATAAAAAAACCGCAATACCGGATAGCACCGTCCTCGAGCCGGTTAAACTCATGCAGGTAGGAAACGATCATGTGGTCCGGCTCTCCGACAAAAATCTGCACCGGCTTTGGTTCACGTTCGCCTATATCCGCCGGCCAGGTGAACGGAACGACATTGGAAAGGATCGAATCGATGGTTCGATCGAGCACCAGGATTTCTTCGAGCTGCTCAGTGTGACTGTTCACTCGTGACCATGACTCCACGATGGTATAGGTGCCCGACACCAGAATCGTCAGGATCACTGCGAGCAGCGCCGCAGCAACCACGACCTCCAGCAATGTAAAGACACAGGCCTCGAATCTGGTGCGCACCGGCCTCACTCCGTGTTCTTCTCGAAAATGAGTTTATTGACGATATGCTCGACGCTTTTCCCGTCTTCGTCGGCAACCACGATGCGATAGGTGGCAAGGATCCAGCCCTTACTCGCTTCCTGAGCGTATTCTGGCAAGCCCTCAAGGTCGACATAGACCTCACAGGTGGTGTGCAGCGTTTGCGGGATAAGACCATTGGGGAGGCTGGCAGTTGCCGGATCGGGTGTCAGCAGATAGAACTCCGTAGCTTGCTCCAGTGCATGCTGCAGGGCCCATTCACTCTCGAGCGTCGCGATATTGAATTTCGCCTGACCCGAGAGTGACAGCGTAGCCCCCAGTGCCAGCGCCAGGACAGCGACAGCGACCAACACCTCGATCAGCGTGAACCGGAGCCGCGCCAAAGTCGCAACCCTTGCAAGCCGCCGCCGGATATGCCACGGAGTTGGCCTGTTCATAGCGCTCACTGATCGGTGATGGGCGCCATCATGGCGCGACCGTTGAGCCTGTCCACTTCGATGGCGGTGTAGAGTTGGTCGATCCGCACCGGCAGATACGGGCCAGTAGCCTCGCCGTTCGGAAAAAACTCGTAGAAGGCAGCCTGCCCGTCGTAATCGAACGACTCCTCATCAAGGGCAACGCCTTCAGGCAAGGGAAAGCGCTTCAACCGGTTGAGAGCAGAGGCTATATCGAAGTTATCCTCATCGCTGTAGGCGCCCTCGGCCACGGGACGCATGCGCCGGACCTTGGCCGCCTCGATGCGGATCTGGCGATTCTCAAATTCAATGTGCAGCTTGACCTGGCGTCCGCTGGCCATAGCCAGAGTCGATGCGGCATTAAAAGAGGAAGCAACGGAATCAGCAAATTGCGTGACCCGGACGCCGCGCGGCACCACCCCAAGGCGTGGCATGACGACGGCAATGACCGTCGCAACGACAACCAGCACGACAATCATCTCCAGCAGTGTGAAGCGGCACCGATTCATTCTTCCTCGTACCAACTGCCGATGTCAGCGTCGTTTTTCTGACCTCCCGAGGCTCCGTCTTTAGCGTAACTGTAGATATCGTAGTTCCGCCCGTCCTGGCCTGGCAGGTCAAAATGATACTCATTGCCCCAGGGGTCCTTTGGAATGGCGCCGCTCTTGAGGTACGGTCCGTTCCATTTGGCTGACGATCCGGGGTTCTTGACCAGGTCGTTGAGCGTTCCGGGATGGTCCTTCATATCCAGGTAGTAGGTGAGGACTGCATCGTCCAATACTTTGATCTGCGCTTTCGCAGCGTCCCTCTTGCTCTTTTCCAAACCACCCATGACATTGGGCAGGACGAGCCCGGCAATAAGCGCGATGATCGTGACGACAACCAACATCTCCACGAGCGTAAAAAAGCGGCAATAGACAGCGTTCTTCATTATTAATCGATGGGGGTGAAGAATTTAACGTTCAAGAGCTACAAGCCGCCCTGCATATTCATGACCGCCAGGAACAACATCAAAACGATCGAGCCTACAACGAGACCGAGTACGATGATGACAATCGGCTCGAACCAGGACAGGGCCCGTTTTACGAGTTGCTTGAGGTCGTCGTCATAGCGATCAGCAACGCGCACCAGCATGACATCGGACGCGCCCATTTCTTCGCCGACAGCGAGCATGCGGATGACCATGGTCGGCATGTACGGGCTCCGTCCCAGCGCAACGCTGAGGCGTTCACCGCGCCGCAAGTCGGCAGCCAGCGAGGCAATCGAACTGCGCAGCCTGCTGTTCTGAATAACCCGGGCGGCAATAGCAACCGTATCGAGCAGATGCACGCCGTTGCGCATGAGAATAGCCATGGTCCGCACCAGGCGCCCGATATTGGCCAGCAACACCATGCGGCTGAGGATCGGCACCTTCAGCACAAACTCATCCCAGCGTGCCAGAATGCGTTCGTCACGCGACGCCTCCCGGATGGCAATGACGGCAACCGCCAGCAGGATGACGCCGATCCACCAGTAATCGTGCAGACCTGTCGACAGGGCCAGCAGGAGAGTCGTCGACCCTGCAACCGGCTGCCCGGAAGTGGTGATGACTTCTCCGAATTTCGGTATAACGATACCAAGGAGAATCATCACGACACCACCACAAACAAGCAGGACAAACGCTGGATAAATCGATGAGGATATAACGAAGTTTCGCATTTCCCGCTGCATCAGCAGAAAATCACGGAGCTGCGCCAGCACTTGCGGCAACGCCCCCGCTTCCTCGCCGGCCTCAACGATGCTGGCATACATCCGCGGAAACTGTCGGCCTCGGTCACGGATCAACTGCGATAGTTTTCGCCCCTCATGCAGGCCACGGCGAAGGCCCGCAACCAGTTCTTTTTCTTCCTGGCTTTCACTGGTTTCCTCGATGATCCCAAGAGCACGCTCCAGCGGAATATCGGCCTGCAGCAAAGGCACCAGACGATCGCTGAAGTCAGCGACGTCGAACTTTCGACTCAGTCCCCAGGAGCCACCGCTGCGGCGGGAATCTCCATGGCCAAGAAACTCGATAGGAATCAACGATCGCGAACGCACACGCCGAGTCGCCTCGCTCTCGCTTTCGCTTTCGATCAGGATTTCTTCTATCTTACCGGCGGCGTCGGCCACCTTGAACTTAAAGAGCGGCATGAGTCAATCGCCGTTGTCGGCATTTTTTGTCTGTTCCTGCTGCATAATAAAAATCCGGCGCATCATCACCGGGACGTTATCAACGCGGAATTCCAGCCAATACTCACCACTGTTGGAGAAGCGGACGCCCTGGACATTAAAAACCAGGTCAACGACCTGCATTGGATCCTTGAATGCTACTTTACCTTTGACCGCGAGAGCGTTGGTATCGGTTTCCTGATGGCGGCAGACAACTTCGCAGGCATAATCCCCCCTGCCGCTGGTCAACGACACAAAAATTGACAGACTGGGATGTACACACGGTAAATTCTTGGTGTAGAGCCGGTCAAACAGACCGATCAAGGACCGCTTGTTCGTCTGCTTTTCCTGAATTATGGTGTCGCACACCAGAAGTGCCAAACCCATTGGGATTTCATTCATCATGGCATTGCTCCCCACATGGTATGTAGTAAGACATGCGGTCAACGTCAAGGTTCCGGAACTTTGCGCCCAGCAATTGATGTTTGGCCGAAAACGAGTGTATGGTTCCAGCTAGTCATTTGAGGTGTGGCTCGCGCCACATGCCAGGTCACAGGTTTCGGCCGGCAGTAACATAGCCGAGGTGTACGATGAATAAAAACGATGTAATCCGAGTCAACGTCAAACACATAGCTGACGAAGGCTTGGCAGTCACCGGCGACCTGCCGCCATCGATCTTCGATATCACCGAAACCGACCACCTCAATGGGCCAAACCCGCTGACATATGACCTCATGGTTTTCCTGACCACGCACGACATCCTCGTACGCGGCACACTCAGAACAACCCTGCGATGCCGCTGCGACCGCTGCTTGCGCTACTATGATCATCTCGTTGAAAATCCTGATGTCTGCCTGTTCTACGAGGAAATACCGGATGACTTCCTGGATTTGACGGAGGATGTGCGCGAAGAGATCCTGCTGGTCTTCCCGCAGAAATGCCTGTGCATCCCCGACTGTCGTGGCCTATGCCCTGCATGCGGTCATAATCTTAACGCGCGTGAGTGTGACTGCCCGGCTCCAGCAGTAGCCCCGAACGCTTTTGACAAGCTTGACGGCCTCGGTTTGTAACCCTGCACAGGGCCGCAGATGACCTCAAACTTGCAGATTTCGTTCGGCCACGCTTTTATAATCCCGCCGAACGGTTACTCTTGTACCTAACAACCGATCCCACCTATCTCGAAAGAGCGACCCAGCCAACAGACGTTCGGCGTGGACGGCGGCAAGATCCGACGAAAAGCCGCCAGACGACAGAAGAACGTTGATGAGATGAAAGTTCATGCAAATTGCTGTTGACGTCATGGGCGGCGACAACGCCCCCGCCTGCAATATACGTGGCACTTGTCAGGCAATGACCGATTTTCCGGACATCCGGAAATTCCTGCTGGTCGGAGACTCCGAGATCATGAAAGGAGAACTCGATCTCATCCAGCCAAGTGTCGACGAATCACGGATAGAACTGGTCCACGCCTCCCAGTCGATCACTATGAGCGAGCCGAGTTCCACGGCATTGCGCCAGAAAAAAGACAGCTCGATCACCATCGCCGCAGAACTGTTAAAGAACAAGCAGGCCGATGCCTTGGTCAGCGCCGGTCATACCGGCGCTGCCGTCGCCGCCACTGTGGTCAAGACGCGGACCCTTCAAGGCATTGAACGTCCCGGCATCGCCGCTGTCATGCCAACGCCCACGGGCGAGTCGTTTCTTGTGCTCGATGTCGGGGCCAACGTCGACTGCAAACCGATACACCTGGCACAGTATGCCCTCCTTGGCGAAGCCTATTCGCGTTATATCCTGCAGACGCCAGAACCACGCGTGGGAATCCTCAGCTTTGGCGGCGAGGAGCAGAAAGGCAATGAGTTGACGAAAAATGCCTTCAAGCTGCTCAAACAGATGCCGATTAATTTCATTGGCAACATCGAGGGGCATGACCTATTTACAAATGAGATCGACGTTGTCGTGTGCGACGGCTTCGTCGGCAACGTCATGCTCAAAGCATGTGAAAGCATGGCGCGGGCGATTTCCCAAATCCTCAAGACCCGCATGCGCAAATCACCCGTTCGAATGGCCGGCGCCTTGCTCTCCAAGAACGCTTTTCGCGAATTGAAGGAACTGACAGACCATGAAGAATACGGCGGTGCACCATTGCTTGGCATCAACGGCAACTGTATTATTGCACACGGGTCCTCGACGCCGAAAGCCGTGCGAAACGCCATTCGAGTGGCCGCGGAGATGGTCAACAACCGTGTCAACGAACACATCATAGAAAAGGTGTCGTCGATCGACTGGCAGCAACTGACCACCGATTGAGCCAACGGCAATCCGCCAACCACGAGGCACTGCTCATGCAGACTTACGGCGTAAAAATTCTCGGGACAGGATCATACGCACCGGAAAAGGTGCTGACCAACGCCGACTTAGAAGAATTCGTTGACACCACCGACGAATGGATTGTCACCCGCACCGGCATTCGCGAACGGCATGTCGCCGCCGACGACCAGCCGACCTCGGCGCTGGCCGAGCAAGCCGCGCGACAGGCCATGGACATGGCCGGCATCACTGCAAACGACATTGACCTGATCTTGGTCGCAACGATCACCCCCGACAAGTGCTTTCCGAATACCGGCTGTTTTCTTCAGCAACGACTCCAGGCAACAAGGGCAGCATGCTTTTCGATCGAGGCGGCGTGCTCTGGGTTTGTCTATGGTTTAGACGTGTGTTCGGCCCTGCTGCGAACGGGGCGGTTCAAGACTGCGCTGGTGGTCGGCTCAGAAAAGCTGTCATCGATCGTCAACTGGAATGATCGTTCCACATGCGTACTGTTCGGAGACGGGGCCGGGGCCGTCATCCTTCAGGCAGTCCCCGAGGAAGATGATTGCTATATCGCTTCACATCTCGCCGCCGATGGCAATCATTCAGACATCCTGCACATCCCCGCCGGCGGTTCCAGCATGCCGATCTCCCGCGAGATTCTCGACAACGAACAACAATACATGGTTATGTCGGGCAAGGAAGTTTTCAAGTTGGCCGTGCGCGCCATGGCCAGTTCCGGCAGGAATGCGCTTGCCCAAGCCGGCATGACACACGAACAAGTACGCTGGTGTATCCCACACCAGGCCAATACCAGGATCGTCGCCGCTGTGGGCAAAGAACTGGGAATGCCGATGGACCGCGTATTCGTCAACCTAGACAAGTACGGCAACACCTCTGCCGCTTCCATCCCGCTGGCGCTCGACGAAGTCGTACGCTCCGGCCAGGTC
>CAYWQM010000040.1:0-40966 GCA_964460215.1 uncultured Lentisphaerales bacterium
TTGTATCTGCATCTGCCCCGCCACATTATAGCGCCGGCTGTCCGGGAGCGAACCGTCGAGAGCGTTCGGACTGTCTAATGGAAGAGGGCCTTGGTGACGCTTTTCGCGCACCCAAGAATAGGCTCTGACGAAGCGTCAGCGGACGCCGAGCGGAGGATGGCAAGAATTGTGAAATATGCTGAATTGCCGAACATTGAAAAACGATTAAGTGCCATCTACCTGGGGACTGGTAGTTACGGTTCGGAGATTTCACCATCAGATTCGTTCCGGCTCCTCGACAGGTTTGTAGAACTGGGAGGCACGTTTATCGACACCGCCCACGTCTACGGAGCGTGGGATACCGCCGGCTACAACGGGGGCTACGGCAACAGTGAAAAGGTGATCGGTGAATGGCTCGAGAAGACGGGCATGCGCCAGACCATCGCGGTCGGCACGAAAGGCGGGCATCCCGATCTGGACACCGGCGTCTGCCGCATGAATGCCAAAGATATCAATGCTCATATCTCTGAGAGCCTTGAGCGGCTACAGAGCGATTCGATTGACATGTATTGGCTTCATACCGATGAGCCATCCATTCCCGCCGGGGAGCTGCTGGGGATGCTTGCCGAGCATGTTGCGGCCGGCCGGCTCACAGCGATCGGCTGTTCCAACTGGAGCATCCGACGCCAGAAAGAGGCATCAGAGGCGGCTGTCACACTCGGGCTCCCGGGGTTTGTTGCCAGCCAGGTGGGTTGGTCTTTTGCCAGGGCAACTCATTCAGTCCATCGACCCGGTCATATTGATATGCTGTATATGGATCCCGATATGCTCCAGTACCATGTTGAGACGGGCACCCCTGTCGCCGGATACAGCTCGCAGGGATGCGGCTTTTTCGCCAGAAAGTATGACGGGCTTGATTTCGATTCGCCCGACTTCCCCAGCCCCGGCCTGTCGGCCAGGTACGGAAATGACCTGAGCTACAGCAGGCGCAGAGCGGCTGTCGAGCTTGCCGGGGAGAAGGGCTGCAGCGCTAATCAGGTGGCGCTTGCCTGGATGATACATCACAACTTCCGTGTCTTTCCGATTGCCAGCCCCAACTCGCCACAGCAGATGGATGACACGATGAGGGCGGGTGAGATTGAGCTGACTGACGAAGAATTCACGAGATTGACCTGCAACCCGTCCGGACACGGGCACGAGTAAGCAGTCCAATAACAGGTTCCTGGCCGAACGCTGGACTGGAAAATCCCCAACTCTTGAAGTCGTAAAGATTTAGAACTCCTGCAATCCCGTTAACTTGAGCCTGACTCTAAGGAGCAGAAATGAACAGCGAAATAGATGGCAAAGTAGCCTTGGTCACCGGTGCGGCGGCTGGAATCGGGCGAGCGACCGCCCAGCGATTCGCGGCGGACGGCGTCAAGGTCGTCGTCGCCGACGTGGCCACCGACGAGGGACAACAGACAACGCGCCTGATCGAGCAGTCGGGAGGTACGGCGCACTTCGTGCGTTGTGATGTCTCGTCGGCCACTGACGTCGAGGCCATGGTAGAGGAAGTCCTTACCCGTTACGGTCGCCTCGACGCGGCCTTCAACAATGCGGGCATCGAATGTGAGATGGCCACCATCGGCGAGGCCCGGGAAGACGATTGGGATCGAGTGATGTCGATCAATCTCAAGGGCATTTGGCTCTGCATGAAATACGAAATCAACGCGATGATGCGGCAGGGCGGCGGAGCGATCGTCAACAGTTCTTCGGTGGTGGGAGCCTTGGGACAGCCCAACATGGCGTCCTACGTAGCCAGCAAGCACGGTGTCTTGGGGCTCACAAAAACGGCCGCACTGGAGTATGCTTCATCGTCAATTCGTGTCAACGCGGTCTGTCCCGCCATCGTCGACACCCCCATGCTGCACCGCTACACGAAAGGGGACACAGAGCTGGCTGCGGAACTGACGGCGCAATATCCCACCCAACGCATCACGCAACCCGAAGAAGTCGCGAACGCCGTGCTCTGGCTCTGTTCGGACGCGGCGTCCTATGTCAACGGCCATTCCCTGATGATCGATGGAGGGCTCAGCATTCAGTAGGTGCCCGCTGCTGGGCATCGATCACGACCCGCGACTGACGCTGGCATGTTCTATTTCTTCCTCGGGCAGTTTTTTATTCGGCAAGCGTATTTTTAACCCGAAACCTGATACCTCCACTTTTTAGAGTGGCCTCATTCTTCATCCCTTCCATGAAACCTGTCAAAATCGGAATCATCGGCTGTGGCGTCATTGGCAGCGTGCATGCGTCCAGTGCCGTTGACGTGCCGGACGTCGAGCTCGTCGCTCTCGCCGACATGAATCTCGAAGCTGCCAATGCCCTGGCCCAAAAACACAACGTACCACGTACCTATGCCAGTGCTGAAGCGCTGATCGCGGACGACGAGATTGAGGCGGTCATTCTGGCGCTTATCACGGGGATTCGCACACCGATCGCGTTGCAGGCGTTAGCTGCTGGCAAGCATGTGCTGCTCGAGAAGCCGCCCGCCTTGAATGCCGATGATCTGTGCACTGTCATCGCGGCGCAGAACGGTCTTACGGTCGGTTGTTGTTCGTCACGCATGACCTTTCTCGACGGGGCCGAGCAGGCCGCGGCGATCGTTGCGGCCGGCCGGCTTGGAGCGATTCGTGTCGTGCGTTGCCGCGGGCTCAGCCAGGTAAAGGTACGGCCCGACAACCCGGCGCCGCCGCCATGGCGTGTCAGCCACGGCATGAACGGCGGCGGCTATATGGTGAATTGGGGCGTCTACGATTTGAACTATCTGATGCATGTAACCGGCTGGCAACTCGAACCCCAGACCGTCCTGGCCCAGATCTGGGAGATCGCCGCCGACCTGCGCGATGGTCGGGTACATCCAGCATCCGACGCCGAGAATCATGCAATCGTCATGATCCGTTGCGCCGGTGGTGAAGTGCTCACGCTCGAGCGCGGCGAGACGATGAGCATTCGCGATGACCTGGCATGGGAGCTGACCGGCGAGCTCGGCTCTCTGCGCTTGAACATGCTGCCATACGGCGAAGCGCCACCGATCATCCACGATCAGGCCGACACCGACGTCGGGTTGACGACGAACATTGTCCTGGACCGCCACGGTACTGACGTCCAGAACAGCATGCCGGTCCGTGATTTCGCCCAGTCCATTCGCACCGGCGCGCAGCCCCGCACGAACCTCGAACGAGCATTAATCATCCAGCGGATTCTCGATGCCGTCTATGCCTCCGCCGCCTCTGGCACCGCAGTGCAGTTATAGCCTGGATAATTCAATCCTTTGGCGCAGCGAGGATTTTGTCAATCGCGGTTAATTCATCCGCGTCGAATTCCCACCCAGGCCGGTGCAAGGCCGCTTGCCGTCGTTGCACGGAGAATAGGCTAGTTGACCTGTCGCGCTCCCGGTAGTTCTGAGCGCTGTTGAAGAAATGAACGGTGTAGGAATCGTCGGCGTTCCGTGCGCCGAAGTATCAGGCCGGCGTCGGGCTCCGGCCCAGTCGCCGTTGACGAAATGGAACTGGGCAGGGTTGGTGAAGTCGGTGGCCATATCAGGTTTCAGGCGTTTCGCGCGAAGTGAATTCGGTATACTGATTTGTTCGGTGTAGAATCCTGAACCCCGACACCCGAAACCTGAGTTTTCAGCTAATTCCTTTTAGTCCCTACGTGCCCTCAAGATCAAGCACGTTCTACGCCGTCCGGCAACTCGACGTTCAAGTCGTCGCCGTGCCACGACACGGAGATCAGTCCGTGCGGCGTCGGTACTTTGCCTTCGCATCGATCGATGCCGGCCGGCGGATTCGGTTCGATACGGCAGCGGGAAAATCCCGGTGCGACCGGTTCGACGCCGAGCAGGTATTTGATCAGGAATTTGTTCACGTACGAGGCGAACGGATGACACCGGCTGCGCGTTGGAAAGCCCATCAACCCGCCGAACTCCGCGAACATCTCCCACGTCGTCCCGTCGCCGGCACGGACCATGTCGCCCCAGCGATGCCGGATAATTGCGAATATCTCTTCGACCATTCCAAGGCGATCGAACACCTCGAGCATGTAATAGATGCCGAACGGACTCGTTGTACGGAGAAGGGGCGAATCAGGTTGACCGATGTTCTCCGCGAAAGCTTTCGAGATGTCCTGGGGCGCGACGCCGTACAGGGTCATCATCGCGTTTGTGCATTCACTGGATATGGGCGATAGCGTGCCGTCCGCATGCATGCTGTCAGCGTAGTACCCGCGGGTGCCGTCCCACAGGGTCCGGTTGAGCGCCTCGACGAGATCCAGGCGCGTCTTCTTCCAGGTCTCCGCGATATCGTCCTCGAGACATACCGCACATTTCTCCGCGGCCCTCAGTGCACCCACAAGGCCAGCCTGTTCAGCACCGTTGATGTCGTGATCGTCGTCCCGACCCGTCGTCCATTCGATCATGTGCCATACATCCTGAAATACCATCAGTCCATCGTCGCCAATTCTCGATATGGCGTCGGCTATTCCTGCTTTGATTCGAGGAAACATGCGCCGTAAGAATTCCAGGTCGCCGGTGTACCAGTAATAATCGTGACAAAACATGATCCAGTGAAAGGACCACAGCGGAATCAGGCTATCCCAGGCGCTGGGGTACTGACTGCGAACCAGCCCGGGGTAACCCGGGTCCTCCGCCACGACTTCGATCGTATTGCGTGCCACAGCGGCATTGGCGCACGAGAAGACGTCGCCGATGAACGTCGTGCGGTTATCGCAGTTCCAGTTGGTTTGTTCGTATGTCGGGCAATCCGTGTAGGTATCGTCAACGGACGAGATCGTTGTTTGCGCACAGATGCCATAGATCTGGTTCAGGAGCTCGTCGGAGGAATCCAGAGCGCCCTGCATGCGACTGCCGCAATTGGCGTTGATCGATCGCAGGTTTCGAATCGTTGCCCCGCCGCGGCCACGGTAATGAATTCCGATATAGCGCACGCCGTAGGGTAGAAAACTCTCGAACGACTGGCTGCCCCCGATGACCTGGCAGGTGAGGGCGTTGTTACAGCCGTAGGTCCATTGCAGCCGCAGCGGCGGGCCTTCGTCCGTGCCCTCGAAAAACGACAAGATCAATTCGCCGGCGGCGCCGGCTTCGACGTCGAACGCGATCCACGCGACATGCGCGACCCCGAGATCGACGACGACGCGAAGAACTTCATCCCCTACGGTCGCCGGTAAGACGATCGGATCGGTGCTCACATCGGGCGGTAGTTTGTCGAGCGGCCGGGCACCGATGACCAGATCCTGGGCGTTGCCGTTCAGCATCGAATGCCTCGCATCCATGTCCGGCATACATTCGCGCATGGCATCCCAGTCGAGGGACTTCAGATCGTTTGCCGCCGGGTTTTCATCGACCGGAATCACCTGAAATGCACCAGCCCCGAATGGATTGGTGAAGGTGATCGGCGCTTCTGCGAATCCCGCCAGGCTGATCTCCGAAAAATGATCGGCGGTATGCAGACCGATCAGGCGGTTGGTGCCGGCTTGCAGGCGAATGGCGGTTTGCGCTTCCAGGACTGGTCGCGCAAGGCCGTCGCCGACCGGTACGATGTCGTCGCAGGCTGCTGCGCCCGTAGCCGGATCCCACGGGCCCCAGCCGGATCCATCGAATACCAGCTGTCCGTTGAAGAACCACCGCACGCTGCCAAGCGTCGGCGTGAACTGGACAGTCTGTTCGATCGGTGATTCGATGTCGGTGACGATGATCCCGGGCGCGTTGAGATGATTGGCGCGGGTACGTTGTTCCGGCGGTACGAAGTAGTGTTTGTGATGGAAGCTGATCGAGAAATTCGGTACGGTGACGTATTCCGACAGCAAGATGCGCGTGGGGTGTCGCGTGTCGCGTGATGGCAGCGGGACTCGGCGTGGGTAAAGCTCAAAACTGCGCTCGACCAGCTCCACCGCCTGCCATTCGTCCGGTGTCGCACCGGGATCGAAATCCTCGAGGCACGGCATGAACCAGCGCCGCACCGTGTAGGAATTACGTCGCCGGTCGATACGTCCGCGCGTACTTTGGCCGCTCGCCGCAATGACATCGTCACCGTCATTGACTTCGAAGCGCAGCCCTGGTTCGCCCAGACAATACGTCATCGTGCCCAAACCAATCGCCAGTACGACGATTTCCAGCCTGTTTATTCCGCTTGTGCGGAGGTCGGCGAGAGTGTACGTATCGACCGACCGCATACCTTCTGCGGATTTCGCAGGGCCGTGCCCGAGGATGGCACCGTTGAGCCATACCTGGTACATCGAATCGGCAGTAATGACCAAATCGCCTGTCTGTGATCCAGTCTTGAATTCGTGACAAAACTCCCGGTAGTCATTGACCCCGTCGGTGGCGCCGAACCAGATCCATTCACCCAATTTGAAGCAACTGCCTGAGTTCTCCGGGGCCGTTCGAATTGCAATATTGCCAACGTTACGCATCGGCCGAGTCAATCCATTCCTTTGAAAAGCGTGCGAGTACTAGCTTGGTATAGCCGCGAGCGAGACCGTTCGCATCGTGTACCTTAAGTTCGTCCTCGTTGAGAACCTCGTAGAAGCAGAGAATATTGCCGTCGTCGGCGATGGCGAGGTCGGAATACGCGGACGCTCCTGGACAGAGCACACGACTTGCGGGCCAGTTCCGGCATCCGTCTGTACTGGCGTAGATCGCCAGTTTCGCACGCTTGTCGGGATCACTCGGGTGGGCAAGGATTACCGTATCGTCGCCGAGTCGGATGACACTGCCCAGGCAGCCCGGTTGGGGCAGGCGATCGTCGAACACGATGTCGGACCAGGTATCACCGCCGTCGTGGCTGTGTGAATGGCCGCGCCCACATTCCAGGCTCTCGCCGCGCAGCGTCATGTAGAGACTGCCGTCGGCGAGTTCGACCGCCTCGCACTCATTCGACTGGCCGTGCTCCACCGGTGGACCGTGCTGCCAGCTGGCCCCGTGATCGTCGCTGAATATCATGTACGAAGACTGCACACCACCGACCGTCACGCCGTCGGGGGTGGATCGGCGCCACGGTTCGCTGGGGGCCGATTCGGTGCCCTCGTCGATCCACGACGGGAAGAGCAGGCGCCCGCTCTGCAGCCGGATGCCGTGGCCGGGCCCGGTGCCCACGTATGTGTGGAAGGGATCCTTCGCGCTCTCGGTGATTTCCACGGGCTCCGACCAGGATGCGCCGTCGTCGTCGCTGGTCATTACGAACACCTCCTGATTGTCTTTGCAGAAGGGTAGCAGGATCCTGTCGCCATCGACGACGGGGCAGGGATTCCCGAACGTGCGTTCGCCGTCGGTGATGAGTATTTTCTGGGGTTCCCAGGTGCGGCCGTTGTCGAAGCTGCGTCGCAGGCACAGGTCGATCCTGCCGTGGTCCAGGAAGCTGAACATGCGGGCTTCGCAAAAGGCCAGGATCGTGCCCCTGGCGGAAACTGCCAGCGCCGGGATACGGTACGTGTGATAGCCGTCGCTGCCGGATTCGAAAAGGCAAAATTGCTCCAACATACTATTCCCCTGTTGTGGTTCGTATTTATTGCCTGATGGCGATAGCCGCGGCGAAGGCTATTGAGATGTTTTCCACAGGTTCCTTCTCAAGATGTCGCACACGTTCATTGGCGAGACTCTTGATCGGTGTGTTCAATCGTCTTGTTGACGAATCGGAGCACCTGCGCTGTCGGCACAGTAGCCGAGCATCTATGTCCTGACAAGCGGAAGGCTGCTGGCCGTCCAGGATGCCGTTCGCAACCGTACGCCACGCACGGGAGCGGCGTCAGCGCCTGAAGGGATAGGGGTGTGCCGGCAAATAGCAATCTGTCACGGACTCTGAACCTGCTGTTCGAACCCGCCAGCGCCGAAATCCAGATCCGAGCTGCCGTGGCCCCTTGATCATTGCCGATCCCGACACTAACGTGCGAAGTAGATTGACCTAATGGAACAGGAGTAATGATGACTGACAAACTGCGATGGGGCATCCTGTCGACGGCAGGGATCAACGGCGGGCTGATGGGGCCGATGCGACTGGCACCGCGTAGCGAGTTGGCCGCGGTCGCCAGCCGCACGACCGAGAAAGCGGAGGCCTACGCGGCCGAGCACGACATTCCGAAAGCGTACGGCAGCTACGACGCCCTGCTGGCGGATCCGGACATCGACGCGGTCTACGTGTCCTTGCCGAACTGGATGCATAGCGAATGGAGCGTCAAGGCGGCCGACGCAGGCAAACATGTGCTCTGCGAGAAGGCCATGGTACTCACTCTCGCCGAGCTGGACGCGATCGAGGCCGCGGCAAGCCGCAACAACGTCACCATCTTCGAGGCCTACGCCTACCTGCATCATCCCCAGTGGCACAGGATCATGGCGATGATCGAGGCCGGCGAACTGGGCAAGCTGCGCTCGCTGGACGGCGCCTGTTGCTTCTACATGAGCGAAGAGCACGACAACGTGCGTCTCCATACCGGCGGCGGCGGCGGCGCCATGTGGGATGTCGGCGTCTATCCGATGACACAGGCGATCGTCGTGAACGGCGGCCCGCCTGTGGAGGTCTGGGCACATCAGGTCAAGGGCAAGCGCGGCGTCGACGTGTCGTTCAGCGGCCAGATGCTGTTCGACAACGACGTCGTCGCGCATATCACCGCCGGCCTGCAGTCGCCACGCCGTCAGTCCCTTCTGGTCGTCGGTGTCGACGGCACGATCGAGTCCGATACATCGGCACGATTCACCACGCCGCTGACGCTCACCGAGCGGGTCTTCACGCCGCCTGAGACCGGCGTCGAGTCCCTTACAGTGCCGGGACCGGACGTGTTCCAGTGCGAAGTTGAAGCCATGGAAGCATGCGTCTTCGACGGCGCCGATCCGGTCGTATCCATGGCCCTCAGTCGCAGCTTTGTGAAGACGATCCTGGCGCTGTACGAGTCGGCGGAGACAGGCAAGGTCGTCAGGCTGTAGCTAGAACACCGGTGGGATCGCGAGGCTTCGACACTCGTCTGAAAGTGCATCGCAGTAAATTGCCTGGCCCCAGGTTCCACCGTGCAAGCACGGTCGCGAAGCGTGCGCCAACGGATCTCACGGTGGATTGATTCAATCGAAGAGAATTCGTTTAGGACCGCCCATTGCGTATTCCTGCAAACTTCCGGAACGCCCCCTCATCCCCCCGAGCCTGGCGGGAAGCGCTTCACCGTGCTGCCACCGAGCCGGGTCAGGCGTTGAAAGGGGGGTATCGGTAGATCCTGCTCCGCCCACTCCGCTAGCCGTTCCTTATCGCCGAGCCGCACCCATCGGTCGGCGTTGAACACGGCATCCAGCCCAACCTGATCCCACGAGGTCAATCCATCTGCGCCGGCAGCATAGTCGCGAATTGCCTTGCTAAAGTACTCGTTCGTGCGAACGTGCTCCCGCACCCAGCTGACGCGATGCCGGCCGGACAGCCACATCGGCACCAGCTTGCACGGTGTATCCTTTACCAGCGAGGCGAAGTACGCGACATCCGTCTCGATATGTCCCTGGGCCAGCCACCACTCGGCGCAGTCCGAGAACGGGTAGGGGCAGAGGATGTCGACGAGACCTTCCTGCACCCAGCGTGGTATGTCCAGGCAGGCATACCGGTTCGCGGCCTCACTGCCGAGCACGACGTGAATCATCTTGATCCGGGCGAAGCCATTCTCCTCGGCTACGCTATCCAGTGTTTCCCTGACGCGCCGCAGGAACCGTGTAATAATGTCCATCCGCCACTCGACCAAGCGCTCGTCCCGATCGCTCAGCGTCAGCGGGTCGACGCCATGCTTCTCCTCGAATCCAGCGATCGCCGCCGGCTCGAATCGGACCAGCCCGTGCGGATCGCGATTGAAGAAATACCCGAACCCGTCTGGACCTGGCGAGACTGAGGCACGCACCCGGTCGAGCATGAAATCGACCACCTCCGGCACGGCGTAGCTGCAGCAGTAGTTGTCGGTCCCGTCCTTCTCCTTGCAGTGAAAGTCCGGATGCTGCTCGTACCACTTCGCGCGTGCGTCGTCCCAGGGCTCGGGCTCAAAATCGCTCCACAACGATGGCCGATCGCAGACGTAGCACTCCGCCTCGATCTCCCGGCAGGCTCGCTTGAAGGCGGCAATTCGGCGCGACCCCCCGGGATGGAAGAGGTCCGGGCTGTCCTCATTGCCGGTGATCCACCCGCCGACACCCCGGTCACGGAGCAGCTCCACGGTGCGCTCACACTCCTGCTCAGTGTACGAATCGCCCTTGATAATCAGGCGCTTTCGCGAAGGGTCGTTTCGATCCCGCACGACCGCTTCGACTTCGGCGGGGGCTAGCGGCACTGCCTGGATTGCCGCCAGATACACCGTGCCGTCCTGGTGCCGAATAGTCAGCGATTGATCGGTCAGATCGGCGTACCGCCAGAAACCGCCCTCGAAACCCGGCGCCTTCATGTTGACTTGCGTCAAGGTGCGGAACATGTAATGGAATCGCCGATCGCTCGTCAGCTTCAGTGCTGGCCCCGGGGATTGCGAGTACACGCAGTTGAAGTCAGGCAAGTCCTTGGCGATCTCCGCGTCGGCCCCCATCATCCAGAGGTAGACGGCGTACCAGCCCGACAGGTTCAGATCGAGCGTCAGGTCCGGGGCAGGGTTGGTGTTTTCCGCGTACAGCAGATTACCTTCGAACGCGTCCGTAGCGAAGTCGACCACTTGCCAGAGCCCGGGCGCGGGGGCATCGCTCCAGTGCTCTTGCGGTGTGCAAGCGGAGAAGTCAGTGATCCAGACCACTGGCCGGCCGTCATCGGTCCCTTCCGATTGTGTGCCGAGAGGCCGATCGTAGAGCGGCTGTCCATGCCATTTCGATTCGCCTTGAATACCCACTCTGTAATCCCTCCAAAGGAAGCTGGCTTTTGTCATCCGCGCGATAAGGAAAACGCTATCTGAAAACAAAAAAGAGAAGATAGGGCGGACAGTTTAGAATGCAAAGTCAGGCGTCCGCACCGTCCGCACTCTGGAGCGAATCGGGGCAGATGTTTGATCCAATAATCGCGATAACCACGAGGAGTTCGATTAGCGTAAATGGACGTTTACTATGCATCTTTCCGAATGTATACGGCACCGAATGGGATACAATACAGACAGCCGTGGGGCCGTGGTTCAAGTCCGGTCGCTCCTTCGCCGCATTAGGATCAGGCAGGAATAGCGCTACGGTAAACACCGGCGGTGTGACCAGCGCATCGCGCCTATTTATCCTCGTTCAGCGATATAGCCAGTACCGTTTCGGAGAAGCCGACATGAGTTCGGATGTTTTCAAATTCGCCTTTATCACCGATGCGCAGCTCGGCATGAACAGTCCCGGCGGGCTGGAGGCCTTCGGCGGCGACAAGCTGCGTCTTGACCGGGCGATCGCCTACGCCAATGACCCGGAACACGAAATCGAATTCGTCGTTCTAGGCGGTGACCAGGTCAACAATTTCTGTAGCGAAGAGCAGGCGGAGAAGGAATTTTCGGCTCTGGAGTTGTCCTTGTCGACCCTCACCGTTCCCTACTATGGTGTTGCCGGAAATCATGATGTCGAACGTCCGGGCGATGAACCCCAATACATTCAGCGTGGGCTGCCGGTTCACTTCTCGATGGCTTACGGCAACTCGTACTTTGTCGGCATCAACTCCGTGTGGCTGCGCGGCAGGTTCGGAGAGGCGCAGCAAGAGGAGGAGTGGGATTACATGGAGAGCCAGTTCGCCGCGGCGCCCGCCGATTGCAAGCACGTCTTCGTGGTCATGCACTGGCCGTTGTTCATCGCCCACCCGGACGAGCCGGAAACCTATTGGAACATGCCCAATCGTGCCAGGATCATCGACGTGTTCAAGAAGTACAACGTCTCCTGCGCGCTGTCCGGACATTTCCACCAGGATATTGATGCGCGCTGGCACGGTATCAGCCTGATCACAAGCATCGGTATCTGCGCCCCACTGCAATACGCCGAAGAACGTTCCTTCAAAATCGTCACCGTATTTCCCGACGGTTGGTCAACGCAGCGGGTCTCCGTCGATAGCTTATAGTGGTGCGGTTCGGGAGGCGGCGGAGATTTTTCACAGCTACTGCGGTATCTACGTCGACGCACAGGAATGCGAGGGCGGCGACCAGGATGCGCCACCGTCGCATGATAAATAGATTCAGGCCAGCAACGTAATCAGCCTTGAATTACAATCCGGATTGACATCCCAAAACGGTGGGGTACCCTCCGAATACAAGCCGAGGTACGCGGCTGTGACAATCCCGGCGAAGGCCCGTACTGCCTGGACCCGGGCTGGTACTTCATCGATCAATACATTGGCCTCGAAAAGTAGCATTGTTCGCCCATGAAAGATCAGGATCGTCCCAATATCCTGTTTATCATTACCGACCAACAGCGCCAGGATTCTCTTGGCTGCTATGGCAATCAGCATGTCCGGACGCCCCATCTTGACGGACTGGCCCGCGAGGGCGTGTGCTTCGACAACCATTTCGTTGCGAACGCGGTTTGTTCGCCATCGCGGGGCAGTTTGTTTACCGGGCGATACCCCAATCGGCATGGGCTGAATTCTAACGGCTGCATGCTGCCTTTATCCGAAATCACTGTTGCGGAAACTTTCAGACAAAACGGTTATCGAACGGCGGCGGCCGGAAAGTTGCATCTGAGTCCGCACGCGGCGAAACTCGAGCAACAAAGCCCTGAGAGTCAGGCCTGGTGGGAAGCGGGACGACGATTGCCACTGCCGTATTACGGATTCGAGGAAGTGCAGCTGGCGGCTGCTCATGGCCCGGGTGACTATGCCGACTACTATCTTGACCTGATGAAGATCGATCCCGAGCTCCCTGCACTCATGTACGAAGAGAATGCCCTGGCCAGGAGCGGTGCGCCGGCCTCCTGGAAATCCGCCATCCCTGAGCAATATCATTCCTCGACGTGGGTCGCGGACAAGTCGATTGACTCCATCACCAAATTCGCTGCCGAGGACGCGCCGTTTTTCCTTTTCGCCAGCTTCCCCGACCCGCATTTTCCGTATTGTCCACCCGCACCCTATTGTGACATGTACGACCCGGAAGCGATGCCCATGCCGAATCGATCACGGCAGGAGGCGGATACAGCCTCCAAGGAATTACAGCGCTGCTGGGACAGGTTCGTGGAATGGATTGGTTATCACTCGCTCGAGATGCCGGACGCGCATGTCCGTGAGATCATCGCCCACACCTACGGCATGGTGTCTTTAATCGATAAAAACGTCGGCCGTATCCTGGACGCACTGAAAGCGGCCGGGCTCGAGGAAAACACCATCGTTGTTTTTATGTCTGACCACGGCGAGCATCTGGGCGATCACTACCTGATCTACAAGTGTGTTTTATTCGATGAGCTCATTCGCGTTCCGTCCATCTGGCGGTTTCCCGGTCGATTCGCTGCCGGCCATCGTGTCTCCGGTTTCTCGAGTATGATCGACGTCATGCCGACATTGTTGAGCCTGGCCGGAATCCCCGTGCCATCCGGGGTTCAGGGTGAACCGTTTGTGGATGCGCTGGCGGGGAAGGATTGGGCCGGGCGGGGGTATGCGCTGATTGAAAATGACGACGTCGTGGGGTCGCCGGCTTTGGCGGACCAGGCTTTTGGCCGCAGCCTGCGTACAGAGAGATACAGCATCAATGTTTACGGTACACACAGCGATGGCGAAATGTATGATTTGGAAATCGATCCCGGGCAGTTGCGCAATGTTTGGTCGGACCCGGCCTATTCATCGGTGAAGAGTGATTTGCTGGTGCAGCTCGTGAGGTGTTCAGCGGAAGCAACTTTCGATGCTTCGAATATCGCCCTGGGGGAGGTGTGAAGGAAATGAACAATGGACCGAAATCGTGTGTTGGCATGGGAAAATATCCCGTCTCCGGCAGGTGATGGCCAGCGTTTCACATTGCCGGGCGATACGTTGGCGCACGGGCATCGAAACTTTGTGAACTCCGCAAGTCAACTGTCGCTGCTATATTGTCAGGGCTGCGACGAAACGCTAACATTGAGGTATACATCAAATGATCAAAGTCGACTTCGATCAGTTCATGGAAGATGGGTATCTTATCGTTCGCGATGTCGTGCCGCCGGACATGCTGCAGCCGCTGCGCGACAGTGCCGAGGAAGCGATTCGCCGGCAATGGCCGGACGGTGTGCCGCATGGTTGCTTCCAGCCGTGGATTCGAGGCTTCGGTGACGTTATCGACGAAGACACCGCGAATCTCGTCCAGATGATGACGCACGAAAACGTCATAGGTGTCGCCGAGCAGTTGATGCCGCAGGCGGAGTGCATCGGCATCGGTGACTCGTTTCTGATGTGCAATCCGATCGAGGAGCATGGGCCGTGGTACTGGCACCGCGACATCACCCCGGAGACAAAAAGTCCGCTCGAAGGGTTGCAGCAGGACTTCCTCGCCAACGAAGCGAACTACATCCACTTCAATATCGCCCTCTACCACGACGATGTCTACTGGATCGTGCCGGGCAGCCACAAACGCTTGAACACCGACGAAGAGAACCGCCAGTTGTCAGCCGTGGGGCATTCGTACGCCCACAAACAGCAGCCGCAGACTGAAAGGCGGCACACGCCGCTGCCGGGCAGCATCTGCGCCGAGCTGCAGCCGGGCGATATGGTCGTGAATCCTCTGGAGATGCTGCATTGGGGTAGCAAATACGGCACGAAGATCCGCCGCACCTATCATTTCGGCTGTCGCGCCTTCGGCGGTCCTTCGGCGTACTATCAGAGCTGGTCCCTGCCACGCTATATGGAATACCTCTCACCGGAAATTCAGGAGAGATTCCACAAGTGTGCGGCGCTGAATGAGATCGCGCTCGACAACATGGAGGCGGCGTTGCGCGGCATCCTGCAAAAGGACGAGGCCGCGTTCAAGGCAGCGCTGGCCAGGTGGCATCCCGGCGAGACCGGCCGTTTTGTTGCCGTGATCTTTTTGTGCAAGAACGCCCAGATGCTGAACGAGGGAAAGAACCCCTCGCTCGAGTCCCGGTTCACGCCCGATGAAGTCGCGACTTTGTGGGAGCGCTTCACACCGCTCGACCAGGCGCTGCAGCTCGACGGGGACGAACTGGACCACACCCAGGCGTTCCTGATCCCAGCGCCCAGTCGTTACCGACTCAACGAGATGCCGCCCGATTTCGGAATGGAAGAGTTCGTTGCGAGCTGGTAGGCGATGCGTTGCGACGGGTGACGAATGGGAAGGATGAGAAGGGCCAGTGATGGCCCGTGAAATCTGCGAGCGGATCGCGAAGCGGCAAGCGCGAAGGGAGAATGAGCAGCAACAGCGAACAGAAATGGTCCCATGGAATACACCTGCTTAGGAAATACTGACCTCAAGGTGTCGCGACTGGGCATGGGCGGGCTTCCATTCGGGAGTTCCATCGACGCCGATGAAGGCCAGCGTGTGCTCGACATGTTTCTCGACCGCGGCGGCAACCTTGTGGACACGGCGAATATCTACGGCGGCGGCATGCGCGACACGCATGAAGCGGACGCGGGCAGATCGGAGGCCACGCTCGGCATGATGATCAAGGGCAGGCGCGACCGTGTGGTCCTGGCGACGAAGGGATATTGGTCAATGCATGAGGATGCCCGCGGCACGGATCGGGCCGGGTTGTCGCGGAACTACCTGACCACCAACCTCGATGCCAGCCTGAAGCGGTTGGGTACGGATTATGTGGACCTCTATCAGTGTCACGCGTGGGACTTCGAGACGCCCCTCGAGGAAACGATCGGCGTGCTTGATGAATTTGTACAGGCGGGCAAGATCCGGCACGCTGGAGTCAGCAACTGGGACGGCTGGCATGTGGTCAAGGGCGTGGGCGTGGCCCGTGCAACCGGGGTGGCTCCGATCGTGACGGACCAGGTATGGTACAGCATCGCGGATCGCGCCGCGGAGCGCTCGATCATTCCGGCATGCCGCGATCAGAAGGTCTCAGTCATCGCCTGGGGTGCGCTGGCGCAGGGATTTCTCTCCGGTGTATACCGACGCGGCTGCGACGGACCGGGCGATGTCGGCAGCTTTGGGATCATGGAGGAGGTCGAGAGTTCGTCGTGGAAGAGCCTGGCGGTGGAGCGGAACTGGGCGACGCTGGACGTGCTCGACCGCGTCGCCACGGCACACGGGCGAACGATCGCCAACGTGGCCATGCGCTGGCTGCTGCAATCCGGGAACTGCGACATCGCGCTGGTGGGCGGTACGTCGCTCGGGCATTATGCGGACACGCTCGGGATTGTGGATTTTGAACTGGCGCCGGAGGACATGGACGCGTTGAACGCCGTCAGCACACTGCCGCCGTGTTACCCGACGAATTTTCTCGACCTGTTCTGTCGCAAGGAGAGCGCGTTCTACGGTGGCTTACGCGAATACAAAAACGTGTAGCACAAAGGCGAGTTGCTGACGTATCCCGAAAAACGATTACAGGGTAGAGCAATCGAATGCCGAACAGGCCGCCCTCACGAGATCTTGCCGGAGTTGCTCCAGTTCACCAGATCACCCTCGGCGAACCGGCCGTGACGAAGCCATTCGATTTCCGGCGGCTTGACCGCAGTCGTGATGAATTGCGCCATTGCCCGGCCGACGCAGAGCGCTGTCGAGAACCCGCCGCCGCTGAATCCGAGCGCGTAATACAGCCCGGCCGGCCCGGCCGCGTCCAGCATCGGCATGCCGTCCGGCGTGTAGTCATACACGCAGGCATAGGTCCGGTGGACGAACCCCTGCTCCATGAACGCCAACGCCGATGCCAGCTGCGCATGCATATCCTGTACGCCGCCGGGATAAGCGGTCTGCCGGTAATTGTCGGGATCTTCAGCGATGAAATCGTCCGGGCTCGAAACCAGATCCCCCTCCCGTCGCCCGACAAACATTTGACACGCCCCTTCCGGTCGCAAATAGAGACAGGACCGGCTGTCCGAGAGTATCCGCAGCAACCGGTGCGTATTGTCCAACGGTACTTGGAAGAACGCCATTTCTGCACGATGCGGATAAACCGGCACATCGAGGCCTAGTTGCTTCAGTTGCGACCGGCCCCAGGCGGCGGTGGCGATCATCACAGCCGCAGCATGGTATTCTTTGTCCGCGGCACGCACGCCGATGATCCGATCTCCATCGACCAACAGTTCCTCGACAGAACAACCCTCGCAGATTTCCACACCGGCCCGGCGGGCAGCGGTTGCCAGGGCATATGTCACCGGCATGGGATCGACGTGCACGGCCCCGGTTTCGTATGCGTACAGGACGTCCTCACCCTGGCGCAAACCAGGCTGCAGCTCGAGCGCCTCGGCGACGTCGATCAGCCGCGCCTCGGTGCCGGCCTGCACCGCCGTGTCGACGCTGCGCCGTATGATTGCCTCGTCAGCCCGGTGCCCGACCAACAGGTAACCGGGCTGATGCACTTCGATCGGGACGCCGAAGCGTTCGGTGAAGTTCAGCAGCGAGCGCTGCGATTCCAGTTGCCACTTGGAGACCTGTGGGTGTGCAATCAGGGCCCGTACGATGCCCGCCGCCCGGCCCGATTGCCCCGCCCCGACGTAGTCACGTTCGAGCACAATGATCCGCTGCACACCCAGTTCGCTCAGGTGCAAGGCCGTGGCGAGCCCGTTGACACCGCCGCCGACCACGATCACATCCGCATTGACAGAATTTTTCATCGAGTTGTTTGTGGAGACCGATGCAGGTTAGAGGACAAGCGCAATATCTCACTCTTTATCATACGCTTCATATCACCCTTTATCTTTGCGCCAAGATTGCATGTCTTCGCCTTCGATGAAGGGTGAGATGAAGCACTATTGTGCCAGGACATCGCGCAGTCTTCGATTGTCGATGGGCTACTGGACCACTTCAAAGGTTTTCTTTAGCGTATCGACCAGTACCTCGAATTGCCCGGGCTCAACGACCCAGTTCATGTCGAGGTCGAGAAGTTTCAGGTCTTCGCTTCCCAAATCAAACTCGACGGTCACCTTCTGGCCCGGCTCCAGCTCGACCTTCTCGAAGCCGCGCAAAGCCTTCACGGGTGTTGTTACCGAGCTGACGACATCGTTGACATAGAGCTGCACGACTTCCTTGCCTTTCACTTTGCCGCTATTTCTGACGTCGACGCGGACTTTCACATGTCCATACGCCTTGATCCTGCCCGGCGAGATTCGCAGGTTCGAGTACCGAAAAGTCGTGTAGCTCAATCCATGCCCGAACGGAAACAGCGGTGACATTTTCGAGAGTACATATCCTCGATCTACGGCATCCTCCAGGTCAGGCGTTTCCAAATGGCCGCGAGCCGATGGCTTGTGATTGTAGAAGACAGGCAGATGCCCCGCGCTCCGCGGCACGGACACGGGCAGCTTGCCGGACGGGTTTACCTTGCCGAACAGGATGTCAGCCAGTGCCCGGCCCCCTTCTTCGCCGGGGTACCAGGCTTCGACGATGGCCGGCACATGCTCGGCGATCCAATCGATGCTGTAGCATCGGCCGTGGAGCATGACAACGACTGTAGGGGTTCCGGTCCCGACGATCTTTTCGACCAGCTCCTGCTGCAGCCCCGGCGGGTTCAGGCTGGTGCGATCAAAGAGTTCGCCACACGTTTGAACGATGGTGTCGCCGCGGTAGCCCCAACCCTCGCCCCAGGTACTTTGGCTATCGCCGCCGAGCACAACGATCGCAACGTCGCTGGTCGCGGCCGCCTCGATTGCTTCGCCGAGGCCGTCGCGGCATGGCGCATACACCTCACACCCCTGAGCGTGGACGACCTTGGTACGCTTCGAAACGGCATCGCGGATCCCCTGCAGCGGCGACACGTCTGTCGGTTTGGGGCTGCTGTAGTCACCCAATTGCGCTGCATCGGCATTGGGCCCGATCACAGCGATGCGTCCGATACTACGAGGCAAAGGCAGCTGCGCGTTGTCGTTCTTGAGAAGGATGATCGATTCCTGCGCGACCTTGAGCGCCAGCCGGCGGTGTTCAGGCGCGTTCACCACCCGGACCGCTTCCCGAGGATCGGCATAGGGGTTCTCGAAAATACCGGCAAGAAACTTGACCCGCAGTACCCGCGCGACGGCCTCGTCGACCCGGGCCTCGGAGACCTCGCCCTGGCGCACGAGTGCGACCAGGTTGTCACCATAGCAAAGCTCGTCCGGCGCTTCGACATCCATCCCCGCCTCGAGCGCCTGCTTGGCGGCCTCGGCACGGCTGCCTGCGGTCTTGTGCAAAGTCATGAGCTGATCGATACTGCTGTAGTCGGCGAAGACATAGCCCTGGAATCCCCACTCCTCGCGCAGGACAGTCGTAAGCAGCAGTCTGGATGCCGCCGCGGGCACGCCGTCATACTCGCTGTAGCAGGGCATCACTGCCGCGACGCCTGCTTCCTTCACGGCAGCCTCGAACGGCGGCAGATATACGGTGCGCAATTGACGCATACCACCCTCGACCGGCGCCACATTGAGGCCACCCTCTGGACTGCCGTGGGCTGCATAGTGTTTCACCATGCAGAAGATGTGTCCTGCTTGCAGTTCCGGCCCGGCGCCCTGCATGCCGTTGATAAAAGCGACGCCGAATCGCGACGCCAGATACGGGTCCTCGCCAAATGTCTCTTCGACCCTGCCCCAGCGCGGATCACGAGCCAGGTCCAGGTCCGGCGATCCGGTCTGCCGCACGCCGACCGCGTTTGCCTCTTTTCCAATGACCGCTGCCATTTGCCCGATGAGGCCCGTGTTCCAGGTACTGGCCTGACCGATCACCTGCGGGAACATCGTCGCTCCGCTGGAAAAGTGCCCATGCACCGACTCGGAGTAGACCAGGGCCGGGATGCCGAGTCGGGTTTTCTCGAGCAGATACTTCTGCACCTGGTTGATGCTTTCGGCTGACCCCGCAGGATCCTGTCGCGCGTCCTCCAGGATGCCGCAGCCGAGGTCCCCGAAAAGTTCTACCAGGCTCGCGGCGGATATCCGCCATTTACGCTTTGGTGTGAAACGGAGATGTCGCATCGCGAGCTGGCGAACCTTCTCTTCGAGCGTCATTCGTTCCAAGAGATCGGCGACGCGCGCATGGGCCGACCGCGAGGGATCCAGATATATAGGTTTGTTTTTGTGGCGCTTCATTTCCTATCGTCCTCTTGGGGCTGACTTCTTGCTGTTGAAGCTGTCGAGAAAGTCCGTCGCCGTCGCTGCGTCGCGCCAGCACGCGTTGTTAAGTTTGCCGTCGATCATTGGGTTCCCTTCTTGGGATATTAGTTCCGGGTTCTTACACGGGCACATGCCGTTGCCGGGACGCGTGAGCCACCTTACTTCCGGAGTTCACCGCGTCAACTCGCTTACGCGTCTCCTTGCGGTTGCCACAGCAAGGCCTGCTGATCGGTGCAGCGGAGCGGAACAACTTAGCAAGATCGTCTTGCTGAGATTTTGTATTATCAATTTCGAATTTCCAAAACGTGCCAATGAGCCGTGTGGCGAAGCCACGTTACCGGCCACTGGATATTTTCAATGAAGCATTGTTTGAAAGCCACGTTGGCGTTTCCGCCTCAGCGTACTAAAGGTAGCACGCATGCTGGTGGTTGCTTTCAGTCAGTTTGGTGTACGGCGTCGAGGTATGGGCGTTAACAGCAAGAAGGGAATGATGAATATTCTCACCATCATGAGCGACCAGCACAGCCCGCACGTGTTGGGCTGCTATGGGGACTCCATTGTCCGAACCCCGAACCTGGACACCCTGAGCGCTGCTGTGGCGACGTGAAATTGCGACCGGCGCATTGTCACTCCACCAGCAATGTCTCCTGCATCGCACCATCGAGTATGGTGTACTGGCGGTCGGGCGACGGCTGTACCTCTGCCGTGATGGTGTAGTAGCCGCGCTTCTCGGGGGTCCAGCTGACCTTGCCGGTGGTGCGTGCCAGGAAAACGACATTCTGGCCGTCATAGGGGCAGACCGCATAGCGGTTGCCATTGACTTCCTGGTATTCGATCAGCTCGCCTTCCGCTTGCTGCGTCAATTCCATGTGCCCGTTGCCGATTTCGGCTACTGTAATGGTGCCGATCTCTCGCTTCTGCCCGCCGCCGAAGGGGGCCGCGAAGACGTGCACCTTCACGTTGCGAGCGGCCATGCCGCCGAGATTGTGAATGCCGACCAGGATGTCGACGGGGCGCCCGGATACCGCGGTGTAAGGGGCAAAGCGAATGGCACGCAGATCGACGACCGGCTTGATGTAATACGCGTCTGTCATGCGGACGAGCTCCGCTGTCATGCCGTCGTAGCGCATGCCGTAGAAGCCGATGCCGGGCATCTCCGGCGCCGTTTTCTTGATGTGGCGCACGTACTGCTCGATCTCGGCGACAACCGGCTCCTCGTGCGCTGCGATCACGCGCGTGCCAAGCAGGATAATCGCGCCCTGCGGTTGGTCGGCGTGATGGATCAGGTCGGTGTGGCGCGCGGTTTCGATTCGTTCCGCCAGGTGGCTGTCGATGTTGTGGGTGGCGAAGAATCGGGTGAAACAGGTCGGGTACGATTCGAGCAGCGCCACGGCGCCGACCTCCTTGTAGCCGATTGCCAGCTCGCGCTGGATGGCGCCGGCGGTGGCCGGCATGATCAGCAGCTTGGGAAAGCGGGCGCGCAGTTGCTTCAGCATCAGGCAGATGGTCCGCATGCGCTCGAAGCCATGCGGGTTCGGGTAGGCGCCGAACTCGTCAATGAAGATTCCCTCGCAGCCGCGTTTCACATGCTCGGCAACGGCCTCGACCCAGTCGGCCATCGCCTTCTCGCTGATCGCCCCGGACGCGTCGGATGCCGGCACGCCGACCCAGGGGACGACATCGGCTCCGTGATCGTGCCATTGGCGGATCACGTCTGCCTTGTGGTCGGTGTCGATGACCTGTGCCACCAGTGGTCCGTAGGCCAGCCGTTCACTGGGCTCGGGCGGCGGCCAGACCAGGAAGTAGAGGTCACGCCAGACGACCGGAAACCGGCGGGTAATCGGCTCGGCGGCGCCGTCGAATTCAATGGTAGCGGTGTGGTACCCGGTGGCTTTCGGCGTGAAGGACCAGGTCGGGGACTTGCCGTGTGCGAGCTCGACAGGCGGTGTCAGCAGGGTTTCGTCATTCGCTGCCACGCGCAGGGTCGCCCGGCCCGTCAGCTTGGCGTCCGGCGCCAACCGGATCTCCAACGGTCGGTTGACGACGGGGACTACGCGCGAGAGCAGCAGCTCGTTGCCGGTTGCCGCCAGCGTTATCAGGTTAGCCATTGCCAACATTAGCAACCTTTTGAACCTTCGATGTACGATGTTTGCCGTTCGATGTGCCATGCCCATAAGCCTATTGTCTGACAAACTCGCACAAAAACAAGCTTTCACAGCATAAAAAAAGCCCGGAGCCAATCTCGGCTCCGGGCTTCGTGATCGTTGGCTGGTTTCCTCAGGGCGTCTTCTGGTCGATCAGGTCCTGGACGTTACTAACCACGACGGCGAGGCAATCGTTCTCGTTCGGTGTGCAGACCGAGGTGCTGAGCAGTGCCAGGTTGGCGACGGCCTCGATAGATGAGGTGAGATCCAAAATGTTGGTGGCTGTCGGGAGCTGGCAGACGACCGCAAACACGGCATCCTGAACGGTCGAGCAGTCGACGCACGGTGCGGCCGTGCCCTGCGGACCCTGCGGTCCCTGCGCACCGTCAGCACCGGCCGGACCGGTTGCACCGGCCGCGCCGTCAGCACCGGCAGCACCGTCAGCACCGTCAGCACCGTCAGCACCGTCAGCACCGGCAGGACCGGTTGCACCGGCCGCGCCGTCAGCACCGGCAGCACCTTGCTTGCCCTGCGGCCCTTGGTCGCCCTGCGGGCCCGGGGTGCCTCCTCCCTGGAGCGTGCTGGCGGCGCGTTCGTGGATCGTACCGTTGTCGTCACGAACGAGAACACGGGTCAAGCTGTCGTCCGCCGCCGTGGTCTCGACGCGGGCTGTACCGAATACATGGAGAGTCTCCTCGACCTTGTCCGATTTGTCGACGCCGACGGGCAAGGCGCCAATACCGACGCGGTTGTGGCCGGTCACCAGAAACGAGGTCGAATCATCGTCCAAGCCAGCCTCAAGCACACGCTGCAAGTGTGGATGCGAGTTGGTAGCGGAAGCTTGAATCAGGACAGCCCAGCCTTCCCACACACTCTCGTCGTTGTTGATGAACCTCGTATTGTGGGTGAAGGTGTCGCCGTCTGCTTCGAAGTGCAGGAGCGACAGGGGGTCGAACTCAGGACTAAGCCCACTGATACCGATCCGGCCCTGACCCGTGACTTTAAAGACCGAGCGGTCCAGCGGAATGGTGCGCAGGTCGAGCAAGGAAGTGCCGGCATCCAACTCCCCACCTTTAATCGTTACGACGTCCCCGCTTCCAGAATTTTCAAAGACCGTCTGCCCCAAGAAAGGCGAACTATCTGCCTGGGCGCTGAGACCGAGCAGGCTCAGGCCAGTGGCGATTGCGACGATGAGGGTTACCTGCTTCATGGTGCTTCTCCGTAATGTTTTGGTTTTCACTGCTCGCTGCTGCTGCATCAAACGTTGATGTTGCATCGTAAAAACGGCGTCAGTCATCAACGTATTTAACAAAGGTATAAGTAATTTTGTGATCAATTGCAAGAAAAAAATCACGATTTGACATATGATGCCTCGGCCACCACTGTTAACTGACGGAAATTCCTGAGGGGCAATAATTATGCACGCGTTCAGATTCGGCGACGGCCGCGACTGGTTCTTCAGCAAGCCGTTCGGTATGTTCGTCCATTGGGGGTTGTATGCGATTCCCGCCTGGCACGAACAGGTGCAGCAGCGCCGAGGCATGCAGCGAACCGCTTACGAAGAATTGATCGACAGTTTCAATCCGCAGCAGTTCGATCCGGACGCCTGGCTCGATGTGGCGGCGAGCGCCGGCATGACGTCGCTCTGTTTTACCACCAAACACCACGACGGCTTCTGCCTCTGGGATACGCGTCAGACGGATTTCAATGTCATGCAGTCGCCCTACGGCAAGGACATCCTCGGCCTGCTGGCCGAGGCCTGCCAGCGGCGGGGCGTCCCGCTGTCGCTCTATTACTCGATTGTCGACTGGCACCATCCGAATTATCCCAACCAGGGACGCAACCACGAGCTGCCCGGGCCCGAGCCCGGCGACACACCGGACCTCGAGCGCTACCTGCGCTTCTTAAGCGAACAGGTGCGGGAACTGTGCACCAACTACGGGGAGATCCACGGCTTCTGGTGGGACAACAACCGGACGGACGTCCGGGATCCGTCGATCAACGAGATGATCCGCAAGCTTCAGCCCAACGCAGTGATCAACGACCGCGGCTTCGACGACGGTGATTTCGGTACGCCCGAACGGGATTATGACAGCTACGTAAACGAGGTGGCAGCCTTCGACCGCCCGACGCAGGCCGTCGAATCGGTGGGGCACGAAAGTTGGGGCTATAAGGCAGATGAAGATTACCATGCCGACAGCTATCTGATCCGCAGCATCGACAAGATCCTGGCCAAAGGCGGCGTCTATCTGCTCAATGTCGGTCCCACGGCAGACGGTGCCATCCCGCCGGAGGCGGTGCGGATCCTGCAGACGATCGGGCGTTGGTATGCCGCCGTGAACGTTGCCTTTGACCCGGCGGTGCCGGCCCCGGGCGAGACCGAAAACCGTGACGTCCTGCTGACCCGGAACGGAAACAACCTCTACGTTCACCTCTACAAGCCGCCGCCCACATCCCGCGTCCATCTCAAGCCGATTCGCACACTGCCGAAGCAGGCAGTGTTGCTCAATACGGGGGTGCCGGTAGAGACCTGCGTAGACTTTTTACCGTCCGAAGCGGTGACCGATTCCGGCCACCACGAATATCTCCGCCTGCGTAATCTGCCGGTCAACGACCTGGCAGACACGGTAATGGTGGTGCAACTGACATTCGATTAAAAGGATTGACCCAAATGTCCACATCTGACGACATCAAGATTCACAAGACGCTGCATCATCGGGATGCCTTTGTGCAATCTGTCGATTATACCGCCCTGTCCGCGCCGGTGCTGACCCAAACCATCACAGTCGACGGTAAGATCAGCGTTGGCAGTGAGGGCAAAACGCTGGTCCGCCGGTCTGAAGACAACGGCGGCACCTGGTGCGAGACCGGTGAGTGGCATGCATCCCTCAGCAAGACCGTTCGCCGATATAAGCCGATGTATCTCTGCGTTCCCGAACAGGGCGCGCTGCTCGAATTTTTCAACGTCTACGAAATCGGGCCGGGCGGTGACTATGTGAGTTTCGGGCCTGCCAACGAGGGGATGCCGCGTCAGGCGCGCACCTGCCGGGTGTTTTACCGCGTGTCACGGGACGAGGGCCGGACGTGGAGCGCTGATCAGCAAGTTATTCAGCACGGCGGCGGCTACGATGCCGTGAATTGGGCCGATGGCCTTCAGTACGAGCGCAACAGCGGCTTCGCGATGCCGCCGAAGCGGTTGCGAGATGGCACTATCGCCGTGCCGATATGCGTCAATATTGTTGGCGCCGACGGTGGCATGGTGGCGCGGACCGACCGCTTCGGCGAGAAGAAATGGCCAGTGGAAGGCGTCGCCCTGCTACGCGGTCACTGGTCCGCCGGCGGCGATCTGCGCTGGTCCCTGTCCACCTGCATCACGGTTCCAGAGTACATGTCTTACGGCCTCACCGAGCCGGCGGTGGCGGAGATGAACGGCGACCGGTTGATGGTGGTGATGCGGAGCATCTGCGGTCCGCGCCAGGCGTTGCCGAGCGTCAAGTTTTTCGCCATCTCCGAGGACGGCGGCGCCACCTGGAGCGAGCCCGTGCCGCTGACCCATCCGGACTGCAGCTATGTCTATTCGCCGGGATCGTATCTCAACTTCTTTCGCTCTGATAAGAACGACCGGGTCTACCTGATTACCAACATCCTGCCCGGCCCGACCAGGTCAGGCATTCCGCGGTACCCGCTGAACATCGTCGAGGTCGATCGCGATTTCCTCTGGGCGCTGCCGTGGACGGCGACCGTCATCCAGGAACGGGAGCCGCGGCATAGCAAGCTGGTGTGCTTCAGCAACTGGAGTGTCTACGAAGACCGTGAAAGTGGCAATCCCGTGATCTTCATGACCGAGGACCGCGCCGACACGATCCTGCCGGACCCCGAAGACAAACCCCTGATAAGCGATGCCTACCGCTACGAAATCGATCTGCCGACGTAACTTTCTGACATCGATCCAACCTATCCGGCCCGTTATCCGTTACGGGCACAGTCCGCTTTGTTATTTCGGGGGGGCAGCGCAATAGCTGACACCCGCGGCCGGCTTGCCACGCATCAGGTAGATCGGCATGCCGTCCCAATTCGTAAGCTTCGTGCGCGCCGACATGTAGGCGATGGTGTAGCCGCAGCGGCGTTTGGCCGAGGTGTTCAGCGCCGAGCCATGGACCGTCAGTGCTTGGTGGACCGAGAACGACCCGGCGCGCAGTTCGATATCGACCGGGGCATTGTCCAGTTGGCCGATATCGACCTCGTAGGAGACCAGCTTGCCGCCGCGGCCCGGCGCTTGCTCGTGCTCGAGGATGCCGTTTCGGTGGGAACCGGGGACAACCTGCATGCAGCCGTTTTCCGTCGTCGAGTCGTCGATCGCCAGCCACACGGTCAGCGTCTCGTCGTGCGGTTCGAGAGGCCAGTAAAAGGCGTCCTGATGCCAGGGCGCTGGATAGCCGTCACCAGGAGCCTTGGCAATGAGATGCGACGAGAAGAGGACAATATCCGGCCCGAGGAGCTGTTCGACGACATCGAGAACCCGCGGATGACGGCAGATCTCGAAGAAGGCCGCATGATCGGTAGACGCCCGCCCCCAGCTCGGGTCGATGCGCGACGTCTCGGTCCACAAGGCATCGTCCACATGCGGAAAGACTATGTCTTCCATGCGCATGTCGCCGGGCAGCCGGGCGATGGTGTCGTCGGCCATGGTCCGGGCATCGGCCACTTCCGTGGCACTGAGGCAATCGTCGACGACGAGATATCCGGTTGCTGCGTAATCTGCTGCTAAGCTCATAGTTAAGCTCCTTTAGCGCCCATATCAAACGTTGATGTGATAGCCGAAAGAATAGCGGCTTCGCCCCGATGTTGCAAGACACCGGTACGGTACTTACGGATCGGCGGATGCTTGCCGAACAACCGATTTGTTATTACATTCACAGGCATGGCAAAAATCACCCTCGCAACCATCGCGGAAGCCACCGGCTTGTGGCCCTGATTGGCTACCCCGGTTTTGCAACGGCCTGACCTGACCGGACTCCGACCGACAGTTCGGCTCACTTATCTCACCGTTGCCCATCCAGCATAGCCACGCAATGCTTTCGCACGGTTGAAAATCATCTCAAGTCTTGCAACCTCGGGTCGTCATCAGTATATTTAATAAGTCTATATCAACGTTTAATATGTGTCATTTTACCTCTTGTAAGGACGCCGCTTTTTACCATGCAAGGGCGACAGCAATCATTTACGCTCATTGAAATGCTGATCGTGATCATGATTATCACGATCCTCATGGCGTTGCTGTCTCCGGCCTTGATGCAAGCGAAAAGCACTGCCAAACGCGTCACCTGCGCCAGTAATATCAAGCAGTTCGCTGTTTGTTACTTCCTGTACCGGGCCGACTCGATGGATCAGTGGCTGCCGCGCAGCGGCCTCGACAATTCGGACCGGATGGGCTACGATCTGCAACATTTCGAAGACGGTATAGCCTCCGCGATGGAAGGATATGGCGTCAGTGTCGAACTCAGCACATGTCCGGCCAACCCGACTATACCGCGAGGCTGGGAAACGGTCGCCGGCGAGCAGATCTTCTTTCTCGACCATTATTCGTCCTACAGCTATCTCGACGGAGAGTTTCATCCGGTATACGGCAAGGAGATGGATGTCGGCGATTCCGCCACTCACGTCACCCTGGACAGCGCTGCGGCGTTATTTGGCGATTCCACCCTCTTGCTCGTCATTTGGTCGGTGCTTTACAGCAATCACGACGGAACCCCGGCCACCGGCGGTACTCCGCCCGCCATCGGCTGGAACACTGGATTTGCCGACGGACGTGTTAGTTGGATTAAGGGTGATGGGTTCAATTACTCCGGCTTCGATGCGTCATTCCACACGATGTTCACGGCACAGCAACGCGGCCATTACTTTCTCGATCCGTGAATTGGTCTGTGATGATCGATGACCTCAAGCCATCTGTGTTCGTCAGGCGCGGCGCCGACGGACACCCGGAACAACAAGCCACCGCCTGCCTGACAGCGTTGCCGGGCAGCGGATCGCTGAGTTTCCAAGCCTGTGCCGACGGCCGCGAGGTAGTGACGCCGGTGGCCGTACCGGTGGCGGACGAAGTGACCGTCTACCTTCCCCTGCTCGCCGCTGCCGGCGAACTTCGCGTCGAGTTGCTCTGCGACGGCGAAACGGTTGCCGGTCGGACCCTGCCCTGGACCCCGCCGCGACAGTGGACCGTGCACCTGGTCAATCTCTCGCACCACGACGTCGGCTACACCAATCTCCCCAGCCTGGTGCTCGAGATGCAACGCCAATCGCTGCTGCAGTACCTCGAACTGGCTCGCGCCGCCGATCATTACCCGGACCCGGCGCAGCAGCGCATCGTGGTCGAACAGTGCTGGTCCGTCGATTACTTCCTGCGTCATGCCACGGCCGGTGAAGCCGAGGCGCTGCTGGCCCGGGTCCGTTCGGGACACGTCGAGCTGACGGCGCTCTTCGGCAACATGACGACCGAGCTCTGCGGTCATGAGTCCTTCATTCGTAATCTCTACCAGGGCGCCCGTCTGGCGCAGCGAACCGGGGTGCCGATCGTCTCGGCGGAGCACTGCGACATCCCCGGTGTCGCTCGCGGCCTGGCCGAGATCCTGACCGGCAGCGGCATCGAGTTTCTCGACTGCGCCTTTCCGTACTACGACAGTTGGGGGGGAGAGGCGGATCGTCCCGCCTTCTGGGACGTTTCAGCGGTATTCGGCAACCGCGAGACACCCGGGGCGTTCTGGTGGGAGGCACCATCGGGCCGGCGCCTGCTGGTCTGGTCGAACAATGTGGGCTGCAATGGCGAGAACGACCCGGCGTTGCCGCGTCTGGCGGCGGCGTTGCGCACTTATGAAGACGAAGGATATCCGTACTCGGTGATGCGCTGGCCGGTCACCGGCTCCAGCCGCGACAACTCGCCGTATGTGGACTTTGCTACTACGGTGAAGACGTGGAACGAGGCTTGGCTGTCGCCCCGGCTCATCTGCAGCACCAACGCCAACTTCTATGCCGATCTCAAGGTGCAGTTGCCGGCCGACCTGCCGGTGCATCACGGTGACATCCCCGGCCAGGACTACCCATTGGCTGCCGGCTCGACCGCCGCTGCAACCGCTACGAATCGTCGCAACCATCACCGGCTGCCCGGCGCCGAAACCCTGGCCACGATGGCGGCTGCTGTTACCCCCTACGTCTATCAGGCCGACGTCTTGTCGCGGGCCTACGAGGAGGTGAACTGGCACGACGAGCATACCTGGGGCCACAACATGCCGTGCGGCCCCGGTCATGCCGCGTCGGAACTCGAAAAAGCGGCCCACGCCCATCGTGCCGCGGCCCTGGCCTATGACGTGGAGACCAAGGCAATGGCCCGAATCGCGGATGCCGTGCAGCTCGACGGTGACGACGTCCATCTGGTGGTCTTCAACCCGTCGCCGTATCCCCGCACCGACCTCGTGGTGGCGCCGATGCGTGAGATCGAAAACTGCATCAGCGAGCTGAAGCCGGTGCAGCCCGGCGGACTCAAGCCGGTGGCGCTGGGTACCCGCTGGCATGTCAATCCGTCACTTGACCTGGTTGCCGGCAACTTCGAGCTGGTCGACGTGGCGTGCGACCGGGTCGTCGACTTCGACCTGACCGAGCTTCGCTCGCCGCTGGCTGGCACGCCTTATGCAGCACAACGCATCGGCTTGTCCGAGGGCGGGCCGCGGCTCGGCTTTTTCGAGGAGCCACAGGGGCTGCGGCACGACCTGCGCTTCATCGCCGAGGACGTGCCGCCGCTCGGCTACCGGACGTATCGTCTGCGCCCGGTTGCCTCGACGGCCGGTCATTTGCCGGTAGACAGCAGCAGTGATGTACCGGCGGTGATCGAGAATGAATTCTATCGCGTCACCGTCGACCGCAGCGGTGCGATTGCCAGCATTTACGACAAGGCCCTGGATCGAGAACTGGTGGACGCCGGCGCCGCACATGCCTGCAGCTGCTTGTTGGTGCGGGACGCCCAGGCCAACGAGCGCAGCGCCAATTGCACGACGCCGCCGGCAGTGGTCGAGGGGCAGGTGCAGCGCTCGATCTTCTGGAGCGCCGCGGCGCCCGGACATCCGGTAATCGAGCTGGAGATCCGCCTGACCGCGGGGATCAAGCGCGTCGACCTGGAGATCGGGCTGCTGAAGGACCCGACCCCGAACCTCGAGGCCCTGGTGCCGTTTCCACTCGCCGTACCCGAGGGCCGCTACACCATCGAAGAGCCGCTGAACGTCGCCAACCCGGAAACCGACCGCATGCCGGGGGCGTTTTCGAACCGCTTGACGGCGCAGGACTGGATCAAGATCACGGACGGCGAGATCAGCGTGCTCTGGTGCAGTCTGGATGCTGCGGTAGTGAGCATCGGCCGGCTTTGGCCCAGCCGCATGTCACCGGCCCATTCGGTCCTTATCCCGCAGTCGCAACAGCGGCCGCAAACCGCTGATGAGCTGCGTGGCGGCGGACTTTATTCGAGCGTCTGTTATAACAACCTGGGCACCAATTTTTCAGTCTCGCAGTCGGGGCCGTTGATCTTTCGCTACGTGATCGGCAGCACCGCCGGCGATGCCTCGATTGGGACGATGCGCCAATTTGCTGCCCAAGGGAATCTGCCGTTGACAACGATCTTCACCCAGCACCCATATCCGCGAACGCGTCCGGTCACCGACAGCTTCCTGAGCATCGACAATGCTGCGGTCACGCTGCTCACCTGTAAGCACGCCGAAGACGACAAGCGGATCATCCTGCGCCTTTGGAATCCCACCGACACACCGCAATCGACAACCGTGACCTTGCCGGCGTTCAACATCGATGCGGTCATCGCCTGCGACCTGGTCGAGCGCGAGACCGATACCCCGGTGGCGCATACTGCGCATGCCATCCAATCCGTTATCGAGCCGCGGGCCGTTGTGACCCTCGGCATTGCCTGCCAACCTGAATAAGTCGCTTAAGCGACCTGATTTCGCCGAGCGGGTAGCGACGGCGTACGACGTTAAGACCGGAGTGCCTGCCAAGGTGTAGCCGATCGATTGGACGAAGGCATTCTCATGATGCAGGCTTTTGCAGGCACGAATGTTGCTTTTTCATCGTCTCGCCTGTTTGCGGGTCGAGGAAACTTGCCTGATGTTCTTGATGCGGCCACGGGTCACGGTAGGCTGGAACTGTAAAACACGGACACGGAGTTTCGTGCAAGAAGTGAACCGGGATGGGTGGATAATGGGAATGACGGAAGCTGAACTGTCGACGTTCGATAAGGATGGTGCACTGGTTATTGACAGTCCGTTCACGACGGACCAGCTCGATCGGTGGGAGAAGATGTGGGACAGGTCCGTGGAGCAGCCGACGGAAGTGGGCATTGTCGATCCCGATTTTCTGGATTTCCTCCAGCAGCCATACTTCGAGGCGGTTGCAAAGCAGTGTCTGCGTGCCGATGCCGTTCATCTCTGCGGTGGCCCGGGATGTCAAAATCGTGACCCCGAACCGCCCCCGTACCGCGACGATCAGGCGCAGTGGGCGTGGGGGGCGCATGTCGATTTGCAGGCGACCCTGGAGAATTTCGACGCGACGCCGCGTCAAATCAGGCTCGACCTCTGGTTCTGGGTCAACGACGTGCCCGAGAACCGCGGCGCCATGCGCGTACTTCCCGGCAGCCATCGTCCGATCATGGAACACTGGAGCCGGGTCCTGACGGCCGAGCACCGGGCCGAGTTGCCGCGGGTTCACGGCGTGTGGCCGGCGCCGCGCGAGGCGTGTGGTTCCTACCCCGAGTACATTCCGGACCTGGTGGCGACGCCATGGCTGGAGCAGGAGCCGGTTCCGGTCGTCGCACGTCGCGGCCAGATGCTGGTTGCCAATCAGTGCGGATTGCATTCGGCGTGGCAGAATCGTCTGGACACGACGCGCAAGGCGATCGTGCTGCCGTGGGTGGCGAAGGGTGTCCGCCTCGGCATGCCCCCCAATCAATTCGACGATCTGACTGGAGAATTCTCCCTCTTGCGCGCTGCGCTACCCGCCGAATGCACCCGCCTTGCACCCGACCCGAAGGCGTGGTCCTTTACCAGTGCCTACGTCGGCAACTGGCCCGAACTGTTCATGCCGGGATTCGATTCCGGAGCGTAACAGCCAGTTCTTTTTCCGGCATGCAGATCCATCATGCGGGTGATGACAGGTCGGTCAAGTGCGTCATCGCACATCGCCATCCTGCCTGACCGTGACAATGCGGTCGGTTGCTGTTGTCCTCGAAACGGTAGCCGCCAGCGGAACCTGAATTGCGGAAGAACTTTGAGTCCTCGCCGAGCCGGCCGTCGTGATGGTTGAGGTTGATCGACGCCAGATCGAAATAGCCATCGTTGTCAAAGTCACCCCAACCCGCCCCCATCGAATGCCCGTACCCCTGGCCGATGGACGGATCGCCGGCGACGCCGTATTCGACCGCCGCTTCGGTGAACGGAAACGGCTTGCCCGTGCCGTCGTTCAACCACAGGCGATTGGCCATCAACCAATAGTTGCTGACATAGATATCGACATCGAAATCACCGTCAAAGTCACAGGCGCTGGTGCCGTACGTTTTGCCGGCGTATGCCTCCCAGACAGTGGTAAACTTCTTGCCTCTGTCGTTTCGATAGATGCGGGACGTGCCGCCGAAATCGCCACAATAAACGTCGATGTAGCCGTCCCCGTCCCAGTCGCCGAGACAAAACCCCATGTAGCGAGAATCGTATTCGGGCACGGCCTCGCGATCTTCCTCGAAGCGCCGGCCATCGACGTTGCGAAACAGCCTGGTGCCGTCGTAGATGTCAATGAAGCCATCGTTGTCGATGTCGGCGACATTGAGACCGGCCGCGCCTCCAGGGGAATCGGTTGCAGTACTGTTGGCCTTTGCCGTCTCCATACCTAATCTTTCTACCTAATCTTTTTCTCTATCCTCCATCCACCCGTCACTTCGACCGGACGTGCAGCGTTTCCTGCATGGCGCCGTCGAGGATCGTGTGCTGGTTCGAGGACTGCACTTCTGCGGTGATCGTGTAATAGCCGGCCTTCGGCGGTGTCCACGTGACCTTGCCGGTGGTGCGTGCCAGAAACACGACGTTGTGCTGCGGGTACACGACATACCTATTGCCGTTGATTTCCTGGAACTCATGCGCGCGATCCGGCAGGCCTTCACTGGGTTTCAAATCCATCGTGTCGTTGCCGATCCTGGCGATCTCTATCGTGCCGAGCTCCGCCTTGTTTGACGTGCCGAGCTGGGTCGCAAATACTTTGACGCGAACATCCCGGGCCGCCATCCCGCCCAGATTGTGAATATTGACGAGTATATCAACCGTTTCATCCTGGCGCGGACTCCACGGTGAGAACCGGATCGCTCGCACATCGACAACCGGTTTGATGTAATAATCGATGATCATGCGATTCAGTTCCTCGGTCATGCCGTCGTAACGGCCGCCGTAGAACCCGATACCCGGCATTTCCGGGGCGGTCTTCTTGATGTAGCGCACAAAGTCCTCGATCTCGGCGACGACCGGCTCCTCGTGCGAACCGATGACGCGCGTGCCGAGCAGCACGATGGCGCCCTGCGGCTGGTCGGCGTGGTGGATGAGGTCGGTGTTGCGTACGGTCTCGATGCGTTGATCGAGGTGCTTGCGGACACTGTGGCTGTAGAAGAACCGCGTCATGCAGGTCGGGTACATCTCGAGCATGGCGATAGCGCCGGCTTCCTTGTAGCCGATGGCGAGCTCACGCTGGATCGCACCGGCCGTCGCCGGCATCAGCAGCATATCGGGAAAGCGCTCACGCGCCATCTTCATCATCTTGCTGATACTGCGCATGCGGACGATGCCTGACTCGTTGGGATAGGCGCCGAACTCGTCGACGAAGACCCCGTCGCAGCCCATGTCGAGGAACTCGCCGATAGCGTCGCACCAGCTTTCCATGGATTCGAGCGGGATGTTGCCGCTGTCATCAGAGCGCGGTGCGCCGATCCAGGCGATCACCTGCGAGCCGTAGTCCTTCCAGTATTTGACGATCTCCGGATCTTTCTCGGTATGGATGACGTGGGTGTTGAGGTAGCCGTGTGCCTCGCGCTCGTGCGGTTCCGGCGGCCCCCAGCACGAGAAGTAGAGCTCGCGCCAGACAACGGGAATGTCGAAGCTTTGCTTGAAGCCATTGCCGAAATCGATGAATCCGCGGAGGTAGCCCGTATCGGTGGCAGTGATTTTCGTCGCGGCCGCCGTGGCGTCGTCGAATGCGAGTTCGGTGTCGAGCCGGCCGCCGGCGCCACCGACGTCGAGCCGCACGGTAACCGGAAACTCAGCATCCGCCGGCGGCTTGACGCGGATCTCGAATTCCTGGTTGACCACGGGCAGGAGTTTGGAGGTGTAGATCTTCCAGCCGTCCTGAGCGGTGGCGATTGACGTGAGCGTGATGAGGCAGAGGCAAAGGCTTAAGATTTTCATATGTGGTGTGTCGGTGAAGAACGTTGGAGTCTGATGGCTAAGAAGCTACACACAAAAGTGTAGATCTTGGAACATCCTAACCGTCAACCTAATCGTTAACCAATTCGAGAATGGTTGACGATTAGGGAACTCGGAATTCGGAGTTGCGGCTTGCCGCCTTACGTAAAGGAATTTGGGTAGGGGAATTGGATCCGGAGTTATTCCTTTACCCCAATTCCACTACCTACTCCTGGGTGATGGTAATATAGCAATCGATTTCGCTGGTGACTTTCTGAATCGTGCCGTCGAGCCAGCGAACCTCGGCAGTGACCGGACCGGTATGGGTGCCGAGGCCGAAGTGTAGAACCCGGTCGTCCACCTAAGAGTACTAGCCACGACCGCCGCAAACCTGACGCGCGAGCGTGCCGAGGCCGGGCACGTCGATGCGGACCTGACAGCCGAGGGCGGCTTTGTTCACCGTGGTGCCGTTGCCGACCAGTTTGATGGCGAGCCAGTGGTTCTCGTTTCCTTCGTTAATCCACAGGTCGGCATCGGCGATGAGGTCGAGGTCGCCGTCGTTGTCGACGTCGCAGAAGCCGCCGATGTAGCTGTGCGGTATGTCGAGGCCCACGGCAGCGGTGACATCGGAAAACTTCCACTGCTCCGGCTTGCTGGCGTTGTTGTGATAGAGCACGGGATGGTCGCCGCCATACACGACATTAACGAAAAAATCGAGATACCCGTCGTTGTCGTAATCGCCGATCGCCGGCTGCGACATCGACTCCTGCCAGGCGAGTGCGACCTGGTCGCTTTTGTCCTCGAAACGGAAACCGTGGTCAGGTCCGCGGTTGCGGAAGAACTTCGAGTCTTCGCCACGGCGACCGTCGTGGTGGTTTAAGTTGATCGCAGCGAGGTCGAAGTATCCGTCATTATCGAAGTCGCCCCACCCCGCGCCCATTGTATGGCCATACCCCTGCCCGACATTCGGATTACCCGCGACACCATACTCGGACGCGAGGTTGACAAAGGGAAATGGTTTCTTCGATGCGTCATTGACCCACAGGACATTCGCCATCAGCCAGTAGTTGGAGACGTAGATGTCCATGTCGAAATCACTGTCGAAATCGCAGACGGCAACACCGTAGGTCTTGCCGGCGTACGCTTCCCACACCGTGGTGAACGATTTCCCATCCACGTTGCGGTAGACCCGGGAGGTGCCGCCGAAGGAGCCGCAGTAGACATCGATAAAGCCGTCGCCGTCCCAGTCGCCGAGGGCGCTGCCCATGTAATTTGAATCTTCGTAGTCCGGCACCTTGTCGCTGTATTCGAACCGGCTGCCGTCGAGATTGCGGTAGAAGCCGCGGCCGTCGTACAGGTCGATGCGACCGTCGTTGTCGATGTCGCCCCACAGGGTGCCTTCGATACCGCTGACACGTTCGAAGCGGGTGCCATCGACACCGCACCAAACCTCGCCGCCGAGGCTGAAGTCGATCCAGCCGTCGTCATCGATATCGGCCCAGGCGACACGGACTTTCGGGCGCCAGCCGGCGAGGCCGAATTGCGTCGTTTTCTTGACGAACGTCTTCTTCGGGCCGTCCGGCTTGAGCTTGAAATCGTCGTATTGGACAATCCCGTTGGTGCACAGGCCGATGGCATCGAGGTGAGGGGGCGCCGTGATACCATCGACCTGCCGCCAGTCGCCGTCATTCAGCCGGGCGCGTGTCGTGCCGGTGTCGTAATCCAGCTCGGCGTCGAACGTGTTCCACGTCCCCACGGCTGCCAGGCCATCGATATTGGTGACACGTTGCGCGTAGTCGGCGGTGCGATAACTCAGCGTCGCCGGACCGCTCGCCATGATTTCGGCAAAGACCGTGTCGCGGCTGCCCGGGCTGTTGCCAAGATTCAGGATGACGCGATTGACGTCAGACGGCTCCGCCGGGAGTTGGCCGCAAAAACGGATGCGGACGCTGAAGGCAACGATACCTTTTGTCATCGGCATCGACGGTTCCCAGCGCCACAGGCCATTGCCATGGTTCGTCGCGCCGGCTTCAAGGACGCCATCGTCCAGGACGCGAATGAATCCGGGATAGTCAGGATGGCCGAAGCTCCCGGTGCCGGTATCGACGGACCAGAACGGCGGCATGGCCAACAACGATCCGCTGTCGGTGAGCCAGTCGCCGGCCGGCAGATCGTCGAAGTTCTCGGTGTCGGCGACCACCTGTTGCCAGGTGATCGCAACCAGTATGATCAGTAGCGCTTTTGCCGTATTATGCATTGCATAAACTACCCTGCATATTCTTATCACATAGCCATTATGCAGATTTCCGGGCAATATCACCAAATCGGCGGACCGACGCCTCGGACGGCGCGCCCCAACTCCCACGCGTCGGGCTAGTTTTAGTTCGTCACGGCGCACAAGGAGTCCACGTAGCCTTTCACGTTGCGCCGTCGCATAGTTACAGGTATAGTGACGCATGAGTTTCAGCAAAGATGTACTGTCAGGGCGGCACGCTGTCATTTCTGGCGGCTGCGGTGCGATCGGGATCGTGATAGTCAAGCGACTGACGGACCACGGTGCAACTGTTACCGTCAATGATCTCATCGAGCCGAACGCAGCCGAGGAACGCTTTGCTGAAGCCGCGATCCGTCGCGATCGTGTCGCCTATGTCCCCGGTGACCTGACCGAGGCCGCCAACGTCGATTGCCTGATGGCGGCAGCGCGTGAGGCGTTCGGTCCGGTGCACATCGCGCTTTGTCACGCCGGCACAGTCGCCGCCGCGCCGTTGCTCGAGGTCTCGGAGTCGAACTGGGACCAGACAATGGCGGTCAATGTCAAGACGGCCTTTCTTCTTGGTCAGGCAGCCGCGCGCGCAATGGTGACAGACGAGATCGCGGGGCACCTGATCTTCACGGTGTCCTGGGTGGCCGACGTGCCGTGGCCGGAAATCGGTCCGTACAGCGCCAGCAAGGCGGCGATGAAGCAGCTGTCCCGGACCTTCGCCCGTGAGCTGGCGGACAAGGGGATTCGCGCCAACGCCATGGCGCCGGGCATCGTCGGCGTGGGCCTGGCGAAGATTCAATGGGATACCGAACCGTCGTACAAGGCCCGGGCGCAGAAGGCAGTGCCGCTGGGTGCGTTGCAGACGCCCGAGTCCGTCGCCGACGCGTTCCTCTTCCTGTGCAGCCCTGCCGCCGACTATATGACCGGTTCCGTGCTGGTCGTCGATGGCGGCTGCAGCTTGTATCCGATGGACTGACGCCCTATTGAACCCAACCTTGTAACCCTTGCGTGGACAACGCCACGCCACATGGATGTACTTTCCTGGATGAGATCTGCTTCGTATTTTATTTTCATCACCATCCTGATCGCCCCTGTTCTGATCGCGCAGCAACTTGCCTTGCCGCCGACTGGTGCGGTGCTGATCGATGACCCGGTTCGGGACGGCTGGAGCACCGAGGTGATCAGCCAGGCGGCCGGCAAACAGCTCAAGCAACTTGGCGCGTTGTTGACGCAACCGGAGCCGGTTAGTCCGGATGTCGCCGCAACGCTGGTAACCGCAGATTTCCACAGTAAACCGTTGCAGCCGGCGCAACTGAAAACGGTTTTTCAGGACGGCACCGTCACGGTGCGGCGGATGCTGTCACCGACGGCCACCGTCGATGACGATCCCGAGACCGACATAGTCTCGGTGTTGGGCGCATTGCGCGGACGTTACTCAGGCGGCGCCAGCGAACGGGCCGAGCTGAAAATTGTCGGGATCACCGTCCTGCCAACAAGTTTCGAGACCACGGTGCTGGTGTCTTTGTTCGGCCGGACAGACGCCGGGAACCTCGAAGAGAACTCGACCTGGCGATGTGAGTGGGGACGTCGCGATCCCGAAGCGCCACGCCTTAAAACGATAGCTGTCGAGGCCTATGAACAGGTTGCCGTTACCCTGGCCGGCCCACTGTTCGCCGACTGTTCGGAAGCGGCCATGGGTCACAATGCCTGGTATCGTGATCACCTGCTTTATTCGACGGTGTACTGGGCGCAGCGCCTCGAGACGACTCAGGGTTCGAGTATCGACGGGCACAACGGCATCGCCATCGACGATGTTGATGGCGATGGTCTTGACGACGTTTACATTGCCCAGACCGGCGGCCTGCCCAATCGCCTGCTCCGCCGTAACGCCGACGGCACCGTCACCGACATTGCCGCGGCGGCGGGCGTTGATTGGCTCGACAGTACCAGAGGCGTGCTTTTCGGGGACTTCGACAACGACGGCGACGCCGATCTGGTGTGTGGCACCGATGACGGCCTGCAGTTCAACGAAAACGACGGCAATGGTCACTTTACGTTGCTGGGGACCACTGAAATGGGGAAAAGTGCCCATGCCCTCGCCGCTGCGGACTATGATAACGATGGCGATCTCGATCTTTTCGCGGGTATTTATTTTCCGCTACACGACCGCGGCAGGGTGATTGCCTATGCGATCCCCTACTTCAACGCGACCAATGGCGGTACAAATGTATTGTTGCGCAACAACGGGGACTTTCAGTTTTCCGATGTCACGAAACTGCTCGGACTCGATGAAGGCAGCACGCGTTATGCCTTTGCTGCATCCTGGGAGGATTATGACAACGACGGCGATCAGGATTTGTACGTCGCGAACGATTTCGGGCCGAATCTGCTGTATCGCAACGATCTAGACAAGGACTCCGGCGAGGGACGATTTGCCGAAGTGGCGCCGGCACTGGGCGCCGAAGATCGCGGCTTCAGCATGTCGGCGGCATGGAGTGACGTGGACAACAATGGCTGGATGGACTTGTACATCGCGAACATGTATTCGGCAGCCGGCAACCGAATCGTAACGCAGGAGAAGTTTTTCGAGGGCGACCCGGAGATGCGAGAGTACATGCAGTACCTGGCCCGCGGCAACACGCTGCTGCAAAACGATCACGGTGCGTTCACCGATGCCAGCGACGAGGCCGGTGTGATGATGGGGCGCTGGAGCTGGGGTTCGCCGTTCTGCGATATCAACAACGACAGTTGGGATGATCTGCTGGTGGGAAACGGCAATCTCACCAACAAACACGAACACGACTTGTGAAGTCTTTTCTGGCGGCAGGTCCTGCCGCAATCGCCGGTCGAATACACCGATAACCCCGAGCTTGATTTCCGGAAGACGATGATCAAGCTCGACCGCATGCTGAACCGCGGTATGTCGTTGAGCGGCAGGGAACGAAACTGCCTGTACATGAATCTCGGGAAACGGGCCGGATTCGCTAACGTGTCGGCCGTCAGCGGCTTCGACTTTATCGATGATGCGCGCGGGATTTCCCCTGTCGACTGGGACTTTGATGGTGATCTCGACCTGTGGATCGCCAATCGTACCGCTCCCCAGGTACGCTTTCTTCGCAATGACAATCCCCGGCAGCCGAACAACTGGTTGCAGTTGAAGCTCCAGGGCAACGGCACCACCACCAACCGCGACGCCATCGGCGCAAGGGTGGAAGTCGTCCCAACCCGTTCTGAAGGTTCGGCATTAGGAATTCAAAATTCGAAATTGATCAAGACCGTCCGCGCCGGCGAAGGGTTTATCTCACAGCACAGCAAGTGGCAACATTTCGGTCTGGGCTCGGCGGTGTCGATTACATCGGTGCTTGTGCGGTGGCCGGGCGGCGAAGCGGAGACCTTCGCCGGCGTACAGCCCAATGCCCATTACAAGCTGGTGCAGGGCACCGCGAAGGCCGCCCTCTGGCAACCACCGCAGGATGTAGTGCTTGAGGCGTCGACCACGAAATTGCCTGAGGCAGGGGATAAGGCAGCCGTGTTCCTCGTCAACCCCGTGCCGTTGCCGCTGGTGAGTTGGCAGCCGTTCGACGATGATACCCCTCGGGAGCTGGCGGTGTCCGGTCCTACGCTGGTCAATCTGTGGGCCAGTTGGTGCGCGCCATGCGTCGGGGAACTGAAGGCATTCGAAAGAGGCTGGGAATCGCTGCAAGCTGCCGGCGTCAACGTCGTTGCACTCAGTGTCGATGGTCTCGGCGAAGATCGCGGCACGCCCGAAGCGGCACGCCAACTGGCAAAGCGGTTGGGGCTCACGTTTGATGCCGGGATGGCCAATCAGCGGTTGCTCCTGATCCTCGACCTGATCATGGGGCGGACGCTGAGCGCCCAGGACTCTTTAGTGGTGCCGACCAGCGTCCTGCTCGATGCCGACCGACGCGTCGCGGCAAT
>CAYWQM010000041.1:0-10267 GCA_964460215.1 uncultured Lentisphaerales bacterium
CTCGAAACCTACCTGTCCGGTGATCTGCCGCAGCGGCTCGGTGCACGTATCGATGCCGACCTCGCCGTCGGCGCCGAGCTTGACGCCGTCAATGATCTCGAGAAACTGATCCTGCTGCAACGCTGGTTTCTGCCGATCTGCAACAATTTCATCAGCTTCCCGCACCTCTACGATCCGGATGAACGAGCCATGTTCGAGGTCGGGCGACTGATCATTGACGGCCGCATTTTTCAACTCAACATCAAAGTGACCGATCCGAACAGTCATGCTGCCGTGGCCAAGAATTCCGGTGTCTACCTGATGTATTCGGAAATCACCAGCAGTGACCCGAAAGAGAAGTTCTTCATGGTCACACCGGTGACCAGCAGGCGGCTCGGCCGCCTCGGGATCAACAAGCGCGGCGTGCTCTTCGATCGTGACGGTCGCGAATGGGATGCGCGCGTTGTCAAAGTCGTCGACAACCCTGTCAGTCTGATAGAGGCGATGATGGCCCCCTTCCGCAAGATCGGGGCGATGCTGGCAGGCACTGTGCAGAAACTGACGAGTAGCGCCGAGAAGCAAATTCAGACCAAGCTTACATCGACCGGTGCCAAGATGGAAAAGGGCGTGGCAGAGGGCATCACGGTGACCGAGCGCCAGGCAGCTGCAGATTCTCAGACCGTGGCGACCGCAGCCCAGGGTGCCGCAGCGCCCCAAGGCAAGTCCAGCCGCGATCTGCTGCTGGCCGGCGGCGTGACGATAGCCGCGCTCGGTTCGTCCTTCGCCTTCATCGCCAAGACCATCGCCAGCCTCAAACTGCACCAGGCACTGGCGGTGATGGCGTTCGGTCTCGGCATCGTGTTGATTCCGGTGATGCTCATCGCCATTTACAAACTGTACCGCCGCAATCTCAGCGCCATCCTCGAGGCCTCCGGCTGGGCGATCAACGGTCGTATGCGCCTGACTTACCGTCTCGGAAAAATCTTCGCCCCAAGGCCCACACGCCCAGACGGCTTCGCCTTCCTTCGCAAAGACCTCGTAAAGACCCTCGCCCACGTCGCCAAGTCGCAAAAGCAGCGACTGGAAAAGACCTTTATAGGCGAGTGAAAGAAAAGTAGTTCGTACCACGCTATGCCAATCGTGGGGACATAGGCAACGGCCAGCCAGATGCTATGTCAGTTCACCATCATGCGCAGCGGATAATCGGCGTTGCGGATCTCCAGGCGCGAAGAGAACGGCAGGGGTATGCGCATGTGGGCACCGTCGATGTAGGCGCAGCCTTCGCGCATGCGACTCTCGATGATCAGCGGGCACCCCGCGGGAATGATGGCGCCACACAGCTGGTACTTATTGGCACCGGCACTGTAAAGCTCGCGCGGTTTATACTGCAGGCGTTTCGAACGGGGCGCCATGACTTTGCCACCGGCCGAACGGATGCCACCTGTCGATCCCGCTGCCGTGCAAATCCATAAACCCGAGCCGTTCTGAGCTTCGGTCGCGTCGCCGACGGTGAGACGATACTTACTCATGGCCGCCGGCGAGGTGTGGGCGATGAGCACATCGTTCAATGCCAGAAACCGTAAAGGGGTATCGTCCCGGCTCAAAAACATGCGATTCAACGGAACAGTCTTGTAAGTGCCAGACAGAATCTGGTCCAATGCCGCTTCGAAACTATCGCGGGTGACCGGACAGAAAGCGCCAACACTGCGCTCGGGATCGCTGTTGACCCCAAGAATGGGTTGGGTCGTGATCTGCCGCGCCGCTTCCAGAAAGGTGCCATCGCCACCGACGGAAATGACGAAGTCGTACGGGGTGTAATCGACCTGACGCGCCCGGTAGAATGTTTTGTAGCGCACACCGCGCGACTGCAATGCGGCTTCGATGTGCTCGCGCGTGCCCACATGACTCTCGTGCGAGGCAAGCAGACGGGCGCGATCGGCATCGGAAAAAACATTGTGAGCCTCGATCAACTGCTGATGATGCTCGTTGAAGTAGATCTGGTGCAGGCTTTTTTTATAGATGACGAGGATGTTCAAATCAAGTGCTGGGGGTCAGGGGTCAGGGGTTCTTCGCTCCCGGCCACCTCGGGTGGCCGATGAGAGGCGCTTTCAACGCTTAAGTTAATCCCTCCTACTGCAGTTCTTGGGGAATGATTTTGACGGCTACGTCGGTGGCTAACTCACCGGGGCTGAGGACGAGTTTGTCAGTGGCTGTGACTGTGTCTGTGCGCAGAATTTTACCATCCCAGGTATTCCACCACTCCAATGTATAGCGCCCAGCCGGATACGCGACACTAACCCGGGTCGGTGCGAAGGGAGCGACGTCACCCACCGAGTTCTGCCACCAGGTGTTCCGGCGGTTGTGTAACCACACAAAGGCAACCTCATCCGTACGCATACCGCTGGCTATCAGGTCCGGCTCTGTCTTGCGATACTCCTCGAAAGCATAACGTTTCACCCGAATCCAATCGAGGCCACCGTTGGCGACGCGAATCTTGTGGCTGCCGGCCGGAATCTCGATAACGAAATCCTCGTCGTACAGAGACTGCCAAATATTCCATTTGTCTTGAAAACTCCATGCTTTACCATGGCCCTCGCCAGCCGGCAGGTCGCGCTCGAGCTTCAACTCGTCATCGACCCAGACATGTAGTTTACCCGAACGCGACACCCGTCCGACACTCACGACAAAGCGAAACGGCCGGGCACAGTCGACCGTGAACACCGGCGGGTTGCGCAAGGCCGCGTTGTCGGTGCCCTGCAGGTACTCAGAAATTTCCGTTTCGTTGGTGATCATGCCATTGTCGTAAACCACAAACTCCGACAGCGCCGGGCGCACCCAATTGGAGGATGGCAGAATCCCTACATCCCCGAAGCGCATTGTCTCCTCCTCGAACTCGACGCGAAAGCCCTGAAACTGCTGCCAGGTCGCAGTGCCGAACGGCAGGTCATTGACGAACCGGCGCAAGGCGCCGAAGTGAAAGTAGAGATTGAGCGGATCGATGTAGGTCGAGTGCCACCAGGGCATCGCGGCGCTGGCACTGCCGCCGGCGACAGCCGCCCACATGGAATTGTGCACACTCCAGCCGCGCGGGTCGGTCGTCCGCGGCGGACCTTCACTATCGACGCCGAACTCGCTGAACATGTGCGGCTTCTCATAATGTAGCCATTGCGCCTGGCTGTAGTTCTTGACAGGTTCGGCAACACTGGAGTCGTTGTTCGTATAGACATGTGTCTGTACGATGTCGATCTCCGGAATCCGCCAGCAGGCCTCCGGGCCCATGTGGGTCCACCAGCTGGTCGTTACCAGATGCTTGTAAGGATCAAGCGCTTTGAGCACAGACGCCATCGTCCGGTGCCAGGCGATCACGGTCGGTTCGTTAGCTTCCGGCCAACCCTCAAACTCATTGCCGAACTCCCAGCACAGCAAATTGGTTGCGTATCCCCAGCGTGCTACCAGGTAGCGAAGACGTTTACGATACTGTTGGCGCGCCGCCTTGCGTGTAAACCAGTCCCGCGGGTTCTTGCAGAAACCGCCGTGTGCTTTGTTGTACGGATTATCCAACCACCGCTGCCCCACGAAATCCTGGTGCGTGTCGAGACAAAGCATCACATTGATCCCCAGCTTCTCCGTCGTCGCCATGAAATGATCAAGACGCGCCGCGCTCTCCTGTCGGTACCGGCCCGGGCGATCCTCCCATTCGATGCCGACGCTGTCACTGGACATCCAGATGCGGCAGCAATTCTCACCGTTGTCCGCCATACGCCGCAGAATGGCATCCGGCGCTTTGCCGATATTATTGTAGATCGGCAGGTTATGACCGATCAGGAAACACCCCTGGCCGTTGTCGTACTGGAAATAGTGCGGGTCCGCCTGGCTGCCGCGCAGAAAGCCGCGGCGGTTGCCAGCGACAACTTCGATCCGCGGCAATGCCACGGCCTCCGTTTTTCTACCGTTGGCAACCCGAAACTGACAGTACAACGGGCCAAGTTCGTCAGCCGTCAACCGGACTCTCCAGGGCTTCGCGGTGGGCTGAGGCACCCAGGACTCGGCGGTGTCTTGTAACTGCCGCTGGAAATCAAGCATGTAAAACCCGGGATAGCCATAGGTACGGCTGGCGCTGGTGACATTGGCAGTCAGCGAGATCTGATCGGGGTCATAGGGGTTCTCCCACTTGCCCCCGACGTCCATGCGGTATTCGAGCGTGTCGAATTGCGTGACACGGATGATGCCGTCGGCGGCCGGCACGGCAGGATCGCCGTTGACATAGAGGTCGATGTCCTCCAGCCTCAGCGGCGTCCGTTCAGAGGGAATGTAATCCTGGTAATCGCCGTCGCGGTCGCCGACGCGCAACCGCACTGCAGCCTTCACGGTTTCGCCAAGCGGCAGATCATCAAAAATTTTGGCGGCAATGACGAAGGCCTCGCCGTCCATTTCGCTGCGCACCAGCCCCGGCCGGTCAAAGGCCATATGCAGGCGACGGCCGGCATCGGTATCAATATCGATACCACGCCCGAAATCGGCAAAGGTTCGGCCGAGCCGGCCACTGGGCCCGGAATGGACGGCAATCTGCTGGCGGCCACGCTCAAATTTTCCAAGCATTTTGGCGCGAAACCAAACGCCGCTGGTGAGCTTCATCTCCCCAGTGCGGGTGAAGGTTACTTCGATATCGACACCATCTTCGCGACGACTGAGAACGAAGTGAAAATCAATCGGCAGTTTCTCCGCAAAGTCATCCCACTCGCCAGTCTGCTCGACAACGCCGCTCTTCGAACGCGTACGGACGTTGCGGCTCCGGGTTAATTGGCGGAAAATCCAATTGTCGCGCCACAGAGTGAAGTACAGCTCGACCTGGCAGCCGTCCTCGGTCTCGATCGTCAAACAGCCGGGACCGTTGACGGTGATCTTTTCCGATGGCGTCTCGAGCAGGGGCGCAGCATCGCCGGATTGCCAGGCGGCGGAAACCATGAGCAGAACGCACGCGTACCGTATAACGGAACGGGGCGCAGAGGTGATTGGGTTTGGCTGTCGTGCAGGTGCGAAACTCACCAAAAACGGTACTCTTCGGCGCCGGTGAAATCAAGGGACTCCGGGGCATGACGACGTGGCCATGCCCAGCCGCGTTTCGAGGGCTCCGCTGTGTAGGCACTCGATATTGATCGAGGTGCAAATTGGGAATTATTCCGGGTAGCCCAGCGATGCAATCGACCCTGGGCCATCCATACGATGACCTGACAGGGCAAAAGAGAAGCAGCTTATTGGTACTTCTCTTATTGCCACTGTACTTCCCCGCAATGGTTGTCACGGCAGTAACAGACCGTGCTGCAAGCAGGCCCCCTTCGTGTCGGCAACATCAGTCAGCCTTTTCCCTTCAATTTGACCACGTAGCGCCTCAGCTCGGCGTGCACACGGTACGGGAAGAAGGCGGTTGAAAAAAACGGCGTGGCAACGTAAGTTGTACGATAGGTTGCAGGGTATGACTTGCCACACCGCCTGATTGGTGATGTATGCCCGCTATTCGGAATTTGTACAATCCGGTACAGTTTGTGCGCCAAATATCGTCACGGTCAACCCGTTCACTTCACACAGCCTGTCCGCTGTAATGCCTCAACCACCTCGTCCAGCGTTTAGCTACGGCAACCCCGCCGCCTCTGCAGCCTCGACTGCGGAGGGCTCTCGTTCTCTGCAGGATGCGAATATCCTGATCATCGAGGACGAGCCGCACATCGCTGAGTTTATCGGCGAGTTTCTGCAAGACGAAGGCTGCAACGTTTATTACATCGTGCCGAACGGCTCGTCGAACGGCTGGCGTTCACAACTCGACGATGTTCTTGCCGGTCGGGCTGCCTGCGATCTGATTTTACTCGACATCGTCATGCACGATGTCGACGGGATGGACCTGCTCACCGAGATCCGCCGCAAACGCGATCGCACCGAGTTGCCGGTTGTAATGATGACCGGCCTCAACGAGAGCCATATCATCGTACAGACGCTGAATCTTGGCGCCAACGATTACGTCACCAAGCCGATCGATATTCAGGTCACGATCGCCCGCATCCGTACACACCTGCAACTGAGCGAGGCCGAGGAGCGGCTAAAGGATCTGAACGAATCTCTCGAACGCCGCGTCCGTCAGCGCACCCGCGAGCTGCAATCTGTAAACCAGCAACTCGAGGAGGAGATCGGCGAACGCAAGCGGACCGAAGAAGAGCTGGTACGGCTCGCAGCCTATCCAGAGGCACTGCGAAAAAGCGAAGAACGATTCCGGCTGCTGGCTGAGAATTCGTCGGACCTGATCTCCAAACTGTCCGACGACGGCGTGTTTCGCTACGTCTCTCCTGCCAGCTTGCCGCTGCTTGGATTCCAGCCCGATGCCCTGATCGGTGAGAACGCTTTCGATCTGTGCCACAAGGATGACTACGCACTGGTGCACAAAAGCTTTATGACGGCACTGGAGCTTGGCCAGGCATCAACGCAGAACCACCGCATTCGCAGCATTGACGGCACCTACAAGTGGTTCGAGACGACCTTCAACGTGATGACGACAGGCGAGACCGGGCAACCGATCGAGGTTCAGGCGTCGGCACGTGATATCACCCAGCGCCTGCAGCTCGAACGCGATCTCAACCAATCGCACAAGATGCAGGCAATCGGTGTGCTGGCAGCCGGTATCGCCCATGAGATCAACACGCCGATTCAGTTTATCGACCACAACACGCACTTCATCACCGACTCCGTCAATGACATCCTTTCGCTACTGACCAAGTGCCGGTCTTTAGTCGACACTGTCGATGACCCCGATAGGGCTGCTGACCTCGAGGAACTGCGAACAGTGCTCCGCGACTTCGACGCCGCTCATTACGTCGAGCAGATTCCCCAGGCGATCAAAGAAAACATCGACGGTATCAATCGCGTATCAACTATTGTCACGGCGATGAAAGAGTTCTCGCATTCCGGCGACCAGAACAAGGCCAAGATCCCCTTCGACCTCAACAAGAGCGTACAGAACGCCGCAATCCTGGCACGCAACGAAATCAAGTATGTCGCCGACATCGAATACAATCTGTGCGACAACCTGCCGCTGGCCCACTGCTTTGCGGACGAACTCAATCAGGTGTTTCTCAATGTCCTGGTCAACGCCGCACATGCAATTTCGGATAAGGTCTCCCCAGCGAGCGGCGAGAAAGGCACTATCACGGTATCTACACGGATCATCGACGAGGCGATCGAGGTTTCGATTACCGACACCGGGGCGGGAATTCCGGAAGAAATTCAGGACCGTATTTTTGAACCGTTTTTCACAACCAAGGACGTTGGCAAAGGCACCGGGATGGGGTTGTCGCTGGTGCACGATGTCATTGTCAGCAAGCATGGTGGGCGCCTCACTTTTGAGACCGAACCGGGCGTCGGCACAAGCTTTATCATAGTGATTCCAGTCGGTGAAGAAGAGCAAACAGTGGGGGACGAATGAATAGGAAAAGGATTCTGTTCATTGACGACGAAGTCAATGTTCTGAACGCCTTGCGCCGGATTCTGCGGCATCAGCGAAACACGTGGGAAATGGATTTCGCCGAGGGTGTTGACGATGCGCTTGCCCGCCTCCAAAAAGAGGCCTACGACCTCGTACTTTCCGACGTTATGATGCCCGGCAAGTCCGGTCTTGACCTGCTTAAGATTATGCAGGACGAGCCAGAAATCTGCAATATCCCCGTCATCATCCTTACCGGCCTGCAGGAGACCGATCTGAAACGCCGCGCCCTCGAGCTCGGCGCCGTCGACCTTTTGAACAAACCGGTACAGGCCGAGGATCTCGAGGCACGGATTCGCAGCGTCCTGAGAATCAAGTCCTATCAAGACGAGCTCCGCGAGAAAAACTACCTGCTGGAAGATCAATTACTGCAGGCACGCAAGATGGAAATGATCGGCGTGCTGGCAGCCGGTGCGTTTCACGACATCAACAACGTCCTGGCAATCATCAGCAGCTATACGCAGCTCGCCCAGCTCCAACCCGACACGCTGGAGGATTGTGTCGGAAAAATCGACAACTCGATCGAGCTTGCCAGCGAGTTCATCCAACAGATCCTGGCTTTCTCGAGACCGCAGCACACAGAAACCCGGGACATCTGCGACCTGCCCACGATCGTCTCGCACAGCCTCAAGCTGGTGCGTCGTTGCGTACATAAACGCGTCGACGTGTGCTGGGAACCACCAACCGAGGCAGCGCCCATCGCCGCCAACTCAACGCAATTGTTTCAGATCATCCTCAATCTCTGCGTCAACGCCTCACACGCCATGGACTCCGGCGGGACCATCGACATATCGGTTGGCAACGTCGAAATCGACGTTGCCAAAGCCAACGTCGTCTCGCCGAAGGTGGCAACCGGCAACTACCTGCGGCTGGCGGTCGCCGACAGCGGCTGCGGCATGGACGAGACGGTGATTGAGAACTTGTTCAGCCCGTTTTTCTCGAGCCGGCAGGCAGGCAATGGCAGTGGCCTCGGCCTAAATATCGTGCATCGCATCGTCGAAAGTCACAACGGCGGCATCGAGGTAAGCAGCAACACCGGCGACGGCACAACATTCTACATCTACCTGCCGGTCGTTGCCGAACCCGTGCCAGTATAGCGCCGGCGGTTGTGGAACAATCGGACCGATGATGGATTATCTGAACAAAATCAGCTGATCGGCCGGCTACTGGTCTGCGATAAGTTCGATGACCAGTTCTCCATCCGGCACTTCCGATGAACATTCAGTTCGGCCGTACTTCCGCTTGGTATCGAACACCAACGCCACGTTAGGCGATGTCGCCGGACTGCAAAGCAGACGAACCCGCAGCGTGCCTTCGTCCAGCATCAAGTAATCACCAGCCCGCAATGGGTAAGTGACCCAACCGATCCCCTGCGCATCCAGCACTGCTGTCAGTGTCTGGCTATTGACCTTGATCGACGGCAATTCCCCACCGGAGGCGCTGGTCAATCCAAGCGCCAGACGTACTCGCCTGGTCGCCGCATCCACCGGCATTGCAGACAGAGCAAACGTCTTCTCGACAGTCAGATCCGAGCGGATCGGGGACAATGCCCAGCCGCCGAATGAAAACGGACCGTGATCCTTCACGATCACCCGGTCCGGCAATACCACTTCGACCCCGTTCGGCCGGGCTATGCGCAGAACCGTCGGCTCCCAACCGATCGAGTAGAGATCAAAGCCAATGCAGACTATCAGAAATGCCAGTACCGTCACTCCAAGACGGTACGCCAGCGGCCGGCGATCAACCCTCTGCCGTTGCGGGCGCCGCCAGCGTTCCCACAGCAGGCCAACCGGATAGCCGGCAAAAACACAGAGCACTGGCACCAGCGGCAGACGGAAACGTGCCAACACATAGAAAAGAACGATCGAGGCTGAATAGAGCGCGACGAATCCAACACCATACCACAGCAGCATGCGCCGAGGTCGGTTCATCAATGCCAGGACCATGCCGGCCAAAGCCAGGCTCCCGAAGGCTGCAAAGCCAAAGAATAACGGCGACTGCAGCCATCGATGCACCGATGAAGGCCGGCCGGAAATGATCGACACATTGTTCGGCACCTCAATACGATTCCAGAACAGCAGAAACATGCGCCCCTTCAGTTCCATATACGCCAGTGGCTCGCGGCTGAACCAGCGCCAGGTGTTTTCGAGCAGGGAGATGCCGCCCTCCCCTTCCGGCAGCTTGGCCTGACGATTCCATTCACTGTAGGAAAGCGGGTACTCCATCGGCCCCGCCAGCATCCACGGCTCGCGACCGCCCGGCGGCGATTCGGGTGTGTTGCCCAGTGCCAATACCGACGCCGCGGCGGACGAGGCACCGACCCAGTCGTCGTGCGCCTGATAATTGACGATCGCAAACGGCAGCTGCGGCAAGTAGGATGCGGCCGCCAGCACGGCGACCGCCGCAACCGCCAGCCTCTTGCGTCGACGATGAACCCACAATGCGAGAACGCCGATCAGCGGTACGAAAAGTATCATGTTGCCGCGGGTAATGACCGAGAATCCCGCTACCACACCGACAACCGCCCAGTACCACCATTGGCGACGACGGCAAGCCGCAACGGAGGTGTAGAACAGCAGCAGCACCCAGAAACTCTGCACCACCGCCATCAGCATGTACGGCGTGTAGAAGATGTGCATGCGCGACAGCGCCAAAATTACTGCCGCGCAAATACCGGTACGCTTGCCGAACAGCCGTGCCGCCACCAGGCCCGCCAGCCAGATGCATGCCGCCCCAAGCAGACTCTGGACTATGATGACGCCG
>CAYWQM010000041.1:10277-19813 GCA_964460215.1 uncultured Lentisphaerales bacterium
CAATGCCGAACAGTTTGAAAACGGCGGGCAGGAACACGGCATAGTAGAACGGCTGATAGTAGAAGCCCTCGCCGTAATCGTAGGTACCTGCAAGCACGGCCCGCGCGCTCTCCAGGTACGTCGCCATGTCGGTCGTCGCCGCCGGCGACTCGACCAGTGGATCGACCTGCATGAGCTGCCAGCCGATATACAGGCGCAGCAGCAAACCGGCCAGGGCAATGCCGCCGAGGACATAAAGAAATCTTCGCTTATCCAGCCGCACCGCTGTCCATCGTGGCTGTGGTGATTCTCCAGACACCAACGCCCATCACGATCGCCGCAATCAGCAACCGGCAGAAGGCCTGCTTGAACTTGTCGCTGTCCAGCTCGGCTCGCTTCGTCTGCCTGGCCGCCGAGTGCGCCAGCACAAGTACGAGAAACATCGTGATCAGATGCTCCAAGGGCGCCCGCTGCGGCACATCCGCCAGGTGCTTCCAGATCCACAGCACCAGCCCCATCAGCAACTGCAGGTCGACCGCAATGACAAACGCCAGAGTCATCACGCGGTCCGCCGGACGCCAGGCACGCGGTTTCAACGTGCCGCTCAACAGATTGACCAGCGCAACCGCACATGCCGCAATCACCAGGTAGCGCCACCCTGAATGTGCGTGTAAGAGAGAATTCATAGTTCGTCCTTCGGTAAAGCTTTCAAGTTCATCCGGAGTCAAATTGACTGTAGCCCGTCAAAAGTGAAATTCGACGGCAGCGGTTTGCCGTGGATAAAAATAATTTTATATTGATTTAATACCGGCGGAGGCTCTGGAATAAATATGCTTACCTTACGCATCATCATTTTTTCAGTCGTCACGGTTCTGTTCGCTATCTGCATCCAAACCGGCGCGGCCGGGAAAACTCAAACGCCGCAGCCTCAGCAAGTCGCAGCACTCGATCACGCTGCACAGGTTGCACCGATGCTGCAGCAGGGCGCCGAATTCATGCTGACGCGCCAGGCCGACGACGGTGCTTGGGGCCGGCATCCTGCCCTCACGGGGTTGGCAATCATGGCGGTTCACAACGTCGATGTTGCGGACATCGCCAAACGTGACGAGTCCATTGCCCGCGCCATGGACTACATGCTGTCCTTTATCCAGGACGACGGCGCAATCTTCCCGGCCAAACGCTCCCGCAAAGAGAGCGCTAACTACCCAAATTATACCACGGCCATTGCACTGATTACCATGGCGCTGGTGAACCGTCCCGGAGACGAGGCAAAGATGCGCGAGGCGCGGCGTTATCTGCAGAACTCGCAGTTCAACGCTCCGGGCAAAGTCGATTTCGGCGGCATCGGCTACGGAAAAACCGGCCGCGCTGATCTGTCGAATGGTTCATGGGCCGCAGAGGCTCTGTACGTGACCGATTATCTGGATCGTGAACCCTTCAGCGGTGATACATCTGCAGCCGCACGAATCGACAAAATGTGGCAGGACATGACGGTCTTTCTGACGCAGTGCCAGAATTTGCCGGAATTGAATATCCAGCCGTATGTCAGTCTGCAGGCATCCGATCGTGGCGGCTTCATTTACCGGCCGTTTGAAAGCAAAGCGGGCGATCACTCGGCAACCGACGGCGCCAAGTCCGAACTCATCAGTTCCGGCAGTATGAGCTATGCGGGTCTCAAAACGATGATCTACGCCCGGCTCGATCGCGACGATGTCCGCGTCAAGGGCGCTATCGACTATCTGCGCCGCAACTATACGCTGAAGGAAAACCCGGGCATGGGCCAGCAGGGCCGCTATTACTATCTACACACCATGGCGAAAGCGTTGGACACTTACGGTGTTGACGTCCTGGCCGATGCCAACGGCATCAAACATCACTGGCGTAACGATATCATTTCCGAGCTGCGGTCGCTGCAGCATGACAACGGTTCATGGGCCAACACCGACGGCCGTTTCTGGGAATCCCTACCCGAGCTTGCTACGCCGTACGCCATGATCAGCCTCAAAGTCAGTGCTGGTCAACTGAAGTTCGCGAGAGCCCCGGGCGGTTGAAATAGGACCACCAGTCCCCACCCTCGTCCAACGCCCCAAAGGGCCGGACAATCGTCGTCTCCTCGAAGGCCTCACGCACCCGTGTCTCGGCCTCGTCGAGAAACAGCAGCTTGACGTTCGGTCCGGCATCGATCGTGCAGTACACCGGCACACCTTCCTCCCGCAAAGCCCAAACGCGATGCAGGACATCAATGGTCGCGCCGGTCCAGTACAACACCGGCGGCCACGAAGCCAGCATCGAGGCGTGCATGGCCATGGCATTTGACTCCGCCGTCGTCCCGAGCAATTCGAAGTCGTGGTTGCCGATCGCCTTCCGCAACTGCTGCATGTCCGTCTCGGCCAACGTTTTCCAACGGTCGAAAAACGGGCTCGAAGCGACCGTTCGCGCCATCGCCTCGCGCGAGCCGATCGGTTTTTCGGAGCCTTCGACGATGACCACGCCGACACGCAGTTCCGGCCATTCACCGGTGATCCGCTCGGCAACACTATCCATGCCACAGTCGGAAGCGCCGCAATGCCAGACGACGAAACCGTTGTAGACCGAGCGTGCTGCACTGCCGCTGCCGAGCCGGGCCAGGATCGAGAGCTGCTCACGGTCCAGTTGCCATTGGAAGAGATCGTCCAGCGCCAGCACCAGCGCCGCAAAACCGGAGGCCGATGACGCCAGTCCCGCCGCTGTCGGCAAGGAGTTCTGTGTTTCGACGACAAAACCGGTGTCGGCATCGGGTCGGAACAGATCGAGAAATGCGGACAGACGCGTACAGAATTTATCGGCCGGCGACAGCTCCAGGCAATCCGATACAATGTGGTCGGCGCCTTGCCGGAGCCGCAATTCAGTCGTCGTGCCAAGGCTGCCCAGCGAAATCGAGAGACTCGAAGTGACCGGCAGATTGAGATCGGCGTCGCGTTTCCCCCAGTATTTGCACAGCGCCACATTCGCCGGCGCAAATGCCTGGGCCTCGGACTTTGGAGTGCCTGTTGTATGCGCGGTCAGTTCACGAACGATTTCCTGTCTCCTTGTCATCCGGGCGTGCGCTCCTTTTGCGATTCGTTTCGGCTAAGCGTAACGTAGTTCGATATTCATGAAGCACCGAAACATGTTGGTATTCTAACAGCCAGCCCGACAATCCTCGCTTTCCGCGGGATTCACTCCTGTCCTGACACCGTTCCGGCCGTAGGCATCACGACACCTCGACGCCCCGCTTGGTGATTTGCAGACCCAGGCGCTCGTGTGCAAACTCAGCATTTTCAACATGACCGATACCAACAATGCAGTCGCCCTTTCCGGCGCCGGAAAGTTTGGCACCGCTGATGCCGGGATCGGCCTGCAGATCATGGACCAGACTGTCGAGGATCATATCGCTCAAGCCGAGATCAGTCATCAACTCGTGATTACGGTTGATTATCTCTCCGAACTTCTGCCAGTCTCCGGCTGTACCGGCATTGACAGCCAGCCCGCAATCTTTGTTCATGGCGTGAAAAATTGCATCGATCTGGTTCGGATCCTCACGACGACGCGACTCGAGTTCGGCAACGACTTCGGCTGTGTGGGCTTTCCGGCCGGAGTACAGTACTTCGATCGGTGGTATGTGTTTGATTTGGCGCTGAGTGATCGGGTCGGCACAATACTCGAGCAGGCCACCGAAGGTACTGGCAGCCGCATCGGCACCGGCGCCGGCACCCTGCACCTCACGAATCACTGCCAAGCTGGCGGCATGCAGAACATCGGCGGACCAGGGAAAGTCAGACCATACAAACGCTGCCGCAACAGCCGCTACCGTGACCGCGGCCGATGAACCGAGGCCAGAGACATTTGGAAAATCGCTGTCGATGATCAGGTCACAGCCGCTCGGCAGAATGTCGGAGTGGCCACGTAATGCAGCCAGTACAAACCGGAAACGCTCGTCATCGGGCAACTCCGGCAAACAACCTTCATACCGACCAAGATCGGCAGTGATCGTCACCATCGCATCCCGGCGAGGCGTCAATGTCACGGTTATGCGCCGATCAATGGCACAGACCAGGCAATGACAGCCGTGCAGTACGGCATGCTCACCGAGCAGCATCAGTTTACCCGGCGCTGAAGTCCGTATCGTGGACACCACGAGCTTCTCCTTCTATATCCAACAGTTCGTACCCGTACGCGGCGCATAGTTCCACCGGTGCAGACTCCGAGAAAACCAGCACCATGCCGCCGCTGTCGCCGCGAATAGAGCCGGCGCCGGTGATTTTGGCACCGCCGCCGGCTGCCGAAACTTCATCGATAAAGCGACCCACCCGCTCCGGCACGACATCGATACGCCGCAGCAATGCATCGTTGCAACGAACGCCGTCGTACAATGCCGCGGTGTCGTTGCCTTCGATCGCCGTATCGATCGCATCAGTGACGGCTGTGAAGTCATCCCAGATACCGCTGTCGCCGAAACGATGGCCGACCTGCCGCACACATTCACCGGTTGTCGCGGCCGGCGTTCCCGAATTGACAAGATACATGGGAAGCGGCTCCGTTGACAAGGTCTTTTCAACATGGCCCTGGCAGAATCGCAGGCGGCCGCCGTGCAGGCAGGTATAAGGATCGGCGCCGCTCGGCCGAAGATGTTGGAACCGCTCGCAATCCACAGCGAGTTCGTACAACCGATCGTCGCTGACACGATGCTGAAAGAATTTCGCAGCCGTCGCCAGCACACCGACAATCACCGCCGATGAAGCACCCATGCCACAACCGATCGGGATGTCGGTGTCGACTGTCACCAGTACGCCATCGATATCGGCATTGGCCGGATCTGAACCAGCCAAGGCAGCGTCTCGGCGCATCGTTTCGTAGGCCAGCGGAATGAGCTCAGACGGATGCACCAGGATTTCGCCCAGTTGGCACTCACCCCTGCTAAACGCCTCGCGCCTGGCTGCCGATGTGTCATAAAGATCACTGAGCTCGTTCGCCGCAAATGCTGTTTGCTGATCAAAGTCGCGCAGTTTGAAATCGATGCCGACATCACGTTTGCGGATCATCTCCACACGAGCATAGCGGTTCACCGCGGCAACGAGTGCGGGGGCGCCGTGGACAACAGCGTGCTCACCGCTGATGATAACCTTGCCGGGTGCCTGCATGGAACATAGTTTTGCCATGATGCCGCCGTCAGGGTGACGGAATGTCTTTCAGTGCCGGCATGTCATCGTGCACCAGCGGAATCAACGGCGTCTCCAATTCGACCGGCAGCGCGGATTCCAATGCAGAGAAACTGGTGACGAAGTCGGTGGCCGAAACACCGAACGCTAACATGCTGTGAAGAAACAGGAACCTCATGATCCGTAAATCTGACTGTTGAACGCAAAGATGCCACCAACCTTGCATCGATTCACGCCGGGCTTTATCGTACGGCCGCAAAACATTTACCCTGGGAGCGCAGGCATTTTGCCTGTACTCTACCTGAGAACTCAAGCTCATGAAACTGTTTCCCGGCATCACATTTCAAGTCTGCCCCGACAACGCCGCGGCGACCGATGCGGCGGCGGCCCTCATTGGCGCAGCGGTACGACAGAAACCGGACCTCGTGCTCGGCCTGGCCACCGGCCGCACACCGATCGATGTCTACCAACGCCTGATCGACATGCATCGCTCCGAAGGCCTGACATTCGCCGGCGTACGCTCGTTCAATCTCGATGAGTATTTCGACATCACTCCGGACAACCCAGCCAGCTACAACTACTACATGCGCCGGCAACTCTTTGACCATATCGACATACCCCCCGGGAACTGGCATATTCCCGTCGGTTGCGTAAACGTCGACAAAATCGAGGCTCGCTGTGATGATTACGAGACCGCGATCACCGCCGTCGGCGGCATTGATCTGCAACTGCTCGGTATCGGGCGCAACGGCCACATCGGTTTCAACGAACCGGGATCATCGCGCGATTCGCGAACCCGCCTTGTTGAGCTCCAGGACGAAACCGTCGATGACAACAGTTTTGCATTCGAACAGATCGAAGACCGGAAACGCTTCGCCGTCACAATGGGACTTGGGACCATCCTTGAAGCCCGCAGCTGCCTCATGGTCGTTACCGGTCCGGAGAAAGCCAACGCTCTGGCGGCCTGCTTCGATCCCACCGGTCCCAGCAGCAGTTGCCCTGCATCATTTCTCCAACAGCATCCCGATAGTACAATCATTGCTACAGAAGATGCCTTATCCAAAATAGATACAAATATAATAAAAGCTCACGCATAACGACGGCGCTGCCGGCAAAGCGGCAGGCACCGAAGGATTCTGTATCCTGTACCTATTCTGGAGCGAAATAAGCCTCCAGCGCATTGACCAGACCTTCTGCGGTTGACTCCTCCGCAATGACATGGACCGGCAAACCAAGCCCACGTGCGGTCTCCGCAGTCTTTGCACCGATGCACCCTACTATGAGATCATCGGGCATCGCTTGCCCCTCCAGCATGTCGACGAAGTTCAACGCCGTCGATGAGCTCGTGAAAGTAACGGCATCGGCCGCTGCCAGCATGTCGAAAAAACCTTCGGGGCAGTTGGCCGGGACTGTGCGGTAGACGGTAATAACCTCCACAACTGCGCCGGCAGCTTCCAGGCCGACGGCCACCGTATCACGGGCGATGTCCGCCGTCGGGATGAGAATGCGGCAGCCAAGGACCGCACCCATTGCTTCCACCAAAGCCTCCGCAACGTGCAACATAGGCATTAGATCAACGGTACGGCCGCGCGACTGCAGGGCCGCCGCGGTAGCCGGGCCGATGGCCGCCATCTTCACCGCCCTATCGTCGGGCCCATGAATGTCCGCGGACTCCGCAACGTCAAAGAAAAAACGCACGCCGTTGGTACTGGTGAAAACGATCCAGTCATACCCTGGCCCGCCCACCAGCGAACGGACGACGGAAGACACATCTTCTGCGGGCTCTGTGGCGATGGTCGGACATGCCACGGGGACCGCACCGCGGCTTTTGAACAAATCGATCAGCGACGCGTTCTGCTCAATAGTGCGCGTAACCAGAACATTCCTGCCGGTTAGTGAACTCATGGCATAGTTTATCATCGCGCGACTGAAACTGAAGCCGTCCTGAGGTGTTGTAATCGTTGGTAAATCCGGGGGTGCAGCCTAATTTATGGCCGCGTTGCATGCCCCTTCAACTTGTACGGAGACCCTATGTCCAAGCTTTTAATCATCCTTTTCTTCACCGCCGCATTCGCTACTGCTGAAAACGTCTTTCCAAAGCCCGACTGGAAGCCGGAGCGCGACCCCATCGCCAGCGAAGACGCCTATCCCGGCGGCACGATCAATATTTTCGCCAGCCAGTCGCCAAAAAGCTTCAACTACTATTTGGAAACCAGTTACACCGCAGCGCAGGTATGGGGGCTGATGTACGAAACGCTGCTAGACAGCAATTCCGTGACGCTCGCAGACGAACCCGGCCTCGCACGCAAGTGGGTAATCGCCGACGACAAGAAGACCTTCACGTTCCATATGGACCCCGATGCGAAGTGGAGCGACGGCAAGCCAGTCACGGCACAGGACGTCAAATGGACCTTCGACATCGTGATGGACCCGAAAAGCCTGACCGGACCGCACAAAACCGATCTCGAGCGGTTCGAATCACCAGAAATCATCGACGACAGCACAATCCGCTTCTCGGCCAAAGAAGTCCACTGGAAGAACCTCAACGCCGCCGGCGGCTTCTATATTCTGCCCAAACACGTGATGGCCGAGAAGGATTTCAACAAGCTCAATTTCGACTTCCCGATAATTTCCGGACCGTACAGGATAAAGGAACTGAAAGACGGCATCTACGTAATGATGGAACGTCGCGAGGACTGGTGGATGCGCGGTTCGGTGCGTACCGAAGGCCTCTACAACTTCGATGAGATCAAGTTCCGCTTTTACGCCGAGCGCGACAACGCCTACGAAGCGTTCAAGAAAGGAGACATCGACGTATTCCCGGTATACACCGCACATCGCTGGGTGACCCAGACGAAAGGCGAGAAGTTTGATCGCAACTGGATCGTCAAGCAGAAAATCTACAATCACAATCCGGTCGGCTACCAGGGCTTCGCAATGAATATGCGGCGGCCGCCGCTCGACGACGTGCGGGTGCGCAAGGCAATTGCCCATCTGATCGATCGCCCGAAAATGAACGAAACGTTGATGCACAAACAGTACTTTCTCCACAAGTCCTACTACGAAGACCTCTGGGGACAGGCACACCCGTGCCCGAACGTCACGGTGGCATTCGAAAAGGCCGCTGCCCGAAAACTGCTGACCGACGCGGGCTGGATCGCCAATCCGGAGACCGGCATCCTCGAGAAGGACGGCAAGCAGTTTCATCTACGGGTGCTGACACGCAGCGCCTCGGCCGATAAGTTCATTGCGATCATCAAGGAAGACTTCAAGGACGTCGGCATTGAACTGTCGGTAGACAAGAAGGACTGGGCCGCCTGGATCAAGGACATGGACGCCTTCAACTTCGACCTGACCTGGGCAGCCTGGGGCGCCGGCCCGCGTAAGGATCCCGAATCGATGTGGTATTCGAAGGAGGCCGACCGCGAGTCCGGCAACAACTACACCGGCTTCAAGAACGACGAGGTCGACACGCTCATCGAGAAACAGCGCAGTATCTTCGACATCAACGAACGCCACGAGATCGTTCGCCAGGTCGACAACATCATCTTCAATGAACACCCGTACGCGCTGCTGTGGAACATAAACTACACGCGGCTGCTGTACTGGCAGAAGTTCGGCATGCCCGACACCATACTCTCGAAGTACGGCGAAGAGACTTCGGTAATCGGATACTGGTGGTACGACGAAGACACTGCAGACGACCTGACTGCAGCACGTGAGGAAACAGTGACAATGCCACAGATGCCGACAACCATCAATTTCGATGATATCTTCGAGAACGATTAGTCCATCCGCCGACCCGGGCACACAATAGTCAACTATCGCCGGTTCAACGTCCATGGAACGACTGGATTATTTTCTCAAGCGATTTCTGCTGATCTTTCCAACCTTCCTCTGCATCACTTTCATCTGTTTTGCCATCTGCCAGTTCGTACCAGGCGGGCCGGTCGATCAGGCGATCATGCGGATGAAGGGCATGGGCGGTGACACCAATCCGAGCAACAACAACAGCGGTATCTCGGAGGAGCAGCGTAAGGCCCTGGAGGAACATTTCGGCTTTAACCAGCCGATCCACAAGCGCTACTGGAAATGGGCCTGGACCAATCGTATCGGCCTGCGCATGGAGTCGTACAAGTTCCCCAACAAGACCGCCTGGCAACTGGTCAAGGAACGTTTCGCCGTCTCGCTGATTTTCGGCATTCCCGGCTTCTTCCTCACATATCTCGTCTGCATCCCCCTGGGCATTGCCAAGGCGCTCCGCGACGGCAAGGCCTTTGATGTGGTCTCCAGCCTCATCGTCTTTGTAGGCTACGCCATTCCGGCATTCGCCTTCGGCATGATTCTCAAGATGCTGTTCTGCGGAACCGTCGATCAACT
>CAYWQM010000041.1:19823-40230 GCA_964460215.1 uncultured Lentisphaerales bacterium
GATCAACTGTGGGACTGGTTTCCGGTCGCCGGGTTCGTCTCCGACAACTACGACAGCATGACGACATTCGGCAAGATCAAGGATATGGTACACCACATGTTCCTGCCGGTTCTCTGTTACATGATCGGCAACTTCGCAGTGCTGACCCTGCTGATGAAGAATTCACTGCTTGAGGAAATCAGCAAGGATTACGTGCGCACTGTACTGGCCAAGGGCGGTACCTACAGACGCGCCGTTTGGTTGCATGCAGTACGTAATTCGTTGATCCCGATCGTCACCGGCATCGGCGGCATCATGACCATCATGTTTGCCGGGTCTGTGCTGATCGAGCAGGTTTTCGAAATTCCCGGCATGGGACGGCTCAGCCTCGAAGCAATCACCAGCCGTGACTATCCAGTGTTCATGTGCATCCTCGCGGTCACTTCGATCCTCGGGCTCGTCGGCAACATCGTTTCCGATTTGTCGTATGTCCTGATCGACCCGCGTATTAATTTCAGGAAATAGCGTCGATGGCTCTACTTCGACTGAATCCGATCACCCATAAACGCCTGCGCCGGTTTCGCCGATTCAAACGGGCTTACTGGTCGTTCTGGCTGCTATTTGTGATCTATGGGCTCAGCCTGACCGGCGAACTGCTGTGCAACAACACCCCAATCATCATGCGGTTCGAAGGGGAGACCTATTTCCCGATTGTCCGTTTTTATCCCGACGACACATTCACCGGCAGTGGCCACGACACACGCCCGGACTATAAGGCCATCAACGCCGGTGAAGCATTCCAGACCGGCGGAAAAAACTGGATGCTGTTCCCGCCGCATCCGTTTGGTCCGTTTGAAAGCGCCCGTATCGAAGACTTGGAAGAAGGGAACAAAGTGTACATGATCGTGCAGCCCAATCCACGCATCGGCACCGTCAACATCACCGCCGAATATAAAATCAAGAAAACCGGTGCCGCCGCCGATTTTTTCTTCGACGCCAACCAAAAGTCACTACGGAACCTGATATTGACCGACTACTGGGACCTGCCGCAGTCTATCAAGAACGGTGTCGCCGCCCGGTTCCAAAACGAAGAGGCACCCACTGTCGATGCAATTTTGCACAGTACGCAGGGAATCGAAGCGACAGTCGCACTGTCACAGTACAAGCCGCGCAAGCGGCCACCGCGCACTGTGCGGCTGACCTTTCGTGAAGTGCCGTCGGGCGAGTCGAATGAACGCTACACCATCAATCGTCTGGGCAATATCGCCGAGAGTCCAGGCCTCGTCTGGAGCCGACTGAGCGAGGAGAAACGCGAAGAACTGACTACAATGGCTGAACAACGGTTTGCTAAGGTGCTTGACCCTATCAACGTAAAAATCGACAACCTCGAATACCGGTTCGTCTTCGAAAAAGAAGACATAGCCTTCCCCTACCGCCCCAGCCCCGGCCACCCGATGGGTCTCGACAGCGCCGGGCGCGATGTCCTGTCACGCATTATCTACGGACTACGAATCGCCATGACCTTCGGACTGGCCCTGGTGCTGATATCGATGACTGTCGGTATCGCCGCCGGAGCGATCCAGGGATACTATGGCGGGCTCATCGACATCTTCGGCCAACGGTTCACGGAAATCTGGGCGGCCCTGCCATTCCTTTATGTGATGATCCTCATGGCATCGGTCTTCGGCCCCAGCTTCCTGCTGTTGCTGTTCTGCTTCGCAATCTTCAACTGGATCGGCATTTCCTATTACATGCGCGCTGAATTTCTGCGGCTGCGACGTCAGCCATTTGTCGAAGCTGCCAAATGCATGGGACTGCCAAGCATCAAGATCATTTTCCGTCATATCCTGCCAAACGGCCTGGTGCCGGTGATCACATTCTTCCCGTTTTCACTGATTGGCGCTATCGGCGTTTTGACGGCCCTGGACTATCTCGGCTATGGTCTGCCGCCGCCTACCCCGAGCTGGGGCGAACTGCTGTCGCAAGCGCAGGAATTCAAATGGGCCTGGTGGCTGGTGCTCTATCCATTCGTGGCTCTGTTCGTCGTCATGCTGTTGTTCGTTTTCGTCGGTGAAGGCGTCCGCAGCGCTTTCGATCCGAAAGCGTTTCAAAAAATGGAGTAGGCTGTGAGCGACGCTTTGCTGGAAATCCGAAACTTATCCGTTTCCTTCGATACCGACGAAGGCCGCATCCGCGCGGTCGACGACGTGTCGCTGGAAATCCGTAAAGGCGAGGTCCTGGGACTGGTCGGCGAATCCGGCTGCGGCAAATCGGTCACAGCGATGAGTACGCTGCGACTGATCCCATCGCCGCCGGGCATCATCGAGTCCGGCCAGATCCTCTACAACAATGTGGACATGTTGCAGATGCCAATCAAGCAACTACGGCAATTACGCGGCAACGACATCAGCATGATCTTTCAGGAGCCGATGACCGCACTGTCGCCGCTACACCGAGTCGGTCACCAGTTGGTTGAAGCGTTGCGTGTACATCGAGATCTGGACAAAAAAGAGGCATGGCAGACCGGTACTGAATGGCTCGACAAGGTCGGCATTCCGGATGCCGACGAGCGCATGTACAATTATCCGTTTCAATTCTCCGGTGGCATGCGTCAGCGTGCGATGATCGCAATGGCACTGATGCTCGAGCCGGCATTGATCATCGCCGACGAACCAACGACCGCTTTGGATGTGACGATTCAGGCGCAGATTTTCGATCTGATTCTCAACATGAAATCGCGAGACACCTCGCTGTTGTTGATCACCCACGACATGGGCGTGATCTGGGAAATGTGCGACCGGGTGGTCGTGATGTACGCTGCGAAAGTGGTGGAGGAAGGGCCGATCCACAAAATTTTTCAGACTCCAAAGCATCCCTACACTGAGAGTCTGCTCAAATCGGTACCGCGTCTGCACCACAAGTGCGACCGCCTGGAAACAATCGAAGGTCAGGTGCCGTCGCCGGAAGAGTACCCGGTTGGCTGCCGCTTTCGCGAGCGCTGCCCCTATGGCTGGGACCGCTGCGGCAGCGCCTCACCGCCGCTGTTCCAACTCGATGCCGATCAACAGGCGGCATGCTATCTGTATCAAGACGGCGGCGACATGCCGGTACACCCGAAAAAGGGAACAGCTGCGAAGACGGAGGAAACGGAATCATGACAGAGACCGAAAAACCGATGCTCGAGCTCCAGAACCTCCATACCTGCTTCCCGATCCAGCGCGGAATCATGTCGCGCACGGTCGGTCATGTAAAGGCGGTGGATGGCGTCAGCCTGAAGGTGTTCCACGGCGAGACGCTCGGGCTGGTCGGTGAATCCGGCTGCGGGAAAACTACGCTGGGCCGGACGATAGTCGGCCTGGAAAAGGCGACCCGTGGTTCCGTAACTTTCCATGGTCACGATTTGATAGCAATGTCGGAGCGCGACTTCCGACCGTTCCGCAAACGGCTGCAGATGATTTTCCAGGACCCGTTTTCATCGTTGAATCCACGCATGACTGTACAGGAAATCATTACCGAAGGACTCGCACAGTTCAACATGCTCGACGGCAGCCCGGAGGAGGCGGCGGCAAGACTGCTCGGCGAAGTCGGTCTCGACAACCAGTACATCCACCGATATCCTCACGAATTCTCCGGCGGCCAACGACAACGGCTCAGCGTTGCACGGGCCATATCGGTGCAGCCGGAATTCATCGTCTGCGATGAAGCGGTCAGCGCTTTGGACGTGAGCGTGCAGGCACAGGTGGTTAATCTGCTTATGGAACTGCGTGATCGTCGTGAGCTATCGCTGTTGTTCATCTCCCACGACCTCAGCGTGGTACGGCACATTTCCGACCGGATCGCAGTCATGTATCTCGGGCGTATCGTCGAGTACGGACACTCAGATGCCATCATCGAAGCGCCGCATCACCCCTATACCCAGGCACTTATATCGGCTGTGCCGGTACCGGGCGAACCGAAGAAACAGCGGGTCGTTTTGCAGGGGGACGTACCGTCGCCGTCCGCACCGCCACCCGGCTGTCACTTTCATACGCGCTGCCCGTTCGCCCAGGACAGATGCCGCGACCAGGAACCGGTCCTCGCCGACGCACCCGGGACCAGCGGTGGCCGCCACCTCGTCGCCTGTCATTTCGCCGGAAATCTGCATAAAACCGGTACCTCCAACTAAACCCTGCCCCGATACTTGCGTATAAACAGGTACAATGACGTATCTCATCACATCACATCACAATCACGAACCTCAACGTGAGGAGTCATCGATGAAATCGAACCGATGGATAGTCGCCATCTTATTGGCCACCGCCTGCGCATCCTTTGCCCAGCAAACTGAGCCGCCGCCAGCCGAAGCTGTACCGCCGCCGCCGCGATTCGATCGAGACAACGCTCGTGAAGAATTCCACCGGCAGAAAGTAGCAATAAAAAAGCGCGTCAACGAAGCGCTGATCGCGGCAAACGCCGAATTTAAGGTCTTATTTGAAAAGGAAGACAAGACCAAGGAAGACAAGCAGCGCATGCGGCAGCTAAAGCGCGAGTTCATAAAGTCGGAAGCCGTCAGGGCAATTAAGCAGGAGCACAAGGAGTTCGTGCGAGCGTTCGAGGCCAAGCATGGCCGCGATCGGGGTGATAAACCAGCATCGGCAGAAGATCGCGAGAACGTCGACACCCATCACGAAACCGTGCGGGCCAAGCACAATCAGCTCAACGAATTACTCGTTGCCAGCAGTGAGCGCTACGCCGAACTGGTGGACCAGGAAAACAAAAATCCTGAGGAGTTTCGCGAAATGATGCGGTTGCGCCGTGAACTGATCTCCGACTCGGAACAGGCACAAACCATCCTCGACGATATCCGTGAAACCAACGAGGGATTCCACAAGGACAACCCAAAATTCCGCAAACGCCGCGGCCGCGACAGGGGCCGGGAAGTGCGGCGCAATCAAGCCCATGTCAATCTGATGAAGGGGATGCATCACGCCATCGATGAAACTCTGGCAGAAGAAAATCCTGAATATGAAGCACTGCTCAACAAGCCCGAGCCAACCGCAGAAGATCTACAGGAAATTGCGAAAAAGCGATTGCAGTTATTGGGCAACAGCCGGGATGGGAAGGCGCTGCAGGCCGGTCTCGAGGTGCTGAAAAGGCGGCTCGAAAAAAATGGCATCGATGTCGAGAAACTCATGAAAAAGAAACAGCAGCACCGACATCAACGCCTCCGGCGTGCCCCCGACGGCAAGGATCAGGATCGGGGCGAGCTCTAAAATCGATACCGGAGCAGGTATGGTTCAATCGGCAGTGGAAAAGGCGATTGATGTCGAACCGATGATTCGCCGCTATCTCGATGGTGACGAAGCCGCATTCGACGAACTGGTCGAGCACACCAAGCGCGGGGCCTATGCACTGGCCTACCGCTGGACGCGCAATCAGGAAAACGCCTTCGACATCGTGCAGGAAGCTTACATCAAGCTGTTCAAGTTCCTGCCGAAATGGGACTATACATGCCGGGTACAGACCTGGTTATACCGGGTTGTCACCAACATCTGCATTGACAAACACCGGCGCCAACGGCTACAGCTCGTGCCGCTGGACGAAGCGCAAGTCAGCAATGAGCTTGCGAACATCACAAATGACAATCCACGGCAGGCGCTGCAGACAAGCGAATGGCGGACATTGCTGGAAGCAGGTATCCGCGAATTGCCAAAGCGCATGCAAGAAGCCGTACGACTGAGGTACGCCGGCGGCATGACAATCAAGGAAATTGCCGATATCCAGAAATCGTCGGTCGGTACGATCAAGGCGACCCTGCATCAGGCAACACGAAAGCTACAGTCAAGACTAAGCAGCCTGTGAGGTAAAACAATGAAGGACCCGGATACAAATAATAAAGATGCTGAGCTCGAGCAGCAAATGACGGCATCAATGCACGTCGACAACGATGATGTTCCATACCCGGACACCGATGCCTGGCACAATCTCGGTCAGCAGACACGGGCCCGCGCAACCCAGCGAGGCACGCCGCGGCAGCGAATTTTACGGGCCTTGATGTGGCCGGCCGCGGCCGCCATGCTGGCAATCGTGCTGCGCTTTGTAAGTACCGACACGCCATCGGTCGAACAGATAACGGAGAAGCCTTCGGAACGTAGGCAGCAGGTCATGATGGCAATCATCGATGATCCGATTGACAACGATAACGGACTGGACACGCAGTTGCGGGCGCTCGAAATCCTGGAACTGCAGGCTGAGCTCGACACCATGGCCATCGACTTCGACGCCGATGATGATGCCCTCTACGACGCGGTACTCAATGCCTACGACATGGAGTCGGTACCCGTGCTGTACGAGTATTTCGACGCACTGTGATTCCGTGAACCGTGAGTCGCGTGCCTCTCACCGCTTTGACTGGACAATATGCGCCAGACAGGGGCTGAAGACGCGGGGGGGCTACTACGCCATGGACTGTCCGGCACCTTTTGGCATGGAAGACAAGGTGGCCTGACAAATTACGCCGCACGGTGTCCACCATCCAGCGTTACTAAATCGCGGCAGGTCATAGCGCAAATCGTGCTGCTTGCGTATTACGTACCGGAAATAGCACCGTGGTGACGGAATACACGGGTGATGGCAAATTCGCCGAGGCGGTGGCCAACCATGTTCTCGGTCACGAAGACCTGCTGGAAGCCACGGCCATTGTGGACGCTAAACGTCAGACCTACCATCTCCGGCATGATCATCGAGCGACGCGACCAGGTCTTGATTGGACGCTTGTCGCCACTGCGCGCCTGGCGCAGAACTTTTTTCTCAAGATGATCGTCTACAAACGGACCTTTCTTAATTGAACGTGCCATAACTATTTCCTCCGACGTTCGAGGATGAATCTCCCAGAATGCTTTTTCTTGCGACGGGTGCGATACCCCTTGGCTAACTGCCCCCACGGCGACATCGGATGACCGCCGCCGCTGGAACGACCTTCGCCACCACCCATCGGATGGTCAACAGGGTTCATGGAAACACCGCGATTGTGTGGGCGACGGCCAAGCCAACGCTTTTTACCAGCCTTGCCGAGCTTCGTCTTCGTATGTTCAAGATTGCCAACCTGACCGACTGTCGCCATACACTTGATGTGGATCATACGAATCTCACCACTGGGCAGACGCACCTGTGCGTACTTGCCTTCCTTGGCGCGAATTATACCGCTCATGCCTGCAGATCTCACCAGAGCCGCCCCTTTGCCGGGCACCATCTCGATATTGTGGATAGGCAGGCCGTCCGGAATATTTTCCAGTGCCATGGCGTTGCCTGGCTTGAATTCGGCTTCCGGCCCGCTCATAACAGTCATCCCCTTCTCTAACCCGGTCGGGCATAGGATGTAGCGCTTTTCTCCGTCCGCGTAATGCAGCAAAGCGATGCGGGCGGTGCGATTTGGATCGTACTCGATCTCTGCCACTTTGGCAGGCACACCGTGCTTATTGCGCTTGAAGTCGATTTGGCGGTAGGCACGCTTGTGGCCGCCACCGCGGAATCGCGAGGTCACACGCCCTTTGTTGTTCCGCCCGCCCGTGCTCTTGGAACCACGCGGCATCTTGCGTTCCGGTGCACCGCGTGTCAGTTCGGCAAATTCGGAAACCGCCATGTGGCGGCGTGATTTCGTTGTCGGATTGTATGTTTTCATCAGTGCTTCCCTTCAGTCTCGCCAGCGGGAATTCCGCCGATCAGGTAAAAACTGTAATAGGCTCCTGGCCGTCTTGCAAGGTAACAATGGCGCGCTTCCAATCAGCGCGTTTGCCGACACCGTAGCGGTTACGCTTGGTCTTGCCGCGGCGGTTCATCACGTTGACAGCCTTGACCTTGCGTTCGAAAAGGTATTCAACGGCCCGCTTGACATCCATCTTGTTGGCCGCCGGATCCACGACGAATGCATATTGATTGTGCTCGAGAAGACTATGACTCTTTTCGGTAAGAGCTATCGTCTTGATGATTTGATATGGGTTGTCCATCTTGATTGCCTCGGTTCCCTGTGAATGACCGGCTTGCAGCCGGGCCTCAACTGATGCGTGCCCCAAACGTAGTAAAAGCATCCCTGGAAATGACCACACGATCGTAATGCAGAAGATCATAGGCCGTGACTGCGCCGGGACGAACGACTAATACGGCGGGCAGATTGCGGGCTCCCATGAACAGATTGTAGTTTTCGTCATCAACGATCACCAGGGCGTGTTCGCCAGCGCCAATGCCACTCAACCAGGCCAAGACCTTCTTCGTGCGCGGCTCGTCGATCGGGGCATCTTCGACGACGATGACAGCTTCTTCATCTATCCGCCCGGCCAACACGCGACGCAACGCCAGATGCTTGACCTTGCGATTGACCGTCTTGGCATAGCTCCGCGACACCGGCCCGAACACAGTACCACCGCCACGCCAGATCGGGCTGCTGCTGCGGCCGGAACGAGCCCGACCAGTGCCTTTCTGCCGCCACGGCTTGGCGGTACTAGCCGTTACCTGGCCACGTGTCTTGGTACAGGCAGTACCAGCACGGCCGGCAGCCTGATAAGCAACCACGACATCATGCACGGCTTGTGCGCCCTTCTCGCGCTCCAGCCACGCATCGTCGACTTCAAAGTCGCCGACCGCTGAGCCGGAACCATCAACAATAGACAGGGTCGCCATCTGGCAGCCTCCAGTTTCCTGATCGCCGCGGTAACCATTTACCGCAGTTCAAAAGTTATTTCTTCTTTGCTTTACGGACCATCACGAAGTGGCCGTTTGCACCGGGCACCGCGCCTTTGATCAGCAGCAGGTTCTCTTCTGGCCGCACCTGAACGATACGGAGATTCTGCGACGTGCGGTGGACGCTACCCATCTGACCAGGCATCTTGCGGCCCTTGTAAATCTTGCCGGGATTGACGCACATGCCGATCGAACCGCCCCCACGGGGACGGCCGCCACCATGGCTGGCACGACCACCGCGAAAATTGTAACGCCTGACGACACCCTGAAAACCGCGGCCTTTGGTCACGCCCGAGACATCCACAAACTCGTCGACTTCAAAAATATCCGCCCCTAAAACGTCACCGACACTCTGTTCGGAGTCTTCGGCCAGTCGCACCTCACGGATACGCGCCGGCACGTGTTCGGAGTAACCCGCCGCAGCTACGTGCGTACGCACCGCCTTGCTGACATTCTTCGGCTTGCGCTCACCAAACCCGATCTGCAGCGCACTGTAACCGTCACGGTCCTTCGTGCGAACGCCGGTCACACGACAGGGTCCCACCTGCACGACAGTGACCGGAACCATCAAACCCTGGTCGTCGTAAATGTGCGTCATCCCGATTTTCTTTCCAATCAGACCTTTCATGATCACCAGTTCCTCAGCTTCAGATCTTGATCTTGATGTCAACGCCCGCAGGCAGATTCAGCCGCTTAAGATCGTCCACAGTCTTCGCGGTCGGTTCGACAATGTCGAGCAGACGCTTGTGCGTGCGGATCTCAAACTGCTCCATCGACTTCTTGTCGACGAACGGCGAACGGTTGACGGTGTATCGCTCAATGCGCGTCGGCAGCGGAATCGGACCAGCAACTTGGGCGCCTGAACGCTTGGCAGTACTGACAATTTCAGCCGTGGACGTGTCCAAGACTCGATGGTCGTAAGCTTGCAGGCGTATGCGAATGCTTTGGTCCATATCAGCTTTTCTCCAGCATTTTTTTCTGTATCGCTTCGGGTACGGAATCGAAATGTGACGGTTCCATCGACGGCACCGCGCGGCCTTTGGTCAACGAACGCAACGTCGTGGTGTAGCCGAACAATTCAGCAAGGGGTACGTGCACCAGAACCTTCGCACTGTCCGGCTGCGCGTCCACTTCGACAACAGTACCGCGACGGCTGCTCAAGTCGCCGATGACGTCGCCCATGTGTTCTTCCGGTGTCACGACCTCCAGTGCCATTATCGGCTCAAGCAACCGTAGCTTGGCTTTATGTGCCGCTTCTTTGAAGGCCATGGATCCGGCAATCTTGAACGCGACTTCCGATGAATCAACCGAATGCGAAGAGCCGTCGATAATGTCGACGTGCACGTCGGTAATCGGAAAACCGCAGAGCAAGCCGGTCATTGCCGCTTCCTGGATGCCTTTCTCCACCGGCTTGATGAATTCCTTCGGGATGTTGCCGCCGGTCACCTTGCTCTCGATCGTGAAACCATGGCCACGCGGGCGAGGCTCAATATGCAACACAACGTGGCCATACTGACCGCGGCCACCCGTCTGCTTGATGAACTTGGTGTCGGCGTCGGCCGGGCCAACAATGGTCTCGCGATAGGCAACCTGTGGAGCGCCGACAGTCGCGCCGACTTTGAATTCGCGAACCAAACGGTCGCTGATCACCTCCAAATGCAGCTCGCCCATACCGGAAATGATAGTCTGACCAGTCTCTTCATCAGTACGCAGGCGAAAGGTCGGGTCTTCTTCCGACAGACGATGCAGAGAATCAAACAGCTTGTCCCGATCAGCGGTCGTCTTCGGTTCAATAGCCATCGAAATGACAGGCTCCGGAAATGACATGGACTCAAGCAAGATGGGCTCATCGACAACACAGAGCGTGTCACCCGTAGTGACGTGCTTGAGCCCGACTGCCGCAGCAATATCGCCGCTATAGATGCTCTCGCGCTCTTCACTGCTGTTCGCATGCATCTGCAAAAGCCGGCCGATGCGTTCACGCTTGCCGGTACGCGGGTTGAGAATCTGCATGCCCTTTTCGAGCACACCGGAGTAAACCCGGAAAAAAATCAGCTTGCCAACGTAGGGATCCGACATCACCTTGAAAGCCAACGCTGCGAGCGGCTGATAATCGCCAGTGTGGCGCTCCATAGCCTCCTCGGTCTTCGGGTGGATACCATCGATGCGCCATTTATCGACCGGTGACGGCAGGTAATCGACGATGGCATCAAGCAACATCTGGACGCCCTTGTTCTTGTACGCAGTCCCACAAAGTACGGGAATAATATCGCCGGCCAGGACACAGCGGCGGATGGCAACACGCAGTTCATCCGAATCCGGCTTCTCGTCCATCAGGAATTTCTCCATGATGGTTTCGTCCGACTCGGCGGTGCGTTCAATAACCGCATCGTAGGCGGCGGCGGCGGCATCGGCCATCCCTTCGGGAATCGGCTTGGAAACAACATCGATTCCCATGTCTCCTTCGAAATAGTACGCTTTCCCGGTGAGCACGTCGATGACGCCTTCAAAATCCTCTTCGGAGCCGATCGGCAACTGCAGCGGCACAGGCGTCGCGCCGAGACGGTCGTGAATTTCCTGTGTAACTTTCTCGAAGTCAGCGCCAATACGGTCCATCTTGTTGACGAACGCAATGACTGGAACGTTATATTTCTTCGCCTGACGCCACACCGTTTCCGTCTGCGGCTGGACGCCACCGACGGCGCAAAAGACAGCAACAGCACCGTCGAGCACACGCAGCGATCGCTCGACTTCCGCTGTGAAGTCGACATGGCCGGGAGTATCAATAATGTTGACCCGATGATCGTTCCAGAAAGCGGTGGTGGCAGCGCTGGTGATCGTGATGCCACGCTCCTGTTCCTGTACCATCCAGTCCATGACGGCGGTGCCGTCATGGACTTCGCCAATCTTGTAGTTGACGCCGGTGTAATACAGGACCCGCTCGGTGGTGGTCGTCTTGCCTGCATCGATATGCGCCATGATGCCGATATTACGTGTGTTACGTAACGACACCTGTCTACCAGGAGCTTCCCGGAATTCGTGATCGATTGCCATTTTCATGTCGATTGTCTTGCTCACGTGACCTGTTCGCCTCGTCAGGACCAGCCGGGACTCAACGCCCGCCTGCCACCCTCAGAAATAAAAAGCACCCGTACCATTCACACAGGTGAACCGGTACGGGATCGCTTCGAAACTGTTGTGTTATGTTGTGTTGCCTACCAGCGGTAATGGGCAAAGGCCTTGTTGGCCGCCGCCATTCGGTGCGTGTCGTCACGTTTTTTGACGGCAGCGCCAGTGTTGTTGTATGCATCGAGCAGCTCGGAAGCCAGCGCGTCGCGCATCGGCTTGCCTTTGCGTCCGCGAGCGAAAGTCACAATCCAACGCAGCGCAATCGCTGTCGACCGCTGCGGCGCGACTTCGATCGGCACCTGATAGTTGGCACCACCGACACGTCGGCTCTTGACCTCCAGCGCCGGCTTGACGTTTTCCAATCCCTGCAGGAAGGCTTCCAAAGCATCGTCGGTCTGGACCTTCTCACTCATAATGTCGAAGGCACCGTACACGATCGTCTGTGCCGTCGACTTTTTGCCGCGCTGCATGACGACGTTAATCAACGCCGCCACCAACTCGCTGTTGTACTTGACGTCCGGCGTCAGCTGCCGCCGTTCTGCTCGTCTCCGTCGCATATTAACCTCGTTTCAACCTCAACCTTAGCTGAGCTCTGCGTGGTTGATTACTTCTGGCGTTTGCCGCCGTACTTCGAGCGGCCGCGTCGACGTTCGTCGACGCCGAGACTGTCAAGAGCCCCGCGCACGATGTGATAACGTACGCCGGGCAGATCGGGAACACGACCACCACGTACGAGAACGATTGAGTGCTCCTGCAAATTATGACCTTCACCACCAATGTAGGCAGTAACTTCCTGGCCGTTGCTGAGCCGGACACGCGCTACTTTTCTCAGCGCGGAGTTTGGCTTCTTCGGCGTCCGAGTCGTGACCTGCAGGCAAACACCGCGGCGCTGCGGACAGCGTGTCAGCGAAGGCGACCTACTCTTGTCCTTCGGCGTCCGGCGCGGTTTGTTAACTAATTGATTGATTGTCGGCATAAGTCCTCCAAAGGCAATGTATAAAGACATGTATATATAGCGAAAAAGAGCTTAGAAGATAGCCTGTTTTTGGGCGGTGTCAAAACGGGATCCGCAAAAAGATTGACCGATTTTCCGGAATGACCAAAACAGGCACCCCGCCACAACGGCGGGGTGCCTGCTGAATCAAACGGCCGGACCGCAGATCAGCTGTCGAGCCCAAGAAGGCCGATGGCTTCCTCCATCTTCTCGCTGGCACCACGGCTTTCCTCCTCCGTCGGCGATTCCGCAAACGGCGAGGGTACTGCGTCGCCTTCGTCGCGCAATTCTTCCGGCTCCGGAATAATCTCGCGCCCAAGCTTCTTCAGCTTGATGTTGAGGCGCTTGTGATAACCGGTACCGGCCGGAATCAAGTGCCCCATGATAACGTTTTCTTTGAAGCCGCGAAGCGGGTCTTCCTTGCCAAGCGTCGCTGCGTCCGTGAGAATACGCGTGGTATCCTGAAACGACGCGGCCGAGATGAAGCTGTCCGTTTCCAGCGAGGCCTTGGTGATGCCCAGCAGAATCGGCTGCGCCTCGGCGGGGCGACCGCCTTCGCCAAGAACCCGTGTGTTCTCTTCGAGAAAGGTGGACTTCTCTATCTGCTCGCCATACAAAAACGCGGTGTCACCCGGATCGGTAATGCGTACTTTCTGCAGCATCTGCCGGACAATCACTTCAATGTGTTTGTCGTTGATCTCCACCCCCTGCAGACGGTAGACTTCCTGAATTTCGTTGACCAGGTACTCCTGTAGATCCTGCGGACCGCAAACTTCAAGAATCTCCTGCGGCACCACCGAACCTTCCGTCAACGGCTGTCCTTTCTTGACGAATTCATCGTCAAACACAACGACTTGCTTCGCCGCCGGAACACTGTGTTCCTCGACACTGTTGTTTTCCGGATCCCGGATGATCAGCACGCGCTTTCCCTTGCTGACTTTACCAAGCTCGACAATGCCGTCGATCCTGGCGATTTCAGCTGCTTCCTTCGGGCGACGCGCTTCGAACAGTTCGGCAACGCGCGGCAGGCCACCAGTGATGTCCTTGGTGCGTGCACTCTGACGCGGTGTCCGTGCCAACACCTCACCACCATCCACACTCTGGCCATTCTCCACCATGATGAAGGCCCCGGTCGGAATGCTGTAATGAGCCAGCATCTTCTCCTCGCCGCTGCTGTCATCGATGATTAGGATTTGCGGCATCAAGTCGTCGCGATGCTCGAGCACGGTGATCTCGGTATTGCCACGCTCGTTGCTCTGCTCTTTCATCGTGATGCCTTCGACCAGGTCAACGAATTTGACGCTGCCGGAGTGCTCCGTGATGATCGGCACATTGTACGGATCCCACACGACGAAGACTTCGCCCTTCTTAACCTTGTCGCCGTCCTTCTTCGAAATCTGCGCACCCGGAATGAGTTGCTGCGTCTCCTGCTCGAAGCCGTCAGCATCGATGATCGACACTTTCGCCGACTTGTTGAGTACCACCAGATGTCCCTGCTCCGAGACCACAGTACGCGCTTCGATGAGCTTGACAAAGCCGTCCACACGCGCTTCGATCTGCGGCCGCTTCAGAACCGTCGCAGCGGTACCACCGTAGTGGAATGTCCGCATGGTCAACTGCGTGCCGGGCTCGCCGATCGACTGAGCCGCAACGATACCGATGGAATCACCTTCGGTAATCGAACCATCCGTTGCCAGGTTGCGCCCGTAGCACTTGCCACAGATGCCACTCTCGCTCAGACAGGTGAGCACGGAACGGATCCGAACGCGATCGATGCCAACATCGATGACACGCTCGGCAAGATCCTTGGTGATCTCTTCTCCGGCAGCGACGATCAACGAGCCGTCCTCGGCCAGCGGATCGCGCAAATCATCGGCGCTGTAGCGCCCGACCAGACGGTCCACCAGCGGCAGCATGTCGTCGTCACCCTCACGGATAGCGCTGACGAAGATGCCCTGTGTCGTCTCGCAGTCCTGCTCGACACAAATGACGTCCTGGGCAACATCAACGAGCTTGCGGGTCATGTACCCGGAATCTGCCGTCTTCAGCGCCGTGTCCGCCAGCCCCTTACGTGCACCGTGGGAACTGATGAAAAATTCGAGTACCGTCAGCCCTTCGCGGAAGTTTGAGATAATCGGACGTTCAATGATCTCACCAGACGGCTTCGCCATCAGCCCACGCATACCCGCGAGCTGACGAATCTGATCCTTACTGCCACGAGCGCCAGAGTCGAGCATGGCCCAGACAGGATTGATCTCGTGCCTGTCCTCGTTGCGCTCGAGCGTACGGAAAAGTACCGAGGCAACTTGGTTGTTCGCCTGCGTCCACACGTCGATACACTTGTTGTAACGCTCACGATCGGTGATTACGCCGCTACGGTACTGGCCTCGAACTTTCTCGATCTCTTCTTCGGCATTCTCAACTATCGGCTCTTTGTCGTCCGGGATGATCATGTCGACAATACCAATCGAGAAGCCGGCCTGGGTAGCATACTCGTAACCCAACTCCTTGAGGTTGTCGAGCACATCCACAGTGCGCTCCCGGCCCAACGCAGCATAGCCGTCGCTGACCAGGTTGCCCAGGTTCTTCTTGTTGGCAACGTCGTTGAAAAAGCCCATTTCGTCGGGCCAGATACTGTTGAAGATACAGCGACCGGCCGTGGTCTTGATGAAACGTGCGTCCATATTCCCCCACGGTGCATCATTACCGAAATCAGGGTTGCGCATAAGCACGATTTCATGGATTTCAATGGCTTTCGCGGCATAAGCGACTTGCACTTCAGTGCTGTCGTTGAACGCCTTCGGCTCGGTAGCACGGTCCATGCTGCCGGGACGGATATAGGTCAGGTAATAGGCTCCCAACGTAATGTCCTGCGACGGCGTCGCAATAGGCTTGCCACTGGATGGGTAGAAGATGTTGTTGGGTGCCAGCATGAGCAACTTGGCTTCCAGCTGCGCCTCATTCGATAGCGGCACGTGCACCGCCATCTGGTCACCATCGAAATCGGCATTGTAGGCAGCGCAGACCAGCGGGTGAATACGAATCGCATTACCCTCGATCAGCACCGGATCAAATGCTTGAATACTCTGCCGATGCAGGGTCGGAGCACGATTGAGCAAGACCGGGTGCCCCTTGGTCACATCCTCGAGGATGTCCCACACCACCGGGTCCTGGCGCTCGATCATCTTCTTGGCACTGCGCACGGTGTAGACGAAACCGAGTTCCTTGAGCCGACGGATGATGAACGGTTCGAACAAAGTAAGCGCCATCTTCTTCGGCAGACCACACTGATGCAGGCGCAACTCCGGACCAACGACAATCACCGAGCGACCCGAATAGTCAACACGCTTGCCCAGCAGATTCTGGCGGAATCTCCCCTGCTTCCCCTTGAGCATGTCGCTAAGGGACTTGAGCTGACGATTTCCAGCACCGGTTACAGCCCGGCCATGACGACCATTGTCGAGCAGTGCATCAACCGCTTCCTGCAGCATGCGCTTTTCGTTGCGGATAATTACTTCCGGCGTGCGCAGACTCAGCAGATTCTTGAGACGATTGTTGCGATTGATAACACGCCGATACAAGTCGTTGAGGTCAGAGGTGGCAAAGCGCCCACCTTCCAACGGCACCAGCGGCCGCAGGTCCGGCGGAATGACCGGCAACTCGGTGAGAATCATCCACTCCGGCCGCATGTTCGCGTTTACGAAACCCTCGACAATACGCAGGCGCTTGGCGAGCTTCTTGCGCTCTGCCTTGCTGTTGGTGCTGACGATAAGCTCGTTTAATTCCACGTGCAATTCGTTCAGATCGATCTTCTCAAGCAGCTCGCGGACAGCCACGGCACCCATGCTCGCCTGGAAGGCGTTGCCGTACATTTCAAGCGCCTCGCGATGCTCTTCCTCGGTGAGCAACTGCATTTCGTTCAGCGGGGTATCCCCCTTGTCAGTGACAACCCAAGACTCGTAGTAGATGATGCGCTCGAGGTTGCGGGCTGTCAGGTTCAGGACCAGACCAATACGCGACGGCATGCACTTGAAAAACCAGACGTGCGACACCGGCACCGCCAACTCGATGTGTCCCATGCGCTCGCGACGCACCCGTGAATGGGTTACTTCGACACCACAACGGTCACAGACGATACCTTTGTGCTTGATGCGCTTGTACTTGCCACAGTTGCACTCCCAATCTCGCGTCGGGCCGAAGATTTTCTCACAAAAAAGGCCACCTTTCTCAGGCTTAAACGTGCGATAGTTGATAGTCTCGGGATTCTTAACTTCCCCGCGACTCCATGATCGGATAGTGTCCGGGGATGCTACACCGATAGTAACGGAACTGAACGCATCGCTGACATCAAGGCCCAGAATTTCGCGTACTGCTGCGTTTCTACTGTCCATCTTGTTTCCTCGCGTGTCATTGTCTTGTGTAAAAATGTCAAGCTTGTCCGGCCGCCGGATGCGGCTGCAAGCACAAGTTCAAAGGTTGTCGCCCTAGGCTATCATGCACCGCCCTTGATCGGACGAATATCCAGGCAGAGAGCCTTCATTTCGTTCATCAACACGTTGAACGATTCGGGCACATCAGCCTGCAACGAGTTGTCGCCGCGCACGATACTCTCGTAGATCTTCGTGCGTCCGGTGACATCGTCGCTCTTGACGGTGAGCATTTCCTGCAGAGTATAAGCAGCGCCATAGGCTTCGAGCGCCCACACTTCCATCTCCCCGAAGCGCTGACCCCCGTGTTGCGCCTTACCGCCCAGCGGCTGCTGCGTCACGAGAGAATACGGGCCAACGGAACGTGAATGGATCTTGCTCACAACCAGATGGTCGAGCTTAAGCATGTAAATTTGGCCGACAACGACCCGCTGGTTGAAGCGATCACCGGTGCGACCATCCCACAACGTCGTCTTACCGTCGTTGTTCACATAGTAGTCTTCGCGCTTGCGCCCGGTCTCGTCAATGACGGTGCCGCTCTTGTCGATAGACCAGCCATGCCCTTTCTTCTCTTTCAGGCGCACCTGCTTGCTCTCGTCCAGCATGTCCCGGATGAGGTTCTCATTGATGCCGTCAAAAACCGGTGTGGCAATCTTCATGCCGAGGATCTTCGCGGCATAGCCGAGATGCGTTTCGAGCACCTGTCCGACGTTCATGCGACTGGGTACGCCAAGCGGATTAAGGATGATCTGCACCGGGGTACCATCCGCCATGTGCGGCAAATCCTCAACCGGTACAACCTTGGCTACGATACCCTTGTTACCGTGACGCCCGGCCATCTTGTCGCCAACCGTGATCTTGCGCTTGCTGGCGATATAGACCTTGACCTGGCGAATGACACCGGGATCCTCGCCGTCACCACCTTCGTAGCGGGAAATCATTTCGTCGCGACGCATCTCAAGATCGCGCACACGAATGGTGAATGACTTCATCAACTCCTCGATCTGATCGCGGGTCGGGCCGTTGGGCAACTTGTAGCGCGTGTGATGCTGCGCCAGTTTGCGGCAAAGCATCTTGGTGATCTTGCGGTTGCGCGGCACAATCGGCGGAGCGTCTTCGTCTTCGGAATTGACGATGTCGAAGGACAGCTTGGCCCCGAGAAGGATGGCGCTGAGCTTCTCCGACAACTCTTCCAGCATTTCGGTATGCTGTGCCTTGAACGTATTGATTGTCTCCTTGATCTGACGCTTGATCTCCGCTCTCGTCAGGCGCGCCTTGTTCGGATCTATTTTGCGCTCAACCTCGACGTCCATGACGATGCCGTTCGTACCGCTCGGCACGATCAGCGAACTGTCCTTGACATCCGCAGCCTTTTCACCGAAGATAGCCCGCAACAGGCGTTCTTCCGGATCCAGCTCGGTCTCACTTTTCGGCGTGATCTTACCTACCAGAATGTCGCCCTGGGCAACTTCTGCACCGATGCGAACGATGCCTTCAGGTCCGAGGTTGCAAAGGGCTTCCTCGCTGACATTCGGAATATCCCGGGTGATTTCCTCGGGCCCGAGCTTGGTGTCGCGCGCCGTAATATCGAATTCACTGACGTGGATGCTTGTATAGACGTCTTCCTTGACCAGCTCTTCGCTGATCACGATAGCATCCTCAAAGTTGTAGCCGCACCACGGCATGAAAGCGACCAAGACGTTCCGTCCAAGCGCCAACTCGCCGCCCTCGGTTGCCGGGCCATCCGCCAGCACCTCACCTTTCTTGACACGTTGACCGGATTCCACCAGAGGCGTCTGATTGATGCAGGTGCTGCTGTTGGAACGCATGAACTTGTGCAGGAGATACTCCTGTACCTTCTTCGGATCCGAGGTCGCGTTCGGCAACTAGCCGTCCTTAGTGACAATAATGCGTTCGGCTGAAGACGCCGCCACAATGCCGGCATCACTGGCGCAAATGACCGCGCGGGAATCCCGGGCAACAACGGCTTCTAGACCGGTGCCAACCAGCGGCGAATCGGTTTTCAACAACGGTACTGCCTGTCGTTGCATGTTCGAGCCCATGAGCGCACGGTTGGCATCATCATGCTCGAGGAACGGAATCAAACCGGCCGCGGCACTGACAAGCTGCTTCGGTGAGACGTCCATCAACTTGACATTCTCACGCGGCGCTTCGATGGTGTCACCGCCGGTGCGGGCCATCACATAGTTGTTGACGAATTTACCCTTTTTAACCGGCGCATTGGCCTGGGCAATGACAAAACCTTCTTCAATGTCCGCGGTCATGTAGTCGACCTTGGTATCGACTTTCGACTTGTTGACGCGGCGGTACGGGGTCTCGATGAAACCGTACTTGTTGATCCGGCCGTACAGCGCCAACGAGGAGATCAGTCCGATATTCGGGCCTTCCGGCGTTTCAATTGGACAACCGCGACCGTAATGGCTGGACTGCCCGTCACGCCCCTCGCAACCAGCCCGTGCACGGCGCAGGCCGCCGGGGCCGAGGGCAGAAAGACGACGCTTGTTGGTCAGCTCGGCCAGCGGATTGGTCTGGTCCATGAACTGTGACAACTGGCTGCGACCGAAAAAGTCACGAATAACGCCGACCAAGGCCGTCGGGTTGACTAGCTTCTGCGCCGTCACCGTCTCCTCTTCCATGTCGATCAGCGTCATACGCTCGCGAATCAAGCGCTCAGTCCGTGCCAGGCCGACTCGGATCTGGTTCTGAATCAACTCACCGACAGTGCGTACGCGGCGGCTGCCCAGATGATCGATATCATCGACATGACCATCGCCACTACGCAGGCGCATGAGGTACTTGGTCGCTTCAATGAGGTCCGCGTCCTGTAATGTCCGCTCGTCCAACTCGACGTTGACGTCGAGTTTCTGATTGATGTTGTGGCGACCAACGAGACCGAGGTCATATCGCTTCTTGTCAAAGAAAAGACGTTTAAGCAACAGTTTTGCATTCGAAGCGCTGGGAGGATCACCCGGACGCATGCGTCGATAGATTTCCTTGAGCGCTTCGTCACGGCTATCGCACGGATCGTGCTGCAGACAGTAGATGAAATAGTGCCCGAGATCGCTGGTGTCAACCACGTCAACTTCGGTGACTCCTTCGCCTTTCAGGACCAACAGCATGTCCTCAGTCAGCGGCTCGAGGG
>CAYWQM010000042.1:0-10362 GCA_964460215.1 uncultured Lentisphaerales bacterium
GGTGATGCTGCCGCCTGTCCCTACGACCAACGACAGATACATGGAACCGGGCATCATTATGAATCCCAGAAAGACAGCGCCAAGGACAGTCTTCCAGTTGAAGCCATCCTCGAACGTGTCGGGTGGCTGCATCAGGTTTCTGTATTCCTGAATTTCCTTGTCGTTTCCGAATGCCATTAGTTATATGCCATTGAGTAGGTTACGCCTGTGTATGCTCAAAATACGCCTGTGCTTCGGTGACGTACTCGTGGTGCTTCGTTGCTTCCAGATTGCGCCAGTGCATCATGTGCTTACGCAGCTTCTCCATGAATGGAATGTTGGTCGTCGACCAGTTCGAATCCTGGCCCGACAGCCGCGTGATCGTCATATGCACGCGATAACTCTCGACGACCTCGTCAAATTTCGCGACGAACTCGATGTGCTGGGTGACGCCCAGGTCGAACGGTGCCAATGCCATGTCGTAGGCGACCGAATACGTTGTGCGGCCGGCCGCATCCTCGCCGACGGCGTGCACTTCGTTGGAGACCACCAGGTTGCCGATCGACGCCTCGGTAAAGCGACCGAAGTATTCGGTCAGATATCCCATGATGCCGGCCACCACGTTGCTGCTGTAGATAAATGGAAAAACCAGGTGCATTTGATTGCCGTCGTGCTCCGGCAGTGACCATTTGCGCTTGCCTGAAGGCACTGCTACGGCTGCCGCCACCCAAGTTGGATAGATGGTCGATGCCATGACCACCAGGATAGCGAAGAAAATGACAACGAACACGGTCAGTGATGAGAAGTTCAGGTTGATTCCCTGCACCAGCCCAGTCTTAGTCAAGCCGATACTCAGCAACTGACCGATGAGATAGCCACCGACCGCACCGATGATGCCGTAGACAAAGGCCTCGGCGTAGAAGAACATCCGGATGTTCTTCGGATTCAGACCGATGGCGTTGTAAACGGCGATCTCGCCCTTGCGTTCAAATACGGTTCCCAGCATGGTGTTCAAAATTATCGTTGCGGCGATCAGCAGCGGGATGATCAGCCGCGACAGGCCGCCAACCGATGTCTTGAAACCGGTGCCGATGTAATATGTCCCGGCAGATGTCTTGTGCTCTGCCGCACCAACCGCCATTCGGTTGCGGCTGCCGATGAAAAACTTGGCTTTCGTGACGTGTAACAGCGACTCCACATGCGGCCACAAACCGCCGGGCAGGTCATCGTCGAACTTCACCGATACGCTATACGGTTGCCCACCCATCCGTCGGCAGGTGCCCTCAGGCACCAATATCAGGGCGGAAGTGTCGGCGCGGAAGACGGCGGAATCATCCTGCATTGTCACATCTGATGCGAGGTTGGCTTCGTCGACGTTTTCGACGAACGCCGAGGTCTGGATGCTCTTGATCGGCAGAATCGGCCGGTCACTGAGCTCGCGCAGCGCCCGCAACTGTTCGTCGCCTGTCAGGCCGACGACCGTCAGTTCATAGCCGCGCAGGGTGACCTTGGCAGTGCCGATCATCTCTTTGGTGATTTTTAGGGCGTTGGCGGTACCCACGGGGAGCACGGCTTCGGCGGCTTCGTTGCCTGAGAAAAAACGTCCACCGTCAAGGATCGGAATGCCATTCGGCAGGAGCTGGGCCTCCGCCGGCTGCAAGCCCAGTACGGCATCGATCTGGACGGACTGATCACCGGCCTCGAGCGGCAACGGTTGTACCAGATCGCGCGCTGAACGTTGCTTCGGCAACAGCCAGCGGCGCACGGCGATTTGCTCGGCACTTTCACTGAACATGTCGATAAGCGTTTGGGTCGTTGGTTCGTCGAGCCGCATACTGCCGGGATAATGAAAATAGATGCCCGTGTACGGTGACTGCCTGGCGACAGGCACCACTGTCGGACTCATTGTTTTCGAGATGCTTGAAAAGGCCAGCATCGTAAAGGTGATCAGCACGATCGTCGTCGTCGTCAATACGGTGCGTACGCGGCGGCGTTTCATGTTGTTGACGCCGATCATCATCGCCTTTTGCCCGACTGTCGAGGCGCCGACGTTGGCCGTGTCCACGCCGCTGTACGTCTGAAAAAGCAGCTGCATCTCGCCTTCGAACCGGGAATACAGAATGAAAATGACAAAGGCGCCAAGGGCGCCCATGACGAAAGCAATAAAAATCGCTTCCGGCGCCTCGGCGACGCGGAAGGCCGGATGTACAAAGCGGAAGACGACGAACGTTGCGATGAACATCACGGCGAACGCCGCCATCTGCGCTTCGATCCGGACGAATCTGAACAGCAGCCTCTGCGCGAAAAAGCAGAACGGCAACAGCAACGCCATGTAAAATACGATTGCCATAAGCATGTCATTGGTCATTGCGGAGATGCGCTCATAGCCTTTCCTGGCGGCTCCGAGGGCCTCGTATGCAGCACGCAGATATTCATTGTGATCAGCCGCCGCCTTTGCCGCATCCATCCGCTCCAGCTGCTCTTCGCCGAGAGCGACATAGTTTGAGGCCAGTTCGTTGGTGACGCCCCTCAGGCTCTCGAGCCGCTGGCGGTTCAGGTACGCCATGTCACGGGCCGTGCCCGCCATGAAGTCGGGCTGCCCGAGCTGGTCCTCGGTTGTCAGACCGATACCTTCCGGCTCGTCGGCGTTGGCGTTGGTCCTGGCCAGACGTACGGTTTTTGTCCCGGTCAGCAGCTTCAGGATATCCCCTTCGGGCAGGTAGACGGCGTATGGTGCCGGCAGCGGCTGGACAAATTGTGTAACGAACTGCTTGGTGGATCGCGCGTTAACCCAGGCGCTGATGCCATAGTTTCGCGGCGGCGTGTCACGCCTGCCGTCGATGACTATGAACTCCACTTCGCCGATCTCCTTGTATTCGATTTTCGACGTGTCGTTATTTTCATAGATGGGATATTCGCGGCACGGCATCAAGGCGAGCACGATCGAGTCGTCTTGCTTGGTATCCCTGTCGAGGTTGCTGTTGACTTTCTCGTGTACTTCACCGGCGTCGATGATATGCTCGACTTTGGTGAAGTCGTCATCGAGCTGGTAGACGTGCGTCGGTATGTCGCTCCCGAGACCGACCATGAAAGCGACAGCCCGCTCATCGGTAAGCTGGAAGTAGGCGTGAATGACATCGCCGTCGACGATTCCCGAACGCCTTGGGTTGATCGGATTAATGCCCATGGCCTCAAACGTCGGGAGTACCATGACGATACTGTTGGGCACCGGCAGATCCGGTTGCACGGATGCCGCGAACTCATCGAACATGAAAGCTTTCAACTGGGCCCCAAAAGTCCTGCTGGCGATTGGGATTTTCTCGATCTCCCAGCCGGTGGTCAGTCCGGGGTCGTCAAGGAACGCGCGAAGGAGCCGGGGGGAATAATCGAGCAGGGTATCGACATGCGTCGCCGGCAGCGCCGCGATAGTGTCGCCGGGTGAAAATTTCTTGCCCGGATCCGCGAAGGGATTGCGCAGAGTGAACGCTGCCACCTCGGCGGCTTTGACAAGTGCGGTGCAACCGCTGACAGTTCCCGGCGCGTAGTAATCCTCGGTCAATCCAGCCAGCATCGTCATCGTGTCGACGAAGGGATTTTCCTCCAGCTGCAGATCTACCGCAAGCTGCGCAGCGGCCTTCGTTGTAATGGCACCGAGCGGTCGGGACCATAGCTCCTTGTTGTTACCACTATTCACGCCTGTCAACAGGCAAACGCGGTCGTTGGCCCATGTGAGGTCGAGAGCCATCACAATCTTGACGTGCCATCCCTTCAGCGCCGTTCGGACCCTGCCGTTGGCGTTGTCGCGCTCGAGCTCGCGCCGATTGTAGTCCAACCATACCTTGTTACGCTCAATAATGTGGCTGACGTAGCTGCGCAGGATCTCGAATTCCTTTTCACCGAGTTCATGCAGCTCGGTACGCGGCTTAACTTTATTGAACAACATCAGAACATTGACGTACGGTTGATTTGCCGCCCGCAATTCCTTGATGCGCTCTTCGCGCTCATCATCATCGTCGATATCGCGGATCTCACGCATCAACTTCGCCTTGCGGCCGTTGACGTCCGCCTTCGCCCGGGCTACGATCGGTTCTTTGATTGCGACTGGCGTGCCGGTTGATGTGTCCTCGAGCGTCCGCATTGCGACCAGTAGGGCAGCGTCATCAGGGTTATCGACGCTGTCGAGGGTGAGCTTGGAGTAGGCATTGACATACAACTCCTGCAGTCGCATGTCACGGCCGATGATGTTGCGGATCGACTCAACAGATAGCGGGTCCTGCACCAGGTGCCACGCCAATTTTCTTTCGCCCAGGAAACCGTGCGTATGTCCATTGACCGCGACCAGGAGTACCGATCGTTCCGCTGGTTTCTCGGTCAGTCTGGCCAGCAATTCCAGAAGCAGGTATAGATTGGCGCTCGACTGGCCGCCTTCTGCCAGGGACGGCACGATGCAGTTGGAATCCATCGGTGCCGTCACGACGATCACCTCTTTCTGCAGGTCCGCATTGCTGCCCGGCACCAGTATCCAGAGATCGCGGATATCGACATTTTCCCAGCGCGACGGTTCCGCCTCCACCTTGCACGGTAATGGCGATGTTGCAGCCTTCAGCCGTTGGCGCAGCCGGTCACCCGACACAGCGTCGAGGAAAAACCGCGGGACAGCCACTTCGGAGGTGAAGATCTTGCGCTGGCTGTCGATCAGGTCGTAACGATCCGGCTCGATGAAGATGAAGCCGCGCACGCCGAACCGCATGAAGCGCATCCACGATTCGCCACAGTCATACTCCATCACGGCGAGCGTGCCGTTCAGTTGTTGGCCCTTGAGTGCTTCGAGGTCGTCGTAACTGCCGTGCCCCAGGTAAACCAGGCTGGCGTCGAATTGCTTTTCTGTGAAATTGCCGGGGCGCACCATGGTCGGGTGCATCGGCAGGATGTCGATCGGACCGAAGCCATCAATCTGCAGTTGTGTCGCCCCGGTACGGAAAGATGGCGCAGTGAAGTTGATCTCGCCGTGATGATCTTCATCCAAGGCGCTGGCAGCGAAAATTTCTGCGACCTTTTTCTCCACAAGCAGGTTGCCCGGGCTGCCGACGTTGCGCGGACCGACGTCTTTGAAGAAGTTCTCGACGTCAACGACAGTTGCCGCGTCCGTTGCCAATGGCAGCGGCGCGAGCAGTGTGAAGAGAAGGATAAGGTGACGAATCATGCGGCTATTTGACGACAATGGAAATGACCTGGCGCTGGGCCAGAGATTTGAGAAATGCCGCGACACTGAGTTCTGACTCGCGTCGGTCGGTGCGGAATCGGCGGGTGAACGCCTCGATGATCGCCTTGACTGTGCGTTTGCCGTCGATCTGCTCGAAGACAAAGATGCCGAGCTCATCGAGGCGCACACGTTTCTTCATGATCCGTGGCTGGAACCGCGAAAGAAAACCGTTGCCCCGCTGGATCTCGATGGTGAGCTGCAGCCGGCCGTTCTCGTCGAGGGTATGACTCACACAGTCGTTGACGATCGGAATACTCGCCAGTGAGCGGCGACGATCGATCTGCTCGGGTTTTTGTCCGCGGGAAAGCATTAGGAAGCTGGCCTCATTCGATACGACCGATGTGGATGTCCAGGTCCTTGCGCTCTTCGAGACGGTCGACTTGGCCGTCGCGAATCCACAAGATGCGGTCAGAGACGTCCAGCATCTTCATGTCGTGTGTTGCGGAGATGATCGTGACGCCCCGGGTCTCCTTTAACTCCAGCAGCAGATCGATGATTTCCTTGCCGGTGTTGATATCGAGGTTGGCGGTCGGCTCGTCTGCCAGGATGATCACCGGGTCGTTGGCGATAGCCCGGGCGATCGCCACGCGCTGTTGCTGGCCGCCGGACATTTCGTAGGGACGGTGAAAGATGCGTTCACCCAGACCGACCATCTTGAGGATGTCGGCACCCTTGTCACGCGCATCGTCAGCCGAGAGCCCGGCAAAGACCATCGGCAGCGTGATGTTTTCGAGGGCGGTCAGCACCGGCAGGATATTGTAGCTCTGGAAGATGTAGCCGATCTTGTGGCAGCGCATCCAGGCCAATTCGTAGGAGTCGAGCTGGGCAACGTCGATCTCGTCGATAAACACCATCCCCTCGGTCGGCGAGTCGATGCCGCCGATCATGTTGAACAGGGTCGACTTGCCGGAGCCGGATGGCCCCATGATCGAGAGGTATTCTCCGCGGTATACATCCAGCGTCACACCGTCCAGGGCTTTGGTCACGGCGTCGCCGCTACCATAGTAGCGCTTGACGTCGATTGCCCGAATGACAATGTCCTGAATCCTACTGTCGTCTGTGTCCGGCATCTGCAATAGTCTCCCGTGAAAGCAAGGAGAAAAAGGTACACCCGCCACATGGCGTTGCAATGTGTCGCGGCCAATTGTAGGTTGGCTGTTCAACCTACTAAAGGAGAATCCGGATCATGATCATTGACCATATCGACAATGCCGCAATCTACGATGGTGTGGCGCCCCGTATCACTGCCGCTCTCGCTTATCTGCGGGACACCGATTTTGCCGGGATGGAACTCGGCCGCTACGACATCGACGGCGATGCGATCTATGCCATGGTGCAGGCCTACACCACCAAAGATCTCAGCAAGGGGATGTGGGAAGCGCATCGCCGGTATATCGACGTGCAGTACGTCGTCAGCGGCAACGAGCGCATGGGCTACGCGAACCTCGACGGCCTGACCGTCAGCAAGGCGTATGAAGAGGAGGACGACTACCTGCTGCTGGAAGGGGATGGTGACTTTTTGACCATGCCGGCCGGCACGTTCATTATCCTCGGCCCGCAGGATGCGCACATGCCGCAGATCGCCGCCGACACCCCCTGCGAAGTCAGCAAAGTAGTCGTCAAAGTCGCCGTATAGGCGCTCTGTGAATAGATTGCCCCGCATCAGATGTTGTGTCGTGGCGGGGCCCGCCGCAACTGCGAAGCATCCCCGGCGGTTGCGGCAGATGCCGCGGGCGTTCGCCGGATTCACGCTCGTTGAACTGCTTGTCGTCATTGCCATAATTGCCATCCTGGCGTCGTTCCTGCTTCCCAGTCTGCAGACAGCCAAGGCCGCCGGTATAGCGACCGACTGCCGCAATAATCAACGGCAGGTGTACTATGCTTTTGCCCTGTTCGCCGAGGACAATGACGACTTTTTCCCGTTTACCTACCACTGGTGGCGGACGCTGGGCAAGGAGGGCTACCTGGGTGAAGGCGAAGTGCATGGCGGCGTGACCACGCCGGGACCATCGGGCTGGGCCTACACCGAGCGGCGCTGGCCAGCCTACCGCTGCGCCGCGGAGGCCGGCCATGTCTTCGGTACCGCGGACAACAACTGCAAGCAGCCGAATCCAGTTACCACGGCGTACGACAGCGATCTCGACCACTGCAGTTTCGCCATGAACTGGAGCATCAACCAGTACAACTACTACGTCGGGTACGGCGACACTTCTCTATCCCGTCGTGGCTTCGGCAGCGGCACCTACTACAACGACGGGGCCGGCAGCGGCGCCGACGCGGCGCCGCTGATCATGGACAAGCACGAGCCCGGCTGGGGCTGGGTCGGCAATTACTACGAGTGGAACGCCGACACGGCCTGGGGAATCACGAATCGCGGCTGGATGTATGCCTTCCGGCATCCTGGCGCGACCGCCAACATCACCTATCTGGACGGTCACAGCGATCGCAACAAGCATGTCTTCGATGGCGGCGATCCCAACTACGTGGAGGTCTGGAGCCAGTCCGACCCACCGCCCGGCGGACCCTGATCCGGCACCGGCGGCAACGATGTTGCCGTGGCGCTCGTCATTAGAGGCGTCTACGGCCTTTCTTCGGTCAGCCGTCGACCGTTTGTTCAGCGGCGAGCTTCCTGGTGAAGAATGTTCGGCGTAACCAGCTGAAGACCGCTTGCAGCGGGCCGGATATGACGTAGACATTAATCGCTACGGCGGCGACCAGCCGCGAGTTCCAGTTGAACAGGATAAAGAACACGATGAGAACGAGAATCTTGACTTTATTCTTCTGCTTGCTGCCCAGCCACTGGCCGAAATGCATGTATGGCACCGTCGACACCATGAGGAATCCCAGGACGCCGGTGTAGAACGGCAGGATCTTCGATACCATGGCTATCGGTTCGGTCTGCGGATCGCTGTACAGCAAAACCAGGCTCGCGACCGCTGCCGCTGCACCCGGCGACGGCAGTCCCTGAAAGCCTTCCGTTGTTTCTTCTCCCACCGCTTTGACATTGTACAACGCCAGACGCAGCGCCGCGCAGGCGAGGTAGATGGCGCACAACAGCCAAATCCAGAAGTAGGGGAGGACGTTCAGCTTGTTGGTGTGTGCCATCACGGAAATCATCACCGCCGGCGCCACGCCGAAGGTCACCATGTCCGCCAGCGAATCCATCTGCACGCCGTAAGGCGAGTGTGCATTGAGCAAGCGGGCCGTCCATCCGTCGAGCATGTCGAAAATCATTGCGCCGACAATCAGCCATGCGCTCACAGCCAGCAACTGCCGTACTTCATCGCCGGGCTCGGGTTCGCGCATATGCAGGAACCCCAGCAATTGCCGCACTTCCTCACCCTGGGTCGGTGCATAGATCTGCAGACAGCAAAGAATCGCGGTGAAGCCACATAGCGTATTGCCCAGGGTCAGAGCCGTTGGGATGTACTTGTACCAGGCACGGATTGCTAAAAGTCCTGTTCTCATGGCGTTACTCCCTTTTGCCAACCGAAATATACACTTTCTGCATCGATCCTGCCTGCCTCACGCCTCTGTAAGGTTCCCACGCCGACAGCGACCTGTCGACACCGCTTGCCTTGCGGCTGAGCGTTTCTGCATGTCGCATGATCTCCAATATTCACCCACCCGTAGAAATATTGACTCGTACCGGCGTGCCCGCCCCTGCCTGCAATCGCTCGGCGGCGTTGCCTTGGTTCACGGCGATCTCCAATACCTCGAAACTGTTAATCGCCGCCAAGAGTGCCTGCGGCGGCGCCTGGGCATAGCTCGGCTGCATGCCCATGATCCGTTCCTTCCCTATAGTGATCTCGAGATTGGCGCCGAGTGCTTCCAGTGCAGCACCGCCGATGTTCGTGATGAGGTTGCCGAAGTGATCCACCATCAGCACCTGCCCGTCAATTGCCGTTGGCGATACCGTCGGCTGCGGCAGATCGGCATGGACAAGATCCGTGATCGTTGGGCCGAAAGATGTCAAAGGCGTGCCCCGGCTGAGAGAAGCCGCCACCGGTGCAAAAATGTCGCGGCCATGAAATGTCGCACTTATCGGCTTGCGAAAAAAAACGGTTTCTTCCAATGACACCGCAACGTCCTGGCTGTCGGCGTGTACTGCCGTCAGTACACCGTTGTCCGGTGCCACGAAATATTGACCACGGCAGGCGAGGGCAATATTGCGCCGTTCACTGCCGACGCCAGGATCGACCACGACGAGGTGTACCGTACCGGGCGGGAAACAACGGGATGCAGCATCGACAACCAGAGCTGCAGTCGGGATGTCCTGCGGCGGAATGCCATGGGTGATATCGACCAGCGTCGCAACGCGATTGATCCCGAGGATTACCCCCTTCATCACACCCACGAAAAGATCCTGAACGCCGAAGTCGGTCGTCAGAGTGACGATGCCGTTGGTCGTTGGGTACATGATACGCGGATAAAATATATGGTGGGACGGCCGGGGCTTGAACCCGGGACCCCCTGCTTAAAAGGCAGATGCTCTACCGACTGAGCTACCGTCCCGGTAACAACAAAAACATTGGGTTACAAGGAGCGGGTAGTATACAGCGCCGTTGTTTTGTCCGCAAGAGGTCAATTCAAACGCCTCAACCCCAGGCAGTCACCCGTCCGAGTGGCGCATGACTTTTTCTATGAAATACTCATGTACAGCCATACTCTCGTGTAACTCCGGGTGGAACGTCGTTGCCAGGTGGTGCCGGCTCTCGACCATCACGGGGTGCCCGCCGTGTTTACCCAGTACTTTGACGTCGTCATCCACCTGCAGGATCCGCGGTGCCCGGATGAAGATTGCTTCGATGTGGACGACCTCCTTCAAATTCAATTCCAGATCGTCGATGAAACTGTCGTTCTGCGACCCATAGGCATTGCGCCGCACGTCGATCGACATCAGGTCGAGTGATTCCTGCGAAGGATTGTCGACGTGGCGCGCCAGCAGGATGCAGCCTGCGCACACACCCCAGATCGGACGGGTCTCAGCAAAATCACTGACTGTGGACCAGAGGCCGGGTGGTGCGGCTTTCAGCATCGTCGAGCTCTCGCCGCCCGGCATCACCAGTCCATCGATGCCGGTGATGTCCTCGGGGAAAACGACGCGGCAGCAGTCGACG
>CAYWQM010000042.1:10372-40182 GCA_964460215.1 uncultured Lentisphaerales bacterium
CGCCTCGACGCCGAGCGCCGCGAACTTGCGTTGGTGCGGGACGCAACAACCCTGCAACCCGAGTATCCCAATCTTCATTTGCGATCCCTGCAACGCAGCGTTTTCACAGCTACCAGCCGCGATGCTCGAACTTTTCTTCTTCGCTCAACTGTCCCGCGCCTATACTCGGCATCGGAGTGCCAAGGTTGCGCGACACTTCCACAAGCTTCTCGGGATCGCGGAAATGGGTCACTGCCTGTACGATCGCACTCGCAAACCCTTGCGGGTCCGACGACCGGAAGATGCCGGAACCGACGAACACAGCTTCCGCACCGAGCTGCATCAGCATCGCCGCGTCTGCCGGCGTCGCGACGCCGCCCGCAGAAAAGTTTGGCACCGGCAACTTACCCGTTTTTGCAACTTCCTGGATAACATGCAACGGGGCCTGAAACCGTTTGGCCTCCGCGAAGAGGTCACCTTCGTCGAGTTGGGTCAGGAGCTTCATCTCGCGGAGAATCGTCCGCAAATGTCGAACGCCCTCGATAATGTTCCCCGTGCCTGCCTCGCCTTTCGTGCGGATCATCGAGGCGCCTTCACCAATCCGGCGCAGTGCCTCGCCCAGGTTGGTGGCGCCGCAGACGAACGGCGACTTGAACTGCCATTTGTCGATGTGATGGGTTTCGTCCGCCGGTGACAGCACCTCGCTCTCGTCGATGAAATCGATGCCCAGTTCCTGCAGGATCTGAGCCTCGACGAAATGTCCGATGCGCACCTTTGCCATCACCGGAATCGAAACGGCATCCTTGATTGCCAGGATCATCTCGGGATCGCTCATGCGCGCAATGCCGCCTTGTTTGCGGATGTCCGACGGCACGCGCTCCAGTGCCATTACCGAAGATGCTCCGGCATCTTCGGCGATACAGGCCTCGTCCTTGGTGGTCACGTCCATGATGACCCCGCCGCACAGCATCTGTGCCAGACCGATGTTGAGCTTGCGTTGCTCGTCTGTCATTGCTATATCCTTCTGGTAGTAGTGGTTGATTGAGACTTAGACACTAGGTCTATTTCACGAAAAAGCAACCTCGCACCGTCACTGTTAACGCATAACCCAATGAACCGTCGGTGCCACAGGTTCAGCTGAATCCCGGAGGTGATCGCGGACGATGTCGCGCGTCATTAACCCCGTCGTTCGGTGCTGCACCGCCGGTGTTGCCAACAGTGCCCGCAGCTTCGGGAAACGCCCGCCGCCGCCCGCCGCTGCATAACTGTGAAAGGCGACCGGTACACGGGTGTCGGCCAGGGGCTCCCACTGCAGTTCGCGCACTGTCCGCCAATCATCACTGACTTGTGCCTTCATACCCCAGATACCGTTGAAAACATAACTTTCACGGCTCTGCAACTGCTCCGTCAGTACCATCGTGATCTCGTCCGCTGTCAGCATGGCAATGCCGATCTTGTTCTCGTACGGAATGGCATCATAGAGTAGCTGCTCGGTAACTGGTATGTCCGCTGGCCAGGACGTTTTTGACAGACGCCCCTGAAAGACGACGAGGGCACCGGTTCGTTCGGCAATCGCACGGCAGTAAAGATCGCTCATTGCACAGCCGGAACCGGGACGGCCGTATGACGATACGGTTTCCCGCAATTGCCGGATTGGCGATTGCGCAAGTGCTGTCAGAGGGCTGATCAGATCGGCCACGGCCTGCTGTGCCATGGCATCGCGTGGTTCTCCGGCACAGGGGATCAACCGCGATTTGATCATCAACGGGCGGTGCTGCTCAGTGTCAACCTGTACGTCGATGCGGGCCAGGTACTCAGCGCCGAATCCGGCCTGCGCGTACCAGGCGCGGCCGCTGCGCATCCCTGCCACATTGCGATGTGTATGACCGCCCAGGATGATGTCGATCTCCGGGAAACGTGCCGCCAGTTCGGTGACTTCATTGACCCCGCGCGGATCTTTTGCCAGCAGGCCCTGGTGCAGGGCCAGCACGATCAGATCCGGTTCGAGAGAAGTGAGTTGTGGCATCAGGTCCTCCAGGGCCGCTGCTGCTGTAGTCACCTCGAAGTCGTCGGTATGTGGTTCGCTAAACCAGTTTTTCAGATAGCCGCTGTTCATCCCGATCACCGCTACGCGGGCCCCGCCGCAGTTGTACATGCGCCAGGCGCGCAACCGTTTGCCGTACAGAGTCAGGTTGCCGTTGAGTACCGGCACCTGCACCTGCTCAATGAGCTCCACCAGCCGGCGGGTACCGAAATCCAGTTCGTGATTGCCCGGCACCCAGGCGTCGTAATCGAGATGATTCAACAGGCGCGCACTGATCTCGCCCCTGGTAAAAACACCCGCCAGTGTACCCTGGATAGTATCGCCGCAATCAATCAGCAGACAGGCTGTCGACGCAGCTCGCTCGCGACGGATGACTGTCGCCAGCTTCAGCCAGTCCGGTTGCCTGGAATCGGATATCGAGTCGATCACGTGTGCGTGGATGTCGGTTGTCTGCAAAATCGTCAAATTGACAGGTGCCGCTGCCGGAAATTGGACCGCAATCACACCCAAAATGCAGATCAGTCGCCAGCGCCAGATGGTCGGGGCTGTTTTGTAAAAATTCATGGCCATCCTATTGTACAGACTTATGACGTATCAAGTTAAGATTGGTTGCTTCGGCTGTGGGCAGAAGTTGGATGTGACTGAACTGGAAGCATTTTCGAAAATTGCTTGTCCCGCATGCAACACCGATCTGATCATTCCACAGCCGTTCGGCAACTATGCGCTCGAGGAAATTCTCTACGACCTCGGCATGACCACGATCTACCGTGCCATGGATTTGACCCTGGATCGGGAGATTTGTGTCAAAATTCTCAAACCCGAACTCTCCCGCGACGAGGCTCTCGCCAAGGCGTTTATTGAGGAAGCCAGCCGCGCCTCCGCACTCAGCCATCCCAATATCGTGCCCATCTATTCCTGCGGTGAAACGACGGAACAGCCTTATATCGTTCGCCAGTACATGGAGCAGGGCGGCATCAATTCGAAGTTCGGCACGATTTACCAGTCCCAGGAAAAACTCTGTCGCTGGTTTATCGAAGCTGCCAACGGTCTCCAATTCGCGTCGCAGCAGGAATTGCTGCACGGCAATATCCGGCCTGACAACATCCTGCTGGATGCGGATGAACGCGTCAAGGTTGCCGACTTTGGTCTCGACCATCTCTTGTACGCCGGTACCCCGGTCATTGGTCAAAAAGAGGCGACTGCCGACGCGGTCATGTACATGAGCCCCGAGATGATTTCCACCGGACGTCAGGATCTGCGCGGTGACCTCTATAGCCTTGGCGCCGTGATGTATTATCTAGTCACCCAATGCCCGCCTTTTGACGGCGATGATGCCGAAACGGTCATGAACGCCCGATTCGCCGGTCCGCCACGACCCGCCAGTGAGCTGCGCCACGATACCGTCGAGGCGCTCGATCAATTGATGACCGACATGCTCGCCGCATACCCGAAGGACCGGCTCAATGATTACGCGGTGGTCATTGAACGGTTGCAGCGCATTCTGGAGAACCCGCTGCCCGAGCCAGGGCCAGTGAGTAATGTCGTTGTTGCGCCGGCAATCAAACTGCCCGAGTCCGATCCGCATGCCAGCCAGCCATCGACCCCACCGTCCGGGGCCAGTTCAGACATCGCTGATTCAGGTGATGCAGATCCAGCGCCCGCCGCGGCCGTCGACAGTTCATCGCGGAAGCCGAAGCGGAAGCCGAAAAACTCGTTGAAAAAAGGCATCCGGCCAAAGAAAAAAATGACCATGGCTCCTCGGAAACCGTCCGCCGGCCCCGGAGCTGATGCCGAAACAGTTGTCGAAGCCGCCCCTGGCGAAACCGCAAAAGACGATAAGTCGAAGACCGCCGCGAAACCGTCGTCAATCAAGGCGACAATGCCGAAGCTGAAGCGGAAGAAAGCCGGCGCCATGCGGGCGGCAGGCGCAAAGGGCGGCGTCTCAGCCTTGGCCGCGAAAAGCAGAGCGCAACCCGGGTCGAAAGACGCTGCGTCCAGGGACGAGACAGAATCTGGAGCGCACGGGAAAGGGTCAAAGCAGTATTGCGCGCGTTGGTACTGGTGGGCAATCCCGGCAGCCGTGATGATCGTCTGCCTGACACTGTTTGCCATTGTCCTGGCCGATCCGCCCGGTGCCTGGTATCAGGAAAGCCTCGGCCCCCTGCTCAAGGGTGAGTGAGCCTTGATCAGTGCGCCCAGCCCAGCGCTCGCTCCACAGCCGATGCCCAGCGAGCCTGCGCCGCCTGCCGTTCTGCCTCGCCCAGCGCCGGCCTGAACTCCCGGTCGATTCGTCGTCCCCCAACCAGCGCTTCGCGGCTCCACAGACCGCTGGACAGACCCGCCAGAGCTGCTGCACCGAACGCCGTCGATTCCGTAATCACCGGCCGTTCGATTGTCAAACCGGTCACGTCCGCCTGGAACTGCATCAGGAAATTGTTTGCCGTGGCGCCGCCGTCGACACGCATGCGGTCGAAGCCGGAGGTGGCTGTCGCCTGCTGCAATTCATTCACCAGGTCCGCTGTCTGAAACGCTATCGCCTCCAGTGCCGCCCGTGCCAGGTGTGCCCGTGTCGTCCCCTGAGTCAGGCCGACAATCGCACCGCGTGCCGTCGGATCCCAGTACGGCGCTCCCATGCCCGCGAGCGCCGGCACGAAATATACATCATCATTGTCGCGCAATGACTCTGCCAGCGCCTCCGTTTCAGCCGCCGTGTCGATGATCTCCAGACCGTCCCGAAGCCATTGCACACACGCACCGCCGATGAATACGCTCCCTTCTATTGCATAGGTGACCTCATCGCCCAATTGCCAGGCCACCGTGTTGATCAACCGGCCCGAATCCGGGATGCCGCTGCCGGTTGACGCCATCATAAACAGCCCGGTGCCGTACGTGTTCTTGACAACACCTGTTTCCCAGCCGAGCTGCCCGAACAGCGCCGCGTGTTGATCGCCCAACACCCCGCATATGGGTATTTCGCACCCTGTAATCGCCGCATCCGTCGAGCCGAAGTCCCCGTCGCTGGCGCGCACTTCCGGCAGCACCGCACGCGGCACATTGAAGAGCGACAGCAGGGTATCGTCGTATTCGCCTGTCCGGATGTTGTAGCAGAGCGTGCGCGAGGCATTCGACGGGTCGGTCACGTGTTGCCGGCCGCCGGTGAGCTTCCAGATCAGCCATGAGTCTACCGTGCCAAAGGCGATCTCGCCGTTCTCCGCGCGGCTGCGCAGGTCCTTATGATGGTCCAGCAGCCAGGCGATCTTCGTCGCCGAGAAATAAGGATCGATGAACAGTCCGGTGCGGTTCTTGACGTCCGCGCTGTGTTCTGCCAATGCGGCGCAGGCGTCCGTCGTCCGCCTATCCTGCCAGACCAGAGCGTTGCCGACTGGCGCGCCGGTCGCACGATCCCATAGAATCGTTGTTTCCCGCTGATTCGTTATCCCGATCGCCCGGACATTCTCACTTTCGACTGCATGCAGCACGTCTTTCAGCGCCTGTGCTGTTGTCGACCAGATGTCATCCGGATCCTGCTCCACCCAACCGGGTTTCGGGGTGGTGCGTGGAAACTCGTAATATGCATCCGCCACGATCATCTGATCGTTTGAAAACGCCAGCACGCGATTGCCTGTTGTCCCCGCATCGATAGCCAGAATGAGTTGATCAGCCATGCCGCAAGTGTACTCGCCCACGCCCTCATCAACAAGCCATGACCGATTGCCATTGTCGGAAAATTTCTAACTTCGCATGAATCTCCCCAGCAGCTTGCAACCGTGTGATTCGCATGTACCAGTGACTTATCCAAAGCGCTGCAGATTTTCTGACAGTACCCTCGAAAAATTGTCAACCTTGGGACCCGCTCGCAGGCCGCAATGAAAAAACGGCAGTTTTTGAAAATAGCTGTTTGCCTGGCAGCCATGGCGGTCTGTCCCATGATCCACGCGGAGCGTCCGTGCCGCAGCTTCAAGTCGGTGGCCAAGGCGCGAGCCGCGGAAAATGCTTGCCACAGCCTGGAAACGCCGGCTTTGAAGATCAATTGCCTCGAGTGTATTTCGGAGTGGTGGTATCATGTCGGGGGTATCCACGTCGATTATAATCCGTACACTGAAATCATCCGGATAATCCGTTTGCAGCTCGAGCTTGACCCGACAGACGTGGATCTGATCAGTGAACTCACCTTTTGCATCTACGGTATCGAGTCGACGGGGATCAGTACAGGTCGACTGGTGGATTACAGCGATCGGCCGATTGAGATTATTGATGAATTTTCCGCAAAAAACCAGGGCATCTTCGCGTATAGTCAGAACCTCATGCAGGTGCCGATCCTGGTCGTCAGAAACAGCCATCTCGGCTCCGCCGATTCCCGACGCCGCTATTATGCCGTCCTCAAACGCCTGCACACAGAGGCGGCGACACGTTGGCGCAAAGTCGATCACGATGACTGGTCGATCGACGAAAGAGAGTTGATGGCCAAGAAACGCGACTTTGTCGGCGGTTTCCTGGAGAGATTCAAGGAATTCGACACAGAGGAGTAGATCGAACCAGCGATGATCACCGAACTTTTTGACGTACCCGCCGGCGCTGTCTGGAAACACTTCCAGGAAATGTGCAACATTCCGCGTCCGTCCGGACATGAAGAGCGGATTCGGGCGCACCTGCTCGAGATCGCCCGCGGCCATGGCTGGCAGAGGCGGCAGGATAGCACTGGCAACATCGTTCTGGCATGCCCCGGCATCGGTACTCTCGGTGACGAACCTGTCCTGGTGCTGCAGGCGCACATGGACATGGTCTGCGAAAAAAACGCCGACACCGTCCACGATTTCATGGCCGATCCGATCCGCCCGCTCATCGACGGCGACTGGGTGACTGCCGACGGCACGACCCTCGGCGCGGACAACGGTATCGGTGTCGCGCTGGCGTTGGCGGTTGCGGAGTCGGCAATGGATCGGGTTCCACTGGAGCTGCTGATCACGGTCGACGAGGAACGTGGCCTGAGCGGTGCTTTCGGCTGTGATCCGGAGATTATTCAAGGCCGTCGCATAATTAACCTCGATTCTGAAGAGGACGGTGTTTTCATCATTGGTTGTGCCGGCGGTACCGACTGGACCGTGTCTTTTGAGAAGTCCGCAAATGACGGCAGCAGCGGCGACTGCTGGCACTGTTGCCTCGGTGGCTTCCGTGGCGGTCATTCCGGTGTTGATATCGACAAGGGCCGGATTAACGCGATTCGGACGGCCGCGTCTATTGTCGAGGCGCTGGCGGCGGCACAAGCCGGACTGCGGGTGACCGGATTCGCCGGCGGCAATGCCATGAATGCGATCCCGAGGGAATGCAGCTTTACAGTGGCGGGCTGTGCGCGGGCCGATGTCGAGTCAGCGGCGGCGCAGGTACTCGCCGGCATCCGCCATGCCGAACCGGAGGCGGCGATCACTGCCGAACCAGCCGACGCCGGCGAATACGAGATCCCGATGGCCGTGGTTTCGTTCATAACTGCTGTACCCGATGGGGTGCTGGCGATGGGCCCGGTCTACACGAAGCAAGTGCAGACGTCATCGAATCTCGGTGTTATCACGGATGCCGCGGACAGCATCGCCATAAAGCTGATGGGGCGCTCGACAATATACGCAGAGCAGCAGCAGATCGGTCATGAAATCGAACAGGCAGCGGCAGTGCTGGGGGGGACTATTGCGGTCGGCAGCGACTTTCCCGGATGGGCGCCAAAACCGGATTCGTCTCTGCTGCAGCTTGGTCTGGCGGCGTACCGCGAGCAATTTGATGCGGAACCGCGGATCGAGTCGATTCATGCGGGTCTTGAATGCGGTATCATTGGCGCGGCGCTGGGGACGGATGAGTTGCTGTCCTTTGGTCCGTCGATCGAGAATGCTCATTCACCGGATGAACGGGTCAACATCGCTGGCGTCGAGCGCATTTTCCGCCTGCTCAACGCGTTGGTGACGCGGCGGCAATGAACCGGTATTCGGTGCCGGATGATCCGTTCAGGGTGCCGGTGACAATGTTTCGATCAGCACCGGGCCGGTATCGCAGAGACCGGCATGGGCGGATAATTCATGAGGCAAGAGGGCAGTGGAAGACTATTGAAAATGTCGCTGTCGGCGATATGGTCGAGTCAGGATGTGACGCACTGAACAACGTCACAACCATTGGATTGCGCCATGTCTAAAACCCGTCCACCAGCTGTCGCTGGCCAGTTTTATCCGGACAGTGTCCTGCGTCTGCAGGACTTTCTCAACGAGTTCCTGGTTTCGCCGAGCCTGTGTGACTCTGCGCCGGTTACTACGTTGATCGTGCCGCACGCAGGCTTGCGTTATTCCGGTGAGACGGCAGCGTCCGCTTTTTCGGTTGTTGATCCGGCACGCTGGCGTCAGATCGTGCTGATCGGACCGACTCACCATCGCTGGTTCGATGGTATCGCGGTGGCGCCGCACGATTTTTTTCGGACGCCTCTGGGCGACGTGCCGGTAGATACCGCCGTGTGCAACGCGCTTGTCGCAGCCGATCCGCTGTTTGAAATGAATGAAGACGCGCATGCACCCGAACACGCGCTCGAGGTAGAGTTGCCGTTTATCCAGCATCTGATGCCGGAATGCCCGATCATCCCGCTGGTTTGTGGCAACCTGACGCCGGACGAAATTCGCAAGGCCGCGGCAGCCCTCGACGCCGTCTTGCCGCCCGAGACGTTATTCGTGGTCAGCTCAGACTTCACGCATTATGGCGAACGCTTCGACTACGTCCCGTTTGCCGAGGCAGAAGCACCGGAGGCTCTGCCGAAACTGGATCACGGTGCGATCGACGAAATCATCCGTCAGGATACCAACGGCTTCATGCGCTACTGTGAGCGCACCGGCACGACGATCTGCGGCCAGCGGCCGATCGCGATCATGCTGGCGCTGCATGAACTGCGGCAGGCGGGCGGGGATTTCGAGCTGCTGCATTACACCAATACCGGTGAAATGCTGGAAGACTACAGCAGTACAGTCAGCTATGCCGCGATCGTCTATCGTGCCACCGAAGCGGAGGATGATCTGGTGATGAGCGAGGAAGCTGTGGACGTTTTGCTCAATGTCGCGCATGACTCGATTGCGTCGGAATTGGCGAACGAAGAGTATCACCTGCCCAGTACAGCGCCGCCGCATTTATACGACAACGGCGCCTGCTTCGTGACATTGCGACTGCGCGGTGATCTGCGTGGCTGCATGGGGACGCTCGAAGCGAAGGAGCCGCTGCTGGAGAACGTCGGACGAAATGCTGTCAATGCCGCTTTTCACGACCCGCGTTTTCCGTCGTTGACCGCCACGGAATTCCGTGACGTCGATCTGCAGATCTCCTGCCTGACTCCGCGGCGGCCGATCGCTTCGATCGAGGACTTTGAGCTTGGCCGTCACGGCATTATTCTGGAAAAGGACGGCAAGCACGCGGTCTTTCTGCCGCAGGTAGCTGCTGAGCAGCGGTGGGATCGCGAAACGACAATGATGCATCTCGAGCGCAAGGCCGGGTTGCGGGCGGGAAGCTGGCGCCAGGGTTCACAGCTTTTTGTCTTCGAAACCATCTGCTGTGGCCGCCGGGAACGCCGGACGGAGGGCGACTGATGCCGCCAGTTACCGCATTGATAGTTGTCGACCACGGGAGTCGGCGGGCCGCTGCCAATGAGATGCTGGTGGCGCTTGCGCAGCGCCTGGCTGAGTATGCCGGCGAGCTGTACGTCACGATCGAGCCGGCGCACATGGAACTGGCGGAACCGACGATCAGGCAGGCGTTCGATCGTTGTGTTGCGGCAGGTGCCGAGCGGGTTGTCGTGTCGCTGCTTTTCCTGTCGCCGGGGCGTCATTCGACCAGTGATATCCCGGAGTTGGCGGCGGCGGCGGCGGCGGCGCATCCCGGGGTCGAGACATTTGTCGGCGCTCCGTTGGGCATTGACGATCGTCTGCTCGAGTTGTTGCTGGCGCGCGCCGCCGAAGCGATCGGCGACTGATCGGCCGGGTCTGTTACGGGCATCTACATGTCGAACTTTTGATTTAAGCCAGCAGATCCTGCGCGTTGATCGGTGCGCCGTTCCCGGCAATGCTGGCATTGGCCGCTGCACCAATAATGACAGCCTGGATCGCCTCGTCGAGCGTTGCCATACAATTGGACCTGGGTGTATCCCAGGGCTGGCCGATGAACTCCTGCAGCAGCAACGGATCGCAGCCGCCGTGTCCGCCCTCGATTTTCGGGATGTCGATCTGTTCGACCCCGTCACGCGAATATCTGGTCAGTCGCTCGCCTTCCAGCTTATCGAGACCTGGCGTCACACGGTTCTTGCCCATTACGTCGTCGGTCGGGTAGCGGATTTCCAACTCGAGCCGACCTTTGGTGCCTTCGAAGACGACGAGCATGCCCTCATACGAGGCGTAGGCGATCAGGGAATACACCACCCGCACGCCGTTGTCGTAGTTGTAGAAAACCGCGGCCTGGTCCTCGGTATCAATGTCTTCGGCGTACAGGCAGCCGTCGCGGTAGTAGCCGTCTTCGCTCTCGGCACCGATATATAGCTGGCCGGCCCGCTCGTCGGTGGTGAGGTCGATGTGGAAATCGCAGGCTTCTGTGTGCTCGCAATTGCGGCAATTCGTTGATCGGAACGGGCCGTTGCTTCCATAGAAATATGTGCCGCCGCGGGCATTGACGAGTTGTGGCTTGCCGCCGGCCCACCAATTGAGTATGTCGAAATGATGGGATGCCTTGTGGATCAGCAAGCCGCCGCTGTTCTCTTTTTTGCGGTGCCAGCGGCGAAAGTAGTCAGCGCCGTGGCTGCGGTCGAGGGTTTCGCGGAACTCCATGGAGATGAGTTCACCGATGGCGCCGGTGTCGAGCTGGGTCTTGATGAGATTGCAAGACGGCAGATACCGCATGTTGTGGGTGACGAAGCAGTCGCCCGTTGAACGGGCCGCCGCGGCCGCGATCGCGCGGCATTGTTCGGCTGTCGTGCACAGTGGTTTTTCGGAATAAACCCGCTTCCCGGCGTTCAGCGCCCGAATGATATAATCGGCGTGGGTGTTGTCACGCGTGCAGACAATGACGCAATCGGGGTCGAGCTGCTGCAGCAACTCGTCGTAGTCCGTAAACGCCGGCAGATCGGTGCCCATAGCCGCCTGCGAACCTGCGATGCGTGCCGGGTTTGAATCGAACAGGCCGACCAGTTCGGCACGGTCATTGAAATCACCGATCAGCGTTTCACCAAACATGCCGGTGCCGCGGCCCCCGGTGCCGGCGAGGACGTATCGTTTTCGCTTACTCATAGTTGTTTCCTTCTCAGTCCAGTTGTCGTGATCGATTATGATGCCATGAAACCCGGAAAATGCGAGGCGATCAGGTAATTCGGTCCAATCTCACTGGGCATCTTTGTCCATGATCCAGCCAAGTTTCCCAGTGGGCTTGTTGACAAAAAAATGGCGCCGTCTTGCCTGCTGAACCAGTGTGCTCGCCTACTGAACGAACATCCGGTTGAGCCGCACTTCCTCGGCAATCATGTGTCCATCGTAGGCGATCGTATCGACGATGAACCGGCCCATCTCCCGCGGGTCGATGAAGGTGTCGGGGTCCTGATGCTTGATCTGACGGCCCATCTCGGTCTGTACGGAGCCGGGGGAAATACAGAAAGTCCGGACGTTGTCGTTTTTCATTTCGTTGAACAGCGAACGACTGAGCCCGAGAAGACCGTGCTTGCTGGCACAGTAAACCGATGAATTCGCGAAGCCGCTATACGCCGAGGACGAAGCGATGTTGACGATACGGCCCCAGCGCCGCTGCTGCATGCCGGGGGCAACCTCCCGGCAGAGGATGAAGGGGGCCCGCAGATTGACCGACAGGCAGGTATCGAATTCCGCAGTTGTCGTTTCGATTAATGGCTTTACCGGCAGCACGCCGGCGCAGTTGACCAGGATGTCAATCTCTCCCAGCTCGTCTCGCACCCGGGCTGCCAGAGCGAGAAGTGCGTTTTCGTCCTGCAGGTCGACGGACGCGGTCATTGCCGGATTGTCGAGCTCGGCGGCGAGCCGATCGAGGACGTCGGTTTTGCGACCCGTCAGGCACACACTGACGCCGCAGCGATCAAGGGCCCGGGCGATCTCGCCGCCGATACCGCCGGAGGCGCCGGTGACCAGGGCGCGTTTGCCGTGCAAAGATGATTGTGTCGGTTGCTGGCTCATTTCTCTCCCTTTGTTTGATTCAATCCGAATATCAGGCACCGGTGCCGCAACATCAATATATGCCCTCAATCATACTCCCAAAGTAGACACGGATCTCTGCGTCTGTCCAATCGGTGCCGACCGTGCCACGCACCTTTGCGCTACTGGCTTACGACGTCTGGGCGAAACGCTTCCGATATGGCCGCCGGTCATGCGTAAAAGCCGTAAAGGACGAGCGCCGCAGCAATGGCCGGCTGGAATTACCTGGTGTCGCATCTCCCGGTCATGGTTGCAGCTCTACAGGTACCCGGTATAGTTTTGGACTTCTAAGGACTCCAGCTTATGTGCGCTATCACCCACGATCCTGATTACGAAGACTTCTGTTACCAGCGGTTGAATGACCCGTATCCTTTTTTTGCACGCCTGCGCGAACAGGATCCGGTGCATTGGTGCGAACCGATGCACATGTGGCTGGTGACCCGCTACGATGATGTACGCGCGGCCTTGCGCGACAAAGAGAAACGCCTGTCGACCAGTCGCCGCCCGATGTACACCGATCCGTTGCTGCCGGAGAACCGTGCCCGCGCCGCACCGATGATTGACCATATCTGCCGCTGGCTGCTCAATGTCGATCCACCGGATCACACGCGCATGCGCAGGCTTGTGAGCCTGGTGTTCACGCCGCGCATGCTGCAGGACCTCAAGCCGCGTATCGAAGCGATCGTTGAAGGGCTGCTCGACGACATCTGTGCTGTCGATGAAGCCGAGCTGATCCATTCGTTCACCCTGCCGCTGCCGGCGGCGGTTATCTGCGAGATGCTCGGCGTTCCCGACGATCGGCGCGAACTCTATTGCGAGTGCGTGAAGGGCATGCTGCCGTTCAGTTCCGGTGGCGGCCCTGCGATCAATGACCACATCGACGAGGCGCAGACCTGTCTCGACCGGCTCATCACCTTGTTTGACGAAATCATCGCTGAACGTCGCACCAACCCGCAGGCCGACCTGATCACTGCCATGACGGAAGTCGAAGCCGATGGTGACCGACTCAGTCGCGAGGAGTTGTTCGCGTTGTGTGTCTTCATTTTTACTGCCGGGCACGAGACAACCAGCAGTTTACTGGCCAGCGGCATGCTGGCGTTTCTGCAGAACCCCGAACAATTCGAGAAATTCAAGACCGATCCCGATGGCCTGGTCGACAGCGCCGTCGAGGAGTTCCTGCGGTACGACCCGCCGGTGACGCGTGGTGCTCGCGTGGCGTTGCAGGACTTCGAGCTGCGTGGCAAACAGATCCGTGAAGGCCAGACGATTACCCATTTGATTGGCGCCGCCAACCGCGACCCTGAGGTGTTCGATAACCCGGATACGGTCGACATCACCCGCCAGCCGAACAATCATGTCGGTTTCGGTTTCGGTATGCACTTTTGTCTTGGAGCGCACCTCGCGCGCATCGAAGGCAGCGTTGCCTTCCGTGCCGTCGCCCGCCGCCTGCCGAACCTACTGTTGGCTGACAACGATTTGCTGTTCAAGCGGGCATTGGGCTTGCGCTCGCTGGAGAAACTGCATGTGCATGTGAATGCGTAGTTGAGGCTGATACCCGTAAAAAAAAGAAATTTAAAAAACAATTCGGCGAGTGACACCAGCGTGCCGGAACCCTGCCTGTCACATTGGTCAATCGTTGTTGGGCAGATAGCTTATCGGTTATGACACAGGTCCCGTCCGAAATTTCCAGAAAACTTGTCGTTGTCGTTCCGGCGTACAACGAGGCGAGCAGCATTGCCGAAACCGTTGGCGGACTCCGTAAAGCCGGGGCGCTGCTGGCGCCGGACGTGGTTGAGCTGCTGGTCTATGTCGTGGATGACGGGTCGGCAGATGATACGGCGTCGCTGGCAACGACCGCCGGCGCCGACCGTGTCCTGCGGCACGCGCGGAATCTCGGCCTGGGCGCTGCGGTGCGCACCGGGATGACGGCGGCGCGCGATGACGAGGCGGATATCGCCGTCAAGTTCGACGCCGACCAGCAACACGACCCGGACGACATCGCCGCCCTGATCCGGCCGATTCTCGATGACACCGCAGATGTCGTTTATGGTGATCGGACGGACGGCATCGAGTACCGGATGCCGTTGCTGCGGCGTTGCGGAAATCACATTTTTATGCGGCTCATGCGCTGGCTCACCGGCTGGCCGCTGCGCGACAGCCAGCCGGGAATCCTGGCGGTCAATCGCAGTTATCTGAAGATCTTTTATCTGCCGGGCGACTACAACTATACGCAGCAGATCCTGCTCGATGCCTATCACAAGCACATGCGCTTTGCACATGCCCCGGTGACCTTCCGCGAGCGTACCGGTGGGCAATCGTTCATTTCCGTCAAGTACCCGTTCAAGGTCCTGCCGCAGATTTTGATGGTGCTGGTCAGCATCAAGCCGATGAAGGTGTTTGCACCGATCGGCCTTGCCTTTCTTGCAGTCGGCGGCGTCACCTTTGCCGTCGAATTGATCATGTTTGTCATGGGGCAGACGTCAAAGCCCGTCCTGCACGTAAACGCGACGCTCGGTTGCATCTTGTTCGGATTGCAGACGCTGTTCTTCGGGATCCTGGCTGAATTGATTGTCCGTCTGCGGCACTGATCGCTATGGATGCGGAGTGCACCAAGTCCATACTGTCGTCCAGGATCGTGTGGCTTGGGATGGCCGGCGCGCTTTCCTGCTTTTGCGCGCGGTAGCACAGGTGTATCTGTGCTACCGATGTACTATGTACGAATCGAATTATCTGGCTTTTTGAGAAAGCCGGTACACCGAACGCGGAACAGCGATAACGCATCTCCGCGTTGGTGACCTCGGCGTTGGGGGCTTGAGCTACTGCGCGTCGTCGCCTGCTTCGCCCGCACCTTCGATAAATTCCATTTCTAGTTCGCTTGCCGCATCAACTACCGCGCTGCCCACAGCCATAGCGCCGAATACCCCGGCCAAGACATAGAGCACAATGCACAAGAGGAAGGCAAAAAACGATTTCTTGCCTTCTTGCCAGTGCACGATCCAGAAGACCACCGAGCCGACGCCGGTGACTAAACAAACAACGCCCCAGAGAACGTTGTTCTCTTTGCAGCGAAACGCTGCGACCACAACCATGATCCAGCTAACGAAACCGACGATCAAACCAAGAATTCCACAAATTGTCGCTATAGCTCCCATCGCTTCCTCCTCCCCATGCGTTTCTATTTGTACGATGTCCGACTCGCATCAGTCGCCGGATAGGCTTCCGCGCTTATGGATATCGCAGTGATGAATGCAGTTTTTGCCTTCGTAATCACAATTTGATTGATAATTAACGCCGGAACGCAACAAACCTATGAGGGTAGGCAAAAATGTCAAGCCAGACCGATGGGGGAACTGCGGTGTACAGCGCCTCGGAGTATCAATTTCACAGACGGTACCGTTGTGATTTCTCACGGGATGAGTCTATGCTTCGCTTCCCTGGTTCCGAGCCAGTCCTGCTATCCCGACGCTCTAAGTCAATGCCCGTGGATACGGCGTCAGCTTTTCGACCCCGTCCGCGGTGACCAGATAGTTTTCTTCCAGGCGGATACCGCCCCTGAGTTCGTCCCAGTATAGGCCCGGCTCCATAGTGATGACGTCGCCGATTTCGAGTATCGCACTGTACTTGGGGTTGAGCTCGGGCGGTTCGTGCGGCCGCAACCCGATACCGTGCCCGAGGTGATGGGACATGCCCGGGCCGTCATCCTTCTTGAAATACGCGTCTGCAGCGTTGTATAACTCGACAGCCGAAAGGCCGGGCTTGATCATCGCCTCGACCATTGAAAAAACGCTGTCAATCCGTTCCCATGCCTCGAGCTGTGCCTTGGTCGGGGTGCCGTCGACAGCGAAGGTGCGGCAGTTGTCCGCGTGGTAGCCGTGCAGGCACGGGCCAGCGTCGAGGATGTACAATTCGCCGGCGTTCATCGCTCGGCGTCGTGGCTTGCCGCCCATGGCGTTGGCCTGGAAATCGTTGCCGCAGGACTCCAGAAACTCCCCGCCCGCGATGGTTGCCGCAGCGAGAATTTCGCTGAAGGCGGCGACCTCGTCGACGCCCGGGCCGATGACGCGTTTGGCAGTGTCGTACATGACTTCCGTAAGCCGGATGCAATCGCGAATGGCGTCGATTTCATCGGGATGCTTCGATTTGCGGAGCCGCAGAATCTCGGGGCACAGGTCGACCGGCGGGTCGCCGCCGGTGCGCGTGAGCACCGCGACCCCGGCGAGGTCGGCACCGTATTTTCCGGGCCCGATCGCCGGTGCCAGCGCGGCGGTCGCTTCCTCCAGTTGCTGACAATGCATCGTGCAGTAACGGTCGGCGGCGTATGGCGCCAACTCATCGACAGCGGGGGCGTCACTGGTGTCCGCGGCGAGCGTCACGGCACCGCCGGCAGTGATCAGGGTGGCGGCTGCATGCATCGGGTTGTGCAGGTGGCCAGTGAAATAGTAGACGTGCTCACGCTGGGCCAGCACGGCGCCGTCGAGGTTCTGGTCGGCAAGGATTTCCAGGAGTTTCTGTTGCCGGGCGCGGCAGCCGTCAGTTGTCAGTTTCATGGCATTTTCCGTGGTTGTTCGGTTTTCATTCCGCGTCTCATCTGTCCCGGCAATCTGCAGTCCGGAAGAGGATTATGATGGAAGATCATGAGGGCGATGCCGATGGCAGACTACGTCGCCGACCGTGAACCCAGCGTTTCGGGTGTCAATTCGCCTTCGCCGAAGAGGACATTGAAGTGGCTGCGTGAAAAGCTTTCGCAGCATTTTGTGGCGGCCTCCATGTAGCAGACGCTATAGGCCCGGCGCGACTGAGGGGAGTCGTTGACGTCAGAGCTGTGCAACAGCCAGTTGTGCAGCAACACACTCTCGCCGGCAGCCAATTCCAGGTGGATCGCCGGCGATTCGTCCAGTGTGGCGAGTTGCTCCTTGCTGAGGAAGCCGGACAGGTTATCGGGGTTCAGCAGCTTGCGATGCGATGCGGGAATGATCCGCATGCAGCCATTGTCGATGGTTGACGGATCGAGGGCGGTCCAGATTGTCACCAGCGGGTCGGGAACCAATCCGGTCCAGCGGTCCTGGTGCCACGGCAGAACCGTCCCGCGCCGTGCCGGCTTGTTCATGAACATTGCCCGCATGCATTTGATCGCGGTCTGGGTGCCGTAGACGCGGCCGCAGATGTGCCGGGCCAGCGGGTGCTTGGTGAATTCGAGGAAAAGCGGATCGAGCTCGAGGTCCTCGATCTTCCGATAGTTCCGGCTTGGCCCCTTGAACCCCTTGGTCTGTGGCAGGGTTTTCGAGTAATCATCACCGCCACCGTCCAGTTGCATGAGCATCTGGTCGTAGTCGACCTTTGCCCGGCCCATCATGATGTCATCGATGCGCTGCTGCAAAGCCGCCAGTTCCGGGTCGGACAACAGGCGTCCGAGCTTCAGATAGCCGTCGCGTTCGTATTGCTGCCATTGATCTTTCGTCAAGGTATTCATGATTTTCGTTGTGATTGAAAGGTGAACAGTGCAGGCTTTAGACTCGTCGGATACAATAATAGTAAATGATTTTCAGGCAAACTCCGGATTCAAAACGCGATCAAGTGGAGCGAGAAAAGGCAAAAGCCGGTAACATCGAAGTGATGAATATACTGGCGATGATTTATGAACAGGACATGGGTGTGGAAGCGGATGAAGAAACAGTAAAATTATGGCGCGATGCAAACGCGAACGGGGTGAGGAAAGAAGAGAGGTGACGGGATAACTAAAATGCATCATTTATACCAATAATAATATCCTGTTAATATTAATTATATAAAAATAAAATTTAATATTTAATAATATTTATTATTGTGATATCCGCTTTTTTATTTCCTCGTATTCTTCCGGCCGGTTCGCGTTGTCCAGTGCGTACTCGAACGGTTGCTCGAGCAGGCAGATCTCGGTATTGATCAGCACCTTTCTCGGGCACCTGTAGCCGAGTCCCATGAAGTGCAGCAACTGAAAAATGCTTTTCGGTTCCCAGATCGCGCATAACGGCTCGGGCAAGCTGTCGCTGGAGCTGCGGTATGCCGTGGCCGGTCGCATCGGATCGCGATTCGCCAGCAGGTGTGTAAGCAGGCTGTCGTCGACAAAGGGCAGGTCGCAGGCGAGTACCAGCCAGGCCGCCTCCGGATGCTCGTGCATCGCTGAGAGTATGCCCCCCATCGGGCCGAACCCCAGGTGCCGGTCACGGATCTGCGGCAGGTCGCGGACGGCGGCGTCCGCAGACTGCTCGTCACGGACCGATACAAAAGTTTTTTCGCAGTGCGAACTCATTAATTCGCCGGCGTACCGAACCTGCGGTTTGCCGTGGTAATCCAGTGCCGCCTTGTCCTGCTGCATCCGTGTGCTGCGGCCGCCGGCCAGCACCAGACCGTACAGCGGACGGCTTTCCGTGACCGCCGCGAAATGGCTGGCGGCGACGCGGCGGACAGCATCGATATCGTCACGCTGCCCGGGTTCGATCCAGGTTAGGACATTCTGCAGCTCCAGTCCATCGGTGCGAATGCGATTTTCTGCATCGACGACGACGATCTTCGGCAGGTCCGACTGCTTCAGTCCCTCGACCACGACGCAGTCGGCGTCGATCAGGTGCTGTTGCTGATGGAACTTGTCGGTGCCGCGCTGCGTCAGGGTTGCGGTGTTCTCCGGAGTCGCCACGAAGACATCGGTGGCGCCTGCGGCGGCAGCCTGGAAACTGTCCTTGCCGGGGGTATCCATTTCGACGGCGTGCGCCTGCTTGACATAACCGACGCGGTGCTGCTCCGACAGGGACTCGATCAAGCGGCAGGCGAGGGCGGTCTTGCCGGCATTGGAATACCCGCACACGGCGATCTCGTACGGGTTGAACGCGTAGGGCTGCCCGCTCTTTCGCTGGCCGTGGCGGCTATCGGCTTTGGCGTTTGAAGTCACGTTTGCCGCCGGTTTTTTCGATCAGTTGCGTCGACTCGATGACGATGTCGTGCGACAGTCCCTTGCACATGTCGTAGATCGCCAGGGCAGCAACGCTGGCACCGGTGAGCGCTTCCATCTCAACCCCGGTCTTGTGGTGCACGCGCACCGTGCAGTCGATGACGATCTGCTGCTGCTCGTCGGCGGCGATGGTGATTTTGCATTTCTCGATCGGCAACGGGTGGCAAAAGGGGATGAGCTCGCTGGTTTTCTTCACCGCCATCGTGCCGGCGATGATCGCGGTCTGAAATACCGGCCCCTTGGCCGACTGGATGTCGCCGTCCACCAGTTTTTCCAGGACTTCCGGCGGCAGCTGGACGATCGTGCGAGCATGCGCCCGCCGCTCCGTCGCCGTCTTGTCGCCGACATCGACCATGGTTGGCTGGTTCTGCTCATCTATATGGGTGAATTCTGTCATTTTATTAACCGTCAATTAATGCGACTTAATGAAAAATAAAGTTCGTATGCCTTGGGCACTTCATCACAGCATCGAAAATCGATTACAAGTGAATGCTTTCTCCCACTGAACATTTCTCCCTATCCCCCGATCGCGAACATTTCGACTTTCGGGTCGGCATCGGTGTCGGCGCGGTGTTTGGCGCGCAGTTCGGAATAGCGGTCGTCGCGTGCCTGCCAGATGCCGGCGATGGCCGTGTGCAGCTCGTCGTCGGTGGCGCCGTCCTGCAGGAGTTGCCGCAGGTCGTGACCTTTCGAGGCGAACAGGCAGGTGTACAATTTGCCGTCGGCCGACAGCCGGGCGCGATGGCAGTCGCCGCAGAAGGGTTTGGAAACCGAGGAAACGAAGCCGAGCTCGGCACTGCCGTCTGTCAGCCGGAAACGCCGTGCCACTTCGCCCTCGTAATTGGGCGGCACCGCCTCGATTGGATGCACCTGGGCGATGCGGTCGACGATCTCCTGGTAAGGGACGACCTCGTCCTGCTCCCACTCGTTCAGGTTGCCGACGTCCATGTACTCGATGAAACGCAGGATATGCCCCGTGTTGCGGAAGAACTCGACCATATCCAGCAGCCCCTCGTCATTGACCCCGCGCTGCACGACGACGTTCACTTTGATCGGCGCGAAACCGGCTTCGTGGGCGGCGTGCAAGCCGTCGAGAATGCGTTCGACCCCGCCTTTGTTGCGGCCTGTGATGCGGCGGAAAACTTCGTCATCGAGTGAGTCCAGGCTCAGGTTCAGGCGGTTCAGCCCGGCCTGGCGCAGCTCCGTGGCCAGTTCGGCCAACCAGTAACCGTTGGTCGTCAGGTTCAGGTCTTCGAGACCCTCGATCTCGCGCAGCTGGTAAATCAGCTCGCCCAGGTTTTTGCGCAGCAGCGGTTCGCCGCCGGTCAGGCGGATCTTGACGACGCCGAGCGCCACGAATTGCCGGGCGATGCGCGTGATCTCCTCGAACGAGAGGCGGTCGCCTTTGCGCATAAACTCGTAGTAGTCCGGGTACTTCTCAATCGGCATGCAGTACGTGCAGCGAAAGTTGCAGGCATCGATAACCGAAATCCGCAGATCCCGCACCGGCCGTTGCAGCGTGTCGCGCACTGAATTGTCGTTGTTCTGCATGTCGTTCATTTCCATCGATACAGTTTGGCGATAGTGCCTGCCGGAAAAAAATCCTGGTCCGCCGGCAATTCGACAAAGCCGTCGCTCGGCACCAGGCCGGCGAAATCGCCGGAACCATTGAGTGGTACCGGGATCGCCAGAAGCTGCCCGTCGGCGTTGAAACTCAGCTGCACCGGCAGCAAATACGTCAACGCCTTGGTGAACTTGAAGTCTTCCGCCAGCACGGCGCAGCCCGGCGGTTCTGCTTCCAGCCCGGCCGAGTGCTCGAGTTGCGGCATAATATAGCGCTGAAACGACACCAGTGCCGAAACCGGGTTGCCCGGCAGCCCGTAAACCGCCTGGCCGTCGCCGCCGATGCCGAACCACAGCGGCTTGCCGGGGCGCTGGCGGATCTTGTGGAAGATGCCTTCGACCCCGAGCTCCTCGAGCACGCCCGGTACCAGGTCGAACTTGCCCATCGACACGCCACCGCTCAGGATGATCACTTCGTTCTCAGCCAGGATGCGGCTGAGCCCGTCGAGCAGCACCTCGCGGACATCGGGGAAATGATGCAGCGCCACGTCGTTGTAGCCGGCATTGCACAGCGCCGCACGGATGGCGTGCGTGTTGGTCTGGCGAATCTGGTGGGGCAGCACTTCGTCCTCGATGTTTCGCAGCTCGTCACCGGTTGCGATCAGCGCGATCCGCGGCTGTTTGTCGACCGTGACCATGGCGTCGCCGGTCGAGGCCGGCATGGCGACGCGCGGTGACAACAGGCGCACCCCCGCTTTCACCAGGCAATCGCCGCGCTGCGAATCACTGCCCTGCGGGTGAATGTTGTGCATGTGCGTCAGATGCACGTCCGATCCGACCGTGGCAACGCCGTCACTGATGGTGATGTCTTCGACCGGCACTACGCAGTCGCAACTTTCCGGCAGCACTGCGCCAGTCATAATCTCCACGCATTGCGTGGGTTCCGTCAATTCAAGTGGCGGCTCCCCGGCCTTGACCATACCGGCGATCGGGAAGTCCCGTCGACCCGTCTCCCAAGCCGCGTACGCCAGGGCGATACCGTCCATGGTGACGCGGTTATATGGGGGCAAGTCACGGTCTGCGGTGATGTCGCGGCGCAGCACCCGCCCGGAGATGTCGCTGAACGGCACATCAACTGCGGGATAAACGCCCACATTCTCGCGGATCAGGCGATCGGCCTCCTCGACTGTGATCATCGTTTGCATGGGCTAACTATAGCCTGCAGCGCCGGGCTTGCCCGGTTTTTCCGGCGGAATGGAGCCAATGCCGGTTCGGCCGGTTCAATTCGATTTGCAGCACTGGGCTCTGCCCGGCGTTTTTGACAGTCAACGCAGCAGTTTGCAGAGGTGCGAACATTCGTCCCCGGATTGCCCGATCTTCTGTGTCGTATTTCGTTGACTTCACAGTCATTTGCGTTAATTTGTGAGTGGATTCGGTTTCATGTGTCTGTCGCACGCGCGAGGAAACTACCCGGGACGGGGCCGACGGATCCATTTTGGGGAGTCATAACTTGCTTTTTCCCAGCATGTTACAAAATACATTCCGGTTCCTTTCCAGACTTTGGCAGCGACCCGTTCGGCGGTCTGCCGCCAGCGGACTTTTTCCTGCCTTGCCCGCCATAAGATTTCCCCTGTTCGCGACGTACCATAATAGAGGGGAGAGACAGAATCCGGACGCACCCACGAGACTCACGGCATCGGCGCCGTGGTTCCCGTGGTTGTGTGTGTTTTCTTCAAACACATCAAAAGCCCGAACTTGTCAGGCTTTTCTACGGCCCTGAAACCAAACACTTCAAATCTGTCAATTCTTTTGATAACCCACAAGGAGAGTACATGGATCGACTCCAAATGAATCAAAAAATGCCGTGGTCCGCACGGTTCCTGAGCATATTCCTGAGCGGCCTCATGCTGGCTACCCCATTCAGCGTTGTCGCCCAGTTACCCACCAACCCGGGCGTCGTCCATGGCGACGTCAACTTCAACCAGCAGGGTCTCGACCTGTTTATCAACCAGTCGACGGGCTCGGCGATTGTCAACTGGGACAGCTTCAGTATCGGCTCCGGAAACGGTGTCCATATTACCCAGCCGGGTTCGAAGGCTGCCATGTTGTCGCGTGTTCTCGGCGAAGACCCCTCGGTCATCCAGGGGTTGCTGGAAGCGACCGGTATCGTTTACCTGGTGAACCAGAACGGTATTTATTTCGGACCCGATTCCCGCATCGATGCCGGCGCCATTGTCGCCAGCACCATGGACATGGACAACGACGCATTTATGGCCGGTCGGGCATTGTTCCGCGGCACCCCCGAAGCTGACATCATCAACGAGGGCGATATCACTGCCGAGCAGTTCGTCGCCTTGCTGGCCCGCAACGTCCGCAATTCCGGGCATATCCGGGCGAATGCCGTGACCATGGCCGCGCTCGAGGACGTCACCTTCGACACGATCTACGGCGGCTCGCTCTCGGTCGATGTCACCGGTATGGTCGGCGACGTCGAGAACGCCGGCTACATCGAGATCACCCCGGACATCGAGGGCGTCATCCAGGGCGCACTCTTCGCCGGCCGCGACGTCGAGAACGAGGGGACGATCACTGCCGACGGCAATTCCAGCGGCGGCTACATCGGCTTCGTCGCCGACCAGAACGTGACCATCGGCGAAGGCGGCACGATCAGCGCCGGCCGCGCCACGGTCAGCCTGACCGGCGGCAGCGTCATGATGGAACCGGATGCCTACATCTCCGGCGGCAGCGTGCTGGCCGAGGCCACGGCGGGCGACGCGATCGTCTACGGCGATATCGACGTGTCCAGCGACGACGCCCAGGGCGGTTCGGTGCAGGTGCTCGGCCAGCGGGTCGGCCTGGTCGGCAACGCCACTATCGACGCCTCCGGCGCCACCGGCGGCGGCACCGTAAACGTCGGCGGCAACTTCCAGGGCAAAGGCGACCTGCAGAACGCTCGAGAGACTTTTGTCGGGGCGGGGGCTGTAATCACTGCCGATGCGCTGACGGACGGTGACGGTGGCACGGTCATCGTCTGGGCCGATCAAACGACCAATTACCAGGGTACGATCATCGCCGATGGCGGCGCGCAAGGAGGAAAGGGCGGCTTCGCGGAAGTTTCCGGTAAGGAACAACTCACCTTTGATGGGGCCGTACATCTCCTTGGCACCGACGGCAACGGAACGCTTCTGCTTGATCCCACCGACATCCAGTTCAATCCAGGTACGTCCGACGGTGAGGATGGAACGCAGGTTAATGCTGGCGCCGCTGAAGACGGTTTCTTGAGTAACGACGGCGGTGACGTTCAAGGTACTGGTATCATTGCCGTCGGTGAAACCGGCGAAGGAACCAATCCGTTCCGGATCTTTGAAAGTGAGTTGGAGGGGCTCGCCGCTGCTGTGGGCAATATCGACCTGACTGCATCGAATGCAATCACCGACAACGGCGCGATATCGCTGGCATTGGGTGTCGGCACCAACTTGACGCTCCAAGCCGCAAGCATCATACTGGACGAGACGGATTTCACGACAGTTGCTGCGGTGGACTTTACCGCCACTGCCGGAGCCATCACCGTCGACAGCATTGCTGCAAGCGGCAGCGTCGACCTCAATGCCACGGGTATCATCACGGTTTCCGCAGGCGAGACGGTTGATGCTGGTGCGAATACAATCACGCTTATCAGCGATGACTTTGATGTCGCTGGCAACGTCACGACCACGGGTGACGTCGATGTCGGGCGCCAGACCGCGGGGGCGTTCGATCTGGGCACGGGCGGACTTCTCGACGACTCCGAGCTCGGTAGAATCACTGCTGAAAATTTGCTCATCGGTGACGGCGGCAATGTCAATGACATCCAGGTGGACAATGTTTCCAATACCACCGTCTCTGGCCTGGTGACCCTGAACAGTTCCGGGGCGATCGACTTCGTGAACAACCCATCGACATTTACCAATGCCGGGTTAGAAGCGACGGCCGGTGCCAATATCAACATCGATGCCGATGTCGACGCAACCAATGGCACTCTGGAGTTCTCGACGGCGGGTTCTGTCGCCATCGACGAGAACATCAATCTCAGTGCCGGTGAGGATATCGATTTGGGAGGTGCCGCAGCCATCGATCTCGACGGCAACGGTGGTGCTGCCGGCACCAATACCTTTACAGCTGCCGGCGGAGACGTGGAGTTGCCGGCGCTGGATGCCACCAACTTTGCCCACAACCTTACGATTTTTGCCGGCGAGGACGTCACGTTGGGAGGCAATGTCGGCGACGGCGTCGGCACCGATCCCGGCATCCTCACCATCGACTTCGACCAGGTCGGGGGCAACAACGACATGGACGCCGAAGGCAGCATCAACGTCGGTGACATCATCATTCGCGGAACCGCGGCCGGCGACGACGAAATCAACCTGGAGGGCGACGTCACTTCCCTTGCCAGTGTCGAGATGACCAATGCTGACGAGGTCAATGTCGAGGATGGCGTTACGGTCACCGCAGCCGGCGGGGACATCAAGATCAACGACACCATCGGTGAGATCAACCTCGAACCCGATGGCGGTACTGTCACATTCACCACCACCGGCGGGACCGGTGACATTGACTTGGCCAGCATCACTGATAGCGGCTCCGACACCCATCTAATCATCCTGGCCGACACCGGCACCACCTCCGGCGCTATCGACGTTTTGGATATTGGCGGCGTCAATCCCATTGAATCCGCCCTGATCCGGACATTGTCGGGCGGTGACGGTGTGATCAATGTCGACGCAATCACCGTCAACGGTTCGGTCGACACCGGCGACGACGACGACGACGTCGGCATTCTGCTCGAGGAAACGAATACGCCCGCCGACGATGAAGCCGGCTTCGATGTTACTGACGTCGCTGAGCAGGGCATCATCATCGACGGCGCCCTGACGTCGAACGACGGTTCGATCTACATCATCACCGACGGTGACCTGGTCGTCGATCAGGACATGACTGTAACCGGCGGCGTGCTGCAGTTCGGCGACGGGCCCTTGAACGATCTCACCAGCTCCGTTGATCAATCGGTCGGTGACATCCACTTCGATGGCAGCGCAGGCGCTGTCCTCGCCAGGACCAACGACGGCGACGTGATCGTCATCTCCGGTGGCGATGTCCAGATGGACGATGCGAACTTCAACATCTCGGCCGGGAGTCCCGTCGACTCCGGCAATGTGCTGATCGATCCGATCACCTTCACCAACAACGGCAGCGGAATCCTCGCCTTCGGTGACATCATTGTCGAGGCCGATGACGGTGTCACCTTCAATGGTAACGAGCAGGCCGACGGGGACATTATCATCTGGGCCGATTCCGATGCCGACGGTATCGGTCCCTTCACACACGACGGCGGCACGATGCTTGCTGGTGAGATCATAGCTTCCGACGGTTTCGGCGGCATTATGATCGCCGCGGCCGACATCGTTATCGACGCTGCCGGTGGCGGCACGGTCATAGCCTTCAGTGCGACGGGTAACGTCGCGAATGCCGACCTCCCGCCGGAGGGCAACGGCGGCGACAGCACTTCGGTGGCGCTGCTGGCCTCCAACAACATCACGATCAACGCGCCGATCAACGGCTTCGGTAACGTCATCATCAATGCCGATGCCAACCTTACCGAGGTGCTCAACTGGCCGGCACCGATCAGCGGCACCGCGGCCGGCGCTGTGGCGGACGGTACCGGAGATGTCCTCATCAACTCCGGCGTCGCTGATACCGCCGGCGACGCGGCCGACGTCGAGATCACCGCCGGCGGCGCCATCGAGATCGCTGGCAAAAACATCACGATCACCTCCGGCGGCGGTCAGGATATCGATCTGACGGCAAACGGGACGATTGATCGCAGCGACGGCGGAGACACCTATCACGACGATTTCGGCGTCACCCTGCTGGCGATCGACGACATCAACATCGACGATGACGACACGACAATCACGGCAAACGCGGGCGGCTTTCTGGCTGAAGCCGACTTCGATTTCTTGTCAGTTCCGAACCCTGAACATCTGGCAATCCCCCAGGCCGTTGCCGACGGTACCGGCGCGTACACCAACAACGGTGACGTCGACGTCGCTCCTGGCTCCGGCGGTATCGAGATCACCGCTGCCACCGGCATCACCCTCAACAACAACGCCGCTGACTGGATCCATGCCGAAGCGACTGCCGGCTTTGTTTCCGTCAATGTCGATGCCGTGCTCGAGTCCGAGATCGCGGATGGCGCCCACGGCGGCGGTTATTCCATTCAGCTCGACGGCACCGATATCCTGACGATTAATACCGGTGCCTATCTCGGCGCCGACCGCGCCAACAACGGCACCCCCGGGAATATCGGACTTGGTTCCGCCACGACTATCACGATTGCCGGCGGCATCGGTGCCGACGGTGCCACAAAGACGTTCCAGCAAGCGACCGATATCATCATCGGCAACGCTGATGGCCTCGGCTTCCTGAACACCCCAGACGCTATTACCTTCACCGACGGCCGTATCTCCGCCCTCGACCAGGTCGACATGCTGGCGGATTCCGGTCTCATCGACATCTCGTCGCCGGGTGTCGAGAGCACGGCGATCGACGCCGAGTTCAGCAACGGGGCCGGCGTAGCCATTCGCATCATCAGCAGTGCTGGCAACATCCAGTTCGACGATGCCGGCGACGTCATCAGCCCCACTGCCGACGGTGATATCGTGGTGGAAGCTGTCGGCACCATCTCGACGACGACTAACTTCACGGGTGACATCAAGACCGAGGCCGGCGATGGCGACATCGACTTCGACGCTACGGCGACGGGCTCGGACATCACCTTCGACGGCACCGGTACGATCACCACCACGGGCACCGGCGACATCACCATCGACGCCGGCGACACGGCGGCGGTCGACATCGACCCCGCCAACCTCGGCGTCTCGCTCAACTCCGACAACAAGGTGCTGATAGGCGGCACTCGCCGCAGCGCCACCGTCGATATCAGCGGTGACGTCACTGCCGACGAGATTATCGACATTGATGCCGATGCCAACATCACCATCGATCAGAACGCCGTCCTGCTCACCGACGAACCGACGGCTGTCAGCGGCGACATCGATATCTTCTCCGATGTCGGCACCGTCGCTCTCTTAAACACCGCCAGGATCCAGGCCGAGCCGGCCGACACCGACGACAGCGCCGATGTCATTGTCGAGGGAGATGCGATTACCCTGAATTCGGATAACGGCCTCGAGGTTGAGGCCGGCGGCGACATCAACCTGACCGCGGACGCCGGCTCCGTGCTGATCCAGAATGATATGACTTCCGGCCAGGACATGCGCCTGACCTCGATCGCTCCCAGCGCCGACGGCGACGTCACCATCGACGGTGCCAACGGTGCCGGCGCCAGCGCCGTCCTCACGGCGATCGGTACTGCCGACACCGGTTTCATCGACATCCGCGCCATCGACGATGTCATCATCTTCGGCGGCTTGGCCGATTCCGTCAAAATCTCCATCGGTGATTCGGCAGCGGGTCTCGGCCTTTACATCTACGCCGACGCCGACGGCACGCTCGCCGACAATATCGATGCCGGCATCGGTCTCGACAGCACCGGTGGTAACGTCATCATCGGTACCGACGCGGCCGGGGAGACCGGGGCCGACGGCAACGTCTCGCTCGATCTCAACCGCGTCAGCACCGTTGGCCTCCCGGCCGGTGTCCCAGCCGGTGTCGTCTTCATAGCCGGTGAGAATGTGATTGTCGAGAACGCCACGGCCGTCGACATTGACGGTGATTCGTTCACCGACACCGCACCAATCAACATCCTCGACAACAGCCCCCTCGGCTTCGGCCTTGCTATCATGGCCCACGACCACGCCGGAACCGAAGACAATCCCCTCTACCTGGTCGGTACTGTCGAGGGCAGCGTGGCGATCATTGGCGACGCCGATTTCCGCGAGGAGATCTCCGTAGGTGTAGCCGGCCCGTTCGCCGGGCCCGGCGATGGCGTTGCCGGCACCTTCACCCACGGCACGGGTAGCGTCTTGCCCAACGGCGGCGATACCTACCTTGAGTTCGACGGCTCGACGTTCGAGCCCGATCTCGTCGGTGGCAGCCAAATAGACCCGCTTTCGACCATCGACTCGAGCGCCGACATCACCACCATCACGCCGGGGTTGATCCATCTCTCGCTCGGCAGCATCGACTTGACTGCGGCCGGCAATATCGTGTACTTCTCAACCAACGACGCGATCATGGTAGATGCCGGCGTCGCCCTGACTGCCGGTACCGACCCGACTGAACCGGAGGGTAACATCACCCTCAGTGCCCACGATACGGTCACCTTCGCCGACAACGTCACCATCGACGCGGGTTCGAAGAACGCCAACGGCACGGTCCTCATACGATCCGGCCAGAACCCGTTTCCCGGGGAGGCGGAAGAGCTCGACCTCTTCAGCCTGGATGACATCATTGTCGGTGCCGGCTCCAACTTCAATGCCCACGGCGGCGACGTCATCTTCGAAGCGCCCGATGGTGAACTGACAATAGGTGACAGCTCCGACGTCATCGCCACGCACGACATCAAGATGACCGTCGAAGGCGCCATCTCCACCGGCGGCGCCATTGTCCCCGGCCGTTTCTTCGACGTTATCACTGGTGAAAATGCGTCGGACCCCTTATCACCGGCTACCGACGATACGATTGAAGGTTCATTCACCCAGACCGCCGGCACCATCGACGTGAACAATTCCCTGATCATCGGCCCGGCCACCGCGCTCGACAGCAATATCGAGCTGATCGATGCCGCTGGCCTGGCCGTCACCCTGGCCGGCACCACCCTGGCCGCCGGCGACATCTTCTTCGACCTCGACGCCATCGACACAGCCGTCGTCTTTTCCGGCGCCCTCAACGCCACCGACGATGTCACCGTGACAACCGCAGCGAACCAGGACATCACCGGCGACGGCGACATAACCGGTGACGACATTACGATCACGGCTTTGGGCGCCGGCAACGTCGACATCGGCGACATTACCGCTGCCGG
>CAYWQM010000043.1:0-8395 GCA_964460215.1 uncultured Lentisphaerales bacterium
ACGCCGGCCTTATCATGAATATCGGCAGGTCCTGCGTCGAGGAGGTCAGACTGTGTGCCGCCCGGGCGCCGCTCTCGAAGTAGACAGGGCGGGGACTGATCGGCATTGTCCAGCGCGTGCGGAACGCATCGGGCGGAAACTCGCGGGCATGGGGCCAGCCGACACCGCTGCCAGCACCGCCGCAGCTGAAGATCGCCGGCCGTTGTACGCCTTCGAGCAGCAGCGAGAATGCCACGGCTTCGTTCATCGGCCGGGTCCGCCCGTCAGAGGTGTTCTGCAGCGTCGTGCGATGTACTGCCACCCGGTGTTTGTGGTCGAGCGTCACTGTGCAATCGGCCCGCAGGGACGCCGGCGATTCGAGAACAAACGTATACGTATTGTTGCCAACGTCCTCGGATGCAGTGACCGCCCAGTCCATCCAGTCCGAAGTGTCATTGTACGATGTGGCGATCGACGGGCCCGGGGTCATGATGGCACGGATCGACTCGGGTGCCAGCCGGCCGATGATCTCAAATGGCGTAAGCATGGAAAACCTCCAGGGCAAGGCGCATTTCTCCACGCCAGTTACCAATCAGCTATGATGCATCACGTTTCGTCAAAAACAACCGTCTACGCACAGCCCTATCGCCTGAATGAAATGCCGCCGGACTGCAACGTCGCGACGTGCATCGCAGGGGGGGATTGATCTGGTTCCAGCTTGCTCTCAACGCCCTTTGAGGGAAAGTCGAGGATTGTAGCTGGTCCTCATGCACCGTCGCCCAGCACATCCTTGCGGTCGAAGATGAGCAGCCGGTCGGTGTAGAAGCCGGTGACATAGATATACTTGTCGGAAATGAACAGGTCACGGGGCTTGCGTAGGCAGTCCGGGCGTATCTGGTTGCCCCGGCTCGCACAATCGATCATACCGCAGGGTGCCATGCCGTCGACCAGCTCGAGGGTGTCGTAGATCAGGATGCGGTCATTGTTGAAATCGGTGACCAGCAGATGCGTGTCGGTGGCGGCTATGTCGATCGGGCCGTTGAACGTATCCGGCTCGATCCCGCCGCCGATGTTGCTGATGACAATCGGCACGTCACCGTCTTTGGGCAGTTCGCTGTCGAAGATGAACACACGATCGTTGTCAAAATCGTCCAGGTAACAGCGGCCGTTGACGACGAGGACGCTGCGGAGATTCTTCAGCGTGTCCGGCTCGATCCCGCCGCCCATCCGCGAGAAAATGTGCGCCGGCTGATTGTCCTCGGGTACCGGCGTGTCCCAGACGATGAGCCGGTGCTCAAACGTGTCGGTCATATACAGCCTGTCAGACGTTATAAAGAGACCGTTGGCCGAGTTCAATTTCGACGGCTCGGCGTCGACAAAGTCGATGACGATTGGCGTATCCCCGTTTTCGGGCAGGGGCGAGTCGAAGATCATCAGGCGCTTGTTGCCGAAATCAGCCAGGTAACAGCGGTCGTTGCAGACAACGACGCTGGACGGTGCGTAAAATGTCTCGCAGTCATTGCCGCTGATCCGGTCCACGATCCGCGGCTCATCTTCCGGTCCCGGCTTGAGCGTGTCGTAGATGAGCAGACGCCCCGGGCGGATGTTGGTGTAGTCGGTGATGTACAGATGAGTGTCCGTGGCCCACACCCCATGCGGCTGCATAAACTTCATCGGATCCACGTATCCGACAGTGTTGACAACGTGCGGCTCCGCTTCGATCGACAGCGGTGAATACGTCATTTGACCCATCACTATTCTCCAGTTGCAATTTTCCGTTCGATAAGCGGCGGTAGTAACCTAAAGGATAAAGGACAAACTGAATCGTCCCGTTGGTCTTTTATGCTACTTCGGTCCTTTGTTCTACGTCTGACCCGACAGCGTGAGCTTCGTGGCAGCGTCGCTCCAGACGATACCGGAGTCGTGTAACTGCAGACGGACGCAGAATTGAGTAATTCCCCGGACGCGCACAGAGGTCCTACGCGTCCGGTATCCAGTCGATCCCTTCGAACTCGCCTTCGACAACCGGGTACCAGCCGAACTCCCCGGCCGGGGTCTCCCAGTCGCCGGAGAAGCCGTCGACACCGGTGACGCGGCAGAGGTCCGCGGCCATGTCGAACTCGGCAGTGACGCCGTTGGCGAAGGCAACGCGCTGCTGTGTGCGCTCGTCGTTGAGGAACTCGTGTGAGATCATCTCGGACCGGGCGATCGCTTTATACCAGATGTTCCAGCGCTTGAGCCAGGCGAAGCGCGCCTGTGCTTCCGGGCCGTCCCAGTCCTCGATCGGCAGGTCGCACGTGGGCAGCCAGTTGAAGGCCGGGGCGCTACCGAACATCATCTCGTACAGTCGCGGCGTGCGGTCGCGCCACCAGTCGAACCCCGGCTGATAATCAGCATAGCCGCCGCCGGAGAACCCAGCGACGAAACATTCGTGGAAAACGAGCTCGAACAGCGGCACCGGCTCGCCGACCGGGCCGTGGTCACCGCAGGAGGCCTGGTGCACGTTGCCGTTGGTCAACCGGTCCCCGGCCCAGTCGGTAAAGAAGAAACCGTCGCACACGCCCATGCAATAGAAGCGTGCCAGCTCGCCGGTGACCATCAGACCCTCGCGCCGGGCATCGGCCAACGCCTGGTTCATCGTCTCGAAACACTGGCGCATCGTGCAGGGATGGTCCGGTGAAAAATCCTCGACGCCGCCGCAGTTGGCGGAGTAAGCGTCGTAGTAGAAGACATCGAATTCGATCTTGTGTTTTTTGATCGCGTCAAGCACATCCCGGTTGCGCTCGACATCGCGTGCCATGGTCAGGCGCCACTGGTTGCGGGAGCCGTCTGCGTCCAGTGCGAACAGATCGGGGTCGTAGCCGGTCGCGCCCTCGTTCTGGACGATCATCGAAATGAAGCCCTGGATGAGGTAGCCGCGCTCGCGCATCTCGCGGGCATACGCGATCCACTCCGGGTCCGGGTTCGGCTGCAGGTACGCCTGCCAGATCGAAAGACCGTACGAATCGGTGGCGGGGATGTATTCACCCGGGCACTTCGGAAAGAAATACATGACGTCGAACCCGAGCTCGCGGAAGCGTTCCAGGTCGGCGGTTGCCTGTTCTTTGTGCTCCGGATTCCACCGGTTCCAGCGCACCAGGAGGCTGTCGACGTACCGGTCGACCGTCGGCGTCTCCTTCGCCTTGTCCTCGAGCGAACGTACGAGTCCCTGCTTGCGGGCGTGTTCGCGGTACCGCTTCGCCATGCCGGTATAGTCCAGGTCCTTCGCGAAATGAATGAGTTGGCGGCGCGGATACGCCAGCTTGCCGAGGCTGGCGGCCCAGCGGAAGTCGAGGCTGGAATGTATGCCGGGCTCGTGACCGGCCGTTACTTTACAGTCCCACCAGTCCTCCACGGTCACGCACACCGCGTCGGCGCCGCGCACGATACCGAACCACGGCATCGACCAGCCGCCGCCGATGTAGTGGTTGAAGTTGCGGGTGCTGGGGAGGGCATCCGCGCAGTCAGCCGGGATCAGGTAGCCGGAGCCGCACGGTACCACGAGGTAACCGCCGTCGGCGACCGGCTTCTCGAAGCGATAGAGGTGCTCGACCTCGCGAATCGGTGTGCCGTCGACCTGCTCGACCTGCACCAGAAGCGTGTCCTCATCCGCGGCGATCGCCACGATCAATTCGAGAACCGCATCGTAACCCGGATATTCTTTGAGAGTAATGCGGATTCCGCAGAATCCGTCCTGTTCGAAGTCGCATGATTCGCGCTGGTCGGCGGCACCGAGTCCGAGGCGGCTGCCGTCGGCCAGCACGATGCACGGCGGTGTACCGGCGGAAGATTTCCAAACCACTTGATCGCTGCAATCGCGGACCTCCAGGCCCAGGTCACGCCTTACTTCGACGGTAAAAGAATTCCCAGTAAGTGTCATGTGTCGCTCGCTTTCAGTCGTTTCATACCAGCAGTATCCCACGCTTCCATCCACGGGAAGGTGCGGGGCTTACCCGTGGGTACGGGTTCGATTTGGGCCTTTAGAATGAGGGCGCGCCGTTCCCCATCTGTCTGATTCGGACCGGCATAGTGCAGCGTGTACGAATCGTGCAGCGCAGCACCGCCGGCAGGTAGCGGGCACGCCACGGGATCGACGACGTTCCCCATCTCCTCGGGGGTCAGTTCGAGGGCGTGAATACGCGGGTTGTCGTTCATGCTGCGATGCTCGAACACATCCCTTTGGTGACTGCCGCGGACGAACTGCATGCAACCGTTCTCGACTGTCACCGGCTGTAGCGGCACCCAGAATGAAAATGTGCGGAGGAGAGACCCGCCGCCCATGTACGCGGCGTCCTGATGCCACGGGGTCTCCGGGCCACCGCCCGGCTTGAGGATGGCGTGCTGCACCTCGCAGAGACAGTCGTCGCCGAGAATCTGGCGACCGATGTTTGCGGCGTTGGCGAGCAGTTCGGTTTCGAAGAGCTCCGGGGCGTACTTGCGTAGCGCCGGCTTCATGATCTGCGGTATCTGCTCCGTCGTCCCTTCCTCTTCCGTGCCCGCCAGGTCATGATACATGCCTTCATCCCAACCGGCACGCATCTCGAACAGACGATCGTAGATTTCACGAATTTGCGCGACCTCCTCGGGCGTAGTCAAGGCACCGATGGACAGGAATCCGTCGTCGCGGAATCGTGCGATTTGTTCGGGTGTCAGGCTGGATGTGGGGTCAGCGGCCATGGGACAGGGATTCGAGTTTCGGGGTAATGTCTCCCGGTTCTGCGGTACCGCATGACAAGCTGCACCGCCACGCTTCGAGAGCCGGTTCGCCGCAACCGGGAGTACGACTCGCAGCGGAGAACGTGCGTAGAGAATAGTTGCAGTAGACGGCCCTCGAAACAAGGTTTACTATAACGACCCCAAATAGGAGAACAACAATGTCCCTGGCAGAGATCAATAATACAATCTGGGAATTCGTCGATACCGAAGGCAGCGAGCACCGCCTGAAGCCGGAGCCGGACTCAATGAGCGGATTGCCGACGCGGTGGCGGGTATTCGCGAGCGAAAGTCTCGAATTCGTGCAGATGTACGTCAGCGGCCCCGGCGCCGTCGTCGAACCGCTGAAGAGTGCGGCGATCGACGAGCTTAGCGATATCCCCGAGACGCTCGAGGTCGGCGACACGACTATCGACGGACAGGACGTCGATTTGGATGGGGACCTGCTCGATTTCAGTGCGCTCTTTCGCGACAAGCATGACCGCGTCGAAGGGAAGATGGCGTACGCGCTCGCGACGATCGCCTTCGACACCCCGACTGAGTTAATCATTGGTATGGGCGCCGACTTCTGGATGCAGTTCTGGATTGACGGCAGCGAAGTGCTGAACACCTGCGACACCGGCAACCTCTCCCGCGTCACCTCCAGCAACTACTGCATCCGGCACCGGTTCGACGCCGGGACGCACATCCTCGCCGCGCGCGCCTTCAGCGGCGGCGCCTCCTGGACGCTCCGCCTGAAGGCGGCATCGGCAGCCGAGGCGCTGCACGCCAGCGGACGCCGGGACGAGTGGCGGATAATGCCGGAGCTCGACATCATCAGACCGCCCTCTGCCATCCAGAAGCGCAGCCTTGCCTTGCGCACCGATCTCTGTGTCGTCGACGAAACGGTACAGTGCGATTTCAGGCTGGACGTCGTGGATGGGCATTTCGGTGTCGTCTTGGGGGCGCAGGACAGCGGTCATTACTACTGGGCCTACTGCCCGAGATGGCACATGAACTGGCGGGCTCGCGCATTTTATGCCGTGATCGCCAAAGTCGACGGCAACGACCACGCCTGCGGTCTGGCGATGATGCTCATGCCGAATGTCCTGACCCACATGGACGCCGTGCTGTCGATCAAAGTCGAGCGGCGCGGCAATCACATCCAGATGTATGTGAACGACGTCAAGGGCCCGCTCGCTATCGATGACACCTACGGCGCCGGCAGCGCCGGTGTCGCCGGGTTCGGGGACTACGAAGTCCGCAATTTTTGTATAGAAGGGACCAGCACTGAGCCGACTTTGCCGTGGCGTCCCGATAGTGAGCGCCGGCAGGTCTGGTTCACACCGACCGACGACACGGGCTACGGATTCATACGCCAACCTTATTCGCTGCTCAAGCTGTCGAGCGGTGAAATCCTGGCGGGCATCCTGAGCCGGCACGGCGGTTTTTACGATTCCGTGCACGATCCCGAGAGCCGTGTCAACCTCTATCTGTCGGCGGACAGCGGCAGAAGCTGGACACCGCACGGCGGACCCTTGACACCGATTACCGATATTCCACTCGACTACTACTGGGGCATGCGTTGGTGCGAACCGGAACCCGGCGTGATCCGTGCGTTTAAGCCTGGCCCGCTCGCCAGGTCAGGAATCAGGTCGCTCGACGACGCCAATCCGGAGGATTTTATCACCTTTCGCGACTCGCACGACAAAGGTTTGACCTGGAGCGACCCGATACCGACAACCATGGTCGGCGACTGGGAGACGGATTTGTACAGGCCGGGCTGTCACAACCACGTCTACGGCTTTACAAAACTGCAAGACGGCACGCTGCTCGCGGTGTTTCTTCATCAGCACGACGATCAATACAAGAACGTCGCTAACATGGGCGACGGGACCTGGGGCGGCGAAATCTGCCAGCCATACTGTTCTCGCTCGGAGGACGGCGGTCTGAGCTGGCAGACGCCGGTGCCGATGGACAACGCTGCGTACAACTCAGACGGGAAGCCGCAGGGGCCACACGGCGGCTGGTCCGAGACCACGCTGAGCGAGATCCCCTTCGGCGCAACTCGGGGCGTGCCGGGCAGAATCGTTGCGTCGTGCCGGCCGTACCGCTCACCGCACGGCTGGCAGACGCATTCCGACGACGGCGGCAGGACGTGGCGCCAGGTGTGTAACACGTCGTTCGCGGTCCACAACGGCCCGCAATTGGTCGCCACCCAGTCCGGCTATCTCACGATGATCGGCCCCTTGGGCGGTGTCCGCCTGCACACCAGCGTCGACGGCGGCGTCAACTGGGATGCCGGCACCCTGATTTCCGATCACGGCTGGTACAACGGCTTCCTGCTCGAGGTCGAGCCGGATGTCATCCTGACCTTCAAATTCCAGCCCAGCAACGACGGCCGGACACCGACGATGCCGCGCATGCAGCGCATCCGCATCACACCCGATGGCCCCGTGCCGGCAGACGCGTAAATCTTACCATTCGTGCCTTCGCACAATGAAAAGTAGCCGCAGCCCGGCGTCTGCCAATATTGGGGAACACGCTAAATACCCCAAAAAAAAGGACCGGTCCGAAGACCGATCCAAGTTGGTAGCGGGGGTTGGATTTGAACCAACGCCCTTCAGGTTATGAGCCTGACAAGCTACCGGACTGCTCTACCCCGCAACTAAAAATCTGAGGAGCCGACTATAATCAAAAACAACGGCTTTTCAAGAACCACTTCAATTTTTCATGTCTCGGGTGGCTGAACGCCATCTCAAGCAGGAGCCCATGTGATTCACTCGGGCTCTTCAGGTTCACCCGGTTATCGGCCATCAATTCCACTCAATCCCAAACCTTCTCCCATTGCCGTGTTTTTACAGATCGATAGATGGCCAGCGCTGTCCGCAGCTCACCGAGCGATACTTCTGGTCCGGCCTCCAACGGTTTGCCGTCGAGCACCGCCTGCTCGAAGTCGGCCATCTCACCAATAAAGGACGCTGCGTAGTCGCCCCATTCGCCGTCGAGTATTCGTCCTTCGGGGTGTTGCTCATCGAATAGCAGGACGCCGTTCTTGCATGAGCCGGAAACGTGAATTTCCCCAGTGGTTCCGGTGATCCGCCAAAACGGGCTGGGGCCGAGGACGGTGTCGAACATCAGGCAGCTGAAGCTGCCGATTTTTCCGGATTCGAACTGCAGCAGGACGTGTCCCAGGGATTCATCTTCCATCTTTTTCCACGGATAGTCGATGGCGCCGATGACCGTTTCGATTTCTCCGAACCACATGCGCAGCGGGCGTATAAAGTGCGCGCCGCCGTCAATCACGGTACCGCCGCCCGCCAACGCGTTGTCGAAGCGCCAGGGATGTTCGCCGGTGAACCATTCATGACCGGGAAACGAATAAAAGTTGGTTATTACGGAGATGACATCCCCGATCGCGCCGTCCTTGAGAAGCTGGTCCGCAGCAAGAACCTCGGGCCAGTACTGGGAATTCTCCCCAACCATGAACACTTTGTCTGAAGCCGTCGCCGCCGCGAGAATTCGATCGCACGCATCCAACGTAGGGGCCATCGGTTTCTCGAGCACCACCATCGCCGGATCCTGGTCGTCGGGATTCATCTATAGTCCCTCATAAGCTTCCAAAAATAATAATAATATTAATCCTGTCGGATATACCTCGTCGAACCATATCAAGTCTATGCTC
>CAYWQM010000043.1:8405-38080 GCA_964460215.1 uncultured Lentisphaerales bacterium
TTCTCGAGCAGGACATGCTTGCCCGCTTCGAGACAGGCTATCGCCATCGGCTCGTGCAGATGGTGAGGTGTCATGATGTCGACCGCATCGAAGTCGCCGTTCTCCAACGCTTCGTCGAGCGACAAAAAGACCTCGGCTCCGGTTTCGTCTGCGATCGCCGTTGCACACAGCGGATCCGTATCGACTGCCGCAGTAATCGTCGTACGCGGGGCGCCGGCCTTGAGACCGTGCAGATGGTAGCTGGCAATAGCGCCGCAACCGATATAGGCAAGTTTAAGAACCTCAGCCATGATTATCCGGGATTGTTTTTTTTGCCGTCAACATGCCGAAACCGCAGTTCGGCATGTTCCGCACTATCCGAACCGATCTGTCGGGGTACTCTATCGTCGATCAGTCGGCTGGCAATCCAACTCAGTAATGTTCCGTCATGAGGCACGATATAGGCACGGCAGACTTGAACGGACGCAAAGATCCGTTCTACTCGGAACAAAACCGGACCGGTCTCGACACCGCTCGTCACTGGCTGCAGCCAAATACCATTTCGGGTCTCGGGCAATCAAAGACCGCTTGCGCCTGCTCCCTGCCCCGACTATTGCCCAAATAGCGTCCGCACCCCATATTAACGACTGCCGGTCGGAATGCCCCCAACCCCAAGAGCAACGGGAACGTACGGACATGAAAAAAACATTGATGATCGTCGGAGCGCACCACGACGACAATGAGTTGATGGCGGGGACTATCGCCCGGCAAGTGGCGGACGGTTGGCGGGTAATCTCCGTGGTTGCCACCGGTGCGCAGGGCAGCGACGACAGCCCGGTACGCGAAGCCGAATCCCTGGCCGCCGCAAAGTTTCTGCAGATGGAATGCGTGTTCCTGCGCTATCCCGACGACGGTTTCAACGACGACGAACCGGCGTGCCAGACGATGGTGCAGACGATACGCGAGTACAGCCCCGACGTACTGATTACCCATCCACCGGCAGACTACCATAGCGATCACATGGCCGTCAGCCGCTGCGTCCTCCTGGCCACGCAACGCTGCTGGGGCCGCACCTACGATTGCGGTGGGGAGCCGTGCGCATCCCCACGTCTCTACTATTGCGATGCCTGGTTTGTCCCGTTCGAACCGGATGTGTACGTGCCCGTCGGTGATCAGCTCCAACTCAAAAAGCAGGCGCTCGAATACCATCAATCGCAGTTGCCGGAACGCGGCGACGACGACATGGTCGCCATGGAAATGGTCCGTGCCCGCTACCGCGGCATCGAGGCTGCCGTCGGCTATGCCGAGGCGTTCCGCTTCGTCCCGCGGCTCGGACAGAGGCAGGTTGCTGAACTGCTGACGTAGAGAATCGGACGGTTCGCAATCATCTCATCCGGCTACCGGTAGGAGTTCACCAGGTTGCCTGCCGCCTCCCCGATCAGCCCCAGCTCGTCGGCCGCTTCAAAGAACTAGCAGCCACGACCGATCAACTTGCAGGCAACCACCCGACCGGAGGCGGATGATCCGAATGCGACCTTGTATTTTCGACATAAACTCAGAATCCTGCCCATCGCTTTCTTGACGACCGGATGATCATAGTCGCCGGGATACCCCATCGAAATGGCGAAATCACAGGGTCCGACATAGACCATGTCGAGATGCGGTGTACTGACAATCTCCTCAGCGTTCTCATAGCCCTTTGCGGTTTCGATATGCGCGACTATCACCGTGCTGTCGTTGGCTTTCTTCAGCCACGCGGTCGTGTCCTCGGGCCAGACATAGTCGACATTGCCGTAACACGGGGCGGCGGCGCGCGTGCCGTGCGGCATGAACTTGGCGTAGTCGATCAGCGTCAGCAGTTGCTCACGTGATTCCGTCCTGGGCAACTGGATGCCGACAACACCGGCATCTAGCAGTCGACCGGTTTCGGCCCGGCCGAGCTCGGCGACCTTCGAGATCGCAGGCATCCCGTTGTCACGCGCCGACAGGACAAAGTCGCCCAGTTGATCTTCGAGATAGCAATGTTCTTTCTCGATGTAAATGAAGTCGAATCCGGCATGGCGATAGAGTTTCACCAGGGACGGTCTCAGGTACTCGGTGGCAATACCGCCGATAAGCAGGTCGCCACGCTTGAGTCGACGCTTGAATGCACGGCCGAGCGCCGTAGGATCGTGTTCGACAGGTTACGAGGATTTTCGTGCTGTAGCCATCGTGGGGTTCCCTGGTGGTTGCGTTTGGTATCAGGACTTCGGCGAACGTTCTTCGATCGGAATCGATCGGCGGGCCTGGTAGCCTGCAGATGCTTCCAGGGCTTCGACCCACCGGCGATTCCACTCGTCGAACTCATAGTATACACTATCCGGATCAGCAGCGCTGCGAACGGCGAAGTCCGGATGAAACGGCCGACCGGTTGGCACACCCGTGGGCTGGCATCGCAGGTCCATGCTCCAGCGCACAAATTCGGTGCGCTTGGTGAGGACGTCCGGGGCGATGACAACACCGTGCGCCTGGAACGGGTCTATTTGTTCGGCAGTAAGTTTCACAGGAATCTCCATGCATCGCTCAGCTCTCTGCAAATTAGCCGTCTATGAAGCCGGGGCAAATCCAACAAAACAGAAGATTTCAGGTTTCAGCAATTGACCGGCGTGCCCGCCTGGGCAGGAAAAGACTCACGCTTGGAAGCCCGAGACTAACCGATTGAATAGAGCGATGAAGAGTTTGTTACATAAGAGGCTATAGTGCCGGTAACAACAGGATGCATCGGCCGCGACGGGCCACAGTTTTGGCCGGCTGCGGAAGAGTACACCAACGGCTGCCCTCCGGCGCTGCATCTGCATTGAGGACAATGGGCCGGCGGACCCTTTGATACCGATTCGAACGAACAGAGATAACTGTTTTACGCAGCGCGGAACAACATGAAGACTGACAATAGCTGGTTCGTTGATGCCCGGTACGGAATGTTTATCCATTACGGCCTCTACAGCCTGCTCGAACGCGGCGAGTGGGTGATGAATCGTGAACGCCTGCCGCCCCAGCGCATGCGCGAGCTGGCGTCACAATTCACCGCGGAAAAGTTCGACGCGGAACGGATCTGCGACCTGGCGGTTGCCGGCGGCATGCGTTACGTCAACCTGACAACCATGCACCACGACGGCTTCTGCCTGTACGATACCGAGCTTACCGACTTCAACAGCGTCAACGCCTGCGGTCGTGACCTGGTCGCCGAACTGGTTGACGCGGCGCGTGCGCGGAACCTGCGGCTCTCGCTATATCACAGCCTCAACAACTGGAGCGGCAAGCCGGATGCCGTCGCGGCGCTGGAGAGTAAAACGGCATACGACGAGTTCATCGGCAACACCTTTGCCAGGGTTCGCGAATTTGTCACCCGATTCAACCCGATCGACGTCATGTGGTACGACGGTTGGTGGCCGTTCAATGCCAAGGACTGGCGCGCCGAAGAGATGAACGACATGGTGCGCCAGATTCAGCCGCACATCCTGTTCAACTGCCGCAACGGCCTCGATGGCGACTTCGCCACACCCGAAGGTCACATGTCACCCCCGCAACCCTGGCGGCCATGGGAAGGGTGCATGACGCTCAATGACCACTGGGGCTATCATCGCGGCGATGACAACTGGAAAACACCGGGTGCAGTCATCGATCTTCTCGCGAAGGCGGCTCAGGGACAGGGTAACCTGATCCTCAATATCGGGCCGCGTGGCGACGGTTCTGTCCCGGAGCAGTCCATTGCCGTCGTGGAAGCGGTCGGCAACTGGTTGCGCGATCATGGCGAATGCATTTACGACACCGAACCGTTCACCTACGCTTTGATGGAACGCGGCGAGCACATGAGCGACTGGAGTTATAACGGTATGTTCACGCGCAAGGGGCGGGCGTTTTACCAACTCGTGCGGTACTGGCCCGGCCGCGAGCTCGTCGTTGCCGGGTTGAATACGGAGGTCGAACGCGTCACCCTGCTCGGCCATGACACCGAGTGCGCTTACACGCAAACCAACGGCGTCGTCACGGTCACCGGACTGCCGGACACAGCGCCCGATCCGAACTGTCCGGTCCTGCGTTTCGACTGCACGGCGGCGCCGGAGATGTATCTGACCGGCGGCATGCGCGTGCCGAACGTCCCACATCCACCGTACGATCCGTGCGAGTCCGACATCCAACACTAAAGCAGGCCCGGCTGGCCATCAGCGCTGCCGTCATGGCGAACGCCGGATACATGAATTGCCGTCTGCCGCAATCAGCGTAAGACGTCGATCAACAGCACGCCAATTTGCCAAAGGAACAGCCTGAAAAACACCTCTGCAGTCGCACCGCCGCGCCACTATTGCAGCCTGTTCAGGCAAGCGGTAGGTTACTTGACGTCTTTATGAAAAACGACACGGACAATCGAAGTCATACGGATCATTCGCTCGATCAGATCGCCGATCTGGTGCAGCGCAATCGCACGTTGTGGAAACAGCTGATAGTGGTCGAGGGCCTCAGCCTGGCTCTGGCTGCCGTGTTCGGTTATTTTCTGCTCGTCGTACTGCTCGACAATCTGCTGATCCTGCCGGTTGTCGGCCGCTTGATCGCCGCCGGCGGTTTGCTCATCTGCATCGCTATGCTCGGTCTGGGACTGGTTCGGCGCTGGCGCCGCCTGCATCTGAGCGAGGACGAGATCGCCCTGGCTATTGAACGGAGTAGTCCGGACGGGATCCAGAACCGGCTGATCAATGCACTGCAAATCGGCCGGGACACCGACTGCACGGACAACTCATTCGGCGAGCTCGTGGTGCGGGACAATTGGGAAGAACTGCAGGCGATCAAACTCGCCCACGCCCACGCCATGCGCCCGGCGATCATCCGTATCTCTGCAGCGGCGGTTATTCTCCTGATCGGAATCGTCTTCTGGTCGATGCGTCCGGGCGGCTTTGCAACCGCCGCAAAGCGCATCCTGATGCCGTTCGCCGTCATCGATCCACGCTACGAGACGGTACTCGTCGTCAAGCCCGGTGACATCGAGGCGGCGGAGCAGCTTACCATCACGATCGGCATTCACGGCAAGCAACCCGAGCATCTCACCATCCTGCGCAACGTTGCCGGTAAACGCATCGCCGAGAAGCTGCCGCTCGATGCCGATCAGGCGACTGCGGAATTTACTTTCCCCAGCATCCATCGCAGCTTCGACTATGCGGTACAAGGCGGCGACTACACCAGTCGTTTTTTTCGTGCAACCGTCCCACAACCGGGTAAGCTCCAGGGGCTTCAGGCCGTTTTCCATTTCCCGGGCTACACGGGACTGCCGGATAAGACGGTCGACAGTAAAAGCGGCAGCCTCAGCGCTCTGCGCGGTACACGCGCCGATCTGACGTTCACGTTTGATCAGAAAACACCGGCGGCCTCCCTTTATGTCACGGCCGGCAACGACCCGGAAAAACGCCTCACACTGACCCGCAAATCCTCGACAGTGTTTACCGGCGAGATCACCTTTGACTCGACCATGACCTGCCACGTCGATACCGAGAGAAAAGGACATCCGCCCACGACGGGCGCCACACTCGTGTGGCGAGCGCTACCGGATAAAGCGCCGAAGCTGGAGTTGACCGGGCTCGAACGCCAGACGGAAGCGGAGGTGGACGTGGCCCTGCCACTCAGCGTGCTGGCGACTGACGATTACGGACTCAAGATGGTCGGGTTGTTCAGGCGCCGCGCAACGCTGTCAGCGGATGCGCTCGAGGGCGAAGAGGAATGGCAGCCGTTACAGACCTGGGAGCCGCAACGGACACGGGCGCTGCACGAGGATGTCACACTTTCGATGCTGCGGCTCGATGCCGCCGAGGGTGATCATTTCCAGGTCGCCCTGCGAGCCGTCGACCACGATCCCGTCAAGGCCGGACAGTGGACCGACGGCAACATCTACAACGTCATGGTTGGCGGCGAAGGCGTCGCACTGCAGTTGCTGTACGAGCAGATCCTGCGTACCGAAGCCGGCATCACTGCCCTGATTCGCCGGCAACAGGACGGGGTCGGTGACGCCACCGAGTGGATGAACAAATTCAAGCAGAACTCAGGCGTCAACTGGAACAACGCCGAGGCCCTGGATGCGCTGGCGGCGGCGATGACTGAACAGGCCAGCGCAGAGGACGAATTGCGCCTGGCTGCCGGCCGTCTTGCCCGCGGCATGCCGGAGGCGGCAGGCACCTTGCGGCTCTCCGTGAGCATGCTCGCCGACACCGAGTTTGTGCGGGCCATTCGTATTCTCGAAACGGTGGCAGAGCGCGAGACACCGCAGGCCATGCAATCAGTGCTGGGCGATGCGCGGCTGACTCAGGAACGTATCGTCGAGAGCCTCGACGAGGTCCTCGACCAGTATCGTCGCTTTCGCCAGGGCTGGGAGCTGGCGCACATGGTCCCGTTTCTGAAAATGCTCGCCGACCGCGAGGCCAGGCTCGCGGTGGACTCAGAGCGTCAAGCCGCGATTGCTGCTGCAGGCGCTGATGACGCAGCAGCGATGAAGATGCGGCAGACATCGGGCGCGCGGCGCCAGGCAAAAGTGCTGGAGCTGATCGAACTGACCAGCATCGCATTCACGGGGCTCGCACAACACACGCGCAAGAGCGAGGTGATCATTGCCGATGCCTTTGCCGCGGCGGCTACTGATCTGCAGGCCGAGACGCTGCGGGCATCCATTCAACAGGCAAGCCGCGATGTCGGCACCGGGAACTGGGCGGCGGCCTCAGCGGTACAGAAGCAGGCGGCCTCGACGCTCAAGGAGATTTATACACGATTACGCAATGCGCAAAAGGCGGCGGCGAAGAAGGCTCTCGACGAGCTCGCCGCTCTGCAGAGCATGGCAGTTACCCAGGCCGCGCTCGATGACCTGCTGGCCGGCAGTCTCCAGTCACTCCTCGACAAGGGTGCTGAAGACATCAGCATGGAGGAGATTATTCGCATGCACGAGATGGCCGAGGCAAACAGAAAGAAACATGAACTGGATATGAATGACGGGACCTTCCCCGACTACGTGGGTGCCGATGCAATGAGAGATTCAGTGGTCATTGCGAATCCGCCAAAACCGGATTTCGATGTCCTCACATTGGCAACCGAACCATCCGGGCAGATGAGTTTTCCCAAGTCGTCCGACCTGATCGGCAACAGGATGGAGTTGAACCTGCTCGACGGTGAGTTCCAGGACCTGGTGGGAGATCTTCTCGAAGAGGACGACGACGTACGCAAGAAATTCGAAACCTACAACCTCAGCATGCAGGGACAGGGCATCGAGGACGGGGACATCGGCAAGCAAGGCGGCGACGTCAATTCAGTATCCGCTACCGCCCCCACCGGCAATATGAAACCGCCGACGCAGAATTACGGCGGCGCCTCGCGCAGCGGGCGCAAGGGTGCCCGGGCACACGGCATGGTCGTTGGCAACGAGTCGGTCAATCGTCGCGGCCGCGACGAGGCGATGGAAGGCCAGGAGCGGGCGCCGATGCAGCCGGGGAAACTCCGGGAGACACTCGGTGCCGACCCGCAGAAGGACGTCTCGACCGGTATCGGCGGCAAGATAGTCGATTCCGATGACACGTCCTTCAGCCTGAAAGATGCCGGTGAGTTTGATGACGAGGCGATGAAGCACATGGGCAAGCCGCAGGCCAAACACAAGATTGTCGAACGTCTCGACGGCAAAATCAATGCCGAGATTGCTAAGCTGATGCAGGATCTCAACAGCAACCAGGAACAGACCATCGAGCGATTGAAAGCTTTGCGCAAGGAGCTGCGCAATGTCTACCTGCCGACCAAGCATCTCGACGGGCTTCTGGCGGAACTCACTGCCAACCTCGACGCACTCAAGGAAAGCCCGGATCCGGAAAAACTCAAGCGGCAGATGCAGTTGCTCGATGAGTTGCGGATCACGCTCCGGGTCTTACGCCGACCGGAGTCGGGATACGAACCGAGCCTGCCGCGCTGGCAGGTCGTTCGCGGTCGGGTGCTGGACGAACCGGCACGACCGCCGATGCCCGGCTACGAAAAGGCGGTAAAGGCATACTACGAACTGCTGACTACCGAAGGGCGGCGCTGAATGGTGAAGTGGCAAACGACAGGTGACGAGTGACAAAAACCGACCAATCCGTCCATTTTCCCCGAAACCTGATACTGAAAACCTGGCGACCACGGCAAGGTTCATGAACTATCTGGGCAAATTATTTGGCACCGCCATTGTCGCCTTGTGCCTGGCCGCACCGGCAAAAGCACAGAAACTTCTGCCGCTTCAGCGAATATACGAAGACTCGTTTCCGTTTATTGCCGAGATCGTGGCGCCGGGTGCGTCTGAAATGGCGCTGAGCGAGACGATCCGCCTGATCGCAGTGACGCACAAGGGTGGGCATGCAGCGCAGGTATCGATCTATCCGCTCGACGAGACCGGCGCACCGACCGCCTCCGAGCCGATGACCCTGGAACTTCCCAGACGCGGCCCGCTGGCCGCCCACACCAACTATGCACTGGGCGTGACCTTCCACCCGACGCTTCCCCTGTTGTATGTTTGGCAGGATGTCAACGCTCCGCAGGACCAGGCCGAGACCTTCGAGCACTTGCTTATTTTTCGGGTCGCCCACGGCAAAACCGAGCTCGTTCAGGCTTGCGGCAAGGGCAGTGACTACGCAACGGGCCGCAAGATCGGCTACATCGCTTTCGATGATCAAGCGACCCGTTTGTACTTCCCCAATCTGACCCGCATGGAGAAGGGCAAACCGATCAATGGGATAGGCTACTTCCGTATCGGAAAAAACGGTCTGGTTCTTCCGGAGGACGGCACCGCCGATGCTGATTTTGTGGCCCAGAGAGAAGTTGCATTTTCGCTTTATATTCCACATGACAAGGCCGGTGGTTTCGTACCGGCAAGCGATGAGGTGGTTATCTTTGCGGGTCCATCCGGTCCGGTTTCCTGGGACCAGGTTGAAGCGCGGCAGCGGTTCTCTTCAATCGGTGTCTGGCCACCGGCGCGGCCCTATCGGCGGATCGGCGCCCATCCCACGCTTCCGGTCATCTATATGAGCCTCCTTCGTACCGGCTTTGTCCTGCGGCTTAAACATGCTGAAGGCTACATCACCTCGAACTTTCAGGCCACAGCAATCCCGGGAACGACCAGCCGGCCCGTCGTACTCGGGCGACGCAAAATGGTTGCCTTTGGCACCAAGGGCCAGATACAGTTCATCAGCATTGATGACCAGGGACGTTTCCTGCCGGAGTTGCGACCGCGTGACGTAGTGAGCAACGATGTTTCCGCGTTATCCTACTCTGAGAAATTCGACAAATTCTATGTGGCAGTTGAAAAGGGAAAGTAAGAGATGGGCAAATGGATAAATGGCTCTGTGGTTAGATGGCTCGTGCTGGCCGTTCTGGCCTCTCCGATCGTCTCCGGCCGGACATTCGAACTCGATGACAGTGACTGCGAACGCATCGCGGTAATCGCCTCGGATGCACCACGGTTGAGCTGGGCTGGTTACCGGGGGGAATCCGGGTACGGGAGTGGCGGGCTGACGTTTAGCAATATGGATACGAGAAAGAGCGCGTTCCTGATTGCGTTTCCTATCGAACGTATTCCCAAGGAAATGCGCATTACAAACGCCACCTTGAGCATGCATTGCATCCTCAACTACGAAAACAAGCACCGGCTGCAGGTGCGGCGGATCATCGGCGACTGGGGCGATGGCGTCTCCCACCTGTACCGGCGGACGCTGCCGGAAAAGGTGCCATGGACCAAGCCAGGTGCGGCGGCGATCGGCGCAGACCGGGCACGGCGTGCAACGGCGGTCGTAAAGGTAAAGGGCATGGGCGAATTCAGTGTCAATGTTACTGAGGATGTAGAGCTATGGCACTCACAGGCGTTGCCCAACAACGGCTGGATACTCACCCTCGAATCGGAAGGTGCTATCAATTTCTACTCACCCACCTGGAGCCCCGGCAACTGGCGCCTGGACGTCTCCTATGAACCGCGGTGAGGGGCCAGGACATAAACGCTTCATTGCTCCATCTGATCGCTGCTCCTGATCGGACCAATCCAGAGATGGAGCGGGGAGTTCGATAAATCAATAAATCCGTAATGCAGCACTTCAACTATCTAAGCATCACCGCCGCCTGGCTCATCACCTGTCTAACCGGGGCCGCGGTCGAGGAATATTCAAATGGTCGTGGCGGTGGTCTTTGGAGTGATCCGGCCACCTGGCGATCGGGCGCGGTGCCGGGGCCGGACTCTATCGTTGTCATCGGGCGAGATGACAACGTGATTTTTGATCGTGATGACGTGGACAGAGTTACCTGCCATGAGCTGTATATCGACAAGAAGGGCAGGCTGTCGTTCAAAACCAAGGCCGGCAGCATCCGTGCCTCTTTTAGCGGCGAAGTAGAGTCGTACGGAGCAATCCGCCTCGACGGTACCGCACGCCGTGACGATCGAATCGAGCTGCGCCTGGTCGGTAGAGAAGCAAAGGTACGCAAGCTCAACCTGAGGAAGGGCGGTTCACTCACTGCTGTCGGACGTACGGACACCGCGGATGGCAAATCGAACGTGGTGATTTCAGCAGTACGCGATGACCGGAAGGTCCAATACGTCTCCGCCACTATAACCGGATGGCGCGGCTCGGGATTGGATATCAAGCGTGCCCAAGTCATCAATGTTACGATCATGGCGCATGGGCTCGACAATACCGGTGCGGAATTCAACGAACGCCTCAATATCACAGAAAGCCTGTTCATCGGCAACAGCAACGTCAACATGAACAGCTGTGACACCCCGCGGATCCTGAACAACCGATTCGAGCGCCAGAACGTGCACGCATTCTTTGGCGGTGCGGTTCAAATGAACGGCTGCAGCCTGCCCGAGATTCGTGGCAACGAAATGATCGGCAAATATCAAATGGGCGTGTTCAGTCTCCAGATGAACGATGGCACGGTAGTGAACAACCTCGTGGACGGGGCCGGGATCGGCGTGTACTGGGACGGGGGGAACGTCATGATCCAGGACGTGACGATTCGAAACTGCGACACCGGCATTCAACTCACGGATCGAGCAAAAGGCGCAATCGATGGACTGATCACCGAAAATTGCAAGGAGGCCATCGCTTACCTGGGATACATGCAGATAAGCAATTGGACAGTGCGGAACATGCCGGAGGACGGCCGGGTGCTGGCCAGCCATCACGGGGCACTGGAATTGATCAACAGTTCGCTTGAACCAGCACAGGTCGTACGCGAACCAAAGTATGCGGTCGTGTACCAAGGACAACCAGACTATGATAAGTTGATTAAAGACGACGTGCTGTCGCGCCCGATGATTCAGTGCACGTACTACCTCGTGGCAGAACTCGAAGGCGATGTACCGCCGGGTACCCGCGTCGAGGTCAGAACTGCGAATCCAGTCCACCCCCTTGCCCCGGGAGCAATCGATCCGAATATCCGTAATTCACCGGCCCCCATACTCAAGAACAACCTGACGCCATTGCCCGGATCGCTGATATCGCTGATGGTCAACGCCTGGAGAATCGAGACCGATGGAACGATCAAAGAAGCACCGACCTATACGGTGTCGGTCCAGGTGCCGGGCGAGCGAGGCGAATTCAAGACGATCAAGTCCGTAAACGTAACCCCAGACAGCAGTTGGTTTCGAGCCGAACTCAGGGCCCAGACACCGACTGTGCGTTTGTCGCTGCCGTGATGATCTGTACGCCATCGGATGATCGCCCCCCGCAACGCCAGCTTCGCGATGGCACTGACGAATCTGAACGTGTACTGTTTCGACATCACCGAAAGTCATTGCACCCCACCAATAGCCCAAAATGACCGGACCTTACAGATTAACACTGGTTACCATTGTCGGCATGACGCTGGCCACGGACTTACTGTCGGCGGCGGTTACCAGCCTGCCCGCCGCGACGCCCGCGTGGCTGCCGGGCTACAAGGTCCGCTATCCCTTGCACGTCGCCGGAGATCGGACCAAGGCCACGGCCCGCACAATTATGGCGCGTTTGCCGACAGGCGGCTGGGCCCGGGAAGACGCCGCGGATGTGACAGTGCAGACCGCCGCGGGCGAGATTCTGCCGGTCGCCGTCCTTTCACACGTATCAAATGGTCACACACTCATTCAGTTTCCGCGTCGGGGCAACGATGCATGGTACTGGGCGTACGCGGCTCACCCGAGCGCGACGGCGAAGCGCATGCCGGCAGTCCACGAAGGGATGACCGTTGAAGTCCGTGAGTGGGCCGGCGACAATTTCGAAAGCTGGCCGGCAGTGCGCAACGGACTGGAAAAGGGCAAGGTCATCGGCTGCTTCCCGGTCGCTGAGATTATTCAGAACCTCAACCCGGCTCGACCCTCTGCCCCCTTTGGACTCACCGTTTCTTATCGCGGCGTCCTGGAGATCAAGAAAACGGGAGTGTACCGCTTTTTCGTCAACAGTGAAGACGCGTCATTCCTCTTCATTGACGGTTTCAAAGTCTGTGAGCGTACCGGTTCCAATGTCCTCGTGACCGGCGAGGTATCCATGCAGTCGACCGGATCGAAGCTGAACCTGGCGGCCGGGCGGCACCCCTTTGAGATCCATCAGGTAACCAGCGGAAATCCCGGTGCTTCCGGCCGCTGCTACCTGCTTTGGAGCCAGCCCAATACACCAACCTGGACATATCCTGGGAGGGACAATTACGCCAGCGCCGACTATGGCCGCTCGATAGCGATTGAAACTGCTCCCGGGATCACAGGTGCCGGTTTTGTCGCCGGCCTGGACGAAACCCTGGTGACACCAAGCGGCATGACGCTGAGTATCATGCAGTTCACTGCCCACGGCGTGAACCTGCCCACAGGCGCGGCGGCGAACCAGCTGGTCTGGGATTTCGGTGACGGCACGGAGATGGCCAGAGGGCGAAATCCGACGCACATCTATTTTGATGACGGTGACTACACGGTCACCTTGAAATACGGCGACACCCTGCCGCCGTTTCACCAGACGATACATGTCTGGCCGGCGCCCGGCAATACCAGCCCATTCTCGGCTGCCAAGGCGATCGACATCCTCGAGACGAGCGATCTGGGGCAATACAATACCGTACGGAGCAAGCAGCTGTTCGAGTTTCTGCTGTTGTGCGATCAGCCGAACCGCTGGACACTGCTCGAGAAGCTGACCGACTTCCTGTTGCAGCAGCACGATCCGGACCTCCAATACCGTTCGCTCTTGTACACGGTGCATATCGAAGCGCTGGCCCGGCTCGGCCGCGAGGCTGCTGCCCTGGCTCGGATCGAGCGGGCCATGCCGGAGTTCGAGCGACTGCGGAACGCGCAAGTTTCACTGCAGCTGACAGCGGCGTGGGTTTACCACCGACAACTCAAAGAGGGAAAAAAGGCCGACGAATGTTATAAAAAGATTCTCGAGGACTATCGCGGCCTCGAGCACCCGTCGCTGCGATTGGCGGCAATTCGCTGGGGCGACCTGGCTGCCGAGTCCGGTGACCTTCCGGCGGCCGAAGTACGCTACCGCATCGCCGATGAACTGGGTGGCGGCGAGTTTGAGGTGACGTCGCAGGCGAAAGCAATCACCCGCGGTGCACTGCTGCGAATCGCCGAACAGAAACTGCGCAGCGGCGACATCCGTGAGACCCGTTCGCTACTGGACAAAATCGAGCTGCACTATCCCCAGCAGAAGCTGGGGGGGTTGTATCGGTTCCTGCGCGCCGAGACGGATCGGATTGCCGGACGTTACGAAGCCTCGCTGCGCAGTTACGAAGTGCTTCTGCGGCTTACGCAGTGGGCCGATTTTCACGACAACGCCATGTTCGGGGTAGCAAACTGTTATTATCGGTTGCGTGATTATCAACGGTCCAAAGCCTGGCTGCGAAAGATCAAAGAGCTTCACCCCAAGTTCTACGAAGCCGAGAATTGCGGCGTCTTTGCAAACGTGGTCCGTGAAACACAGGAGCGCGTGCGGCGCGGCACCGCAGATTTTACCGAAGGATTCACCAGTTTCGAACCGTCGGACCTTGTCGGGGAAAGCAAGCAATTCGGTGTGGCCCGGGGCCTTGGGATCTTCGGGTCTCACGTCCTGCTGATGGACGGGCATCCTGCTCACCGCGGGGTGCTGGACTACAGCTTGAATCTGCCGAACCTCAGTGGTGATGCCTGGTACTGGGTGGAGATGTGGTACAAGGCAACTCTGGATCACGTGCATCCGGCAGCACCGCCGCATATTGTGACGAATATGCTTGGCAGTGCCGGTACCACGCATGCGCCTTCAAACAGCGCGAACAGATTCGATTTGCGCGGTAATTTCGGGCTGTGGCACAAGTATGGATACCTGCACAAAACACCAATGGTCCAGGATGGCCGTTTCACTGCAAAAATCCATCACTTTAGTGGCCTTATGGAGCTCGACGGTCTTTCCATCCAGCGGGTCAGCGACCAGCAATACGATGCCCTGTTTAACTTCATCGAGGGCCGGAGTGAAGACGGCACGAAGTGAAAAACCTCCCAAAAGTGACACGGGACAACTGTTGCATTCTGAGCTGCAAACTTTATGTCCTTATGCATTGTCCTGAATCAGGTTAACGAATGAGATGAAAATACCTCTGACACTCTCTGCAGCGATCGCCATGGCATTCCTGTCATCGGTAACGGGACAGAGCCGTCGCGTCAACTTCCCGCCGGCAAACAGCAAACCGCCGCCGGCAATGAAGGCGCCACCGAAGACACAGTCCAGCGGCGAAGACACGGGATTTATTCCCGGCTGGGGACCTGCCATGCGCAAGACGCAGGAGCGTTCGCCGCCACCGCCGACAAACCTCACGGTCATGTACAAGGTCGAATACGGCACCTCACTACAGTATGTACACCCGGACGGACGGGTCGAGATATTCGATCAATGGCGCAGCTACGCGAACGACGGGTCCAATATCATGGCCTCTGTCAATGCCAAGCTGAAAGACGGCAACAACTATCAATATGCCACCAAACCGCTGGCCAGCCCGGGCTTTGACCCGACCGACATCCCGTTGCTGTTTATGGCCGGCGACTATGATTTCGTGCTGCAGCCGGCGGAGGTCAGCAATCTGCGGACCTTCCTGGACGGCGGCGGCACCATCCTATTCAACGCCGCCCGCGGCCGCGACGAGTTTTCCCGGGCGGTTGTTCGGGAGATGCGCAAGGTCTTCCCGGATAAAGCAATGATGCGGCTGTCGCTGGACCATCCGGTCTTCAATGCGCGATTTCGGTTGCGCAAGGTCATGACCATGGTCAACGGCATGCGATTCATGCGGCCGCCGGTCATTTATGCCATGGACATCGGCACCCGCAGCACGGTGATCCTGGCCCCCGACGGCATGGGCGCGGCCTGGAGCAACTCATCATACCATGTGGGCGGTAAACACGTCATGGGCGAATCGGCCGTGCGACTCGGCGTCAATATCGTCGCCTATGTCCTTGCCAGCACCGAGTACGGCCGTTTTCTGGCCCAGGATTTTCCGTTGTACGACGGCAGCACCAGCGAGGGGGATGCTGTTCGTTTCGCGCTGGCACGGTATCACGGCAGCTGGAGCATCAACCCGGCGATTCAGAACAGTGTCTTGCAGGCGCTTTCAGATAACACGGATATAGACGTCGATTATCAGCCGCAGGTCGTGTCACTCGATGATCCGAGCATCGCCGAGTATCCATTGGTGTTCATGACCGGGCATTATAATTTCCTGCTCAACAAGGCGGAGATCGAAAATCTCACCAGGTACCTGCGGCGCGGCGGTACGCTGGTCGTCAGTGCCGCGGCGGGATTGAAACCGTTCGATGCCGCCTTCCGTCGTGAGCTGGGCAAAGCATTGCCGAAGCATCCGCTGATTAAATTGCCGCCAACGCATCCGGTTTTTTCCGGTGGCTGGAATCCAATCAACGGGATAACCTATACACCGGCAGCTTTACGGGATCAACCGGACCTCGCGTTTCCGGAATTCTATGGTGCCTTCATCGACAACCGATTGGCAATTATTTACACGCCGTATGATCTTATGAGTGGCGTTAACCGGGAATCCAATGCCTACGCCAAGGGCGTGAGCAACGATGATGCCACACGCATCGTCATCAATCTCATCACCTATGCCTTGAGTAATTGACTGAGAGCCGGGTCCAGGATCCAGCGTCATAAAAATCAATCCGAAAAACCACTGAAACCTGCGTTGGCCGGACGCCTGTCCAATGGCGAAGCGACCACCGGAAGTATCACACCTGAACCTGATATGAGCGCACAACTTATAGTTCTACTCGACGGATCGCCCACCCGGACCGTACCAATTGAAGCGGACAAGAAGCTGGTCATCGGCCGCGAAGAAACAGCTGACATTGTCATTGCGGATGACATGGTGTCGACCAAGCACACCGAGGTCGAGCTCGACGGTGATCAGTTACTCATCCGCGACCTCGGCAGTACCAATCATACATTCTATAACGGGGAACGTATCACTACGGCGACGATCAGTGACGGCGAGCACTTCGTTGTCGGCCAGGTCAACGTACGCTTCGAGAGTGATGAAAAAGAAGTGCTCGATATCGAAACGCAGATTCAGCAACTGCAGGCGGTCCGCGCGCAGTTGCGAACTGAGTTCGCCAAGGTGATTGTCGGGCAGGAAGCGGTACTCGATGAGCTGCTGATCACCGTTTTCGCCGGTGGCCACGCGCTACTCGAAGGCGTGCCGGGTCTGGCCAAGACACTGATCATCAGTACCCTGTCACGGATGCTGTCACTCGACTTCAAGCGTATCCAGTTCACGCCGGATCTGATGCCCTCGGATATTACCGGGACGAATGTCATCGAAGAGGATCACACGACGGGCAAGCGCGTGACGGTTTTTGTGGCCGGTCCGGTTTTTACAAACATCGTGCTGGCCGACGAAATCAATCGCACACCGCCGAAAACCCAGGCGGCACTGCTGCAGGCGATGCAGGAACATGAGGTCAGCGCCGGCGGTAAGACGTATAAGCTCGATCCGCCGTTCTTCGTACTGGCGACACAGAATCCGATCGAGCAGGAGGGCACCTACCCGCTGCCGGAAGCGCAGAAGGACCGATTCCTGATGAACATTCTGATCGGCTATCCCGCCCGCGACGAGGAAGAGGGTATTGTCGCGCATACAACCACCAACGAGTCCGTCGAGATCGACTCGATCTGTGACGGGCGCGCACTGGTCAGGTTCCAGCGACTGATCCGCGACATCCCGGTCTCGAAGCATGTAACCGGCTACGCTGTTGACCTGGTACGTGCCACTCGGCCAACGGAATCGGACGCACTGGAATTTGTCAAGGAACAGGTAAGCTGGGGTGCCGGGCCGCGCGCCAGCCAGGCCCTTATCCTCTGCGCCAAATGCCAGGTCGCCCTGGAAGGGCGCATGAACGTGTCGACCGAGGATGTGCGACGCGTGGCGCTGCCGGTAATGCGACACCGTATCCTTTGACGCTTCCGCGACGAAGCCGAAGGAATCCCCAAGGATGATGTCATCCGCCGGTTGATCGAGGACATTCCCGAACGCCCCTCCAAATGAGGATGTCCCCTCCAAGCCCCTGGTGGCATCGCCTCGGACCGTCGGCCAGCGGGCTGCTGCAAAAACTGCACCGCACCTGGGCGGCAAAGCACCAGGCCGACGACAGCCCAACTGTGATGAGCGGGTCTGATCCGCAGCACTATTTCGATCCCGACATCCTGGCCCGGGTCGGCTTCTCGCCCCTGCTTGCCCGGCTGGTCGTCGAAGGTTTTATCAGCGGGCTGCACAAGAGTCCGTTTCACGGCTTCTCCGTCGAGTTTGTCGATTACCGCGAATACGTCCCCGGCGACGACCTCAAGAACATCGACTGGCCGCTGTACGCCCGTACCGACCACTACTACATCAAGCGGTTCGAAGACGAGACCAACCTGCGCTGCACGATTCTGCTCGACAACTCCGCGTCGATGGCGTTCGGCACCGGCGCCCTGACGAAGTGGGATTACAGTTGCTTCCTTGCCAGCTGCCTGGCATATCTGATGCTGAAGCAGCAGGATGCCGTCGGGCTGTCACTGTTCGGCGATACTGCCGGTGCGCTCGTCCGCCCACGGGCACAGCGGACACATCTGCAGCAGTTGATGAAGGTCATGATGGATCATGCCCCGACCGGCGGCACCAACATTGCCGCCAGCCTCGAGTCTGCCATTCACAAACTCAAACGGCGCGGCCAGGTGGTGGTCATCAGTGACCTGATCGATGACCCCGAGGAGACCCTCAAGGCGCTTCGTCTTCTGGCCAGCAATCGCCATGATGTGATTGTCTTTCAGATTCAGGATCCCGCCGAGCTCGAGTTTTCGTTTCAGGGCGCGACGCTGTTTCGCGACCTGGAAACCAACGAAGAACTTGAGATCGATCCGTCGGCAGTGCGCACCGCTTACCTCGCGCGCATGCAGGAAGTCAGCGAATTCTACCGCACCGGCCTGGCCGAGGTGGAGATCGATCACCACCTGATCAACACCCGCCAGCCTTATCATGAGGCGTTGTCGATCTATCTCGACGGGCGGAGCAAGGTGCACCGGCGATGATCAACTTCCTGGCGCCTTCTGCTCTGTTCGGTCTGGCATTGCTCGCCATTCCGCTGGCAATCCACCTTTTTCAACCACGCAAGGTGAGACATACGCCGTTCAGCTCCCTGCGCTGGCTCTTCCAGACCGAGCAGCGGTTGGCGCGGCAGATCAAGTGGCACCAGGTCCTGTTGCTGCTGATTCGCGCCGCTTTCATCACTGCGATCGTGCTGGCGCTGGCCCGGCCGCAATTCTACGGCAGCGGCAAAGCCGAAGTCGTCGAGCGCTTTATCGTGCTGGACACCAGCCGCAGTATGGCATACCGCTCCGCGGATCAAAAAACACCGTTGGAGACCGGCCGGAAATTCGTCAGCGAACTGCTTACGCGCAGCCGCGCCGGTGACCGGACAGCTGTGCTTCTGACGAATTCTCGCACACAGATCCTGACATCGTTGACCGATGACCTGGAATCCGCCTTGCCGGCCGTCGCGCAGGCTGCAACGGGCATTGCCGGTACGGACCTGAACACTGCATTGGCAACCGTACAGTCGATGCTGCCACAGTGCCGGGAGGACGCCAGGATCGAGTTGTACTTCGTTACCGACAACCACCAGCAGTCGTGGTCGCCTGCCGAGGTGCAGGCGTTCGTTACAGCCGCCAAGCGACCCGTTCAGGTCCAGATCGTACAGGTGGGCGTTATGTCTCCCAAAAACGCCTGGATTGCCGACGCGCAGGTGAGGCCCGGCGAAAAGGGAGGACAAACCACCGTAGCGGTAGACATTGCGTGCAGCGGTGAAGACAACCAGCGGCGGCAACTCCACATTGGCGACATGTCAGAGCCGGTCGACTAAAAGCCAGGCGGCAGCCGGCGCCTGACGTTCTCGATCCCGTCCATCGACGATCCTAAGAACGAGATCATAGAGATCCGGCTTGAACCGCCCGACAGCCTGCCGGAAGACGATGTTATACATGTTAACCTGTCATCGGACAGCGGTTTGCGTGTGCTGCTGGTAGAGCAGGCAACGTCACGTATCCCTTCGCTGCGCCCCGGCTTTCACGTGAATGTTGCCATGGAGGCCCTGTCCCACCGCACCGGCAATATCAGTGTCACAATGAAATCTCCGGGCAACCTGATTCCTGCGGACATCCTCGATGCGGAGGTGATCATCCTTGCCGATGTCGCCAGCCTGACGGAGGCAACGCTGTCGGCGCTCGAGGCACGGGTCAAGGCCGGTGCCGGCCTGGCCGTTTTCCTCGGACCCTCGGTGAACCGCGAATTCTATAACACCTCAATGCACGATCCCCTTCATCCTCAGGACAGCCTCTTCCCTTTGCCTTTGGCGCCGGTCGGCGAACCCGCCGATAGTCGCCCCGTGTCGTTGAAGAATATCGATTGGACGCATGCGTTGTTTGCCGGCCTGCGGGATCCGAAGCTTGGCGACATCGCGGGGGCGCGCGTGCAACGGGTTTTCACGTTCGTCGCCTCCGCGAGCAACGACTCTCAAGTCCTGGCGTGGATCGAGGACAACGTGCCGGCGGTAATCGAGCATGCACTGGGTCCCGGCCGAGTGCTGATCTTCAACATGACCGCCAACGACACCTGGTCGGACCTGCCGCGTCGTAACAGTTTCATTCCGCTCATCGACCGCACACTGACCTTCCTGGGCGGTGCCAGGGCGCGTCAGTTCACCGCCGACGAGACGGTGGCGGTTGTATTGCCGAGTGTAAACGAGGGCGAAGCAATCGTCGTCGAGGGGGCGGACGGCACGCCGGTACAGTCGACAATCAATACCGTCAACGGTCGGACATTTGTACGATTGAACAACATCTCGCAAGCCGGTGTTTTCCATATAATCCCCGGTGGCGACACGAGCAGGGCAATACCGCTCATCATACGTCCCGGACTTAGCGACACTATACCGACACCGATCGACACGGAACTGCTTGGCAGTTGGTGGGCACCCGCTGATTTCGCGGTCGTTAATGCCGACAACAAGCTAGAACAGTTGTCAAAAACGACACACCTGACGTTGTCCCCATGGTTGATCTGCCTCGCTTGCCTGTTGTTTCTGGCAGAGATGTATCTGGTGCATCGCTTGTGCCCACGTCTCAATCCAGCCGTAACCACGATGCTGGTAAGCCACCAATCCAGCCAAGCCTCCGAGACACTTCATCGCACTGCAAATCACTCATCTTGATCGAGCCACGGTGACATTGGACAATTGATGAATAGTGAAATCACGAGTTTTCCCTGCCCAACACCTCACACCTGACACCTGAATTCGCATGTTGCCGATATCCACCATCAACTTGCTGCCGATCGTATCGATCTGGTTCATTGCGATCGTTGCAACGGCACTGCTGATATTGCTTGTTTACGGATCCCGCCAGCTGATCGAGCGTAACGTGCCGCAGCGTTGGATGGTGATCCTGTTCAGCTTGCGCGTGCTTATCATCATTGTCTTTGTTCTGTGCCTGTTGCGGCCGACATTATCGAAGTGGCGCGAGGAAAAACTGCAACCAGCGCTGCTCGTCCTGGCCGATGTCTCGCGTAGCATGAGCGAGGCGGGAGGATCCGGCAAGGGCACGCGCTTCGACGAGACCGTCGGCGTGCTGCTTGCCCCGCCGGGTATTGCTCATCTCGAACAGGCGTATGACCTGCACTGCTATGCATTTGATGACAGTACACGACCGATGACACCCGACACGCTTGCAGCCATAGAACCAAAAAGTGAATCGACCCGTATCGGTCAAAGCCTGGAGTCGGCATGGAACCAGTATCGATCGAGCAACAGTGCCACGGCTTCCGCGGAGGCTGCGAGAGTGTTGCTGATCAGCGACGGAGCCAACCTGGCCGGTGACGATGCCATGAGCGCAGCGCAGCGCCTGGGTCTGCGGGTGGACACCTTGACACCCCTACCCGGATCTGACGGGACCGATCCTCCGGCGCTGCATATTACAGATGTGCAAAGCAGCAATCGTGTACTGGTTAATTCAGAGACGCGATTCCATGTCACGCTTGCCGGTCGCACAGACGGTGAGCAAATGCTGACAGCCACGTACAACGCCAAGCCGTTCTTCGAACATGCAATCACGGCCACAGCCGGAGATGTCGAGACGCGTGTCATCGTTACGCATCGACCGAAGGCCCCCGGCATTTCCCGATACGCCTTCTCCGTGACACCCACTGCCGAAGAAGCGATGCCGGCTTATGAAGTCAATGTCCACGTCGTCGATGCGAAACACGAGGTTCTTATTCTGGAAGATACCTGGCGCTGGGAATTCAAGTATCTCCGTCGTGTATTGGAGGATGATCCCAGCTTCAACCTGACGGCGTTCCTGGCGCGTGGCAGAACTTCGTACGTACAATTCAGTGAACCCGAACGCGCGGTCTCGCTTGCCGGATTCCCCGAAAGCACCGCTGAGATTGACTGGTTCGACGTCATTGTTCTGGGCAATGTCAATCCGGACCGCTGGCCGCGTCGGCTGGCCGCGGCAATTGCCGACAGCGTTGTGGAGCGGGGCAAGTCGCTGATCATCATTGCCGGACCCGACATCGGGCAGCTTGCCCGGGTCCCGGAGCTGGGCAAGCTTTTCCCGGTTGAGATCGGCGCCCGCGCCGGTATCCCGATTGAGGGACCGGTCTCTCTGCGCATCAACGCCGAGGCCCGCGCGATGCCGTACTTCGCCGTCAGGCCCGAGACACACCAGGTGCTGCCGGCGCAGGCATTGCCTCCCGTCGATCGCATCTATGCACCTATTCGCAAACGGCCAGCGGCAACTGTACTGCTCGAAGCGCAGCAGCATGCCAACGCCTATGGGAACCTTATCGTCATGGCCGAGCACACCGTAGGGCGCGGACGGGTCCTTTATATCGGTACGGACACCCTGTGGAAGTGGCACACGTACGGTGCGCGGGACAAGGCCAGAGGGACCTTGCACCAGCGGTTCTGGCAGCAAACGCTACGCGCACTGGCGCCGCCGGCGGCAGGCTCCGATGGCGGCAATCTGGCGGTACAGACCGATCGCTCCCGCTATACTGCCGGTGAGCAGGTGACGCTCACCGCCGAGCTGTACCCGCTCGAGGCATCTGCATCGGTCACGATCGCTGCGACTGTTGTCATGCCGGACGGCCAGCGGCTGATCGTGCCGGTCACACCCGATCCGCGCACACCCGGTAAACGGATCGCGGAGTTTCGTGTGTTCGCGCCTGGCCGCTGTCGGATCACCACCACCGCTACCCGGAACGACGAGCTCATTGCCGAGCGCGTGACAGCTGTCGACGTCCAGGCGGCGCTTGGGGAGTCGGACAATGTCGCGGTCAACGCTGGATTGATGGCGGCACTTGCCCAAGCAACCGGCGGTACGGTCATCGATGCAGTGGATCAGGAGACCTGGCCGGCCGAGCAGCCGGAGACCGCCGAGCGAACCGTACAGCGTGCCGTGATTCACGATCTATGGTACAACTTCGCGCTGCCGCTGCTGCTCTTCGGCCTGCTCGGTATCGACTGGCTCCTGCGCCTGCTACGGGGCTATTTCTGATCTCTGTCTCAAAGCCGTCCATGGGGTGATGAAAGGGGGTTTAGAGAGTAATGTCCCGCCGCATCAAATCCGCCGCCGCCGGATAGACGTCAAAGAAAAATCCCGGCAACTGACATGGAGAAAGAAACGATCGCCGGGCGCTGTATCAATACACACCACTTCGGCTGCCTTGTTCCGTCGTCCGTTCCTCTATGAAAAAATCTCTGATTGATTTGAAACTATGCGAAAAAGAACGAAACACCGATGATCCTGTCCAATCAGCATTTGCACGCAACCTTCGATGACGCCACGGGAGCGTTATCGACGCTGGAGAGCCGCGCGACCGGCTGGCGACTCCAGGACCGCCCGGAGCTCGGGCTCGGCTTCCGCATGCTGGTGCCCTTGCCCGACCGGCGCAACAACCAGGTCACCGGCCCGCAAAACCTCGCCGGCATCGAGCAATCGCCGGACGGCAACAGGCTGACGTTGACCTGGAACCACCTGCAGCCACAGCATGGCGAGGCGCTGGACATTACCTTTGTTGCCACGGTCACGCTCGAAGGGGCGACGCTGCGCTTCGAGGCTCATCTTGACAATCGCTCGCCGCACACCGTCGAGCACGTCAGTTATCCGTGTATCGGCGACCTGCCGATGCCATCTGCCGACGAACACCTGCGCACCATGATGCGCACCTCCTCGGGCATGGCCACGGCGTCGTTGCTGCCGCGGTTCACCGGGCGCTTCGGGTACTGGGGCCTCGAGCAACCACTGCAGACACCCGAGGACCCGATTACACCGTTCCTGCTCATCGCCAGTGACCGGCAAGGCCTGTACACGGGCTGCCACGACACCAGCGCCAAGGAAGCGATCCGCTTCGTCTGCGAACTCAAACCGGGATTCGAAATCGGCTTCGCCGAAGATGACGGGATGGCATCGGCCGAGCCGGAGTTAGACGGGCAGGCAAACCATCTCGAGGTTGCAACCTGGCATTTCCCGTATGTCCTGCCGGGGACATCAACAGACTTGTCGCCCATCGTCCTGGCACCCTTCACCGGCACCTGGCACAAGGGTGTGGATGTGTACAAGGCATGGCGAGAAACGTGGTTCAAGCGACCGCCGACACCGGCGTGGGCACAGGACGTTCACTCCTGGCAGCAGCTCCACCTGAACTCACCTGAAGACGAACTGCGCTGGCGCTACAGCGAGCTGGCGGACATCGGCAAAGAATGCGCCGAACACGGCGTCCAGGCACTGCAGCTGACAGGCTGGACGGTGGGCGGCCAGGACCGCGGCAACCCGTCGCACGACACCGATCCGCGACTGGGTGCGGCAGCCGAGCTGCGCGACGCGATCACCCGCATCCATGAGCTTGGTGTGAAAGTCGTGTTGTTCAACAAATACACCTGGGTGGATCGCACGACCGACTGGTACCGCGAGGAAGGCATCCGCCACACAACCAAGAACCCGTACGGTGAACCGCACTTCCATCCGGGGTACCAATACCACACGCCGACACAACTGATCGGGATCAACTCGCGCCCCTTCGCGCCTATGTGTCCGCTCAGTCCGGCGTGGCGCGAGATTGCCTGCGACGAGTTCCGAAAAAGCCTGGCCCTGGGTGCCGCCGGCGCGCTCTATGACGAATGCCAGCATCATGGCGGCGCCACCTACTGCTTCGACCCGGCACACGACCATCCGGTGCCGGCGCACATCTTCGCGGGCGACACGCCATTGGGCGAGGCGTTTCGAGAGATCGCTGCGAGCGAAGACCCCGAGTACCTGTTGGTCGGCGAGGTGTGCCGCGATGTGCAGTTCCTGCACTACAGCATCGCCTACTTACGCATCACCAACCCGGACCACGTCGCAGTGGAACGTTATATCGATCCGTTCGCCGGGTTGATGGTGGCAGTGACGGCATTCAACGACCGCAACACGCTCAACCAGTGCCTCATGCACCGCTACATCATCAGTTACGAACCCGGCAATTACAAAGAGCGGCTCGGCGAGTTCCCGCGCACGCTCGAGTACGGCAAAACAATCGACGCCCTGCGCCGGCGCTACCGGACATTCCTATGGGATGGCGAGTACCGTGACACACAGGGCGCCCAAGTGACCACAGCAGCAGGTACGCCGCACCCGCACTACACAGTCTTCCGCGACACGGATAATGGGAAGCAGGCAGTCGTGGTCGGGAACTTCGACACCGCACAGGCAGTCAAAGTAACCGTGACCTTGGACGACAGTACGCAGCAGCTGCTACTGGTTCGGCCGGAGGCGCCGGAGCTCGAACCCGCACCGGATGAGATCGGGTTGAGGCCGGGAGAAGCTGCCGTACTGATCGAAAGCTGACCCCTGCCGACATTGCGGACTTCGACGTTTGCGCATGATGCAGTATTCTCCCCGATACGATTGCACTCGGCCAAGCCGGAGCTACCTTTGGCTTTCGTCTCAGCACAAACCCACACCTAACGGAAATCAACAATGATGAAGTCTGCAATGCTCCTCTTGTTTTGCGGCGCTCTTGGCACCGCTACCGCTGCCCCCTTCGAAAATGTCACTGCCGCAATGAACCTGACCGGGCAGAACACACAGGCTGCAGCCTGGGGAGATTTTGATAATGACGGGTTTGTGGATTTGTTTTCCTCAGCCGTTTTCCGCAATGAAGGGGGCGAAAGCTTCAAAAAAGTTGCGACGCTTCCCCCGCACGTGTCGGTGGCCGACTATAATGGCGACGGCTTCCTTGACGTTGCCGGCGTAGGCGAGGCGATTCCAACGATAACGCTGCTCAGCTACAACGGCGAGACCGGCAAGTGGGACAACAATTCGGCAGCCTTCGAGAAGGTTCCGACCTACCGCCCGTTCTCCAGTTTCTGGGGCGACTTCAACGGCGACGGCATGCTCGATTATTACATCACCGGCATGACCGCCGGCACCCCGTTCCAGGGCCACCCGACCCCCGACTACATCTACTTCGCGGAGAAGGCAGAAGACGGCAGCGTGGCGTACAAGATCACCTGGACGTCGCCGGGTGGCGCCTGTACACGGGGTGCCAGCCCCTGCGACTTCGATCGGGACGGCGACATCGATGTCATGACGAGCGGCTATTGGATGACTACCGACTTCTTCTGGCGCAATGACGGGAAGGGCACCTTCGACGATGCCGGCGGCGCGATGGGCATTCCGCAGCGCCACGGCCACGGCATCGGTCCCGCCTGGGGTGACTTCGACAACGACGGCTGGATCGATCTGTACATTTCGAATTTCTCTCACCCCGGCAATCCGCCGCCGGCCTTTGCCAGAAACAACGAGGGCAATAACTTCGAGAACAAAGGTGCGGGCGGGATCGGCTGGGTCGAGTCCCAGGGTTGCCCGGCCGCCGGCGATTACGATAACGATGGTGATCTCGATCTGTTTCTGACAGCGCTCTACACGCCAAGAGGCCGACTCATGCGCAATGACGGTGGCTGGAGTTTCACTGATGTCACCGGCGAGGCAGGCCTTGCTGGCATTGGCCCGGGTTTTCAGGCGGCCTGGGGGGACTACAACAACGATGGCTATCTCGACATCATCGCCCACGGCAAGCTGTTCAAGAATCCCGGCGGCGATAACCATTGGCTCAAGGTCAAGCTGACAGCGTCCGACGGCAAAATCAATGCTTCTGCCGTCGGTGCCCAGGTGCGCATCGTCGTGCCGGAGATCGGTACGCTCACGCGCCACGTCGAAACCGGAACGGGGCAGGGGAACCAGAACGAGCTCACCATGCATTTCGGCCTGGGCAGCTACAGCGGCCCGCTGACGCTGGAGATCTTCTGGCCGGACAAGGCGACTCAGAGCGTCAAGGTCGACAGCGTCGACAAGCTGGTCCAGGTAGATCGCAAGTAACCGACCGCGCAGTTTTTCAGAACCTGGCCTTCCCACAGTTCATGGTAGTTTCCCTCGCCACTGGCCCACGACGGCCAGACCCCCGCGATGTGGCCGTCCAGGTACATACCGTTGGCCTTGCCGCCCGGATGGCGGAAGGCGTATTCGGCACAGGCCCAGGAACAGTTTAAGTCCATGTCGATCGCCCAATGGTAGAATGGCAGCGTCCAGAATTGCGTGCCGCCGTCGTTTTCCATGCAGTCCATTACGATCATCCCGTCACTCGGCGCCATGCCAAAATCAGGACCGTTCCGGATACGCCGGAAAAAAAGTTCCGGCATCATGGCAGTGGCGCCTGGACAATAGGTCACGACACCGTTGGATTTGGTCTGGACACCACCATAATAGGTGTTGTATCCGGGGGTAAAACTGGCCCAGTAGGCGCCCCCGCCGCTCCACATGTATACAGTGGTAAAGTTTATGAAATAACTGCTGACCGTGCGGTCCGCTTCCCAGTAGGTGAAACCGTCTCCGGAATCGCCTCCTCGGAGGGGCATTTAATGATTTCATAACGCTCGATCGTGACGCCGTACGGCCCGTAGTCATATGTTTCGCCGGGGCCCATATAGCCGTACGAACCCAGCCAACTGTACCAGGTGCCATTGTATCCCGGCATGCCACTGCTGTAGAAATTCTGGCCGATCGGCGGTATCAAACCATCGGAATCGTTGGCGTACAGCGTCAACCCCGCAAACTGCTGTTTGAGGTTCGACATGCACGTCACCGACTTCGCCGTGTCTTTTGCCTGCTGCAGGGCTGGGAGGAGCAGGGCGATCAATATGGCAATGATCACAATGACCACGAGCAACTCGATAAGCGTCAATTGCTGAACGAACGGTGAGCGTTTGATTTCAAGATTCATCAACTGGCTCCAACTTCATCGGGACAGCCGCGCCCATGATCGGACAGGCCGGACACAGGTTCTCCTTCAATTTAAGTAGTCAATTCAAATTCCGCAGCCCTGCGTATATTACCCTACGATTCAATTATAATACATGATCAGAAGCACACCACGCTGAAAGCATTGATTTTGGACCTATAGGCAGCTAGAATAACACGTCGGGAACCCGACGGTTAAATACCCACCCATTCCATACACAAAGCTGCCATGAAAAGACAGTTCACATTGATTGAACTGCTGGTTGTTATCGCCATTATCGCCATTCTGGCAGCGCTGCTGCTGCCGGCATTGAACCGGGCCAAGGAGGTCGCGAAGACTGCCGTTTGCATGTCGAACCAGAGGCAAGTCGGTGTCGCCCACCTCGCTTACGCGACCGACAGCGATGGCAGTGTCCCTGCGTCGGGTTCACGTTTTTACTCCCACGCAGTAGCGGGATACGTGACGCAGGGAAATACAGTCTGGGATTACCTTGGCAAGAATGGCTACCTTGGCGGCAACGAGACGATCTCAACCTTTTGGCTGGCACCGAGCACATCCATCGAACGCTGGGATATCCTGCAGTGCCCCGCCGAGCGAGGCAGTTACTATGCCGGGATGACCGGGCAAACCTATTTTGAGACATCCAACGCCGGTACAAGCTATATCCAGAACTTCTCGATCGTGGCGAATTACTATTGGTGCGGTGTAGATGAAGGCACCGGCTCCTATCGCTGGCTGCATTGGCCGAATAAATCAGCGGATGCCTATTTTCGTAATAATCTCTACGAACGAATGGACAATGACTATTCGCCGAGTACTGCCGGTTGGGCCTCGGAGATCAAGGACATCGGTGCCTTCTGGCTCGATTACAACTTTTACGAATGGGGTATCGATTTGCCGACGAGTACGGAATACTTCTACAGTTTTCGACATCCGGGGTACAAGATCAACTTGTTGTTTCTCGATGGCCATGTCAGAACCCGTGGCGCCAAATGGGCCACCGGCGAAGAGAACTACCACAAGCTGTTCAACGAGAAACCCGACGGCGAAGCGATGTAAGCGGAACGATTCAGTCGTTCCGCCGGCACGGCAGCCCCATCGAAACGCTGTTGGCGATGTCATCTGCACGACGAAGCCGCTTGCCTTCACCTGACCGCAGCCCCCCCCCTACCCCATCAACTGAACCGACATGGCGCGCACCGTAGCGCCGGATCGGGGATGATCGTCGCACGGGGGGTACAGGAACAGCCGTGACGCCAGGCCGGCAGCCATCTGGGCCGGCTGATAGTTGGTGTGCAGGCGCAGAACGACGCTGTTGTTGCCGCCGGGAGCCAGTGCATCGGTCACTTCGAGGTCAAGCTCGTTGGGGCGAACATAGGCTTCGTTGTACGGCCGATGCCCGACATACACACCATTGACCCAGACCCACGCCTCGGTTTCCGCCACGGTGCAATACAACCGCACGGCACGACCCGCGGTGACCTCAGGGACATCCACCTCCAGCCGGTACCACAACGCTCCCAAGTAGGGAAAACCCTGATCATCAAGATATGAACCCTGAGCAAAGAACGGCAGAGTCGTCAGCGCCGTTTCCCAATCCGTGTCATCAAACTCGTGCCGATACCAGCCGTCGAAACGCCCGTCATCCCGATAGTCCGTACGGAACTTCGCTGACTCCGGCAACACAGTGATCAGCTCGCCGGTCGTGCCGTTGGTCAGTTCCGTCAGCTCCCGGTAGTAGTCGCGGCGCGGCATGGTACCCCAGTAGTAAAAGCCGTGTGCCTGCCCGACAATGAGCTTCTTGTTCTCGGGCG
>CAYWQM010000044.1:0-37810 GCA_964460215.1 uncultured Lentisphaerales bacterium
AATGCAAGCCTGAGATCGGCAACTTAAGGAGAAATAGCACTTCGTCGAGAAATTTCAATTCTGCCCGGCTGCGCTGCGCGCGCGGTTACTCGTCTCCTAGCTCTTCCTCGATCATGATGAATTGCCGGTTCCCCTGGCGCCAGACGTAGACCAGCACATTGTCCACTTCCGCGAGCTCGTCGCTGGTGACAATCGCGTCATCGGCGTTACGCACCGCAATCTTGTTGATCTCCAGGACCACGTCGCCAAGTCGCAGGCCGCTGTCCATAGCCGGGCTGTCTGCTTCGATACCGACGACAACGGCGCCCTCGATATCGGGCGGCACATTGAAACGCTGGCGCGTTCCCGCATCGAGATCGTCGACCGTAATACCACGGAGTAATTCGGTCTCCGGTTCACTGACCGTCGGCGGCCTATTGCTGATATCGCGATCCTGACGCTCCTTCAGTTTGACGTTGATGTCGGTTGATTCGCCGTTTCGGAACACGGTCACCTTGGACACGGTCGCCGGTGAAGTCCGGGCCACGACCAACATCAGATGCCCGGAATTGCGGATCGCAACATCGTTGAAATTGACAATCACGTCGCCATGCTCAATCCCGGCTTCGGCCGCTGCGGTGTCCGGCAGGACTTCGTTGACCAGGGCGCCGTTCAGGTTCTCCATGCCGAATGCCTCCTGCAGCTGGGCCGTCAGGTCGCCGATCTGGACGCCGAGAAAGCCGCGCACGACGCGGCCGTCCACCAACAGTTGCTCGATGATGTGCATCGCCAGGTTCGTCGGAATCGCCAACCCAATACCCTGGCTGCCGCCGGTACGGCTGATAATCGCGGACGGGATCCCAATCAGACGCCCCATCGGATCGATCAGGGCACCGCCGGAGTTCCCCGGGTTGATCGATGCATCGGTCTGAATGAAATCCTCATATTTCACAAGGCCAACACTGCTACGGCCAATGGCACTGACGATCCCGCGGGTCACTGTCTGCCCAACACCAAACGCATTGCCGATAGCCATGACCATGTCGCCCACCTCGACCCGATCGCTGTCGGCCAAAACAACTGCCGGTAGGTTTTCCGCTTCTATTTTCAGCACCGCGATATCGGTGCCCGGATCAGTGCCAATGATTCGTGCGTCGAATTCCCGGCGCGGATTGATCAGCGCTACCTTGATCTCGTCGGCGTCTTGGACCACGTGGTTGTTGGTGATGATATAACCGTCCGAGGTGACGATCACACCACTGCCAAGTCCTTCTTCCTTGGCCGGTGGTCGATGGCCGTTCTCGAAGTACTCGCGGAAGAAAGGATGATCGTAGTACGGACGCTCGCGGGCATCGATTTTCTTGGTAGTAAAAATACTCACCACCCCGGGCTCAACGCTGCGGATGACTTCCGCGAAACTGGTGCGCTGCTTGAGTTCTACGGGGAGCGGTGAAGTATCAAGTTTTGCCGGCTCAGTAGAATTTTTACGTTGTTCGCCATACGGCCACCAGACCCCCGCGGCAAAGGCTGGAGTGAGAATCGGGCACAGGGCCAGGTTGACAAGGAAAACGACGATCGCGAGTGGGAAAAAACGGTTCATATTCAGCTCCATAGTCGACGTTGAATCGCTTCGTTTATACAGACCGCCATTCGGTCGAAAAGTTCAGTCCGCAGCGCCAGCTTGCGAGGACGAGCAACAGCAACAGGATCCCACCGGCCACCGCTACCCGCGTCGCAGTTACCAGAGTACCAGGTGCATATACCATTATAACTTCATGCTCGCCTTTGTCGACCATGACGCCGCGCACAGCGCCGTTGTAAAGCGGCAGGATCGTCCGGTGTTCACCATCCACCAGGCACTGCCAGCCGGCATCCCATTTGTCGGCAACCACGAGCAAGCGCCGGTGTTCGACCTGGATGCTCATCCGCAGCATCTCGAAACCGTCGTGCTCAGTGCGCACGTACTCCATTTCACCGAGCGCCGGCGCGGTGAACGCTTCAGCGTGTCCCGGACCGCAGTGCGCTGTCAACTCGAGATCGGTCTCCGCCAATCCTGCCAGCGGTTCAGCGTTAATCTCAAGGTTCGGTACCAGCCGCACACGCGGTAACGGATCAGTCATCGACCGGCGCTCGCCATCGACCTCAAATTCACTGATCGCCGCCAGTCGAAGATGCTGCAGATTTCCCAGGTCCAGCGGTTCGATCGGAAACAACCCCTCGTATCCGCCAACCATATAATGTCCTTCCCACACTGGAAGGTTACTATCCGCGATCAGTCGATACGTATGATCTTTGGTCTGCAGTGCTGCCTTGAAAGCCAAAAGTTCTTGCCGGGCACGGTATTCGACGTCCCGGACGATGTGCAATCCGAACATAGCCACGTCGGCAACCAGCAGCAGGGCAAGCAACTGCGGCACCCACTTTCGCTGCCTGGCGAAAAACAACGCGATGGCCGCGACGGCCACTGCCGGGCCCCACTGCAGTGGGCCGATGCCGCTGACCTCGAGTCGGGTGCCACGAAAAATCACGCTGCCCAGTGTCAGACCAATGACAAACACACCAACAAACGGCACCGCCGGCAGCAACATGGCAATAACATCCCGGCGTTTGTCAGTCGGCTCACTCGTATGCCGCCAAAGCCGCTGCAAAATGATCGTGACAGCCACGACCAGGATCGCCGCGATGACAGCCTTGTACCGGTGCGGCGTACGAAAGGTATTGAGCCACGGCACATGCCACAGCAGGCTGTGCAGGCCGCCGTATCGTCCCATAGCCAGTAAAAGAAACAACAGCAGCATGCCGCCGAGAAGAAGAGCCGACCCGCGGTGCTTCGGCGCCAGCCAGTCGCGGCGCCAGCGCACCGCTGCCGCACTGATCAACGCCAGTACGCCGGCACCGAAATACACGGCGTTGGCAGTCGGGTTCCGCAGGAAAACAGTCGGCTGATTGTCCTTGTACACCAGATCACCCGGCAATTCCGTGAAAAAGGCGGGAGACAGGTTCTGTAGCAGATGGATGGCGTGCGCCGAGAAATTGCCATGCTCAGCCGCGGACAACTGGCCGCGTGGATGGTTGCCGAGCAAATCCAGCATCGGGATCAGTGTCAGGCTGCCGATCATCGTGCCGGCAAGAATTGCCACGGCAGCCAGTCCCGTCGCGATCCACCACGACCGCCGCCATGAATTGCGGAGACCACAATGCAGGATGGCAATCCCGACGATACAGGACACCAGAAAAACCGTATGCGGATGCCCCAGCAAATGCATCGAGGCATACCCCAACCCGAGTAACAGCAGCGCCCACCAACGGGACTTCGCAAGCATCGAACACTCGTATGCCAGGACCAGCCAGGGCGCGTGTCCGAGGATGGTGATCATGTGTGTCTGACCGAAGTGGGACAGGAAGAAAATACTGCAGGCATGTAAGGTCGCACCCCATAGAGCGACCGGCCGATTCATGCGATAGTGACGGAACAGCAGAAACGCCCCGAGATACGTCAGCGGAAAAATTACGACCAGATCCAAGGCAATGCCGACATCCAGAGCCAGGAATTTCGCACAGATCCAGCGCCACGGATGGAAAATTCCAGGCTGCCCGATACCGACCAGGGAAAAACCGCGAAAGTAGTGCGGCCCCCACAATCCCAGCTCGCCCTGCCCCACCGCGGCCTCATAGATCACTCGATAGGGATAGAACGACTCGCGATGATCAAAGCCGGCGTAGTAGAGGCCGCGGCACAACGGCTCACAGATACAGATAAAAACCAGCAGCGCCGCGATAATCGGCAGAGCCGTCTCAAGCCGGGATGTACGCTCGTTCGGAGTATCCAAGCTAAGCCTTGATCACCTGCTCGTAAGCCGCTTTGATATCGGCACTGAAACAGCAGAATATAACTTTGTCGATTACCTCGCCAGTCTCGACGAAGGCCGTGACTTCGCGACTGGCAATCGTGCAGGCATCCGCCAGCGGGTAGCCGTAGATGCCACAACTGATAGCCGGAAAAGCGATCGTGCGCACATCGTTGGCAACCGCCAATGCGAGGCTGTTCCGATAACACGAGACCAGCAACTCCGGCTCACCCCGAGTGCCATCGCGATAAATCGGTCCAACGGTGTGAATGATATGCCGCGCCGGAAGATTGTAGCCCGCGGTGATCTTTGCATCGCCCGTCGGGCAGCCGCCGAGCCCCTCGCACTCTGCCAGCAAGCCGGGGCCGGCAGCACGGTGAATGGCGCCGTCCACCCCGCCCCCCCCCAACAGGCACACAATGGCAGCGATGACGAAGGCAACGACATCAAGAGTCAATAAGTCCGCGCAGACGACATCAAAAAATTCGACTGCAGACATCATAATTCGATGCCTGGATGACGTTCACACAGGCACTCTGCATACGGCCCATCAAGTGCGCCGCTCGTCATCAAATCATTCTGGATATCAGCACGGATCGATGCGTTCATTGGCTGCACCTCAGCGGAAACTTAGTCCGCAACATCATTTTTTTCCAAGGCGCACGCAGCGCTTCCGGGATCGGTCATTCCCGAAAAAGCTGCAATCAAGGCGAACGGCTTCCCCTGTCTATCAACCCAACGCCACCAACTGACAAGAACCGGCAGTTCGCCGCCCCCGCCTGAGTTGACCTGATTGGACAGGCTCACTTGAGAATCGTTTACAGAAGTATTGGAGACAACAACGAGTACGCCGCGGATGACAAGGTCGTCCGTTTAGGTGACTTTGGCAGCCTCACTCTGCATCCACGACGTCTATTCAGCTGCGTCTTCTGCAAACTGCGTATCGACTGCTTCCAACTCGTCGGCCGCTACGAGCCAGGCTTGGCTGGCGGTATCGATATCGGCCTTGATCTCGGGCAGACGCCGTTTGAATTCGACCATCTGGTCCGGCGGCAACGCCGGATCGGCAAGCCGTTCGAACAAATCCGCCTGTTCGGCATGCAGCTTGTCGAGATTTTTTTCGAGCTTCATAACCTTGTCCTGCAATGGTTTGCGCCGTTTGTAAATAACCTGCCGCTGCTCGGCCGCTTCGCGTTTCGCCGCTTTGCGTTTTGAGGGCTCTGCCGGCGTGGCTTCAGATTTTTTCTGTGGCTCGGCAGCGGCCAGGCGCTCGGCAATCTTGACACGATAGTAGTCGAAATCGCCGTGAAACTTTTCGGCGCCGGCCTCAGACAGTTCGAGTACTGAATGGGCGGTGTGTCGAATGAACTCGATGTCGTGGCTGACCAGGCAGACGGTTCCCTCGTAAGAACTAAGGGCGTCCTGCAGGAATTCACGCGTCGGGATATCCAGATGCGTTGTCGGCTCGTCCAGCAGCAGGAAATTCGGTGCCGTCAGCAACAGTTTGCATAGCGCCAGCCGCACCTTTTCTCCGCCGCTCAGCACGCCCACTTCTTTGTCGATGTTATCGCCGGGGAACCGGAAAGCGCCAAGCATGGCACGGATCTCGCCATCGGTGAGGCCCGACGGGGTGCTGCGAGCGGTGTCCCAGACGGTAAGTTGCGGATCCATGGTCTCGGGAAAATCCTGGGCCTGGTAGCCGATACGCACCTGATGCCCGAGCTCGCGCTCACCGGTCTCGATGTCGAGCCGCCCGGCAAGCACCCGCAGCAGGGTGGTCTTGCCCATGCCGTTGGGGCCAACTATCGCCAGTTTGTCGCCGCGCTCGATTTGCAGGGTAAGATTTTTCAGCACCCAGTCCTCGCCATTGTAAGACTTACTGGCGTCGTCCAGTTTGATAATGCTGTGGCCGCTGTGCGGCGGTTTCGGGAAGCGGATCCGGACACCCTGATACTCGTACGTCGGCACTTCGACACGCTCAATCTTGTCCAGCGCCTTCAGGCGACTTTTGACGGCGGTCGCCTTGGTTGCCTTGGCGCCAAAGCGCTCAGCGAAGCGTTCAATCTTCTGGATTTGCCTGTCCTGTGATTTCTTCGCAGCTTCGAGTTGCTCTCGCCGTTGCTCGCGCGCGTTGACGTAATAGCTGTAGTTGCCGGGGTAGCGTTCGACAGCGCAGTTAACCATTTCCAGCGTGACATTGGTCAGCTCGTTGAGCAGATAGCGGTCGTGCGACACCAGGATATAGGTGGCAGCAAAAGTGCTGAGATAGCCCTTAAGCCACTCGATCGCCGGGAGATCGAGATAATTCGTCGGCTCATCGAGCAACAGCAGGTCCGCGGTTGTGACCAGGGCGCGAGCCAATTCTCCACGCATACGCCAGCCACCGCTGAAATCTTCCAGGGGCCGGTGCAGATCATCCGCCGAGAAGCCCAGGCCGGAAAGAACAGTTTCGGCGCGGGTGCGCACTTCATAACCGCCGAGCTGTTCGAATTCCGTCTGTAGGTCACCGAGCTTGCGCAACAGCGGTTGGGAGGACGGGTCATCGATCAGTGAGGCTTCGGTGTCGGTGATGGCGTTTTCGACGTCGAGCAGCCGTTGAACCGCCGCCTGCGCATAGTCGAGCAACGTCTCTGTGCTGTTTGGCAGAATCTGCTGGCGCACGTGAGCCACGGTCGCGTTACGGCGGAAAGTCATCGATCCTTTGTCCGGCTCGATTTCGCCGCTAACGATGCGCACGATCGTACTTTTTCCCGCACCGTTCGGCCCGATCAGGCCGACGCGTTCGCCCTGTTCGACGCGGAAGGTGACGTCGGTGAGCACCGGGCCGGTGACGTAGGCTTTGGTGATATTTTGGAGTTGCAGCATGTTGCAAAGTTGATGGGCAGCCCATCGGGAACCGGGAAAGGCAACGAAACGGCCCGGAAAAATTGTGAAAATTAATCCCTAAACCTGATTGCCAACACGGCGGTCTCCCTTATAGTATGCGTTCCTCATACGACTGGCGACGACTGTTTCCTTTACCGCCGCCAACCGTCTGTTTCACTGTTTATCAATGTACATGTAACATACTCCAAAAACGCCGGAGGAAAGTTTTGGCCGACAAGATCACGATGCAGAATCTGCTTGATGCCGGTATCCATTACGGGCACCAGACCAAGCGTTGGAATCCGAAGATGAAACCATACATCTACGGCGCCCGCAACGGCATATACATCTTCGACCTGCGCACGACGATGACCCACCTGGAAAAGGCCTGTCAGTATCTCTACGAGGTCGTAGTGAACGGCGGCGAAGTGCTGATGGTCGGTACCAAGCGCCAAGCTCAGGAGTGCCTGCGCCAGGCGGCAATCGACAGCGGTACCCACTATATGTGTGAACGCTGGCTCGGCGGCACCCTCACCAATCACAAGACAATCCGCAAAAGCATTGATCGCATGGAGAAACTCCAGGACATGGAGACTTCCGGCGAGATGGCGGCGATGCCCAAGAAAGAAGCATCCTCAATGCGCCGGGAGCTGCACAAGCTGGGACGCAACCTCAGCGGTATCGCGTCAATGCACAAGATGCCGGACGTCATGTTCGTCATCGATGTCGAGCGCGAGGATATCGCCGTGCGCGAAGCCAACCGCCTCAATGTGCCGGTTGTCGCTGTCGTTGATTCCAATTGTAATCCCGACAATATCCAGCACATCATTCCCGGCAACGATGACGCGCTGCGCGCTATCAAAGTTATCGTCGACGCTTTGTCCACCACCATGAAGGCGGCGAAGCAGGAATTCACCAAGAAGAAAGAGGACGAAGAAGCTGAAGCAGCACGTATCGCTGCCGAAAAAGCTGCCGAAAAAGCTGCCGAAAAAGCCGACGAAAAAGCTGCCGAAAAAGCCGACGACGCTGAATCCGAGGAGGCCGAACAAGCCGACAACGCCAGTGAGAAAAAAGACGATGAAACTGCTGTTGTCGAACCGGAAGCACAGTCCGCAGACGCTGAGTAACATTCGATAATTCCGGCAATGATGCTGGAACTACTGATCTTCAGGAGGCAGGCAAGACCAGATCTTGCCTGCCTCTTTACTGAATCAACAAAGAGGACCGAAAGAAATGGCTGAAATCACTGCAGCTCTAGTTCGCGAACTGCGCGAAAAAACCGGTGCCGGCATGATGGATTGCAAGAAGGCCCTGGTTGAATCCGATGGAGACATCCAGGAAGCAGTCGATCAGCTGCGCAAGTCCGGCGCCGTAAAGGCCGCCAAGAAAGCTGGTCGCAGCACCAATGAAGGGCGTATCACCACATTGCTGGACAACAATGCCGCGGTGCTGGTCGAGGTTCTGTGCGAAACCGATTTCGTCGCCAAGAACGAGGTCTTCGGGGAATTCTGCGACAGCCTGGCAACCGCCGCTATTGGGCTCGACGGCGAAGGCTGCAAGACCGACGCGATCAAGGATCATGTCACGGACAAGCTGCCGGACCTGATCAATCAAATCGGTGAAAACATCCAGATCAGCCGCGTCATGCGCTGGGAAGCGCAGGGCAAATGCGAGTCCTACATCCACGCCGGCGGCAAAATCGCCGTGCTCGTCGATGTCGACGGCGAAGCGGACGACGAATACCTCAAGAATCTGTGCATGCATATTGCCGCATACAGCCCGCAATATATTTCGCCGGATGACGTGCCCGCCGAGGACGTGGCAAAGGAAAAGGAAATCGCCGCTGCCACCCCAGAGCTCGCCGACAAGCCGGAGGAGATCCTCGAGAAGATCCTCACCGGCAAAATCCAGAAGTGGTACAAGGATATCTGCCTGACCAGGCAAGCCTGGGTTCGCGACGACAAGCTCGCCGTGGAGAAGGTGAATCCCAAAGCGAAGATCTGTCGCTTCGCCCGTTGGCAAATCGGCGAAGTCACTTCCCAGTGATACGCCATGAGCCACCCGTTGGGTGGCTCTTTTTTTTTGCCCGCGTGCCAAGGTTTTTTTGCGGCATCTATAAAACAGCATCGCGCGAGGTTAGGTTGTCAATCCACGGGTCGCGCGATCCAGAGTGGCAAAACAGGGGTTAATACCTTGGCTGAAAAAATTTTCGAGCGAATCCTTGTCAAGCTGAGTGGCGAAGCACTCAAGGGACCGCTGCCATTTGGCGTCGACCCGGCGACTACCGAAAGCCTTGCCAACCAGATCAAGCAGCTGAAGGAGATGGGGGTGCAGGTGGCCCTGGTCATCGGTGGTGGTAATATCTTCCGGGGCATGGCCGCCAGCAGCCGCGGAATGGACCGAGTCAGTGCCGATTACATCGGCATGCTGGCCACCGTGATGAATGCCCTGGCTATGCAGGATGCACTCGAGAAGCTGGGCGTTCCGACCCGTGTCCAGACTGCCATCGAAATGCGCGGCTTCGCCGAACCATTCATTCGCCGCCGCGCAATTCGTCACCTCGAAAAAGGGCGCGTCGTAATCTTCGCAGCCGGTACCGGCTCGCCGTATTTCACGACCGACACGACCGCGGCACTGCGCGCCAGCGAGATCGACGCCAATGCCATCCTCAAGGCTACTAAAGTCGATGGTGTCTACACGGCAGATCCGGCAATCGATCCGGAGGCCAAGCGCTACAAGACGCTGACCTACCAGGAAGCACTTGAAAAGCGGCTCAAAATCATGGACGCCAGCGCTTTCGCCTTGTGCATTGGCAACGGCATGCCGATCATCGTCTGTAACTTCAATGACGCCGACAACCTGCAGCGCATTGTCGGTGGCGATACCAGCGCCGGGACCCTGATCAGCAACTGAGCTGGCGCAAGACTCGAATTACCATTATTTAGCAAAGCAGCAACGTTACTATTGATACAGATGTCGAAGCTTCCACGGAAAAAGCTTCCGTCACTCAGCCGCTGCGGATCAGCACGCCACGCTGATCCTCGGTGAGCGTCGCGTTGCGGCCGCAGTGACAGGTCGCCACGGAATCTTCAAACCGCAACGTCGCCCCACAGGTGCAGGCCCAGCCAATCTGACGCGCTGGAACGCCGACAACAATCGCGTGGTCCGGCACGTCATCGCGCACGACGGCACCTGCACCGATCATGGCGTAACAGCCGATGGTAGCACCGCAGATGATCGTGGCATTGGCACCGAGCGTCGCGCCGACTTTCACGAGAGTGGGACGAAATTCTTCCTTGCGCTCGATGAAGGCCCGCGGATTGTAAACGTTGGTAAAAACGCAGGACGGCCCGCAAAACACATTGTCTTCCAGGGTCACACCCTTGTATACCGAAACATTGTTCTGCAGCTTGCAACCGTCACCAATCACAACGTCCGGTCCGACACTGACATTCTGGCCAACGACGCATTCCCGCCCAAGCTGGCTGTGATGCAGGATATGGCTGAAATGCCAGACCTTCGACCCCTCACCGATGGTGACGTTGTCGTCAACACAGGAGGATGGGTGGACGAAATAGGCCGGCGTCTGCTCCACTTTGGCGTGCGGCGCCAGAGAATCCTCGGCAGCTTGCAGCACTTTCAGCACCCGCAGGCCCTCGGCCCCGTCCGAACGCGGCTGCTTCCGGGTGCGGACGCACTCTGCGAAGTGCGCCAGTTCGGACCGCAATGGTTCCCTGTCCGGCACCGGTACAACTTCATAATCCGACTTCTGCGCAATTGGTGTTTTACCGTCTATCCATTCAATCTTATGCCGGTGCAGATGCAGTTTTTCGGCACTGACATCATCGAAAACGACCATCCCTTCGGAGCCGACGACGATAAGCTTCTGTTCCTTGTAGGGATGCAGCCAGCTCACAAAGATATGACCTTTGACTCCGTTTCGGAATTCAAGCGTCGTCATCGTTGTGTCGTAAATGTTTTGACTGACGTAACCGCCGCCGAAAGCCGAAACCCGCACTGGTTCCTCCTCCAGCAGCATAAGCATGATCGAAATATCGTGAGGCGCGAAGCTCCACAGGATATTTTCTTCTGTCCGAAGTTTCCCGATGTTGAGCCGGTTCGAGTAGATGTAAAAAATCTTGCCGAGTTCCCCCTGGGCAATCATGCTTTTGAGTTTCTCAACCGCCGGATGATACTGCAGGATATGCCCGACCATGAGAATGCGTTTATTGGCGGCGGCCAACTCAACAAGCCGCCGCCCTTCATCGACAGTTAATGCCAGAGGTTTTTCGACGAACACATCCTTACCTGCACGGATTGCTGCTTCAGTGAGATGGTAGTGGGTGACTGCGGGTGTGGCGATGACGATCGCTTTGACATCCGGCGACTGCAGCAGGTCTTCATAGCACGCCGTGAAGTTGACGTCCGGAAACTGCGACTGCCATTGATCGAGCGTCTCGGCATTGGAGTCACATGCGGTGTGGAGCAGGCCGAGTTCGTGGAGGTTACGCAGGATGTTCTTGCCCCAGTATCCCAGGCCGATCAGACCTGCAAAGGGGCGCTCAGTAGTATCTGCCATGGTTCAATCGGGGGTTCGTTTCTGTTTCAGAACTTCTCCAAGAAGACGTTCGAAAGTCACGACGTAGTCGCTGAAGGCATGCTGTTCGGCCGTCCCGCGAGCCGCTATGCCGAGGCGTCCGCGCAGTGCCGGATCGTCGACCAGTTTGCCCGATGGCATGGTCCCACTGCTCATCGCTGCTCTTGCCGACAACCGGAAGAACATAACCGTTGCCGCCGTCATTCACCAGTTCATCTGTGCCACAACGGTCACTCACAATCACCGGCAGGCCGCAGCTCATTGCCTCGAGTACGACATTGGCGCCGGCATCGAAAAATGAGGGATGCACCAGCACATCCGCCGCCTGATAGCACAGCTCCATGGTGTCGGAGACGCCGGCATAGTGCAGCAGCGGCGAACTAAACGCCGGCCGTTTCCTGCCGACAATGACCAACCGAACCGTTTCTGGAGTCCGCGTTGCCAGGACGCGACAAAGCAAGGCAAGGTTTTTGAGGCGCAGATTATGGGCGACGAAAAGCAGTACAACAGCGTCGTCATCAACCTGCCACGCAGCGCGTTGGGCACGGCGCATATTTTCGTCGGCGACTGGCCGGAAGCGTTGGACATCAACACCGTTATACATGATGGTGACGGCGTCCGCCGCGACGCCGGCAACTTGTGCCTGAGAAGCCACGAATTTCGAATTGGCAATAAACCTGGCGCCAGGCCTCGCAAGCATCGCCGTCTCCTGCTCGATCAGGGCGCGATGCTTCAGCTGGCGGTTGCGGATCTGCTTCCAGACCCGGGACAGCCCACGATAGGCGTCGAGGCTGTAGCGCATGAATTCGCTGTGTATACCGCCGCCTATGCGGTGAATATCGGCGGCGTGATGAAAGCCCCAGTCAACGGTGATGTCCGGCGCCACGTCGTCGATGATGCGGTCGATACGGTCGAACCCGATGTGTGTCGTGATGCCGGTGAACTTACCGGCGTCCTCGGCCGCAACGTGTACCTCGTAGCCACGTCGGGCAAGCGCCACGCACAGGTTGACGGCGTAGTTCTCTGCACCGCTGCCGAGCTCTTCGAAGTGCTCGACGAAAAACAGCAGTCGCGCAACTTTCGTAGTTGAGGTCATTCGCCCTTGAATTCGGCAACCAGTGAATTGACTGACTGCTTGGCATCGCCAAACAGCATTCGTGTATTGTCCTTGAAAAACAGGGGATTCTCAATTTGTGCGAATCCGGCGCTGAGCGATCGCTTCATGACAATGCAGGTTCTGGCACGGTCAACGTCGATTGTCGGCATGCCGTAGATCGGGCTGGTCTCGTCTTCGCGGGCCGCCGGGTTGACAACGTCGTTGGCCCCGATGATCAGAGCGACGTCGACGGTTTCCATGATCGGATTGATGTCATCCGGCTCGACCAGCTGGTCGTATGGCACGTTGGCCTCAGCCAACAGTACGTTCATGTGTCCCGGCATGCGTCCGGCTACCGGGTGGATGGCGAACTTTACATCACAGCCGTTCTGCTCCATCTGCTGGGCAAGCTCATGGACGGCGTGCTGCGCCTGTGCTACAGCCATGCCGTAGCCCGGCACGAAGATCACTGACTGGGCGGCCTCAATAATGTAATAAGCGTCGTCGGCAACGATCGGCTTCGCTTCACCCTGGACACCGCCGCCACCGCCGCCCGATGTGCTGGCTGAACCGAAACCGCTGAACAACACGTTAGCCAGTGACCGGTTCATCGCCTTGCACATGATATTGGTGAGGATCAGACCGCTGGCACCGACAAGGGCGCCCGAGACAATCAGTACGTTGTTAAGAATAACAAAGCCCGCAGCGCACGCCGCCAGTCCAGAGTAACTGTTGAGCAACGCAATCACCACGGGCATGTCGGCACCACCGATCGGAATGACAGCCATGACTCCGAGAACAAACGACACCGCGACTATAGCGATGAAAATTTCGTAGCGGTGACTACCCAGTGAACTGCCGCCATCGGCGAAACAGCAGATGGCGCCGAGAACAACGACGGCAAGCACCAGAGCCGCATTGACGATCTGCTGGCCGCCAAAGAGAATTGGCTTGCTGGTGATACGCTCAGCGAGCTTGCTGTACGCTATCAGGCTGCCGGTAAAGGTGATGCCGCCAATCAGCACCGCCAACGTGATGGCCACCAGTGTTCCAGGCGGATGGCCCCGGCCTGGATGGAACTCCGCCCAACCCACCAGCAGACTGGCGATGCCGCCGAAACCGTTGAAGATCGCCACCATCTCCGGCATCCCGGTCATCGCCACGGTACGTGCCGCGATCACCCCGATGACACCACCCACGACAATGCCGATGACAATCCATTGATAGGCGATGATATCGCGGCTGAACAATGTCACGACAACCGCCAGCAGCATGCCGATCGAAGAAATCTGATTGCCCCGACGCGCGGTCGCCGGCGACCCAAGCATCTTAAGGCCACAGATGAACAGGATTGCAGCTGCAACATAGCAGAGATTGATGACTAAGACGCCGTTCATGAATCCTCGTCCTTCTTGCGGAACATTGCCAGCATACGGTCGGTTACGAGATAGCCTCCGAAAACATTGATCGACGCGAAGGCAACGGCCAGGGTCCCCAGGATGATCGTCACCGTCTCATTGTCGCTGCCGGCCGACAGCAGGGCACCAACGATGGTAATGCCGGAAATCGCGTTCGACCCCGACATCAGCGGCGTGTGCAAAGTCGACGGCACTTTCGCGATCAGTTCAAAACCGAGGAAAATCGACAGCACCAGGATAAACAGCAGCAGTACCGGCAACAACCCCGCATCAGCAGACGGCGACGTCAAAGACAACACAATCATGAGGCATCCTCCAGAACGGCTTTGACACGCTCGTTGACGACTTGCCCGGCATTGGTGATCAGGCAGCCCTGGATGATTTCGTCCTCGAGATCGAGGTTGAAGACCTTCGCCTCCTCGTCCCAGAACTCGTCGATCATCGCATAGAGATTGCCCGAATACATCTGGCTGGCATGGTACGCGACCCGCGCCGGCAGGTTACCCAGGCCAACGACACGCACACCGTTGACGTTGACCTCTTCATTCAGCTTCGAACCCTCGACATTACCGCCGGTTTCCACCGCCATGTCGACGATGACGCTGCCGGGACGCATGCCGGCAACCATGTCACTGGTCAGGATCAGCGGTGCCTTGCGACCGAAAACCTTTGCCGTGGTAATCACCACGTCGGAGTTCGCACAAACCTTGGCGGTACCCTGGCGCTGCAGTTCCAGCTGCTCATCGGTCAATGCCTTGGCATACCCGTCTTTGGTCGATTCCGTTTTGCCCAGGTCAATACGCACAACCTTGGCGTTGAGCGATTCTATCTGCTCCGCTGCTTCCGGACGGGTGTCCATCGCCTCCACGCGGGCTCCCAGTCGCTTGGCCGTGGCTATGGCCTGCAGTCCCGCAACCCCAGCGCCAATGACGAAGACCCGGCTGGGAGTGATCGTGCCGGCAGGCGTCATCATCATCGGAAACACACGATCCAATCGTTCAGCAGCAACGATGACGGTGACGTAGCCGGCGAGATTGCTCTGGGAACTGATGGCGTCCATTTTCTGGGCTCGCGTCGTACGCGGCAGCATCTCCATGCTAATCGTGCGTACGTTCTGTGCCGCCAGCTTACGGATGACGTCGGTCTCTGTGAACGGATCTAGAAAACTGACATGGATAGTGTCCTTCTGCAGCCAGTCGATTTCTTCGTCGGTAGGATGGCCGACGCGCAACACGATACCGGCACCGCCCATGAGCGCTTGACGATCGGTCACTACCTCGGCGCCGGCCTGCTTGTACTGGTCATCACTAACGTCTATCGTAGCGCCGAGGCCGGTTTCCACCTGCAATTCGACACCTTTATCGACCAGGCGCTGAACATTCGCTGGCAGCAGGGCGGCACGGTGTTCTCCGGGCGCTGTTTCTTTGGGTACGGCAATGCGCACAAGTGCACCCGTAGGCATGTGAAAGGTTGAGAAAATGACGGGAAAATATGTTCCGCCAATGTAGGCCCGCACAAGGCAAAATCAAGACTGGCGGGTTGCTGTTGGGGACGGTTCGCCGGTAAGCCATGTTGGTTTGTTATCAAAAACGAGGCAGTGAACAATGATCGAGCTACACAACGTAGAAAAATACGACCGCACGTTGATCCGGGCGGCACTTGCTGCAGCGCTGGCACCAGCCGGTGGTTTCGCCGGTCTGCTCACCGGTCGTGAACGGATTGTCCTGAAACCGAATTTCGTTGTTCCCGAACGCGCCGACAGGTGTGCCACGACACACCCCGATGTGTACATGACAGTGGCTACCATGCTGCTGGAGCTCGGTAAAACGGTCACGATCGCCGACTCTCCGGCGTTCGGGACGACGAGTCGGGCGATCAAGCTGCATCGGGTACAGGACGAATGCCGGGAGCTCGGCATCGATGTGCTCACCTTCCGCCAACCACAGGCATTCGACGGCCTCGCCGATCAAGCGCGGTACAAGACGCTGACAATAGCCAGCGAACTCGACAATTTCGACGCCCTGATCAACTTGCCCAAGCTCAAGGTGCATCAGCAGTTTGTCGTCTCTGGGGCAACCAAGAACCTATATGGCTGCGTCACTGGAAATCGCAAATTCTTTCGTCACAATGTCTGCGCCAATGACCCGGTGCGCTTCGCCCACATGATCGTGGCGAATGCCCGCCAGGCAGCGCCGGTGCTGAACATCGGCGATGGCATCATGGCAATGCACGTCAAGGGGCCGCGCGGCGGCGAGCCATACCCGCTGCAGCGCCTGATTGTCAGCGATGATTTCCTGACTCTGGACTGGCTGTTCTGCCGGCTGATCGATCAGGATCCGATGGCAACGCCATTGTTCGAAGCCCTTGGCGCATCAGCATGTGAGCGGCTCGCTGCCGATTGCAGTGCGGTATTGGCCGGCCCAGCCTTTGAGGTGGCACCGGAATTCATGCCGTCATACCGCACCGACATCAGTTTCCGGCCGCAGCATATCCTGCGCAGCGCCTGGCGCTCGTTGATGTTCCGGCTGCATCGGGTGTGACCGGCCGGAATCTGCATCTTTTATTCCGCATTCGTAAAAGCCACAAAATTATAACTGCATTACCAATGCCCCGTCAGGGCACCCAGAGCGACCGCAACATATTTACTTGCTCATCGCGCGGTCACGGAGCTTTCTCTTTCATCCGCACGTTGGCTTTGATAAAGCGGGGAGTGACTTCGAGTACTCGGCAGTCTTTAGCTTCCGGGACTTCGACCTCAATGGGCAGGCGGACCTGGTCGGCACTGTGTACGACCGACAGGTCGATATAGGGTTGTATCGAAGCACGCAACAGTACATCGAGCGTCGATGTCGGCCCCTCGATCAGCACTTTGATTTTTGCATCGGGCGGATCCAGAGTCGTTACCTCGACGGGGCTGTCGATCGCCTGCAAGACATGGACGTTGAGGTTTTCAAACTCCTTCGTTTCCAGGCGTCTGTAGAATTCCACGACGACAGTCACTTCCCGTGGATTGACCGTGACTTGTGGCGGCGGCACCAGAGCGACCTCTTTTTTTAACTCGCGATCGCGAGGAATCTCAGGGCTTAATCGGATCGGTTCTGTTTCAATCGCGTCGATTTGGTCAATCAGGTATTTAGGCCCGGATATATTGGCGTTATTCGGATGGATGCGGACGTTGCGGCCGAACTGCCTGGCCAGCTCGCCTTCGAATTTATAGGCAATCGGCCGCTCGGCATCCTTGAGGTGATCAACCATCACGTCGATGGTCGACGGTTCAATCTCGACCAGGCTGATACCGGCAGGCAGCACGACGTTGCGTGAACGCAATTCGATATTATGGCGCCGGTCGTTAATCTCCACCACATGTGCCTCCACGCGGATATCAGCTGAGGTGATGTTGGGAACCCGGCGTCTGGAGCCGCGCACGGTGACTCGCACACGCAGCCGTTCCTGCTCAAGCATGATCAGGTCGGGCGAGGTTGTGACGCGCACGGTGACGTCTCGGAGGGTCGAGGTTACCTGCAACTGCTGGTGCACCGTCACCCAGATGATGCCGGCCATAACGACCGCCACCAGTTTACGGCTCCAGTCGCGCTTGATGAATTCAGGCAGTTGCATAGTTCTATTCCGTTGGAGCCTCGGTGTCGTCCGGGTTCTCCGGGTTGGCCACGACATCCTTGACCTTCTCGACACCTTTGCTCAAAAGCCCCTTCGTACTGTGGCGGCCTTTGACCAGATAGTTGGTCAGGTGGCGACGCAGCCGGTCAGCTTCGACATTCTGCACCAGACGCCCCATGTGCGCCAGACCCACGGACTGCGTTTCCTCCGAAACAACAATCACGACGGCGTCGGTTTCCTCGGTAATGCCGACGCTGGCGCGATGGCGGGTGCCGAGGTCGTGGCTCAGCTGCGAGTGAGTCAGCGGCAGAAAGCAGCCAGCGGCGACAATATTGGCGTTGCGGATGATCACTGCACCATCGTGCAGCGGGCTGTTCGGATAGAAAAGAGTCGACAGCAGTTCGGGCGTCAGACGGGCATCTATACGGGTCCCGCCCTCGACGATCTGACGCATGCCAATGTCACGTTCGACAACGATCAGCGCACCAATGCCTTTCTTCGACAAATGAAAAGCAGCGTCCGTGAGCGCATCGACAATTTCCGTACGCCGGTCATCGCTGCGCCACAGCCGATACGGGTTTCTGCCGATCTCGGCAAAGGCCCGCCGCAGCTCGGGATGAAAGACAATGATCAGCCCGAACGCCAGCAACGCTGGCAGTTTCTCCAGCAGCCACCGTAATTCCTCGAGCCCAAGTGCAGCGGCGAGAAACCAGCCGACAAAAATTATAATAACGATACCGACCAGGGCAACTTCTGCACGCGTGCCCCGAAAAAAAAGCAGCGCGATGTACAGAAGCATCGACAGCAGCCCGATCTGGATGATCATCTGCAGCAGGCTTTGGGCCGCAGGCCACTTGTCCATCAGGTATTCAAGCATGTCCCCGTGTCGCTCCGGAGTTCTGGTTGACGAGCGTGTGTAGGTGACGTCGTCATAGTATCATAATGGACCCGGGATGCCGACTTGTCAATGATACAGGTCACCCGACCGGTAGAATAATCTCGATCGACGTACCGGTGTCGGGCGACGAATTGCAACTGATCTCGCCACCATGATTGTCGACAATCTGTTTGGCAATCGTGGCACCGAGGCCGTTGCGGTCGTCACAAGTGAAGAACGCATCGAACAGGTGCTCGCTGGTCTCGGCGTCAAGGCCACGACCGGAATCGGTGACGGCGAGATGGATGCGTTTTTCATCGTCGAGATAGGCGGCGGTTATACTGATATCGCGCTGGCCACTGTCACCAGCGGTAACTGCACCAGCAGCGTTTCTCAACAATTCCCGCAAGGCGCGAACAATCATCGGGCCGTCGCAATCGATTATGACGCGGGGCGCCACAGTGCTGCTAAGATGGACGCCGGCCTCGTCGATGACCTGGCGCTCGCCCTCGATCGCCCTGGCCACCAGTTCGGCGACCGAATGCCGCATGCGATTCGGCTTCCCTGCGTGTCCACTGCAATAGCTTTCGATTCCTTCGGTCAGCGCCAGGGCTTCTTCGACCCTTGCCTGCACGTCCCGGTACAGGTCGTTCATTGCGGAATCCGCGGACGTCTCGCCGACGCCTATGAGCTGGTCACGGGTTGCCTGCAGACTGTCGACAACACGACGCACCGCGGTGCCGACCGCGCTGATGACGCCATGGTTACTGCTCTGATGCAGGAGAAAGGCGATTTTCAGCATGTCGCGGGCGGATTCAGACAGGATTTCGAGAAACGGATTCAGTTGTTCGTACGGAAACTCGATCGACTTGATTGGAATAAACACGAAGCCGGCAAACTCACCGACCTGCAGGGGAAGGTACGCCGACCCGTCTTTCTCGTCGGTAACCAGCTGGCTATTGTGCTCGCTGCCAAGCTGTCGGACGAGTTTCTCATCGCGGTTGCCGGCAACGGCGCAGACTTCGATCTGATCATCGATGCGACGGCCAAAGACGCCGGACTCGGCATCGAGGAAGGCGAGAAAGGCATCGAGCACGGTGCGGTAGGTGTCGTTCAGGTTCGTGTATTTGCCGTGGGTCAGAAACGAGTTCTCGCGCAACAGCCGGTTGGTCAGGATGAGCCGGTCTTTCTCACGGCGATTAATGTTCCAATTTTCCGTCAGCGCAAATGCCAGTTGCCGGACTTCCTCGGGATGAAACGGTTTCTTGAGATACAGCAGCTTCTCGGGGTCACCGACATGCTCAACAATCTCCTGTTGTTCGTAGTCGGCATAAGCAGTCATGATGACGATCTGAACTTCCTTGTCGATACTGCGAATACGCTGGGCAGTTTCAAGGCCGTTCCAACCCGGTGGCATACGCATATCGAGAAATATCATGGCGTAAGGTTCATTGCGCGTAAACGAATCCTTCACCATCTCGTAGGCGCTCTTACCCTGGTCGGCAGCATCGATCTCGTAGATCACCCGATGGCTGTTGTCGGCAGGTTCGTTGTCCGGGGATATACGGTTTCGAATCTGCTGAATCAGCGAACCTGTCTCGGACTTGGAATCGCTATGGCTGAGCAGCCGCGCGAGCTGCTTGCGCAGATCCTCCCGGTCATCGACAATCAGAATTCTCCGATTCATTTTCATAGGTCGAAAGTCTGCCCTGTACGGTCGTCGAAAGCAAGCCGCAAGCACCCGCGGGACAGGTCTCTATCGTACTTTACTGATTTGAACCAGATAGTGTAGGAAAAATTCATGCTTCGTACAAATATACCGTGAATGTCGCGCCTTGATTCAATTCCGCTGCGGACCACGACCTGTGATTTTTCCTGTTGGCTCGGAGCCACGGCTGTTGCCAGTTAAGGATTCAGCTCTCCTGATCAAGCAATGCGATATGCGGGAGATTCCGGTAATACTCGTTGTAGTCGAGCCCGTAGCCGACAACAAATTTATCGGCTATTTCGAAACCTGTAAAATCAGGCACAACCTTGCGTGTCACACCGATATTCTTGTCAAGCAGCACGCAGGTTTTCAAATCCACCGGTTGCATGCCACGCAATTCATCGAGAACCGCTGCCAGGGTCTGACCGGTGTCGATGATGTCGTCGACAACCAGCACGCTGCGGCCTTTGATGTCCAGTTTCAACTGCGACAAGATGTTGACCTGATTGCTACTGCGGCTTCCAATGTAAGATGACACGGAAATCGTGTCAAGATGCAGGGGAATCGAAATCTTACGCACCAGGTCCGCGGCAAAAATTATGGCGCCGTTGGAAATCATCACGATTGTCAGATGCTTTCCGTCGAACGCTGCATCGATCTCAGCCGCCAACTCACGAATGCGGTTCTCGATGTCCTGTGCGGAGATCAGAATTTCGTGGTTTGTATGTCGCATGTGGTGCCATTGCGTCAGTGGTGGATTTCGCTAATATTAACGATCTATTTACCCTGACAACTCTAACCCCGCTGCGCGCTGCACAGCGCGCCTGCACATCGCCCCATGAGCCGTACCGTCTATCTTGACAATGCAGCCTCGACCATGCCTTTCCCGACAGTCCTGCAGGCGGGGGCACAGGTCTCTATGGATGACTGTGTCAACCCGAGCTCACCGCATCGCCTCAGTTACCAGTTACAGCGGCAGTTGACGACCGCCGCTGCCGGGCTGGCGGCATTGGTCACCGGCAAAAAGGACACCGGGGTGCAGGTGATCTGGACCAGTGGCGGGACGGAAGCGAATAACCTGGCGATTCTCGGTTTCGCCAGCGCCCGCTCCGGCCCGCTGCGGATTGTCGCGACACGCACGGAACACGCGTCGGTGCTGGCACCGCTTGAACACCTCCAGAGCCAGGGCGCCAAGCTGCAGTTGGCGAATGTCCATGACTCCGGCTGCCTCGATCTCGATCATCTGGCGGCCTGTCTCGATGACGGCGCCGACCTGGTCAGCATCTGCCACGTTCAGAACGAAACCGGTGCAATCCAGGATCTGACGGCAATTCGCGAACTGATCGAACGCCACGCACCTGGGGCGCGCCTGCAGGTCGACGCAATGCAGTCCTTCGGCAAGATCGACATCGATTGGCAAGCCGCCCGTATCGACATGCTCAGCCTGTCCGGCCACAAAATCCACGGACCGGGGGGCCAGGGCGCTTTAATCGTCCGGGACGGTGTCGAATTGCGACCGATACTGTTCGGGGGCGGTCAGCAGGACAATCTGCGGTCCGGCAGCCTGGACGGTGTCGGCATTCGGCTGCTGTGCCTGGCAGCGTCCGAGATCATCGCAACGCGCCCGCAGGCGCAGGACCGCGTTGCGCAACTCAACAAGCAGTTGCGATCGGGTCTGGAAGAACTCCCGGCAGCCATTCGATTCATCTCGTCTGAGGACGGTTCGCCGTACATCCTTTCCTTCACTCTACCGGGATATCAGGGGGCGGTCCTGGCGCGAATGCTCACTGAGCGCGGCATTCACATTGGCACGGGCAGCGCCTGTGCCGCCGAATCGAAAACGCCGAGCCGGGTGCTGACCGCAATGGGACTCACCAGCAGCGAAGCGTACGGCGCTCTCCGTGTCAGCTTTTGCCCTGAGAACAGGGAAAGCGATATCGATGATCTGCTCGACGCACTCACGGCGGTGCTGGCAGAATATTGACGGAACCAACCAACACGAGCCCTTGCGCTCGTGGTTCGCTGAGCCTGGGCGAAGCGCTCCTGATACGCCGCAAATAACGAGCGCAGAAGCGGCATCCGGCTTGCCCTACTCGCCGGCCTCGTCGTAGATGTCTGCGAAGAACTGGAGCGTATCACGAATCGCTGCCTGCCAATAGGCCCAGTCGTGGCCGCCTTCTCTCTCCTCGTAGGCATGCTCGATACCGGTTTCTTTGAGTTGCTCGTGAAGAAAGCGATTGTTTTCAAGCAACGGATCTTCGGTACCGCAGTCGAAACGCAACGGCGGCAAATGGTCCCGGTTGGCTTTCAGCCAGTGCAGAACGCCCGCCTCGTTGAGGTCGATGTCACCGAACATCGGAATCGGTTCTTCTACGAACTTCGGGAATTGCGACAGATCGGTAATGGTCGAATGCGTCGAGATTCCACTGAACCACTCGGCGTACTTGGCACCGATGCGCATGGCGCCATAGCCCCCCATCGACATACCTGCAATGAATGCCGGACCGCCGCTGTCTATCTCCGGTATCGCTTCACGGATCGCGTACGGCACTTCCTCGACGATCCACTGCTCGTAGTCGGCATCGCTGTGCTTGAGGTAACCCGTGCTGTCGCCCCAGAGCCCGTCGGAAGGCATGGCAATGATCATCGGACAGATTGCCTCCTCATCGATCATTTCCGCCGCGGTCAAATGTACAGCACCCTGGTAGGCCCATGACCAGTGACTGCCATAGGCGCCGTGGAGCAGAATGACCAGAGGCGTGTCCTCATTGATGTCCTCGTCGTCGGGCCGATATACGCACATGTCGACACGTCGTCCAATCGCTTCGCTTTTCACTGTGATAAACCGTAGTCCGTCGACCTCGAGTTCTGGGTCGGACAGCTCCACCGTGCGAAAGTAGGAATCATCAAATGTACTCATAGCGCGAAACTCCGTGATGTCGGCGATGCCGCGGCGGCAGCGGCAGATGGTCTGTCATTTTGTTTTTCATGGTTGCCACAGTATACTACCGACATTGGCTCTCGTCTCGTCTAATCACTATTGGTATTTACATGCGTATCTTGGTGTTAAATGGTCCCAATCTTCAATTGCTCGGGAAGCGACAGCCCAGTGTTTACGGCCACCAGACTCTGGCTTCAATCAAGAGCGGGTTAGAGGCGATCGCCGGGGAATTACAGATATCAATCGATTTTCGCCAGAGCAACCACGAGGGGGAATTGGTGGACTGGATCGGTGAGGCAGCGGATGAATTTGACGGGATCGTCATAAACCCGGCAGCCTACACGCACACCAGTGTCGCCTTGCACGACGCCCTAGCCGGTGCAGCATTACCGGCAATCGAGGTTCACATCAGCAATGTCCACGCGCGCGAGGAATTCCGGCATCACTCCTTCACCGCGTCCGCGTGTACAGCGCAGATTTGCGGCCTCGGAACGGATGGCTACGAATGGGCGCTACGGGCACTGCATAAGCATTTGTCACAATCTGAAACATGATCAATGGCCATTTGAGGACCCTAAAATGGACATAAAGGAAATTACCAGAATCGTCGAATTGATGGCCAAGCATGACTTGACCGAAATCGATATCCAGGCGGAAGACAACACGCTGACTATCAAGCGTGAGCGGCCCAGTTCTGACGACCAGCCACCGACGTTGGTCACGCAGATGGCACCGATGGTCGCCTCACACACCGCCCCGCCGCCGGTGGCGGCCGCCAATGTTGCCCCAGCTCCGCCGGCCGCGGCCGAGGACGAGGATGAGGATGAGGATGACGGCAGCCACACAATCGTCTCGCCAATCGTCGGTACGTTCTATGCCGCCGGTTCTCCCGATGCCGACGCCTTCGCCAACGTCGGCGATGAAGTCGTCCCGGACACGGTCGTGTGTATCGTGGAAGCCATGAAGGTTATGAACGAAATCACTGCCGGTGCCAGTGGTGTCGTCAAGAAGGTACTGGTGGAAAACGGGCATCCCGTCGAATTCGGTGAGCCACTATTCGTCATCGAGGCATAACACCCGTCTCGGGGCTTCCGCCATGTTTAATAAGATCCTTATTGCCAATCGCGGCGAAATTGCACTGCGCATCATCCGCGCCTGCAAAGAATTGAATATCCGCACAGTCGTCGTCTACTCACAGGCAGACGAGGAAACACTGCCCGTGCAGCTCGCGGACGAGCACGTCTGTATCGGTCCCGCCCCCAGTAGCGACAGCTACCTGCGCATCGACCGCATCATCAGTGCGGCCGAAATCTGCGATGTCGATGCCATCCATCCCGGTTATGGGTTCCTGGCCGAAAACGCGCGGTTCGCGGAAATCTGCAACAGTTGCCAGATCAAATTCATCGGTCCCGACGCCACCTCAATCACCGCGATCGGCGACAAAGCCATTGCTCGTGACACCATGAAAGCCGCCGGCGTGCCTGTCACGCCCGGCAGTGACGGCATTGTCGAGGACGAAAAAGCTGCGTTAGCGGTTGCACGCGATCTCGGATACCCCGTCATCATCAAGGCAACAGCCGGCGGCGGCGGCCGCGGTATCCGTGTCGCCCACAACGATGCCAGTCTCGTGCAGAGTTTTCACGCCTGCCGCCAGGAAGCCGAGAATGCCTTCGGCAACGACGGTATTTACATCGAGAAATTCATCGAAAAGATGAGGCATGTCGAGATTCAGATACTGGCCGACGAACACGGCAACGTCGTGCATCTCGGTGAGCGTGACTGCAGCATCCAGCGCCGCCGCCAAAAACTTATCGAAGAATCACCGTCGCCGGCACTCGACGAAAAACTGCGTAAAGCCATGGGCAAAGCTGCCGTCACAGCAGCAGTAGCCTCGAACTACAAGAACGCCGGTACTGTCGAGTTCATCCTCACCAATGATGACCAATTCTATTTCATGGAGATGAACACGCGTATCCAGGTCGAGCATCCAGTCACCGAGGAAGTCACCGGCATCGATTTGATCCGCGAGCAGATCCGCATTGCCTCCGGCGAGGAACTCGGCTACAGCCAGAGCGACATCAAGATGCAGGGGCACGCCATCGAGGTGCGGATCAACGCCGAAGCGCCAGATCGAAATTTCGCGCCCTGTCCCGGAACCGTCACGTTCTATCACCCCCCGGGCGGCGGCGGTGTCCGCATCGATTCGCACGTGTACAGCGGCTACACGATCCCGCCGCATTACGACAGCATGATCGGCAAGCTGATCGTCCACGGCCGCAACCGCCAGGAATGTATCAAGCGTTGCCAGCGCGCCCTGAGCGAATTCCTCATCGAAGGCATCGACACGACAATCCCCTTCGACCTGCAGATCCTCTACAAGAAAGATTTCATCAACGGTCTCTACGACACCGATTTCGTCGAACAAATGCTCGCAGACGGCGTCTGAGCCGTCAACGCATTTAGTACGAAAAAGTGAAAGGAGAAAGAACATGACCAAAAGTAAATCAACACGACAGGAACCTACTGACATGACTGAAGACACCGGCATCGGCACGATACAAATTTCCGAGAATGTCATCGCCGCCGTCGTCCGGCGCTACTCCTTGTCTGTGCCCGGCGTCGCCCGGCTGGCAGGACAGAGCTTCGTCGGCGGCCTGGCGGATATGTTCGGCAAACGGATCAATGACAAGAGCATCATTGTCGAGCTCGCTGATGAACGCGTCAACCTGACCGTGCACATCATCATCAAGTTCGGCGAGCACGTCCCAACGGTCGCCACACATGTCCAGGATATCTGTCGGAAATACGTCGAAGAACTCACAGGCCAAAACGTCGGGCGCGTCGACGTTGTCGTAACCAATCTGGCCGGTGCCGACGGTGAGGATGAGGAAGAATTCGAAGAAGAGGCATGAGGCGGATCTTGCCGACCTCTTGATCCGTCATCTTTCTATGGCTCGGCGGTGTGTGCAAATCAACATTCTATCCGATGCTTACGAGGCTTGACGTATTTCAGCGAGAATTCGCAGCGGTACGGTACTGATCGGTTTTCGCCGTACAGAGCCTGGGCACTGCGGAACCAGCACGAAAGAACGTCCACAGGCCATTAAATGACAGAACAACGCGACATTTACGTTTGCACGCGCTGCGGCAACTGCTGCAAATGGCCGGGGCAGGTCAAGCTCACCGATGCGGACATCGCGGCAATGGCCGAATATCTGGACATCACCGTCGATGAGTTCGTCGAAACCCGCACCCAGCTGCGTGAAGACCGCCAAGGCCTTTCGTTGACTGACAACCAGGACGGCCACTGCATTTTCTTCGAAGAACCGGATGTTTGTCAAGTCCACGCTGCCCGCCCCGAGCAATGCCGCCGATTCCCGACACACTGGAACTTTCCCGGTTTCGAAGCGGAATGCGATGCGATAAAATTGCGGCTGGCAATCACGCGAAAATAACCTGGCTCGTCAGGTTATTCATCAACCAGATCCCGTTCGGCGGTCTGGTGGCAGCATCACACCCCGGGTTCATCCTGCTGCCAGGACCTGCCGCGTTGCCGTGATGACATCATCCACGTCCGCATCCGACAGCGCCGCCGAAAGCGGTAGGCTGACGGTCTGACGACCAATGCGCCGAGCAGCTGGACAGGCTTCCGGGCGCCAGCTAAAACGCTCCTGGTAATACGGGTGCTCCAGGATGCTCAGGTAGTGTACACCGATGCCGACGTTCTCGGCCGTCATGCCGTCGAGAAAGGCGTCACGGGAAATACCGGCTGCCGCCTCGTCAATCAACAGGGTGTACAGATGAAAGGCATGTTGGGTGTCCGCTTCGACTGCTGCCGGGCAGGTGACTGGTACATCTGCCAGTGCCTCCTGGTACCGCGCCCAGATCAACTGGCGACGTTGCCAGTTTTCTTCGACGCGCTTGAGTTGGTGGATACCGAGCGCCGCCTGGATATCCATCATGTTGTATTTGAAGCCGGCCTCGGCAACGTAGTAATGCCTGTAGCCATCGTCCGAGAATCGTTTCCAGGCGTCCTTGGTCATGCCGTGCAGCGCCAGTGTCTTGAGGCGCGCGGCGTAAGCTTCGTTGGCAGTCAGGATCATGCCGCCTTCACCGGTACAAATATTTTTTGTAACGTAGAAGCTGAAACAACCGAGCTCCCCAAAGGTGCCCACCGGCTGACCGTGCCAGGTTGTTTCAATGGCGTGGGCGCAATCCTCGATCAGCGTCAGGTTATGGCGTTCGCACAGCTGGCATATCCCCTCCATGTCACAGCTGCGGCCGGCAAAATGCACAATCAGCACAACCCTTGTGCGCTCAGTGATCGCCGCTTCGATGGCGGCGGGGTCGATATTCATGCTGACCGGATCAATATCCGCCAGCACTGGCGTGGCGCCGGCGTGGATGATGGCGTTGATTGTCGCGCAGAAGGTCATCGGCGTGGTGATGACTTCGTCGCCGGGCTCCAGGCCAACAGCCAGCATACTCAGGTGCAACGCCGCCGTGCAGGAACCAACGGCTACTGCGAACTCTGAAGATTTGTACTGCCGGAAATCTTCCTCGAACCGGGCGACCTTCGGTCCTGTGCCGAGCCAGCCGGAACGCAGGCTGTCGACGACTTCATCGATCTCCGCCTCGCCGATGACCGGGGCGCCGAACACGAGAAAATCATCATGTGATCGGACGGGCGTCGACATGTTACTTGCGCTCATAACGCAGGTAGGAGATCTGTTCGGAGATCAAGCCGATGCAGAAAATGATCGCCGCAGTGATCATCAACAACGAGGATATTGGCGGGAAGCCCTTGTCCAGTACAAACTGCTTGTAGACATACCACAGCAGGCCGGTCATGAAAAGCGCGCCGCTCAACGGCAGGAACACCCGCAGCGGGGCAAAAAACACGCCAATCCGCAGGATGATCATGAAGAAACGCGTACCGTCGACAATCAAATTGATCTTGCTCCTGCCGATACGTCGATTCACTTCGATCGGGATATATGTCAGACTATAGCCGGCGCGGATGACCGCCAGCGTCAGCGTCGACGGATAGGAGAAGGTATTCGGCAGAAGATAAACGAAGCTCTTTGCGACTTCGGCGCGTATCAGCCGGTAACCGGAAGTCAGGTCCTCGATCGGATGGTTGCAAACGTATGCCGCGAACCGGCTATACAGGCCATTGGCGATGTTACGGTGGACCGCGGAGTTCGCAGGATTTGACCGGGCCCCGACGACCATGTCGTAGCGGTCTGCGAGCTCAAGAAAGCGCGGAATGTCGCGCGGTAGATGTTGGCCGTCGGCATCCATCAAAAGGATGTACTTGCCGCGGGCCTGGCGAATACCGGTCTTCACGGCAGCGCCGTTGCCGATGTTATACGGATGCTGCACCAGTCGCACCGCGGGATTGTCGATATTTTCGACGCGGGCAGCAGAGGCATCAACCGACCCATCATCGACCAAAACGATCTCGTAGGTCATCTTCTGCGACGTCAATTGCTCGATAATTTCGCGAACCGTGTCGGCAACCGCGTCTTCTTCATTGTAGACCGGCAGCACGACGGACAGTTCGGGATTGGGCGATTCGTCTTTCGCCTGCGTAGTGTCGACAGATTGGTTCATGGTGTCTGGCATGGGTAATGGGTAACGGGTAATCTACCCTGTGTTGACGCGGTTGCTCACAACCGTATTTTAGTTACAATAGAGAAATCCCCCTGTGATTGTCATTTGCGGGGTTTGCAAAGGACAGCGTAAACACGAGCATGGAGACATCGTGAAACGTTCACGATCCCTGAAACCTGAAACCTGCAGGAGCCCCTGAACCTGCCGAAGGGCACACTTTTTCATTATGAATTACGACTTACTGGTACCGGCCCGGACCGTTTTTGGCTGGGGTCGACTCGACGAGCTCGGAGTACTGGCACGGGCGCAGGGCAGGAAAGCCTTTGTCATAAGCGGCTCCCGGCAGTTCGCTGCCAATGGCACTTTGCGGCGGATCGATGAACTGCTGGATGCTGCGGGCGTGGAAAGCGTACAGATCGGATCGATCCACCACGAGCCCTGTATCGACGACGTCGATGACCTGACAATCAGCATCCGCCGCCAGCTCACCGCGGAGTCGCTGGTCATCGGCATCGGCGGCGGCGCGGCGCTCGACCTTGCCAAGGCAGTGAGTGCGACCGCCGCCAATCTGCACCTGGACAGTGTCAAGGACGCGCTCGAAGGTGTCGGCAAAGGCCTGAGCCTCGAGCAACCGCCCCTGCCGGTACTGGCGATCCCGACGACGTCGGGTACCGGCTCGGAAGCGACGAAAAACGCAGTAATCTCGTCCAACCCCGGTGACGACCAGCCGTTCAAGAAGAGCCTGCGCTCCGATTTGATGGTGCCGAAAACGGTGCTGATCGATCCGGAACTCAGTGTTAGCGTGCCGGCCGATGTCACGGCGCGTACCGGTATGGATGCAATCACGCAATTGATTGAGTCCTGGATTTCCTGTCGCGCCAAACCGCTTACGTCGGCACTGGCCCGTCACGGACTGGAGCTGGCGATTCCAATGATCGAGCGCGCCGTGAAAGACGGCAGCGACCGCGAAGCGAGAGAGGCGATGGCGCACGCGGCTTATCTTTCCGGTATCTGCCTGGCCAACGCCGGTCTCGGGATGGCACATGGTGTGGCGCCGGCGCTTGGGATCCTCCTGGGCGTACCACATGGTTTAGCCTGTGCCGTTATGCTGCCGGCAGCGCTTGCGGCTAATTGTGAAGTCCGAAAAACTGAAATTGCCGAGGTCGGTCGACTTTTCAGTGGTGATAGCGACCTGTCGGATACCGAAGCGGCTGCTCGGTGCGCCGATCTTGTCCGGGCCTTGAACGCGCGGCTGGGGCTACCGGCCAGATTGTCGGTGCTGGGCGTCACCCCAGCGCTGATACCCGCTGTGGTAAAGGGCTCACGGGGCAACAGCATGAATGGCAATCCGCGCCCGATTGAAAATGACGAGTTGACGGCAATCCTCGAAAGCATGCTGTAGACAGGAGGGAGGCAGTGGCACTGGGACGACCGCAAACACTTGGGCTGACGTGATCCCCACTCGCAGAGGTAGTACAGACCCGGAACCGGCTTTACGACGCTGAACGCATTCGCCAGAGACCTCTGCCGCCCTGGGCACCAGGGTTTTGCCTGAAGCGAAGTTGCACAAGCAACCGATGGACTCAGCCGACGGCTTGCAACAACTTCAGCAGGTTCCCGCCAATGATGCGTTCAATGCCTGCATCGTCGAAGAATGGCATGTGGCCGAAAACGCCGAACGTCTGCGGATAACTGAGCCAGTCGAGGCAGGGGCTGAAGTCAGAAGCCCACAGTAAGCGGTCGGTGGTGTATGAGTCGGCGAGCGCTTGCACATAAGGCCAGGCGGCCCGGTGCGGATAGTCGTGGCCGGGATCGCTGATGGCATAAAACCCGCTGAGCTTGACGTGAACGCCAGGAAAAGCAGCCAGGTCGAGTACCGGCTGCATAGCGGCTCGCGCCTCCTCCTCCGGTACCGGCAGCGCCACCTTCGGCGGCAAACCCAGGTGCGATACCACCACTCGCAACTGCGGAAACTGCTCGAGGATCGGTTTCCAGGCACCCCAGTCATCACCTTTCGAATTGACGCTGATCAGCCAGTTGTGATGTTCCAGCCAGTCCCAGCACTCGGTCGGGATTGCAGCCAGGGCTGCCCTGTTTTCGTCGCCGAAAATATAAAAACTGACGCCGCAGAATTTCTGACTGTGCCAAGCCCCCAGGCTGTCAACCGACATGACCTGCGAAAAGTCATGGTGTGCGACCGGGAACAACCAGTCGTGCCTGCCGTTGATGGCAGCCAGGAATTCGTTGTTGCGGGGAGAGTCCTTATCCTGGTAGCCGACAACCAACGCCGCCTGCAGGTTGTGTTCCTGCACCAGCGAATCGAAGCAGGCCGGTTCGTCGACAGTAACACCGGGACGAGCGGTGAATGAACTGGCATACCCGTTCTCGAAAAGATGAATATGGGAATCAGCTAATTCAGCCATTTTTCACCGCAAAGGTGACCGGAACAACGGGCTCATGATTTGATTTCGAAAATCGCCTCGATCTCGACAGCGACACCGGTCGGCAACTGTGCGAAACCGATGGCGGAACGGGCGTGGTGGCCGTCGTCCCCTTCAAAAATCTTGTGCAGCAAGTCCGATGCACCATTGATTACCAGGTGCTGCTCGATGAAATCGAGGGGCGAGTTGACACAACCGAGCAGCTTGACGACCCGCAGATTGTCGAGCGACCCGACTTCCTGGTGGACGGACTGCAGGATCCACACAATGGCCTCTCGCGCCGCCTCGTAGCCTTGCTCCACAGAGACGTCGTCGCCGAGCTTGCCCTTGATGTTCGAGACGTGGCCGGAGGTGATGATCAAGTTGCCGGAACGTGCGGCCATATTAAGATAGGCCTTTTCAGCGTTGTCCGGAAATTCGACGCCTAGTTCCTGCGCGCGTGCATCTGCTCCCATGAGATTCTTCCTTGTGTTCGCTAGTTGTGGTATCGAGAGAAGCTTGGTTAATGCAATAACCTGTCACCGTGGTGGCACCTTGCAACCTGTTTTCGGATCGGTTCTGCATGGATCGCAGTCAATCGTCCCAACGGCTGGGGTTGATTCCGGGGGCGTCGCGTTCCATGTTCGGGGGCTTGTGCGGCTGCTCCCATTGTGCCTCCGTCGTGTTCAGGCTCTTGAGGAAAGCTTTGGCGATGTCCGGGGCGTTGGCGACGAGGTCCGGATCCCATTCTTCGATCGTCCCTGCCGGGCCGGCCCAGTCGGGGCGGTATCCAAACTGCAGCAGTTCTCGGGCACTGTCGTCACGGTTCGGATGGCTGCCGTGCATCAACAGCGACGGCACGATGACTGCCGTGCCGGCAGGTACCGTCAGGGTGATCTCTTCCGGGTGTGAGATGTAACGGCGATAAGGACTCGACTCGGCATGGAAGGAAATGTGGCTGCGCTGGATGAGGCGGAAAGGTGCCCGGTCCGCCGTCAGGTCGTCGAGGTAGTACAAAACCCGCAGCAACCGCGGGCAGGTACCTTCATACCCGAACAGGTCAGAGCCATGCGGTTGGCCATCGGTATGAATCGAAATTCCAGGACATCCCGGCAATGAACGCTGGAAAAAGCCACGGGTAAACATGATATCGGGGCCCATGACATGCTTGAGAAACTCAATCATCGGGGGGTAGCCGATCAACTCCGCGACAATGCGGCTGTGCCACTGCGGCTGGACCGTTGAGCGGGTCTGGGATTCACTGTAGCTGGTATGCATCATCTCGATGTCGGCCAGCTCGGCCTTGATCTTTGCGGTCAGGTCCGGCGGTAAAATTTCAGGTAAGACAACGAAGCCTTCCACTTCGAGATGCCGCACCAGTTGCGACCTGGTGAATGTCGCGAAATCAGCCTGATGGATAGTCATGAAATCGACTTCTTCGTGATCAGCCATTGCGAGTTGTCAGGTTGTAGGTTGCAGGTTGCAGGAGCTCATCATCATAGGTTCCGTCTCGCCCTTGGCTCCATTCTCGAAGAAGCGGACAGATTAAGCGTGTGATAAATCAAGTCTCAAAATCGACAACTGGTGCGGGCAGGTCCCGCTGGATCTCCTCTAAGCGGTAACCAAAGCCCGCGCCACGAACGCTGGCCAGGTCGAGGACGCCATCGCGGCGTTTGTACAATCCGGGATGTACGGACTCTTCGGGCTTCGATGCCGCCGGATAAAATTGCATGCTGTTGCTTTCCACACCCATGATCGTGCCGGCATGTGCCGCCAGCAGCACATGAGGGATTTGCGCCAGCATGGGATTGGTCAGGTCCTGCACCATAAGCTGCATACCGTGCGCCTTCGCCCAGCAGAGGCTCAGCAGCGCACCCGTCTGGGTCTTGCAGGTCTTCAGAGCCACACCGGTCCAGCCGAGGCTGCGGCCGAGACGCACGATCTTCCAGTCGTGAGCGCTTTCGTCGAGGAACAACGGCTTGCGCTGTGACACGCTGTGGACATCGATGCGATTGGCTTCCAGATCATACGGAAACGGCTGCTCGATATACAGCAACTGGTCAAACAATGCCGGATGCTCCGCCTCCAGGCGATCAACAATACCGTTGACGTACTCCGGGTCCTGCACGGTGCAGTTGAAGTCCGCGGTAAGTTCGGTAACGCCTTCTTCGAGACCGATCTGGCCAACCTTGACGAGGCGGTCGTAATCCCATTCTGCATCATTGCCGCGCAGTTTGACCTTCAGGCACTTGAGACCGTCGGTACGAATCCAGTCGCGCAGCAGCACGGGATAGCCGTCGTCCGGTTCATCACTGGTCAATTCGTCCTCGCTGAGCGGATCGAGGCCGCCGACGAGGTGCCAGGCCGGCACTTTCTCAATGTATTCCCCGAAATAGTCTTCCGGATACTTTCCCTCGAACGAACAGTGTTCGCCTTCGGCCGGGGTCAAATAAGCGGCGAGGTCGTCATTCATGTACTGCGCGTTGCAGGTGGTGTAAACATCGACATCGTGCAGCTTGCCGTAGGCGTCATACAGCGCGACATCGAACGGTGACAAAGCCACCAGCGCTGCCAGGTACGGCAGACGGACTCCGTTGGTTTGTTCGAAGGATTCGCGCAGCGCCGTCAGGCGTTGCCTCTGATAGGACTCACCGATCTCCATAGCGTGACCGGTCGTCTCGAAGCCTTTCAAATCTGTCGCCAGCGCCGCCGCGAAGTCATTCATCGCTTTTTCGCGCTCAGCATACGGCAAGTCGGACGGCCAGGCCCAGCCGATACTGTACGGCGTCTCGCCCCAGCCCTCGGCAACACGACCATCGGTGCCGCGTAGACGAATGCAGACGCGGGCGCACCAGGCCTCACGCATCACCTGGTGCCCGAATTTCAGCGGCACACGGAAGGTAATCGGCAGCAGGTAACAGGCGACGTCGGCGATCTGTGCATCATACGGATTGGACATGGAAAACCTTATCCGGTGGACAATTATTCGGCCGTAACCATATCCCGACCTGGCAATGCCGCAAATCGCATACATTCAATTTAATCGGCTGCGACGCGGCACGAGAAGCGATCATGTCGGTACAACCGCCAAAAAAATGGGAGGCGGATTCCGCTTTGTATCGCTTACTGCGCCGCGGCTTTAGCTGGTTTTCTCCGCCTTGTCCTACATAGATTACTGCGACACGTTCTGGTGAATCCGGGATTTCGATGCAAGTTATTCGGCTTAATTCAAACAGGATCTGTCATGAGCGCTATCGAACAAGCCAACGCCTACCACGAACATACCAAGCACTATCTCGACCGGTTCGCTGATTATCTTGGACATTTCGACTGGGACAACCGGCCCGATCCTTTTCGGAACTATGACGAGGCGCCCCGTATTCCGCTGCCGATTGTTGCGGAGTCTGCAACGGCGACTTACAACGATCTGTATGAGGCCGAGCCGGCGCGGCAATATCCGATCACGCTCGAAACGATCGCCTGCCTGTTCGAGCTCGGGCTCGGGCTGGCCGCTTGGAAGAAGTGGGGTGAACGTATTGGCGCCGTGCGCTGCGATCCGTCCAGCGGCAACCTGCATCCGACCGAAGGCTACCTGATTGCCGCCGACATTCCGGACATCGCCGCCGGCGTGCACCATTATCACAGCCACGACCATTGTCTGGAGACACGCTGCACGTTCACCAGCGAGGACGCCGCGGCCGTCGCCGCGGCGTTGCCGGCAGACAGTGTGCTGGTGGGGATGACATCGATCTACTGGCGCGAGTCGTGGAAGTACGGCGTACGCGCGTTCCGCTACTGCCAGCTCGACATGGGCCATGTCGTCGGCAGCTTACGCTACGCCGCGGCGGTGCTTGGCTGGCATTGCCGGTTGGTTTTGTTCGAATCGGCGCAGATGGCCGGCTGGCTGGGACTGGATCGTGACGGGTTTGTAGCCGGCGAAGAGGAACACGTCGAAGGATTTATGGTAGTGACACCGAATCCTGTCTGGCGCACGGATGGTCTGGCACCGCACCTCTCGGGAATCTCCGATGCATTGTCCGCAGCCACTGGCAAAGGCGAGTGGCACGGGCAGCCGCGACAGCTCAGCCCGGAACACCATCCCTGGCCACCAATCGACGAAATCGCTGCAGCGTCAACACTGGATTCTGTCGAGGTGCCGGGCGATCCTGGAACGGATACCTTGCCGCCGCCGGCCAGTCCGCCGACTGCCATCGGCGCAACGAAAATAATTCGGCAACGGCGTAGCTCGATTGACCTGGACGGTGAGACCCACCTTGGCGCCGACGCCTTCTACATCATCATGGACCGCTCGCTGCATCGCACCAATGTCGCGCCATTTGATTCACTATGCTGGGCGCCAACCTGTGACCTCGTCATGTTCGTTCATCGCGTCAAAGATCTCGAGGCCGGTTTGTATTTTCTGCACCGCTCGACCGTGGCGCTGGAAGACCTGCAGGCGGCGTTAAAATCGTCGTTCACCTGGGAGAAACCCGCCAACGCACCAGCGCACTTAGGCTTCTATCATCTTGCAAGCGGCGATTATCGCGAGCAATCACAGACCGTATCGTGCCGCCAGGAAATCGCCGGAGACGGGGCTTTCAGCCTGGGAATTCTCGCCAACTTCCACGCCAGTATCGAAAGGTTCGGAGCAAACGCCTACCGGCGGATGCACTGGGAAGCGGGATTGATCGGCCAGTTGTTGTATCTGGAGGCCGAGGCAGCGGAGATTCGCGGCACCGGCATGGGCTGCTTTTTCGACGAACCGGTGCACGAGATCTTCGACTTGAGCGGCGGTGCGTATCAGAGTATATACCACTTCACGATGGGCAACCCGCGCGAGGACGACCGCATCCTCGACCGCGCCCCCTACGATCATCTCAAAGGTCGGGCTCATGCTTCGATCGATCCCGGCGACGCGGGGTTGCCGCTGCCTGACGAACAGCAACGATGAGCGGCCTGGCATATGTTGACACCCGTTGCGTTGCACAGTCTATTAGCCATTCGCCAGTGCATCCTTGCATGCACTTGCTCGGGGTGTAGCGCAGCCTGGTTAGCGCGATTGCTTTGGGAGCAATAGGTCGCGAGTTCGAATCTCGCCACCCCGACCATTTTCCGGAATTCGGCTTCGCTTCGAGAATCCCTGACAGGTAGACGATGGGGGCAGGATCTCGACGATCGGGAACGAAATTCGTCACATATGTATCGAATCTTCTTTTTTCGTTCCGCTCACATCTGCTGCATTACCTGATCGGCTATTTCGAGAGCGCGCAAACCGTTCTCTGCTGAGTTTGCTGCCACCGGCACTTCCCCGGTATCCAGAGCAGTCCGGGTACAGTTGACGAAGGCATGCAGTTCTTTCTCGAGCGCGTTGTGATCATCAATCGGCACCGGCTCCCGATTAATTGACGGGCCGTCGAGCAGCATGATCTCTCCCGTTCGCTCCTGGTAGTCGAGCGAAAGGTAGGCATTCGACTGAAATACCCGGATCTTGCGCATGCGCTCCATACTGACTCGGCTGGCGGTAATATTGGCGACACAGCCATTGGTGAACTTGAGCCGCGCGTTGGCAATGTCTTCCGTCGGGCTCAGCACCGGGATGCCGACGGCATCGACGCGTTCGATTTCGCTGTTCACCAGGTGCAGGATGATGTCGATGTCGTGGATCATCAGATCGAGCACAACGCCTACCTCCGTCCCGCGCGGCAACATGCCGGGGCGCGGCGGTGGATAAGAGGCCAGGCGGTGAGATTCGATGAAGCGCGGGTTGTCGATCCGCTGCTCCAGGTACGTAATCACCGGGTTGTAGCGTTCAACGTGGCCGACATGCAGGGTAAGCTTGTTCCGCTGCGCCAGTGCGACCAGCTCGCGGCCTTGCTCCACCGTTGCCGCCAGCGGCTTCTCGACCAGTACGTGGCAGCCACGCTGCAACAAGTCGGTGGCAATGGCGTGGTGCAGGGTGGTAGGAACCGCAACGCTGACGGCATCGACAGCGTCGACGAGCTCGTCGATCGTGTCGAAGGCGGTAGTCTCGAACTCCGCTGCCGCGGTTTGCGAGGATGCAGGATTGCTGTCGTAGATACCGACCAACTCGCTGTCGGGGCACTCACGATACAGCCGGGCGTGATGCTGTCCGAGCACGCCCACTCCGATGACGCCAACCCTTACGAGACCCATTGGCTCATCACGTCTCGGACTTGGCGTCGTCCTCGGGCGCGGAAGTTTCGCCTTCCTTGAGCCCGGTCTCGAATTCCTTGCGGGCGCGGCCGATCGACCGCGCCAGCCGCGGAATCTGACTGGCGCCAAACAACAGGAAGACGATGCCTGCGATGATCAAGGTTTCTTGCCCGCCGATGAAGGCCATGGCTCTTGCTCCGGTTTATCGGTCAGGTTCTCCAAATCTAAAAATCCTTGCAACTAATATACTTAGATAAAACAAAATGATCAAGGGCAGGGACAGACCGATCTGTGACACGGGATCAGGCGGCGTGAGCAGGGCACTCAGCACGAAAATCAGCACAATGACGTAGCGCGAGCACTTCAACATTTGCCGCCGATCCACCAGGTTCATCGCCATCAACAGGATCATCACCAGGGGTAGCTGGAACAAAATGATGAAGGCGAACAGCAGCCGCAGGGCGAACAGCAGGTTTTTCTGATAGCCGAGCAGCGTCTCGGCACCCTCAGGCACAAACGCCGGATTCTTCAAAAACTGGAACGACAGCGGCAGAATCTGAAAGTATGCCAAATACCCACCGATCAGCAGCAGTGCCAAGCTGCCTGCCAGCATGGCCCGCAGGAAACTGCGCTCGCGTCCGGTCAGGGCCGGC
>CAYWQM010000045.1:0-37662 GCA_964460215.1 uncultured Lentisphaerales bacterium
GCGGGGTTAGTGGGGGGCGATACTGGACTGGAACCAGTGACCTCCTGCGTGTCAAGCAGGCGCTCTAACCAACTGAGCTAATCGCCCACAGACCCGTGATAGGGTAGTGCCGCAGCGATTGTTTTCAAGGGGCAACCCTCAAACGTCCTTCGAATAATATGGATACTTCGCCCGTGTTGCCGCAGCGATATCCTCGGGGCGATAAAGCCAGCGATGGTAAAGCCACAGATACTGATCGGGATGTCTGCGGATCCAGGTCTCCGTCTGCCGGTTTATGTCGGCAATCAATGCCTCGTCCGATTCGTATTCCGTCCCGGACCGCGGCAATCTTGCGGCCTTAAAATGCAACCGGCCACTATCGTCGCGCACACAGCAGAGGACGACGACAGGCACCCCGGTCTTACGCGCAAATGTTGCCGGCGCCCGGCTCACCGTTGCCGGCAACGAAAAAAAATCGACGAATATTCCGCCATCCCGCGGCCGCGTGTTCTGGTCGATAAGCAAGCCCACTGTCTTGCCGCCGCGCAGCAGTCGCATGATCTCTTTCGCCGCGCCCCGCTCGGGGATCAATCCGGCACCAAAACGCGTCCGGCCGTTAACGATCGTGCGCTCCACGTACGGGTTGTTGATCTTGGCATATACCGATGTCGTGTGCAGGCCGTGTGCATTGATTACAAGGTTGGCGAATTCCCAGTTTCCGAGGTGCGGCGTGAGAAAAATCGAGCCCGTATCATTATCCGTCGCGGCCCGCAACAACTGCAATACCTCGTCGTCGATAGTTACATAGTCGACAATACGTTCATGGCGCGGGATGAACCAGATAAACTCGAGGAACGTGCAGCAGACATTACGCAGCGACCGCACCGCTATGGACTGGCTGCGGTTGCCATCCCAGTCCGGAAAGGCCACGTCCAGGTTGGCATCGAGCAGACGCCGGCAGGACGGCAGCACGTAAATCAGGCGGGCACCGACAGCAGCGAGCCACCGAACAAAGCCCAGCGGCAGCAATTGGATCGCCCGGAAAGTCACAGCCACGACCGGCGTAACAAACATTCTAACTATTTTTCTGCGATGTTTTCTGGTACTCATGCGTTCCCTGCGAGCCATAAGCGGAACCTTGTTATCCGTATGAGGTGCCGGTACAATAACCATTCCAAGACGTAAAACCGCAATTCCGCTCATTCATGGCTCTTCAATTCTACAACACCATGTCCCGCAGTCAGGAAGCCTTCGATCCCCGCGAAGCGGGCAAGGCTGCTATGTACACCTGCGGTCCAACCGTTTACAACTACGCGCATATAGGCAACTTCCGCGCCTATATGTTCGAGGATATCCTGCGTCGCGTCCTCCGTTTTTGCGGCTACGAAGTGAACCAGGTGATGAACCTGACGGACGTCGACGACAAGACCATCCGCGACTCGATCGCCGCCGGCATGAGCCTCGACGCCTTCACGCAACAGTATAAGGACGCCTTTTTCGAGGACGTCGACGAGCTGCGCATTGAGCGGGCCGAGGCATACCCTGCCGCCACCGATCACATCAACGAAATGATTGACATCATCACAACACTGATCGAGAAAGACATCGCCTACATCAGCGACGACAACTGTGTCTACTACTCAATCGACAAATTCCCCAACTACGGCAAGCTCGCACAAATCGACCGATCCGGCCAGCGCTCCGGTGCTCGTGTCAAAAACGATGAGTACGAAAAGGACTCGGTTGCGGACTTCGCTCTTTGGAAAGCCTGGGACAAGGCAGACGGCGACGCCGCCTGGGACAGCCCCTGGGGCCGCGGTCGACCGGGCTGGCATATTGAGTGCAGCGCCATGAGCATGAAGTATCTCGGCCCGCATTTCGACCTGCACACCGGCGGTGTCGACAACATGTTCCCCCACCACGAAGACGAAATCGCACAAAGCGAAGCAGCCACCGGTGAGACTTTCGTCAATTACTGGCTGCATTGCGAACACCTCATGGTCAACGGCAAGAAAATGTCGAAGTCCGAGGGAAATTTCTTCACCCTGCGCGATTTACTCGATGCCGGCTACACCGGCCGCGAGGTCCGCTACCTGCTGCTGGCAGCGCATTATCGCCAGCAACTGAATTTCCGTGCACCGCGCAACTCTGAGACTAATGTCATCGAATTCGTCGGCCTCGAGGAAGCGCGCACCGTTCTGCGCCGGTTCGATGACTTCATCCGCCGCCTGCGCGAAGTTAAAGATTCGCCCGATGCGGGGCTCGACACTGCCACCAGCCTCTGTGCAACTGCGGAGTCCGGATTCCGCGCCGGACTAGAAGACGATCTCAATATCTCCGAGGCACTAGCCGCATTCTTCGACTTTATGCGCGACGTCAACAAAACACTCGACGACAACGCCATCGCAGGAAAGGCTGCCGAAATGGTACTGGCGACCTGCCACAGTTTCGACTCTGTCCTCGCCGTTTTTGATCTCGATAAAGGCGAGGAAGAAGCACCCGCAGAGATTCTCGCGCTCGTCGAAGAACGACAACAGGCGCGCCAGACAAAAGACTTTGCACGGGCCGACGAGATCCGCGATGAACTCACCGCCGGCGGTTGGGTTCTGGAAGACAGCCCGACCGGGCCCCGCGTTAAGCGCGCTTGAGCAACCAACACGTATACCGTAAGCCTATTCGACAGGATGAACCGTGACTCAACTGCGTAAACACCCAACCTTCCAAAAACGACCGGGCCCCGTCCTGCTGTGCATCATGGACGGCGTCGGCTACGGCAAATACCCCGAAGGCGACGCGGTTGCCAACGCCTCCAAGCCGACACTCGACTGGCTGCACGCCAATGCCCCGAACATTCGCCTGAAAGCCCATGGCAGCGCCGTCGGGATGCCGGCTGAGGATGACATGGGCAACAGCGAAATCGGTCACAACGCTATCGGTTGCGGCCGCGTCTTCGCCCAAGGCGCCAAGCTGGTTAACGAAGCGATCAACGACGGCACGATTTTCGACGGCACAACATGGACGGACCTTACACAGCATTCTGTCAGCAACAACAGCACGTTGCATTTCATCGGTCTACTTTCAGACGGCAATGTCCACAGCCATATCCGCCATCTCTTCGGCATGCTCGATGGCGCCGCCAAGGCAGGTGTCCGATCGATACGTCTGCACACGCTGCTCGACGGCCGGGACGTCGGCGAAACTTCAGCGCTGGACTATATCGAGCCGCTCGAGGAAAAGTTGGCAGCACTAAATGCCGACGGCCTCGACTGCCGCATCGCTTCGGGCGGCGGTCGCATGCACATCACTATGGACCGCTACGGTGCTGACTGGGCGATGGTCGAGCGCGGTTGGAATACGCACGTGCGCGGCGATGGCAGGTCCTTCGGTTCGGCACGCCAGGCGATCGAGCCGCTGCGCCAGGAAACCGGTGCCATCGATCAGGACCTGCCGGCCTTCGTAATCGCAGATGGGGACGGGCCTGTCGGCCCAGTGCGTGATGGCGATGCCGTCATCCTCTACAACTTCCGCGGCGACCGCGCCATGGAACTATGCGCGGCCTTCGAGAACGACGACTTTCCGCATTTCGACCGCTTGCCACGCCCGGATGTTATGTTCGCGGGGATGATGCAATACGACGGCGACCTACAGATTCCCCGCCGCTACCTGGTCGAGCCACCACAGATCGATCGTACTGTCGGTGAATTTCTCGGCGGTGCCGGTGTCCGGCAACTGGCCATTAGCGAAACTCAGAAGTACGGACACGTCACCTACTTTTTCAACGGTAACCGTAGCGGAAAATTCGACAACGCCCTGGAGAACTACGTCGAGATCCCTTCCGACGTAGTTCCGTTTGAGCAACGCCCGTGGATGAAAGCAGCCGAGGTTACAGACGCCGTCATCAACGAAATCCGGGCCGACAGCTTCGACTTTGCGCGCATCAACTTCCCCAACGGGGACATGGTAGGGCACACGGGCAACCTCCTGGCAACCGAAATCTCCATCGAGGCCGTCGATCTCTGCCTGGCACGGCTGATGCCGGTTGTCGAGAAGGCCGGCGGCGTCATGGTCATCTGCGCCGACCACGGCAATGCCGACGAGATGTACGAGCGCAAAAATGGCGAGGTCCTTATGAACGAGGGCCGGCCGAAGATGAAAACCAGCCACTCACTCAATCCCGTGCCCTGTATCATCTACGACCGCCTCTACAACAACGAATACACGATGACCAAGCGTGACGACCTCGGCATCACCAGCCTTTCCGCTACATGCCTGAACCTGCTGGGCTTCGACGCACCGGAAGATTACCTGCAATCCGTGCTCGAATTCACCTGAGTTGACTTATTCATAAAGTGCCGACACAACAAGTACACAACTGAGAGCTCACGACAGAAAGTTCATAAAAAAGCCCGGGCTGGGTAAAAATGCAGCCAAAGCTGCATCTGAATTTTGATGCAACGCCGTTTGGCGGTTATCATATCCTCGGTCTTATTCCCCGGACCTCCGGCTTTGAATCGACAATCAAGCGTGTGGGAGTTTACGCAAGCCCTGACTTTGACATGGCCTTAGGCGATATCTTACGACCAAAATGGAAACACAGTAATCCGAAAATCCGCCTGGAGGCGGTGACGGAACTGACCGGCCAGGACAGCGACAAACTGGCTGAGATCGCGACTACAGATGAGGATCCGGAAATCCGCCTTGCAGCAGTGGCGCGCATTGACGATCAAGCCACCTTGGAGCAGATCTCCGCCATCGACACGGATAGTGATGTACTCGACGCATTGACCGTGAAGATCGATCAGCATCTGCGCAGCACAATCCTTGATTCCTCGGATGTTGCGACCTGCCAGCCAATTCTCGAGCGCATCAGTAGTGAAGACGTGCTGTCCAGCATCGCGCTCGATACGGAGCACGATGACATCCGACTCGCCACGGCAAAACGCATCATGTGCCCGACCCTCCTGTCCCGACTGACAATCGCCAACACAGGCAAAGCCGTCGGCCTGCATGTCGTCGAACGCATTGACGACGACACCGTCCTCGAGCGTATTGCACGCGATGCATCGAACGGCGGAGTGCGCCAGGCAGCTCAGAAAAAAATCGATGGAATCATCGAAGAACGCAACCGTCCATCGGCCGAGCAGCTACGCGAAACCGAGCTGCAGGATCTTTACGATACGGGCCGGAAGTTGATGGATTCCTGGAACTGGGAATTCGCCTTCGCGAAGTTCAAGGAACTGCGGTCACGCTGGGCCGATCTCGACCCGGGCCGGAAAGACCCGCGCCGTTCAGGTATCGACCACGCCCTCGACGAGCTGCACCGGCGTCACCAGGAATTTCTCGAGGTGCAGGCACAAGATCGAAAGCGCGCCGAGTTGCGGGCCTACAACCTCGCCGAGCGCGAAGGGATCTGCTCTGCTGTCGAGGCCTTGATCGGCCGAGTGGACGAAACCGCAGTTGCGGAACTGGACAGGCACCGCGCCGAATGGGAGACCGCACCGGAGGTGCCGGACGACGAATACCTGCGGTTACAGATACGGATAGACACCGCCGCCCAGGCTTTCCACGACACGACACTTCTACAGCGCGCTGAGCAGAAAGCACACGACGACGCGATGCCAATCCTTCAGACCCTGTGCAATCGCGCCGCCGAGTTATCGACGTCTGAGGCATTCGCAGATCTCGAATCGCAACTCGACAAACTCACCGAAGAAATGGCCGCAGTCGAGTGCGCCGGCGATGACGCCGATGCGGTGCGCACTACATTCGACACGACCATCACCACTGCACGCACACGATTGACCGAGCACCGCGAAGAGGTGGCACAGGCAAAAGCCGACAACCTGAAAAAGCTCGAAGAAATCTGCACCGCCTTCGAAGCAATCATCGGTGCCGAGGACATTGCCGAAATAGAAACACCCGCGCGAGAGCTGCAGACAGCCTGGTCAAAGGTCGGCATGGTCGATAATGACGCCCGTGAGCCGCTGGAGAAGCGCTTCAAAAAACTGTCCGACAAATTCCGCCAGCGCTCTCGTGAATTTCACCGCGGCCGCGACCTCGACCGCTGGGCGAACCTAACACAGAAACAGGACCTCTGCACCGAAGCGGAAGCACTCGCAAAAGACAGCGATTACCCGAAGATGGCAAAGGCGATCCAGGACCTGCACAAGCGTTGGAAGACCATCGGACCGGCACCGCGCGAGCAGTCGGACGACATCTGGAAACGATTCAAAACCGCCTGCGACGAACAGTACAGCCGCTGCCAGGCCTTTTTCGGCGAGCAGGACAAACAGCGCAAGGAGAACCTCGAGCAGAAACAAAAATTGCTGGATGAGTTCACCGGGATGATGGACGACTGCACGAAGGACGCAGCCAAAGAAAGGGCGCAGGCGATCCAGGCAGAGTGGAAAGCTATCGGGCACGTGCCGAAAATATCGATGGACATCAACAAGCGCTTCCACGAAGTCTGCAACGAGTTTTTTGAGAAACGCCGGGAACACTACAAAATTCGCAGCGACGCGCGGAAGGACAGCCGGAAACGCAAGGAAGACCTTTCTGCGCAGGCCGAAGCACTCAAGGACTCCGAGGACTGGGGCACCGCAACGGACGCCATGAAACGTTTGCAGGCTGACTGGAAAGCTGCCGGACCGTGCGAACGCAAGAAGGAGGAGAAACTCTGGGAGCGTTTCAGTGGAGCCTGCCAGCACTATTTCGACCGGCTCAACGCCCATCACGACGAGCGCGACAAAGAGCGGGTCGGCAACTACGAGAAGAAGCTCGAACTCTGCACTGAACTCGACGCCATTCTGGCAGACGACACAGGCGGAAAGAAAAAAACCGCAGTCGCCCTGGTCGAACTGCACAACCGCTTCCGCGAAATCGGCCCGGTACCGCGCAAGAACCAGGATGAAATCCGTAGCCGGTTCATCGCACCGTGCGATACCTTTTTCCAATCACGCCGCGATCATTTTGAAAAGCTCAAGGGCAAACGCGACGCCAATCTGAAAATGCGCGAGGCGCTCATCGAGCAGGCGGAGACGATAGCTGAATCGACGGCTTGGCGTGAAACAACTGACGAGTTCAAAGAACTACAGACAAAGTGGAAGACGATCGGCAGCGTGCCGCAAGAAATCGAAAAGGAAACCTGGGAGCGATTCAAGGCCGCCAACGACTCTTTCTTCGACCGGCGACATAAGCATTATGACGGTGTCGAAAAGGAGCGCTACGAAAACCTCAAGCGCAAGGAAGACATCTGCACACGGCTGGAGACACTGGCCGACGTCAAGCCGCCGGAGGAGGAAACCAGCCTCAACGTAGCGGAGCAGTTACAGATCGCTTTTGAATCGAACTTCATCAAGAAATCGGCCGACGACTCGCAGTCCGCCTGGCGTGTGTCACTCACTGAGACCCGCAAGCTGCAGGACCAATGGGAGCGTACCGGCCATGTGCCGCGTGAATTCGACAGGACCATATGGAAGCGCTACAAAAACGCCCTCGACCAGTTCTACGCACAGAAGCCGGAATCCGAGAAACCGCGGGAGTCGAAGGAAGAGATGCAGGCCAATCTCGAGACCAAGACGAAGCTGTGCAAGGAAGCCGAAGCCCTGGCGGCCGGTGACGATCCTGCCGCCTGCGCCCGCGACGCCAAGCGCCTGGCCGGACGCTTCAAGAAAGCCGGGCGTGTGCCTTCGAAGAAACAGGCCGACGAGCTCGGCGACCGATTCTTCGGAGCGGTCGGAAAAATCTTCGACGCAGCCCGCGCCGCCGATGACTCGCAGCGCCGCGCCTGAACAGAGCCGTCCTATATTCGACTCCTCCCGGAAGCACGGTCAAGGCACCCGTGCTACAATCAATCTGACGAAGTCACCCTAAGCAATTGCTTGTAGTCGGTGGCGCCTTTGAAGATCTTGTAGATGCCATCCTGCAGGATCGAGCGCATGCCTTCTTTGACAGCCTGCTCCCGCAGTTCGCCGATCGTGCTTTTCTGGGATATCATCTTCTTTATCTCCGCCGACGTCAGCACAACTTCGTGCAGGCCGGTCCGGCCTTTGTAGCCGGCATTCAGGCAACTGTCGCAGCCAACCGCTTTCATCAGCTCGACGCTCTCCAGATCCACCCCAAGCTCCGAGAAGCACTCCGAGCCGTACAGCTGGACAAGATGATCAACTTCTTCTTTCGCCGGCTTATAGGCCTCCTTGCAGTTCTCGCAAAGGGTCCGTACCAGGCGCTGGGCAAGAACACCGATCAGCGCGTCGGCAAAGTTAATCGGGTCCAGTCCCATGTCGAGCAGACGTGTCATTGTATCCGGCGCCGAGTTCGTGTGCAACGTCGAGAACACCATGTGACCGGTCAACGACGCTTCGACGGCGCTGTGTGCCGTTTCGTAGTCACGCATCTCACCGATCAGAATGACATCTGGATCGCAGCGCAGGATAGCTCGCAGCGTCATGGCAAAGTCGTATCCGATCTTCGGCATCACCTGCACCTGCTGCAGGCCCGGCTGCGTGATTTCCACAGGATCTTCGGCCGTCAGGATCTTATATTCCGGCGTATTGATCACCCCGAGCACGGCGTGCAGCGTCGTCGTTTTACCGGAACCGGTCGGGCCCACGACAAGGAACAGGCCATTCGGGTAGCTGAGGGCTTTGTCGATCATCCCCCGGTTGTGGTCAGTGAGGTCGAGCTTGTCGATCGGCAGCGGCTCGCCGGCAGCCAACACACGCATGACGCAACTCTCACCGTTCACCGTCGGCAGCGTCGCAATACGCAGCTCCAACGGTCTACCGCGTAACTTTACGGTCATCTTGCCGTCCTGCGGCTTGCGCTTTTCGGCAATATCGAGGCGTGACAGCACCTTGATCCGGCCAACTACGGCACGAGCGTTCTGCGAGGGAATCTTCAGCACCTCGCGGCAAACACCATCTATACGCATACGGACGGTGGCCGGCGCCTTGTCCTTGCTCGGTTCGATATGGACATCAGAAGCGTTGAGGTTCAGCGCGTCGATGATCAGGCGATTGACGACCTGCACGATAGTCGAAGCAGACTCGTCGATCAGGTCGGCACCGACCGCGGCGTCCTGATCGCCCTCATCCGTCTGCAACTGGTGGACCAGGTCCTCCAGGTTCATGTCCGGCTCTTCCAACGCGGCAGTCGACAACTCGAAGCCGAGGTACCTTAGGATGTCTTCCTGCAGGCCGACGAGGAACTCGTAGTTCCGGGCGTTGACGACGTTCTGAATGTCCATAATCCGTTCATGGTCGTTCGGATCGTCGATCAGGATGATCGCCTTCTCCTGATTCCCCGCGAGCGGCACCCAGAAATTACTCGCCAGGTAACTGCTGTTCAGGTTTTCCAGCAACCCCGCATCGGGCTGGAGGTCGGGGTTGTACGGAAAGAACGGTACCTGGTAATATTGCTCGAGCGAGGCGCCGACTTCTTCGATCGGGATACCCAGTTCCTCGGTCATCAGCAACGTTATCGAGGTCTCATCAGTCGTCGCCTTGTCGTCTATCAATTCAAGCTGCTCGAGGGATATTTTGCCTTTCTTGATCAGATAGTCGAAGGGGCTCAGCGTCGTCTTGAGATCGAAGCGGAATTTCTGGCCGATCAGGTTGGCGATCTCATTGGCATGGCCCTGGTCATCCTCGGTAAAGACAGCGCCACCGTTCTTGTTGATCACCTGAAGCACGCCGAGCAGGGTCTCCTTGAATTTGATCGGCACAACCACCATCGACTGGGTGAGAAAGCCGCTGGCTTCGTCAAAACTGTGATCAAAGGTCAGTTGCGGGTGAATCACTGTAAGTGAATCGGCGTCGTAGACATCGTCGACACGGATCGGCTGGTGACTCATGGCGACGTAGCCAGCCACCGATGTTGGGCTCAGCGGCAGGTGGATTTCCTCGACCATCTCATCGCCGCTGCGATAGTACGAAATGATCTCGCGGCCATGGCGGTCCCGCCGGTAAATGGTCAGGCGTTCCGCCTGCAGGAAATCCAGCAGCTCCCGCTCCAGCTCCCACTGGATCTCCTCGAAGCGTTCGGCAGACTGCAGGCGTTCATATATCTGATTGAGTTGCGCCTGCTGCTCGAGCGAGCTGCGCAAGTTCGGATTGCCAATAGTCGTCATCGTCCGGCCCCTATGTTCTCATGTAGTGTAACGCCAATGGTTGCAGGTGCTCTGGGGAGAAACGCCTGACTAAGGGGGGCACTTCCGCAGCACCTCGGTATCCATGGTGCCCCAGTACGCAGTACTAGCTATTTTTATTTATGGTATACAGTACGGAATTACCGACACAGATGCAAGTTCCAATGATTGTTCATGTCTGCTTCCGGCGTTATCGTATAAGCTCGAGTCTCAACACAGAACAGCCCCCTACCGATGAAGACAAATTGCCCGGATGAATTTGCGGCCTTGGCAAAGACGTACAACGTCATTCCCATGGTGCGTGAGCAGCTTGCTGATCAGAAGACCCCGATCAGTATGGCCAACAAGCTCCGGCAACACGGCCGCTTTTTCCTGCTCGAAAGCGTTGAGGGCGGCGAAGCCTGGGGGCGCTTCTCGATTCTCGGCATCGACGTCCGCAAGGAGTTCATCGTTAACGCCGATCAGGCAATCCTGCGCACAGACGCCGGCGAAACCGTTCTGCCCGGCAACCCGGTCGACGCGCTGCAGGCCTACCTCAAGGATTTTACGACTGTGCAGGTGCCGGGGCTGCCCCGCTTCTTCGGCGGCGCTGTCGGGTATTTCTCGTTCGAGACCGTCCGTTTCTTCGAGCGCTGCGGCACCGTCAAGACGTTCGATGCACCGTTTCCCGACGCTTATTTTATGATCGCCGACCAGCTCGTTGTCTTCGACAACATCAATCACACGCTGAAAATCGTCTGCTGCGTCCATCCCCGCGACTTCGACTCGGTCGCGGCGGCCCACGAGCACGGCTGCGCCCGGCTCGATGCCATGGAAGAAATGCTGGCACAGCCCGCACCCTCGGCAAAGGCAGTCGACGACGACACCGATGCGATCGATATGCAGTCGAACATGGAACAAGCCGACTACAAGGCAATGGTCGAGAAAGCCAGACGCTACATCGTCGACGGCGACATCATCCAGGTCGTTTTAGCCCAGCATTTCAGCACTGAAATCGATGCCGATGCCTTCGATATCTACCGCGCCCTGCGCTATATCAATCCGTCGCCGTACATGTATTTTCTGCAGCTCGACGACGAGCGCGCCATTGCCGGGTCTTCTCCGGAAGTCATGGTACGGGTCACCGACAACCACGCCGCAGTGCGGCCGATCGCCGGCACTCGCCCCCGCGGCAGTGACGATGCCGAGGACCAGGCACTGGCGGCCGAGCTCCTGGCCGACCCCAAGGAGATCGCCGAGCACGTCATGCTCGTTGACCTGGCGCGTAACGACCTGGGCCGAATCGCGCCAACCGGCAGCGTCACTGTGCGTGAGTACATGGTCATCGAGAAATACTCGCACGTCATGCACATCGTCTCACACGTCGACTCCGAGGTCCTGCCGGAATACGACGCTATCGACGTGTTCAAAGCGACATTCCCAGCCGGGACGCTGTCCGGAGCCCCGAAGGTGCGTGCCATGGAAATCATCAACGAGCTCGAACCCGCTGCTCGTGGCCCGTATGGCGGCGCCCTCGGATATATTTCGTATGGCGGCAACGTCATGGACATGGCGATCACCATCCGTACCGTCGTCAAACATGGGTCCACGGCAACCGTCACCGCCGGCGCCGGCATCGTTTACGACAGTGTGCCGGAGAACGAATATCACGAAACCCTGCACAAGAGCCGCGGCATGCGCCGCGCCCTGGAACTGGCAGCCCGCGGGCTGAATATCGACTCAAACCCGGGTGATTCATGATTGCCATGATCGACAATTACGACTCGTTCACTTTCAACCTTGTCCAGGAAATGGGTAAGATGGGGGCGGAAATATCCGTATACCGTAATGACAAGGTCACGGTGAGCGAGCTCCAAGCCCTGCCGCTGAAAGCCCTGATCGTTTCACCGGGTCCCTGCACCCCGACCGAAGCCGGGATCAGTGTCGAGGCGATCCAGGCTTTCAGCGGCAAGATCCCGGTCTTCGGTGTCTGCCTGGGGCATCAATCGATTGTGCAGGCCTTTTCCGGCAGGATCATCCATGCCAAGGCAATCATGCACGGCAAAACATCCAAAATCCGACACGAAGGCGAAGGGCTCTTCGAGGGCCTCGACAATCCGTTCGACGGCGGGCGCTACCACTCGCTCGTCGCCTGTCGCGAGGATATGCCCGAGTGTCTCGAAATAACAGCCGAATCCGACGATGCCGAAATCATGGGCATCCGCCATCGCCAACACCCCACGGTCGGCGTGCAGTTCCATCCCGAATCGGTGCTGACTCTGGACCACGGCCCGCGGCTGATGAAGAATTTTCTGGACATGATCTGATGCGCACGCTGTTGCTGCTCTGCCTCTGCGCCAGCACTGACTTCGGTCGACGTGTTCGACAACACACTGGATGCAACGATGGCATAGAAACCGTTGGCGAACAATCACTTACATAAGGCCGCCGGGCGACAGCCCGGCCACGGCGATTGGTATATGCCGAGGAAGAAACAGTCATCGACATCGACACGCCGTGAAACGGCATTCGGCTGTCTTCAGAGCCACGGGTCGGCAGCGGCGCAACGGCTGATTCGCATGCGTTCGGCGGCGATGACCGCACGGGTCTGGGCGATCGCCTCGTCGAGGTTGGAATTGACGACCAGATAATCGTACTGCTGCCAGTTCTGCAGCTCGACACGGGCATTGAGCAGCCGCCGCTCGATGACATCGTCGGTATCGGTGCCACGTGAGCGCAGCCGACGTTCGAGCTCCTGGAAGGACGGCGGCCCGATGAACAGGTACTGCGTGACCTTCTGCCACAAGTCGTTCTTAGTGGCAGCGGCGCGAATCTTGGCCGCGCCCTGGACGTCGATGTCGAGCACCACGTCCTGCCCCTTGGTCACGTACTCTTCCACTTCCGAGCGCAGCGTTCCGTAATAGTGGTCGTGGACTACGGCGTACTCGATGAAGGCGTTCTGCTTGATACGCTCTTCGAATGCCGTATGGCTGATAAAGTTGTAGTCACGTGCGTCGACTTCGCTGCCGCGCGGCTCGCGCGTCGTGCATGAAATCGAGAACCGCAGGTTGTCGTCGTTCTCGAGGACACGCTCAAGGATGCTGGATTTACCGGTGCCGCTGGGGCCGGATACGACGAAGGCGATGCCGAGCCGCCCTGGTATGTTGTCCATGTCATCTCCTGTTTAGTCCTGCGCGAAAAGCTCAGCTTCCCGTGCCACAAATCGAATATCGCGACCGGGGCCTATTCGCTCCCTATCTTGTCGAGCTCCTTGAGAACTATACCCGGTGTCAGCAGGTTCGGCAGGATAATCGGCGCTTCCTTACCGGGCACATACAGGACATAAGTTGGTACGCTGTTGCGTCTGTAGACCTTGAGGGCGGCAACGATCTCAGGACTGCGGGCGGTAAAATCCGCCTTCAATGGCACGACGTCAAGCTCGCTCATGCGCTCGGCAACATCACCCCGCAGTGAGCTCGCTTCGTTGGTCTTGCAAATCCAGCACCAGTCCGCCGTGAAATCAATAAATACCGGCTTGCCTGCGGCCAGTTCAGCTTCGAGCCTGGTGGTCGAGAATTGCTCCCATGCAATATGCTTTTTTGCAGCCGCCGGGTCGGTCTCGCTCTCCACGGCTCTCGCAGGTGCCAACTGAATACTGCCGACGAGCCCGGCGGCGACCAGTAAGGCCGCCGCGAGCCGTGCCGTCAGTCGGCTGCGTCCAGAGTTCGAAACCGTTGCCCAGGCACCGAAAACCCAAGCGCCAATAGCAGCCAGCAACAGGCCACCGAGCAGAACTGTGATGCCAAACTGCCCGGTAATGCCGCCGTACACGAACACCAGCCAAATGACCGAGCCCATCAGCAGGAAGCCCATGAACTGCTTGAAGCGCAGCATCCACGCGCCGGGCCTGGGCAGGAAACGAATAAACTTCGGGAAAAACGCCAGCACGATATACGGCGACGACAGCCCCAGCGCCAGGGCAGTGAAAATCAGGAAGCCCGCGGCGCGTGACATCGTGGAGGCGGCAAACAGTGCCGTACCCATGAACGGTGCGGAACACGGTGTCGCCACGACCGTCGCAATGACTCCGGTGACAAAGGTCCCACGCAATCCGGACGACTTGACCTGGCCGCCGGCGGCAGTGAGCGATGCCCCGATCTCGAAGACCCCAAACAGGTTGAGCCCGAAGAGGAACAGAAACATCGCCATGATCGCCACGAATGGTGGGTTCTGCATCTGGAACCCCCAGCCGGCAGCGGTGCCCGCCGCCTGCAGCCCCAACCAAGTCGCAGCGACAACCCAGAACGATACGACGACGCCGGCGGCAAACACCAGGCCGTGCATTTTAATTTTCGCCTTGTCCTCGCCAGCTTGTTCGACGAAACCAAGAATCTTGATCGACAGCACCGGCAGCACACAGGGCATGAGATTAAGGATAAGCCCGCCGAGAAACGCTCCCAGCAAGACAACGAGCAATCCACTGCTGGCCTCGACCGTTTCGTCGTCATCCACGCCGACATCGGCAACAGCCCCAACCAGCTCCGGAAACTTGTCGCCGATCGGGATCTTTACTTCGACTCCTGTCGTCTCATCAAAGACCAGGATGCCTGTCAGCTCGGTAGACGCCGTGTCCGGCGCTGCCGGAACCGTCAACATCCAAAATCCGTGCTTCTTGTCGAAGGGCTGCTGTGCGACGTCGTCGATTTGGCCTTCGGCGTCTGCATAAAACGCCACCTTTGCGGGGTCCAAAGTGCTCGCTTCAGGCTTAACGACACGGACCTGAAACACATCGCCCTTGCGGACAGCATGGACCTGCCAGCCGCCCTGCGACGCCGGCAGCTTCTTACGTGCAGCAGCGAACTCCGCACCCCAGTTTGGGTGTGGCGCTGTAGACTGCGCAATCGGCAGGTTCAGCGTCAGGTCAGCGCCGGCGGGAAGACACTCCTCGAGACAGACAAGCCAGTCGCCCGAAGCAGCGAGCTTGAGCCCGCTCCCGGGTTTAGCGCTTTCCGGCACCTGGATATCGAGGACAAGCAGCACCTCGTCGTAATAGACATAGTTGACGAATTGAAACTCGGGATCGAGCTCGGTGATGTAGCGTTTCGGCACCGGCCATGAAAAGTCGCCCGCGCTATACCCTTCCGGCAGCTTCCAATCGAGGGTGGCACCGTAGCCGACACCTGTATACCTCCAGTACGTATGCCACTTCTTATCGAAACGCATCCGCAACCCAACCGTCAGTGCTTCACCCGGCACGGCAGCGGTTGTAGCCGAAATGAGCTCGACCTCGACGGCTCCGTCCCTGACCGGCTCCGCCGGCGCAATTGCCGCAGTGGTGAGCAAGATAAGGATGCCGATGGCACAACGATACATGGTTTCTACACGGTTTCGGTTTCTGATTTTGAGTCCGTGCTGTCAGGCCTGGTTCCATCTGTGTCCTTACCGGCCAGCAGCAGCACCGTCAGCAGGGCATAGATCCCTATGAAGTACAGCATCAGACCGAGCGACAGCCTGACCAGTAAATCCCAGGTGGGCCCCGGCTTAAGCAACGCCTCAGTCGAGTCAGATGGATTGTAGAAAACCTTCAACTCGGCGCCAACCGGTAGCGCATTGACGATGGCGTACGCTACTTCTTCGCGGCTCGTGCGCAGCCCGAATCCCGGTGCATGCAGATCTGAGTTACCGACATGTTTGACCCCGTCGAGCGTGTATTCGAACACGATCAGCGGGTGCGGCGCCCTTTCTCCGACCACTTTCGAGCTGACCACGACACCATCGACGGAGGGCCAGTTGCGACGCTCGATAACTACCTGCAGATGACAGAGCTCGAGTACAATCAGTACAGCGCCAGCAACCGGTGCAACGGCTACGGGTACGAGGGCTGGGAATCGTCGCCCCGGGCGCAGCAGCAGCGGCGGCGGCAGCAGCCAGAACAAGGCCGCAGAGCCCACCGCAGCAATAATCAATAGCACGACAGTATTCATAAAACCATTCGCGGCGACCGGAGGGTTAAGTCAGATATTTACCGACAATAGGCCGCAGCCGTTCGACGGTTTCGGGGGTTATGGCATCAGGCGAAGTAATGATGGCACAGGCCAAAGCGCTGCTGCACGGGCAGTCGCGGGCTTCGGCAGCCACAGCAGGCACGGCGAGTTTGATGATCTCGCGGGCATTGGCGGCATTCTGCATCAGGGTTTTGATGACCATCTCGACAGAAACGGATTCGTGACTCTCGTGCCAGCAGTCATAGTCTGTAACCATGGCAACGGTCTGATAGCAGATTTCTGCCTCGCGGGCCAGGCGCGCTTCTGCCATATTCGTCATGCCGATGACATCCATGCCCCAACTCTTGTACAGCATCGATTCGGCCAGAGTCGAGAAAGCCGGGCCTTCCATGTTCAGGTACGTGCCGCCGCTGTGCACATTGACGGTGGTATCCTGTTGCGACAAGTAGCCGCGACACACGTCATTGAGTGTACGACGCAGGACATCGCAGGTCGGATGGGAAAAGGCGATGTGCCCGGCTATCCCGTCGCCGAAAAAGGTATGCTTCGGCGTATGCCGGGTACGGTCGACAAACTGATCAATAAGGACGAAATCGCCAGGTGCCAAGTCTTCCTTGAAGCTGCCAACCGCAGAGAAGCTGAGAATGCGTTCGATGCCGATATCTTTCAACGCAAAAATATTTGCGCGATGATTAAGCTCACCCGGCAGCAGGCGGTGGCCGCGGCCATGACGGGGCAGGAAGAACACCTCGTTGTCGCCAAGTCGCCCGCCCATGATGGTCTCGGAAGGCGCCCCGAACGGCGTGTCTATGGCATGTTCCTGCAAATCCGTGACGCCATCAATCTCGTACAATCCGCTGCCGCCGATGATACCGATCTTCATAAAGAAACTCGCGGGTGAAGAGTTGGCAGCATCAAAGGGGTGTCGGGGTTACAGGGGTTGAAGAGTTGAAAAGCTAAAAGGCCTCTTACGCGTTTCTAATGCTTTTACTTTTCAACCGTGTGCGAAATACCCTCAGTAGCGGGGACGGCTTCGCTCACGAGCATCACGGGGATGCCGTCGACAACAGGGTATTTTCGACGGCAGACGGTGCATTTCAAAAAATGCCCGTCGGCGCTCTTCTCTACCGGCGGCCGTTCGTCGCAAGCAGGGCAAGCCAACCGCTCCAGCAGCTCAGGAGACAATTCACGATGTTCATTCGATGTCCCAGATTGATCTGACACTATTGTCCTCGGGTGCTTTCAGTTCTGCATCGTCATCGTCCAACAGACCTCTTGTCGGAGCTTCCACCGAGCGAGAACGCTCGTACGAGTCAATCGCCTCCTGTCGGGGCATCCAATCGCCGTCATACAGCACAAAGCCGTTCTCGTAGTAGATCTTCTTCTGTAGCGGACCTGCCAGGATCTTTGCCAAGTCCTGACGTCTCTCGTCTATCTTATTCCGCAAATACTCGTCACGAGAGATCCATTCGCCCTCGACCAGGAGATAGCCGGCATCGGTGTAGAGCTTGGTAGCGATTTCCTCTTCCGCCGCGGCAGCCCTCTTTTCGCGCTGCTTGCCGAGCTCTATGCGTTTCTCAAGGATGTATTTCTCCTTGGCGCGATTGGCTAGTTCCGGGTCAGTGAGGGTGCGTGTATGCTCATCTAGGTCAGTAATACGAAATTTCCGGGCGTCGATATAGATGTACTTTTCGTCGATGCTGCGAAGATTGCCCTTGACGATCGTCCCGTCTTTGAGGCTGATAGCGATTTTTGTAGCGATCTGGTAGACCTTGAACAGCTTTTCGGCCTCGTTCCGGAATCCGGCCTCGAGCCGTGGCGGAAAATCATCAAAGGCCTGAATTTCCGCTTGCCTCTTCACGGTCATCGCAATGTTGTCGCGCGGCTTGTTCGGCGGGCGCACCGGCCAGCGCAGACCCAACTCCACACTGATCTCCGTCGTGTCAACCAGCTCGTTGAGAACCTCTTCGAGTTCCTGGTCAATCAAAGGCTGGAGACTTTCGATCTGTTCCGCGCTGATGGCCCCGCGGCAACAGGTGCAAGCCAGAAGTACTGTCAATCCGGCAGCGAGGATATAACGTTTCATATGGCTGTATCGTTTCGCGATTCGCCCATGTCTAAAAATACATGGGTGGTGGAAGTCGGAAGAAGGAAAATATCCACCTCGCCTTCGAATGCAACCCGCTGTCCGAAATAAGCGATCCGAATTGTCCACCCGGGAGTCTTATGAGCTCTGAGCAACGAAAAAAATGGAACCAGCGCTATGCCAAACGCGGGCCGGACGCCACGGTACCGAGCCCCTGGCTGGCCACGGTGGGGTCGCTGCTGCCCCCCGCGGGCACCGCTCTCGACGTCGCCGGCGGGGCGGGGCGCCATGCAGTATGGCTGGCCCAGCGGGGGCTGGCAGTTACGATTGCCGATATCGCAGAGGTCGGTCTGGAGTTGGCCCGAGACACCGCGGCCGCCGGCAATCTCGAGATCTCAACGGTAACCGTCGATCTCGAATCAGAATCACTGCCCGCGGGCCCCTGGGACGTCATCCTCAACACCTCATATCTGCACCGCCCGCTAATGACGCAATTCTCCACGCAACTGAAGCCCGGCGGCGTGCTCATCATAGTTCACCCGACACGTGCCAACCTTGAGCGGCACAGCCATCCGAGCGCCCGGTTTCTCCTAGAAAATAACGAGCTGCCGACACTCATCAAAGACCTTGAGATCATCCGCTACGAAGAGGGCTGGCTCGATGGCCGGCACGAGGCCAAAGTAGTGGCACGCAAGCCGTGATGATATAGCGGCGTTGTCCAAAAACACGCTCACCGGTCGCCGACAGGATCGACGATGACCCGGAGAACTCATGATCTGCTGATCATGAATGCGCTGCTCGGCGATTATCCTCAGTGCCAGGGGAAACTGGAGCGGGTGAAGGGAATCGAACCCTCATGACTAGCTTGGAAGGCTAGGGCTCTACCGTTGAGCTACACCCGCTGGTGATCATACCAGGCAACAGAGAACAAGTTTCCGGCGACAGTATGCCGGAATATCCACATATCACCCGGATTGAGCTGCAGAGGTTCTGGGTCACCCTCGAAAAGAATGTCCGCCATACCGCTGAGCAACAGCGTCCACTTGTCTGACAGCAATTCATTGCTCTTAATTGAATCTCCGGTTCACTCCAACGAAGCGCTGCAATCTGCGCGCCGACACGGGTTCCAACTTTTGTGAAGATCCTATAAAATAGCGGTAGTGGGACAGTATTGCCAGAGTTGGCCGGAGCCGGAACCTTTGCGGAACAACGAACTTCCACTTGTACCGTACTGCTCCGCAGTGCCGGCAGGAGTGCTCCGCACCATAAAGCCAGCTACTCTAACTTCACCCGGAGCCCGAGCTTTTTCACCTGCTCTTTATCGTCGATCCGGCCAACAATCATCACCTTCGACGAACTCCGGCTGTCCGGTTCCCAGCCGTCACGAGCAGTGGCGGTGTACTGTTGGGTCTCTCCCGGGGAAATTATTACGGGCTTGTTGTTCTCAATTCTTATATTCGGTTCACGGCTATCGACGCTGAGCACAGTCAGCTCCTCTTCCGAATTGTTGATGATCCGGAAAAACAGGCTCTCCTGCTTGAACCCCGCCGCCTTCGTGCGAAAGACGAACTGCAGCTTCGTGGGGTCCAGTTCCCACAGTGGAATGACCTGCGCCTTGACGGTGACCGTGTGATTCGCCTGTACCGGGTCGTTGGTGACAAAGGTCACGACCTTCGACTCCTCGCCGTTCTTCCCCGTCGGATCGAAGGTCAACGTGGCAACCGTCGATTCATTCGGCTCCAGTTGCCGTTTCTGTAAACGACCCACGGTGCAGCCGCAGGTCGTGTTGACCTTGTCGATCTTGAGCTGGGCATTGCCGGTGTTGGTTATCTTCACCGTGGCGGCAATAGATTCGTTGTCGTAGACAAGACCGAAATCCACCACCGACCGTTCCAACGTCAGCGTCTGGGCACGGACGGCGGTGCCAGCCATAAGCAGCCCGGCAGCAGTAATAAAGCAAATCCACCTTATCATCATCAACCTCGTTTAATCTGTATCTACAGACAATCTACAGGCAGTTCCAGCATCCTGTCAATAACCCCGCCGCAGTGAATGATCGCAGGCACATTAGTGAATTAGACGTTGCTGCGCAGCCGTTGTTCACTGCAGAAATTGAGGGTGGCACGGTGCGATTTGATTCCACCCGGCGGTGCTGCCCGCCAGAAGGCTATTTCAGGCGTTGAACACATACAGGGAAACGCTCCGGAATAAACGTCGAAACTCTCTTGGTACCATATAGATAAGAAACAAATAAGCCTCAAGTCCGCTCCCCAAAACTAGGCAAAGTTTCCCTGCGATAGAGTGCTCTGGTACGGAATATGCGTCTAAACAATACAGGAAGTGCAGAGTAGGTGCCGTCATGGATTCCGGTGACCTGTAAACGTTGACCGGATCGATCTGGACGCTACAAGCGCTTACGGACTGTTCCGGTCCCAATGAGATTCAGAGGGTGGAATAGTGTTTAAGCGATTTAGTGTGCAGGCACACGGGTATGGCTTTACAGTTCTGGAACTTGTTCTGGTTATTGCAGTTATCATGGTTCTGATGGCCAGCCTGGCGCCTTCATTAATGGCGAAGAAAAGCTCTGCATACAAGGCCATATGCACGTACAACCTGCATTCCGTCGGCTTGGCCATGCAGAGCTACGGCTATGACAATGGTATGTATCCGATTGCCGATCCGATCGTGCCGGCCCTTACAGCCGACAGCTATCTCAGCGAAAGCCAAAGCCAAAGCTTAGAGTGCCCGCTCGATATCTCGATAAACGGGGACACATACTCATTCGGCTATGTCGGCGCCCACCCGAACTCCGCCCAGGTTAATGACCCGCTGGTGGTCTGCGGCTGGCACCAGAACTCCTCCGCACTGACAGTGTTTGCCGATACCTCAGTTGATGATCTGGGCGCCCGCAGCGGCAACCCAACACTACCGGTAACCGCAGTATATAATGGCAACATGGTGAACCCGGGGTTCGAGTTGCAGGCCTTTGGCCCTCTGCAACTTGTAAGTGCCGCCGGACAACAGGCATTGATGTTCGGAGAACATGGAACATCTTATATAGCAGCAAGTTATGACTCATATGCCGACACTTTCAAGATTATCACCGGCTTCGAGACCGCCTCCACATCACCCCAGGTAGTGCGCGGTCTTTCGACGAACCCCCTCGACATATATACGCGCTTCGAGTACTGCGCGATGCGCTACAGCAGTGCACCCCTCTCTACATCGCTCCAATGGCAGCCCGGTAGCCCGGACAATGAAGTGACAATGTCGCTGTATCAGGACTACGATGTCACCCATCGGGTCACAGGCAAACGCGATGCCAGCAGTACACCACAGACGCAGAGCAAATACGCAGTATCCGTCGACACTTTGGAGAAGCAATGAACGCTTGTGAACATTTCTGCACCAACGCTTTTTCTTTGGTACGCTGGATGCGCTGATCACGGGCGATTAATAGGGATTCGGCCTGGCCGGGTCCACAAAACGCAATAACGAAATCTCAAAACAAAACACAACAGATGCGACGCCTCCTCAAACTAAATGACACGGCTATAATCGACCAACTGGTTGCCGATTATGTCCGACGCGGTGAGCACATTGACCGCTCGGCCTACATAGCCGAACATCCGGAATTCGCCACGAGGCTCGCCGCGGCTTTACCGCGCACCGACGTCGCCCGCTCCGCAGGTCACGCAACCGTGATTGACCGTGCCAGCCTGGGCGATGTCTCCGAGAACTTTTTCGGCAAGTTCAACGGCCAGACATCTCTCGTCGGAGGGGACATTGATCACTATACGATCGTCTCCGAGCTTGGCCGCGGTGCCATGGGCACCGTCTACCGCGCCATCGACAAGCGTGACAAGAGCCATGTCGCTATCAAGACTCTCCAGGCTGGCGGTTACACCTCACCGTCACAACTCGATCGCTTCGTGCGCGAAGGCGCTGCACAGGCAAACCTGACGCACCCGAACATCGCTGCCGTTCGCGACACCGGGCACCACAACAGCGTTCCCTACATAGTCATGGAGCTGATTACCGGCGGCGCCACACTACAGTCGATTCTCGAAGAAAGCAGCGAGCCATTCAATCAACACCGGGCTGCCACCGTTGTCCGTGACCTGGCACTGGCACTGGCCTACAGCCACGAACACGGGATTATTCATCGCGATGTGAAGCCTTCCAATATCCTCATGGATGGGGCGGTTCCGAAACTCACCGACTTTGGCCTGGCATTCGTTGAAGGGAATAACGCGCGCCTGACACGATCCGGCGAAATGATCGGCACAATTTGCTACATGTCTCCGGAACAAGCTCGCGCCACCGACGAGCCAAACCCGCAGTGGGATATCTATTCCGTCGGTGCCACGCTTTATGAGTTACTGACTGGACAGCCTCCTTTTGTCGGCGAAACTCAGCCGGAGATCCTGGCAAAAGTCATCAACAACGACGTCGTATCGATCGAGAAAGCCGGCGGCAAGGTCAGTTGCGCCCTCGAGGCAATCTGCATTAAATGCCTGGAGAAAAACGTCGACAATCGCTACAACTCGGCCCGTGAACTGGCAGATGACCTTGATCGCTTTCTCAGCGGTCGAGAAGTCCTCGCGCCGCTGATCCACTGGCTGTGGCGCCGCACTCACAGAACACTGGTCCGTCGTCGCATTGCCCTCTCCATTTTCCTCGCCGCAGTCATCCTGGGTATGAACAGCCTGTATCTCGGCCGGCGAATCGCCAACCAAAAACACCTCGTCGCTTTGCAGTCGACTGAGGGCCGTATCAATACGGAACAGTTCAGCACCCGATTCCTCCTTTGGGCACTCAAATCTGGCGAGAGCGATCAACGTGTCGCCGCCGTCACGGCTTTATCCACTCGCAAAGATCCAGGCATCGACAGCGCCCTGACCAAACTAACCGCCGATCCCGATCGGTACGTGCGACTGCAGCTCGCCCGCTGCCTAGCCAACCAGCCGAGACCTGCAGCTACCGCAATCTGCCGGGCACTGATCACCGACAACCACGAAATCGTTGTGGCCGCAGCCGTGAAAGCCGCTGAACAACTCGGCGACCCCGCTCTGCTCCCGGACATTCAACGCGCGGCCCTACACCGCAACAGCTCGGTGGCACGTTACGCCATGATGACGGCCCTGCGAATGGCCGGTTCTCAAGGCGACAAGTTCGCGCGTACGTTCCTTTACCAGGCCGACTGGCCGGCACGGGGCTGGATGTTGGATGTCATCGCCAATGGCGCCGTCCGGCCAGAACTGCCCCTGCTTTTCGACGCCCTCGGAAACTCCGCGAACAAAGACGAACAACAGCAGATACACGATCTCCTGCGCAGCTGCACGGGAGCCGAATGCGGTCCACTGCCGGCGGCTTGGCAAGGCTGGTGGAGCACTTACCGGTACCGCTGGGACGTCCGGCATGCTTTTGTCATCAGTGGGGCCGATCGTGAGACCGGACTGCGAGCGCGAGATATCGTCTGGCAAATCGATGGCGCCCATGTAGACATGGAATTCGAATGGCCGATGGCGGCCGGCACGGAAATCCTGATAGCGCGCGACGGACAATTCCGGTCGTTGACACCCGGGGCTGGCGCCAGCCAGGCACACAGGTGTTTTATCGGCACAATTGATAGTGAACCTGTCGGCAACAGCTCGCCGGCAACCCGTCTGAGAGCCTGCGGGGCCGCAGCAACAATCAGTGCCGCAACGGGCCGGCAGCAGGAGAATTACTGATATGACAGATCCTTCTCTGGACATTGCGAAACAATCGTTGTCCGAATATCACATTGACAATCTCAAGAACGCCAGCGGCGGGAAACTGCGTGCGATCCAGCTGCAACCATCCCGCAGCTGGATTTTAGTCGGTGGCATCGTGACTGCGGTCTGGTTACTCGACAGTGTCGCCGCGACAATGTTGTGGCCATCGGGTATTATCGATGCATTCCTGCTTCAAGTACCAGCCACCGCTGTATACACGCGTCTGGTGACGCTGCTGCTCGCAACAGCAGCCGCTCTCTTCCTCGTGCGTTCGCTTGCAGCGAGTCAACTCGATCGCGCCCTGCAACGCAGTTCGAAATGGTTTTCCACAACGCTCAAAAGTATTGGCGCCGCCCTCATCGCCGTCGACAAGCGCGGGCGAGTGATTTTCATGAACTCTGTTGCCCAGACACTCACCGGCTGGCGGCTCGAACATGCCATCGACCAGCCATTGGCTAATGTCTGCCGGCTGATGAAACACGGCAAAGACTGGGACCACGCTGCCATCCTGCAACAGTTGATCAGTGAAGGCACACCGGTGACATTTGACAGCGACACCCGGTTGCAGAACGCCGACGGCTCCGAGCCAAATGTGACCGGCAACGCCAACCCTATCATCGACTCCGAAGGTGAAATCATCGGCAGCGTCTTTGCCCTGCACGACATCACCGCGGCCAAACAGGACGAGCAAACACGAATCCGCCTGGCCACTGTCGTCGACCAGGCCGACGACGCGATTCTCATCGCCAACACTGAAGGTATCGTCGAGTATGTCAATCCTAGCTTCGAAAAAGTTTCCGGGTTCACCGACGACGAGCTCGTTGGGACTCACGTCAACCGATTCCGCAGCGAAGTCCATGACGAACAGTTTTTCGCGGACGTCGGTCAGACACTCAAGCTCGACCGTGTCTGGCGCGGTCACCTGACCCTACAGCGCAACGACGACACCCGCCGGCAACTGCAGTCGAGCATCACGCCGATCGCCGACGTCGACGGAAACACTATCGACTACGTGTCGATCAATCACGACATCACTCACGAGGTGGAACTGCAGCAGCAACTGGTGCAGGCCCAGAAAATGGAAGCTGTCGGCCGGCTGGCAGGCGGCATCGCCCACGATTTCAACAACATCCTGACGGTGATCAAAGGCTATGTCTCGCTGATCGCCGGAACAATCGACAAAGAAGACAAGGTCTCACGCTTCGTCAACGAGCTGGCCAAAGCAGGCGACAGTGCCGCCATGCTTACACAGCAACTCCTATCTTTCAGTCGCAAGGATGCATTGCAGGCGACCGTGACCAATCCAAACACGACGATCAACGACATGTCCAAAATGCTACGGCGCCTGATCGCCGCAAACGTCGAGCTCAACCTGGCGCTCGACCACGATCTGGGCTGTGTAAAGGTTGACTGCGGTCAACTCGGGCAGGCAATCATGAACCTTGTAGTCAATGCCTCCGACGCCATGCCGGACGGTGGAAAGGTGGACATCCGCACGCACGCCATTTCTCTGGGCAGCAAGGAAATAGCGAACCTCGAGTCAGGCAGCTACGCCCGCATCGACGTGTGCGACAACGGCTTTGGCATGGATGAAACAACACTGCAGCGAATTTTTGAACCGTTCTTCACGACCAAGCAGATCGGCAAAGGCACCGGATTGGGACTGGCCATGGTCTACAGCTTCGTGCACCAGATGGGCGGTGACGTCGAGGCTCACAGCGTGCCGAAAAAAGGTACGCGGTTCAGTCTCTATCTGCCGATTGTGGACGAAATCGAAACTGCCGCCAAGCAACGGACGTTCGAAAACGCCACCGGCACCGGCGGTCACGAGACGATCCTCGTCGTCGAAGACGATCCGCAGATTCTCGATCTCACGACAGGCCTGCTCGAAAGCCGCGGCTATACAGTCCTGCGCGCCTGCAATGGCAAGGAAGCACTCGACACATTTGACAAGGCCAGCAGAGTCGACATGATGCTCACAGATATCGTCATGCCCCATCTCAACGGCTTCAAGTTGGCGGACCAAATCAGTAAGCGCCAGCCTGAATTGCCAATCCTCTTCATGTCCGGGCGCATCGACGACGATTCCTGTCGCGACCGGGACATTTCGACACTGGCTGATTCACTGCTGCAAAAGCCGTTTGCACCGAGCAAACTCTTGCAGCGCGTGCGCACGACGCTCGACCGCGCCAGTTGATCGCGCCGGGAAAGCCGAAGGCCGCGGTACTTTTTTACATGGCCCGAGGCTATCAGTTGATGATATCACCGTCGAGCTCGCCGCCGCAAAACTTGCAGTGACTGGCGTCCTTGTCGTGCCCCTGCCGGCTACAGTCCGGACAGACCTGTTCCGGCTCCTGATGAGATGTTTTCGACAACTCCGCCGTCACGATCCCCGTAGGTACTGCGATGATGCTGTAACCGATGATCATCACGACCGATGCCAGCACCTGCCCCAACGGCGTCTCCGGACTCAAGTCACCGTAGCCAACCGTGCTCAGCGTCACAATCGCCCAGTAGATACAGCGTGGAATGCTGGTGAACTTTGAGTCCGGCACATGGCCTTCGACGATATACATTAGTGAGCCAAGAATCACAACCAGCGTAATCACACAAAACAGGAACACCTCGATCTTGCGACGGCTGGCGTGCATCGCACGTAACAACACATTCGCCTCACCAACGTATTGGACGATCCGCAGCACCCGAAAAACACGCAGCACCCGGAGAATTCGTATCACCGCTAAATAATGACTGCCGGGCACAAGCAAACTTATATATGTCGGCAACACCGCCAGCAGATCTACCATTCCGAAAAAGCTGAAGGCGTATCTCAATGGCCGCCCGATACAGATCAGCCGCAGGACATACTCGATCGTGAACAGAATCGTGAAAACCCATTCCACCCGCAAAAACAAGTCACCGAATCTGGCGTGCATCGATTCCACACTGTCCAACATGATGACGATCACGCTGGCAATGATGCACCCTATCAAGACGATATCGAACAGTCGCCCCGCCTTTGTGTCGGATTCGAAAATGATCGTATACATGCGCTGACGCCATGCATTGACCATGTTGTTAACCTTTTCGCTCATGTTTCCTGTCCGGCTTGTCGTGATATTGTAAGGTAATTCGCACTACGGTTATTGCATATGAAACAGCAACTTGATGAGATCGGCAACCGGGTCCGCGCACTGTTGACCAGCGACGCCACCACAGCCGAACTGCACCCGGGAAAACTGCGCGAAGCCGTGCTCGCCTATCCCACCAGAACCGGCAAGGCCTTGCGCCCGGCCTTGTACCTCTGGTGCTGCGCCCTTTTCCGGACACCACCCCCCGCGGCTGACCGTATCGCCGCCGCCATCGAGCTATATCATATCTGGACTCTCGTGCATGACGATATCATCGACCAGGACGATACCCGGCGCGGTGGGCCTGCCGCCCACGTACACGTCGCACGGCGAGTTGCCGAAGATAACCTCGCCGAACAGGACAGGGCCCGGAAATTCGGCGAACACATCGCTATCCTCGCAGGTGACATTCAGCAAGCCTGGGCCAATCGCCTGATTCTCGAAGCAATAGATGCGGGTATCCCTCCAGCAATTGGTCTGTCAATTCTAAAACGTCTAAACGGCTACGTCAATCCTATGCTTATCGGCGGCGAAGCACTCGACGTATCTTTCGAGCTGATGTCGCCAGCCACTGTCACGATAACGCAAATCTCCGAAATGCTGCGTGGAAAAACGGCAATTTTATTGCGCTTCGCCGCCGAAGCCGGCGCCATGACCGGCCTCGAAGTCGACGACGTCGAGCATCCCCAGGTCGCCAACCTCGGTGACTTCGCCGAACAGGTCGGGCTCGCCTTTCAGTTGCGCGATGACGTACTCGGCCTTTACGGCGACGAAGACAAGCTCGGTAAACCCATCGGCTCCGATGTCTGCCAGGGCAAGCCGACCATGTTATACGCCGAGGCCCTTGAACGCACAACCGCCGGCAACCACCAGTTTCTCGCCGATACCCTCGGCCAACAGGATCTCTCCGCTGCCGACTTGACTCGTGTCCGCGAACTCGTCAAATCTTCCGGCGCCTGCGACGCCATCCAGAACCGCATCGACACCGGTATCGCCGAGGCCGGGCAGAAACTCCTGCAAACGCCGCAGTCCGATGCCCGCGATCTGCTCCACGCCTGGGCCAGCTACGCCGGGACCCGCGACAAATAGCACCCGGCCTGCCGGGCGCCAATCCCGTACGCATCAGTGCCGCCGCAACTACCCCTTGCCGATTCGTGCCGGCCTTCTCCCGCGGATGGTTTCTTGATGATCATTCCGATGCAATGTAACTTGAGGCAGGATGACGGATACGATACCAGTTGAATATTGGCATAGCCTGCCGAACGGGCGCATCCAGTGCGACCTCTGCCCCCGTGCCTGTATGCTCACAGACGGGCAACGAGGGCTTTGCTTCGTAAGGCGACGCGACGGCGACCACATGGTCCTGACGACATACGGACGGTCCAGCGGGTTTTGTATCGATCCGGTTGAAAAAAAACCGCTCAACCACTTTCTTCCAGGTACCCCGATCCTCTCATTCGGCACCGCCGGCTGTAACCTCGCCTGCCGCTTCTGCCAGAACTGGGACATCAGCAAGTCACGCGAAATCGATACGCTCAGCGACACCGCAGACCCACAGAAGATTGCGGAGACTGCAAAGAATACGGGCTGTACAAGCGTCGCGTTCACTTACAACGACCCGGTCATCTTCCACGAGTACGCCATCGACATTGCCGCGGCCTGCCACGAACTCGACATCAAATCCGTCGCCGTGACCGCCGGCTACGTATGCCCCGAACCGCGCGCCGAATTCTTTCGACACATGGATGCAGCCAATGTCGACCTGAAGGGCTTCACCGAAACGTTTTATAATCAAGTATGTGCCGCCGACCTGGCCCCAGTGCTCGATACCCTGTCCTATCTCAAGCATGAAACAGACGTCTGGTTCGAAATCACGACGCTGCTCATTCCAGGGCAGAATGACTCAGACAAGGAGCTCGATGAAATGACCACGTGGGTGGTCGAAAACCTCGGCCGCGACGTGCCGATGCATTTCACGGCCTTTCATCCCGACTACAAGATGCGCGATATCCCCCACACCCCGCCGGAAACGCTGTCGCGCGCCAGGCAGATTGCGATCACCAACGGGGTGCGCTACGCCTACGTCGGCAACGTCCACGACAAAGCCGGCGACAGCACCTATTGTCACGAATGCGGCATCTGCCTGATCGGCCGCGACTGGTACGTGCTGAGCGACTGGAATCTCACCGACGACGGCCATTGCAACGGCTGCGGTGCCAGCTGCGCCGGCGTCTTCAACGGGCCACCGGGAAAGTGGGGTGCGAAGCGACAGCCCGTCCGGCTCGCTTCATAGACTGTCGCAGCCGCCGATCACTACCGTGTATTCGCCGCGCAGATTGGCCGACTCCGCAAACTCGACAAGGGCGGATAACCTGCCGCGCTGCACATCTTCGAACTTCTTCGTCAGATCATTGGCGACAGCGGCGGGACGATCACCGTAAACGGCCTCGGCGTCCTGCAGGAAGGCCAGCAGGCGGTGCGGGCTCTCGTAGAATATCAACGTGTGCGGCGACGCCACATCAACTTCCAGAAAACTCCGGCGCTTGCCGGACTTACGAGGCGGGAAACCGCGAAAAGTGAAGCTGTGCACGGCCAGGCCGGACAACACCAGCGCCATGATGCAGGCGCTCGGACCGGGTATCGCGGTGACTTCGATACCCGCCTCGATAGCGCTGCGGACAATCGTGAACCCCGGATCGGCAATGCCCGGCATGCCGGCGTTCGTGACAACGGCGACACTGAGGCCGTTCTCCAGCATATCCATGATCTTGCTGCCGGCGCGCTTCTCGTTGTGTTCGTGGAAGGCAACCTGCTTCTTGCTGATCTCGAAATGTTGCAGCAACCGTCCCGTCTTGCGGGTGTCCTCACTGGCAACGACATCGCATTGACGCAACGTTTCCAGCGCCCGCAGCGTCATGTCCTCGAGATTACCGATCGGTGTCGCAATGAGATACAGCATGACTATTTACTCAACTTCCAGCAACGTGCCAATGGATACATTGACGTAATAACCTTTGAACGGCACCAGCGTATCGCCGGGCGCTACCGACTCGAAACGCCCTTCTTTCCAGGTCCAGACGACCGATTGGTAAGCGCCTCCCACAGCCGGCGCGACAGCATTAGCACTCACTCCGAAGTGGTTCCAGTCAGCCACCAGCGCGGTGTCTTCGGTCACTGGATTCAGGCCGCGGATGTCGGCAGATTTCTCGCCGTGGCAGTAAACCCAGTAGGCAATCTGCCCGGCCGCCACGGAGGCCACCTGCTGGCCCTGCCCCCAAACCACGCCGTTTATCGCCGTCTGAAATTCGCCAAAGCTCGGTACCAGCGGCGGCCCGGGAAATGAGATCCCGTGCCAGCCGGCAGCGAAATCGAATGCGTGCGTCCAGTCGTACAACTCAAAATCAATGCCGGTAGTATCCCCCGCCAGGTCGACATCGAGTTGACTGATCGCATCGTACGCCTCACCCGCGTCGTACGTACCGTCGCCACCATCGACGAAGGCGCGGAACGAGTAGGTGCCGGCATCCTGCAACATGATAATTTCGTAGTCCGTGGCACGCCCGGCCAACGAATGACTTTCCAGCGGCTCCCCGGCGATTGCGCTGCCGGCAAAAATCTCGAGCGTCAAGGTGCCCTCCTGCAGCCCGTCATAAGTAATATCACCGGAAATGCCAATGCCGTAGTCCCAGGTGATCTGGGTACCCACCTCCATCTCGTTGCCGACGGAATCGAGCACATTGTCCGGTTGGACGCTGAGTACATAGCTGCCGGGCGTGTTGGTAACGCCCCCGAGCTCGGTCAGCTGCCAGTCGATGGTATTGCCGGAAAACAGGTCCTGGGCGTTGCCGAGCAGGTCGGCGCCGCCGTCACGGGTCAGCGTCAGGTTGTTGAGAGAAAATCCGCTGACCGCCTCACTGAAGGCGAACGTCACCACCGGCACGCTCGACAGGCGCGGTGTCGCAACCTCGCCGATCACAACGGTCGGCGCGACCACGTCCAGATTCCACGACATCGACCCGGACTCTGCCAGGGCATTGCCGACGGCATCGGTGATGCCGCCCGGCGCTGTGATCGTCAGTTCGTAGTCACCGCCGGATGCTGTAAGCCCAGCGATGCCACCCAGCGTCCACACCACATCGTCGCTCGAAGTCAACGGTTCACTCCCGAACAACCGGTTAACGCCGGCGTTTCTGGTCAATGTCAGGTCATCGACGTCGAAGCCGGTGACAGGTTTGTCGAACACGATCTCGATCGACGCCACCGAGCTGGTCCGCGGGCTGGCAACCGGGGTGATGCTCACAGTCGGCGGCACCGTGTCGGTGTCCCACTTCTCATCGACGTTGGCAGGTGCGTTGCCGGCCGCATCGCCGAGGCCGCTGCCATCGAGCGCCAGGGTGTATTGCCCGGAAGCCGCGGTGAGACCGGCCAGGCCGCTGAGCGTCCAGGTCAGGCTGTCGCTGCTGGTCAGCGCCGTTTCTCCGGGCAACAGGTCGGCGCCGGCGTCCCTGGTCAAGGACAGGTCCTCGATCTCGAATCCCGTGACGGCTTCGTCAAAGACAATGGTTATTGTCGCCACCGCCGAGTTTCGCGGGTCCGGATCAACCGCGGTGATCAGCGCGCTCGGCGCCAGCGTGTCCATGGTCCAGTCGATTGTGTCACCGGCAGCCAGGGCGTTGCCGGCATTGTCAGCGATGCCAGCGGCAGCAAAGGCCAACGTGAAGCCGTACTGCCCCTGGACTGCGGTCAAGGCCGCCAGACCGCTGAGCGTCCAGGATTGGTTGTCCGTCGATGTCAGGGCTTCGGCGGTGAGCAGGTTGCCGTTGCTGTCGAGCTGCAGGTCCAGGTCGGCAATATCGAAACCGACGACTGGCTCGCTAAAAACAATTTCCAGCGCAGACACCGCACTGTTTCGCGGGTCGCTGACCGGCGTGATCGCCACTGTAGGCGCCTGCGTATCAAGGCGCCAGCTCTCGATGTCACCGACCTCCAGCGCAATCAACGCCAAATCCTCAATCCCGGAGCCTGTCGCGACAAGCTCCAGTGTGTAGTTCCCCTCGACGTCGGTCAACGCTGCCAACCCGCTGAGTTGATAGTCGGTTCCGTCACCGCTCAACACGGCGGTGCCGGGAAGCAGGTCGGGGCCGCCGTCCCTGGTTAAAGCCAGGTCCTCGATCCCGAACCCGGTGACTGCTTCGTTGAAGGTGATGGCAAGGTCGGAAACCGGCAGATTGCGCGGGTCCGGATCGACGATCTCAATTATGGCGGTGGGAGCTGTCTGGTCCATGTACCACTCGCGAACAGCATCGCTATCGAGCCCGTTGCCGGCCGCGTCGAGAATGTCGGTGGCCGCAGACAAAGTCAGCACATAGTCGCCCTCATCGCCGGTTACCGGTGTCAGGCCGGCCAGCGTCCAGGTCATGTTATCGGCCGTAGTCACGGCCTCCGCGCCAGTGAGCAGCTCGCCGCCGCCGTCGCGGGTGAGGCTGAAGTCGGTCACGTCAACACCGGTGACAGGTTCGGAAAAAGTGACATTGATCTGCCCTAGCGCCACGCTGCGCGGGTCGATCACAATCTCGAAAGTCGCCGTTGGCAGGGTGAGGTCAAGCAGCCATTGCCTCGATGCTTCGATCGGCAATGCGTTGCCGGCTAGATCGGCAACCGCAGCACCGGCAGCCACGGCCAGTGTGTAGGTACCCTCAACGCCGGTCACGCCGGACAGGCCATCGAGTGTCCAGTTCTGGTCGTCGGCCGACGTCAGCGTCTGAGTAGTCAGCAGATTACCGCCGCCGTCACGAGTCAGTGACAGGTCGCCGATGTCAAAGCCGGTGACCGGCTCGGAAAACGTCAACGTCGCGTCGGCAACCGGCAGGTTGCGCGGATCCGGGACGATGGCGGGGATCTCCAGGCTCGGCGGCACCGTATCCTTGCTCCAGCTCTCGACGCTGCCGGCGCTGAGCGGCTTGGCCGAAAGGTCAGTGATGTCGGTGCCGGTGCCGGGCAGCGTCAGAACATAATCCCCGTCGTCACCGGTAAAGGCGCTCAGGCCAGACAGTTCGAAGGTAATATCGTCGCCGCTGTTCAATGTCTCACTGCCATCGAGCAGATTGCCGCCGCCGTCGCGTGTCAGGGTGAGATCGCCGCTGTCGAAACCGGTGACCGGCTCGGTGAATGTGAACGTCACCCCCGCTACGGCTGTAGTGATCGGGTCCGGTGCGACCGGTGTAATCGTTGCCGACGGCGGGCCATCCATTTCCCAGTTGATGGAATCGTCCGCAACCAGGGCGTTGCCGGCGAGATCCGTGATGCCGCTGGAGTCGACAGCAAACACATACGAACCATCGGCAGCAGTGTGCTCACTGGTTGGAAACAGCGTCCAGGATATACTGTCCTCCGTCGTCAATGCCTCGCCGCCGGGCAGCAGGTTGCCGCCACCGTCGCGAGTGAGTGAGAGATCGGCAACGCTGAAATTCAGCACCGCTTCGTCGAACACAATAGTCAGGGTGCTGACGGCGGTTGTACGTGGTGTGGCAACCGGCGTGATCGTCACAGCGGGCAGTGATGTATCGAAGTTGTACTCGGCTTCCCCCAGGAGAAATCGCGGTGGCACATAATCGTCGAAGGCGATTGCCCGGACTGTCACAGACTCCCCGTCGCCAGCGCTGATACTGACCGGCCCGGTATACAGCGTTGAGCTGTTGTCGGGCTCCGTGCCGTCCGTGGTGTAGCGGATTTCCTCCGAATCTGTCGAGCTCAGGGCAACGTCCTGGGCCACGGCATAATGGCCGGCCGCCGGTGCGAAAACGATATCGCCGATACCGGTCACCGTGACGCTGCCGGCCTGTACTTCCGTGCTGTCGCCGAAGGTACTCGCGAATTCCGCCTTGATCACCTCGACATCAAGGGCGTACACACCGTAGTTGAGGCCGCTCAGCTCGAATGAAAACAGGGTGCCACTGCCGGCATCGACGCTCGCAGTGCCGGCATTCATGAAGGGATGGGCGGTGAACCGCAGTGATCCCGGGGCATCTTCAACGATCCGCGGGGCATCTTCAATCAGCAGGCGGGGACTGGTGAAGTCACCGCTGTCCGCCACGTATTCGAGCATGCCACCGTCGTAGATGATGCGAATAGAGAAATCAGCGAGGGTCGGGCAATCAACCGCCACGTTGATCCGCACGGTATCGGTCGCCGACAGGTCGAGATTGTGGTCGCCCGGGCTGACAATCGTGTGGGCCACGACAGTGCTGCCGGTCAGAATCATCAGGAGAAGAAGCTGAAGATATTTTCGCATCAGTCGTCTGGTTCTATGGTACGTGCTTCAACCTGGGAATGCCGGCTCTCAAGTCGAGACCGAACAGCGAAGCAGGCAAAATACCTGCAGTCCCCGATTAAGAACTACGCAGGACTGGGCCACTGCATTACACCGCACATTACAGCTCAATAGATCGAGACCAAGCCGCCGTGGACTTCATACTCCAGCGTTCCCCCCAAGGCATTCCCAAAGCTGATCCCATTGCTGGCCGGCATCAGGGTAACTTCGCCGGGCTTGAGCGCCCGCATGCGGAAGCTGGCGGCACGGTCATGGTGCGCCGCATTGGTATTCTTGTTACCCGGCAGTCCGCCATTTATCAAGGCGACGCGTCCGCCTTTCGGGTCCTCGTGAAACTCGATGTCGTTGCGAAACACGTCGCCGACAGCCTCAGCACTGTCCGGCACGTATTCGAGCAGCTCGGCATCGAACTCAAGAACCAGTAACAGGCTGGCCAGTGCCGGTGCCGAGAGAGAGAGGTAAAGGTCAAATTCCTCACCGGTGCGAACCTCGTATTCCCCGAGATCCAGAATCACTGACTGAGCAGCAAACTCGATGTTCTCCGGTTGGAACTCGTCCGACTCGACGATGGCGGGTTCCGGATAGTCGTCCTCTTCATCGAGCGCCGGCGTCGCCGGCGGTGCCGGCGGCTCCAGGTCAACAAACCGGCGTTCGGCAGCAGTGGCCACCGCCGATTTCAACGGCGGCGGCGCGATGACCTTGATCGTGTGATCGATCACAGGTTCCGATGCCACGTCCGGCTGGCGCAACAGCACGAAAAATACGATGATCCCCAGTACTACGGCACCGCCGATAATTGTGATGTTCTTGCGATTCATTATATCGATAGGCGGTAAAGCATTTCACGTCTCCAAATCCCAAGCAAAAGGCCGTTGCCAGGGCACTCCGGCAACGGCCTTTCGACATTCAGTTCATGCGGTGGTCAGGGGATGGTGAACGTGTGGGTGTTGTCGGCGTCACCCGTGTCGTTGTCACTGCCCTGATTACCCTCAGCATCGTCAACCGTGTCCATGTCGACCGTGACGGTCTCACCACTGCTCCAGTTGCCGCCGATTGGCGCCACCGACGCCGAGCGCCCATCCTCACTGACGGTGATCGAAAAGTCGCCATCGACCACACCGCGGCTGGAAGTGATAAAGCCAACCGGACCGTTGTCTGCAATAAGGTTGGTCGTCCCATCGTCACGCAGCGATTCGCTGAAATAGATAATCAGCGGATCGGTCGTACCATCAGCCGGTTCAGTCGTGGCTGCAGAGTCAACAATCGGGGCGATGTCATCCGCGACAACAACGCTGTTCACCGGCGGATCGAGGAGCCCCAGGTTGAGCTGGATGGCTGCCTCCACGTCGGCTTCGACGGCCGCGTGAGCCGCCGGCACTGTAACTCCGCCCGTGCCACCGTTGTCGATGAAACGATACAGATAGACCAGGTCCTGCTCGGCTTCAACGCTCAAGTCACCGTCGACGTCCAATGCGTTACCGAGGCCACGGACAAACGAAACGATTTCACGGTCGGACGTGAACTCTGCTGCTGCCGCGTCACGCACCGACTGCGGAATGACCGGGACAAAGTCGAACGCGCCATACTTCACCGCACGGTAGAGATACACCGCATCGGTACTGCTGATCGCCCGGCCGCCGGACGCCACCGTCGTCGGCGCCGTCGGGTCGCCGCTCTCGTCACCGTCCACCTTGAACTGAGTCGTTACCGCGGTGATATCGCCGTCCTGCGTATCCAGAACAATCTCTTCACCATCGATACCCGTGGCATTGACATCGCCCAGAGTCAGGGGGCTGGCCAAACCAATCGTCATACCCGGCCTGATACGGAAGCTCAGCGCCAAAATGTTGCCATTACCGCCAATGATATTGGTATCGCCTTGGACACCCTGGACAACCACGACCAGCTTGCCGTCCGCGTCGCTGTCGATAATCACTTGATTCGCATCGACTCGGACCCCGTCAAGCACCATTTCCGAACCTTCGACGTAGGTCAGGTCGTTGCTCTCGTAAGTAATCGAGAAGATCAATGCCTGTAGATCTTCGCAGACCGCCAGCTCGACAGCCGTATAGACCCAGTTGTTCTCACGCCCCGTCACTTGATCGAGGCCGAGGAAAACCTCGTCGTCGTTGATCGTACCGGTACCGCTGCCGTCGGCAATCGTCACGCCGTCGCCAGTTGGCGTCGTCAATTCCACCGTGAAGATCTCGTCGTTCTCGCAGTCCAAGTCACCGTTCACCTGGACCGTTAGCGTCTGGGCAGTCGTCCCCGCACCGAAGGTCAAAGTACCGCCAGTGTGGACGTAGTCTGCAGCGGAGATTGCAGTGCCGTCAACTGTATCGTAATCAACGGTGATCACCTGCTCACTGACCGCGGACAAGGTGACTGTAAAGACGAACGGCACCGTGCCGGCATCTCCTTCATCCTCCCCCACGTCATCAATCGAGATGGTCAACGCGTCGTTGTCATCGATCGTCGCAGTGGCATTGCCCGCAGCGATAGCAGCGTTACCGCAACTGACACCGGTCGGCGCCGTCAGGTCGAGGTCGAAGGTTTCCGCTGCCTCGTTCACTGCGTCATCGGCCGTAGCGATAGCGATCGTTAGTGCCGTCACACCGGGGCTGAACGTCAGAGTCACATCCGCCGCGGGCGTATAGTCGGCAGCACCCGCCGTGCCGTCCGTTGTCGAGTAGTCCACGGTAATCGTCTGTTCGCTGGCAATGTCGAGCGTCACCGTAAACACGGAGTCGCTGCCTTCAGTCACCGGCGCGGGACCGGCAAGAGTGATCTGGACGATGTCCGGTGTGTCCTGCACCGTCACCTGCGCCGCAGCACCCAACGTGACCGCCGGCGCACAATCAGCCGGATCGGCATTGGTCAGGTCAACGCTGAACGCCTCGTCACATTCGTTGGTCGTGTCGTCCGTGGTCTCCACCCCTACCGTCATGCTCGTTGTACCCGCAGCGAATGTCACCGTCTGCGCTCCTCCGGACCCGGTATAGTCACCGCCAGAGGTTGCGCTGCCGTCGAGGGTCTGCCAGTCGACATCGACATCCTGCTCACTGGCCGGGGTCATCGTTAACGTGAAGACGAACCGGCTGCCTTCCGCCTTCGGTCCGTCGCCAACGATAGTGATCGCAAGGTCATCGTCGTCATTGATCGTCGCTGTAGCACTGTCACCGCCGGCGGCAATCGAAACGCTTGGGCACGACAGGCCCGTGGGATTGGTCAGGTCCAGGTCGAACG
>CAYWQM010000046.1:0-9147 GCA_964460215.1 uncultured Lentisphaerales bacterium
CTCAGCAACAGCGAATGAACATGAATGGATACTTGATTTGGCGGCACGATGAAAAAACATGGCGGTAAGATACCCGATCCGTCGGAGGTTGGCTAATTCAAGGCGATCAAGACCGGGGAAAGAAACGCACGTAACCGGTGGTTCTGGTAATGAACCGTCAAAGACGACATGGCAATCTCTCGTTTTACCGCAATATTGAAAATTGCCGGACGCGAGTCGTCTCCCAGCGCCCCCCGTGCCTGACGCAGGACAATTGACCCGGTCCTCCTGCAAAGCAGCACCTGAGAAACATACGCATTGCTCGAAGGGTAAATGCGACAGCAGAGGAACTCACAAATGCACGACGAGTCGAAACAGCCCACTTTTGATCGCCCTTTCCCGGCATTGACCCCGGCGCAACGGTTTCATTTTGAGGTGAACGGCTATGTGATCATCGAGAACACGCTGTCGGCAGCTGAAGTGGCTGCGTTGAAGAGCCCCATTTACTGCCTGCGTGACGAATTGACCGCACTGGACGACCCCGGCGCAGACGGCCCCCGGGTGCGGGGCGCTTACCTGCTGACAAACCTGCCGCACCATCACTTCATCGGACACATTCTCGAAGCCGCTCCAGCGTTAACAGCATACGGCACGCACCCACGAATGGTGGCGATGGCGGAAGAAATCATCGGCGGCGAAGGCCGCATCGTTGAAATCAATGCCCACATCAATTCCTTCGACAAAACAGCAGATTCGGACAGCGAGGACCGATACGACTTTCATCGAGGCATTGACATTCCATACGGCTGCCATGAAAAGAACGGGCTGTTTCATTGCTCCTTCGTCAAGACGCTTACGAACCTTACCGATCTCGGCCCGGATGATGGCGGCACGGTTGTGATCGCCGGCAGTCACAAGGTCGATGTCCCCGAGCATGACCTACTCGAAGCTGCCTACGCCGATCCCTCACTGATTCATCAAGTCATCGCCCCGGCCGGGTCGACCCTGCTGTTCGCGGAATCGCTGATCCACGCAACCGGTCGGGTGCGGTCTGATCGCGAACGTGTCATCGTGGTCTGCGGGTACGGCACGACAATGTTTCCCTACTGGGACTGCGGCGAGTTCACTGAGGCCGACATTCCCGCTCACCTGCGCACACTTTTCAAAGGCAAGGCCCACTGGACCCGCGGCCCTCGCTATCGCTCCCTGGGCCAACCCGCAGACGATCGTGCGTTTGACCTCGGCACTTGGAACGATCGTGCGCCGGCGCCGCCCGATCCACAATAAGTCCCCCCATCCGTGGACCGGCATTGCCATCCGTGACAAGCAACCGCTTCCCTTTCGAACGCTGGCAGACAATCACCACTGGATCGATTGCCAGGTGATGAATCACCAGTGCTGAGGCTCGCGGCACGACTGCTCTTTAATCCGCGGCAACCTGCCCAGGCCCGCCCGCGGGATCTTCCCCGGGAGGCCGGGGGTTGTTTGGCCAGTGCCCGGTCGGGTCGGTGCCGCGGCAGATGCTGGCACCGGCGTTCCAGCCTTCGCCTGCATGAACGGTTACCGGGCAGTAGCGAATAGTCAGGCCACAACGACGGCGGTCTGAGGTATTGGGATCGGAGCCGTGCGCCAGCATATCCGCATGCAGCGAGATCTCGCCGGCACGCAAGCAGTTGTATACAGGTTCAGCGAGCTTGTCGGTATCGACGATCTCCTGATTGAGAACCGCCGGTCCATCGGTATCGCGCCATTTGAGATGCCCCATGCGGTGGGTGCCGGGAATGAACTTCATGGCTGCATTTTCTACCTCGGCATCATCGATCGCGAGCCAGACGGTCACCGTGCGGGCCGGGGTTATCGGCCAGTAGGATGCGTCCTGGTGCCACGGCACCTTTTTGGGATCGGACGGCATCTTGCAAAAAAAATGGGTGCTCCAGAAGACGAAGTCCGGCCCTACCAGGTCCTCGATATAATCGAGAATCAACGGATTGAAGCAGAGGTCGTAGATGCCGCGGCAGCGGGTGTGATAGCTATTGATCGAATAGCTGTTGCGCCCACCGACGACAGCAAGCAGGGTATCGAAGTAGTCACGGTTGCGCACGACCGCGGCATCGTCGAAGATGCGCAGCGGCCGGATATACCCATGCTCATTGAAATGCGCGATCTGCTCCGGCGTCAGTCGCTTCGGGTTTGGGTTATCTACGGGCACGAACGAGAGATCTCGCTCGAGGTCCCGATAATCCTTTTCAAAATCAGCCATCTTCTGCGCCTCCTGTTTCACGGCAGGATACGATACGATACGATAGATTGTCGGTGTGTCAATCACCATCCTATGAGGTCTGCACCATGGGCAATACCAGTTCATCAAATCCGGCTCATCCGCAGGGCGGTACTGGCGACGGCGTCGCCTGCCTCGACTACGCGCACTCGTACATGTGGCCATACTGCAGGCCGCGCGATGCCGTCCGCGTCGCCATCGAGAGCCGCATCATCTTGTACGACGACGCGGCCGGCAAACCAAACGAGTACTTCCTCGGGGCGTCATGAAAAAGTGAAGACACCTACGGCGTACACAAGGACTATGGCGAGGATGGTTTCAAGCCCGGAGCAAATACACTGTTCGTCGATCCGAACTATGACTTCACCTGGATTGTCGGGGGCGGCAGCACGGTGATCTTCCGACGGAAACTCGACCCGGAAAAATACCGTGATGTGCGGGCCGACGCCCCGGCAGACTGGGGGGAACCGCGCTTCCAGCTCAAGTTCACAGAGGCAGCGTACCCCATACCGGCGGATCAGTTCGAGCCGGCGGCACAGGCCACCGAGGCGGGCCACGCCCTGGTCGGGCAGACGGAGATCGCCGATACCGACTCGGGCCGACGGGCGGTGAGCTAATACCCCGTAAAGACAATGATCCTGAGCCGGGACGGTTTTCCCGACAGCACCGGCGGAAGCGTGTGGCAGATCGACACAGGCCCGGTTGGCGTGCCCGACCTGTCGAGGGATTATGACCCGCCCATCAGCGCCTTCTCGCTCGGCTTCATCGCCATCATCAGCCGGCTCCCGGGTGCTGCCGACTTCGTGATCGAACAGCCCACCCCACTGCCGCCGCCCAACGAGAAGGTGCAAGTGCTGCACTACTCCGGACCGTTCTCGCGCCGAGCCACCAACCGGCTGGCAGGCATTCCGCCGCCGGAACAGCAGTAGTTTTCGCCGGCGAGTGCAGGCGCCTGCACAGCCCGCATCAAGCATCTGCTCTGTACATCTGATACAACACCCCTATGTTCTTTATTAGATTTCCGCAACGCATAAATGGAAACGCAAAATGACCCAATGGCAGTCACAGCAAATCACCCTCGCCGAGGACGACAATCTGACAGTCGTACCACGTGAGAATTGTCAAATCGTCACCGAGACCAGCGAGCAATCCGTGACGCTTCCGTACCTGGCCTATATACCGGAGTCACAAAGACTGCTTTTGCTGGTTACCTGCGGTTTTCCGCATCAGGTGAACTTGATGACCAGCGATGATCTCGGCATAACCTGGAGCGACCCCAGGCCGATACTTCCAGATGACCCGGAGAAGCGCAGCTGGCTCGGGTTCGGGATCTCCCCGCTCGGGGCGGGACGCCTGGCGCTGGCTGCCAGCGCCTCTCCGTCCGACGTAGACAGGCGGTTTCGTTCGTATAGCGACGATTGCGGCCAGACCTGGAGCGCTCCGGTGCCAATCCAACGCACCAGTGACGGTATCGAGTGGCATCAGTGGGATCCGTGGCTGGTGGACAGCGACCCGGAAACCGGTGAAGCCTCGCGCATCGCGGAAACCGGGTACTTTTGCCTGCCGGAGAACGAACCGTGTCCACGCGGCGGTTACAGCCAGGCGATGATCCGCTTCAGCGAAGACCTTGGCCGCACCTGGCAGGATGAAATCCGGCCACCGCAGTGGCACAAAGCCGATGAAGTGGCTCTTTGCCGGGCCGGCAACGGTACGATTGTCGCAGCGTGCAGGATTAACCCGCCGAAACCGTATTGGCATGACATCGATCACTACGAAGGGCTCGGCTTCTCGCTGTCGAAGGATGACGGCCTGACCTGGTCGGACGTACAGGTCTTTTATGAGTGGGGCCGCCACCATCCAAGCATGGTGCGGATGCCGAACGATGACATCGTCATGACATATGTCGTGAGAAAGGGATATCCCAACACCGCAGACGACTACCCGCAGTTCGGCATCGAAGCGATCGTCAGCCATGACCACGGCGAGACATGGGACATGGCGCACCGATACATCCTGTCGCAGTGGAAGGGCAACGCCAAGGGGGAAGCCCCGGAACTAGAGGCGGATTTCAGGGCCAAGTGGCCCCGATGGTTCGCAAGTTGCCAGGCGACATCGACGCAACTGCTGCCGGACGGAACACTGCTGACGGTCTTCGGTACCGGTTACCGCAGCGCACCGACAGAGCACGGGCACTGTTCGCCCCGGGATGTCGGACTGGTAAGGTGGATGATAAATGAGTGAGCCGCAGGCAAAGACACCGGGCACACCGCTCATTCTCGCAGAAGCAGGGCAAACCCGGTATACGATCGTCATCCCGGCAACGGCCTGCGACGCCGAGGAATACGCAGCAGCGGAACTGGCGCATTTCCTCGAAGAAATGACCGATGCAAGGTTTCCCGTACAACGCGATGATCTGCCGGCCGCGTCATGCGAAATCACGATTGGCGACACCTCCCGCCAGCGTCTCGACGGACTGCCGGCGGACCTGACGCCGCAGGCATGGGAAGGATTCGCAATCGTTCGCGACGCTGCACGGCTCTCTATCCTGGGCAACATCCCGCGCGCAACCCTCTATGGTGTGTATGACTTCCTCCACGAGGAGCTGGGCTGCCGTTTCCTCACACCTGAAGTCAATCACGTACCGAAGCACGCGACGCTGGAGGTCAACGCAACATCCAGGCGCTTCGATCCGGTGACCGAATACCGCGAGATCTGGAACGGCTTTTCGCACCAGCCGCAGCATTACAAAAGCCCGAACGAAAAGACCAGGTTCGACGATGCCTGGGCCGCGCGTAATCACCTCAACCTGTTCGGCAGCACACCTGACATGGAGGCAATGCTGGGCAAGGTGAAGTGGGTCGGTCCGTCCTTCGTGCACACCTTCAACTACATGATCCCGGTCGAGGAACACTTCGACGCGCATCCCGAGTACTTCTCCGAGGTCGATGGCGTACGCGTCAGTGAGCATGATGGCCTCATGACCCAGTTGTGCCTGACCAATCCAGATGTCCTTCGTCTCTGCCTGGAAAAGGCGCGGGAGTGGATCGACAGCGAGGTGCCGAATCCCCACAGCAAGTTCCTCGTCTCGGTCACCATCAACGACACCGACATCTTCTGCAAATGCCCGCCGTGCGTGGCGATCAATGAAGAGGAGGGGGTGGACGAAGGCGGCACCAAGATGCGGTTCGTCAATGCCATCGCCACAGAGTTGGCAAAGGAATATTCGAACGTCGCCGTCGAAACGATGATCTATAAGACCGACGTCCCGAAAAAAACGCCGCCGGCATCGAACGTCATCATCAGGAATGTCAGTGGTATCAACTGGCAGTATTCTCTGCACGATCCGGATTGCCCGGCAAGCGTGCGGATGACAGCCAGGTTCCAGGAACTGAGTGCGGCGACCAGCGGCAAAGGCATCTACAACTGGTCGAAACACACGGACTTCGCAGATTTCCTGAATCCCAATCCCAATCTCAGGTTCACCGCGACGAACTTCCGGTTCATGAACGAACACGGCGTCGTCGGTCCCTTTGCCCAGAATCAACAGAGTCCCGGCACCGAGATGCAGGAACTGCGCTTCTACGTGATCGCCCGGGCCATGTGGCGACCCGATTCCGACAGTGTCGAAACGATCACGGAATTCTGCAAGCTATGCTATGGCGCCGCCGGCGATGACGTGTTGCGTTACGTCAACTTCCTGCACGACGAGTACTGTGATATCGCCCCGGACCTGCCGCTGGACGACGCGTTCATCGCCAGGAGCAACGACATCCTTGCCCAGGCCGAAAGCAAAGCTGAAACACCGGAAACCCGGCAACGTGTCGCAACCTATCGCCTGCCGACCTGGAAAATTCAGCTGGACAGGGCGTGCGGCGAAATTGGCAAGGTCTTTTCGTTTCCGGTCGAGTGGCCATTCAGGATCGACCCGGCAGATGAAGGACTGGCGGCAAATTGGCAGGGGACCAAGGCATTCGATGACTGGCAGAGGATGCGTATCGACACTCACTGGACGCTGCAGGGCGAGCCGCATCGCGGTGTCGCCTGGTATGGGATTGCGTTCGACCTGCCCGATGCCAACGGCGCGCCGCTGGCACTATGGTTCGACGCCATCGACGGCGACACCGATGTCTTCGTCGACGGCATCAAGATAGGTGAGCAAAAACTGAGCGCTAATCTGGCATGGATCCAGGGCTTTTTCGTCGCCCTCCCCGACAACCTCGCCCCGGGTCCGCACGTGCTGACACTGCGTCTGGAAAAACACGACCAAAACGCCGGCATCTGGCGACCCGTCAGCATAATCGACATGTCCGTCCCGATACCGGCCGAGCTCAGGACCATCGGAGAACGCTTCCTCGAAGTTGCTCGCAACGCAAAGCTGATGACCATCAGCGAGTGCTACGGTGAACCGTATGACCAGGTCGAAAAGATGCTGTACCCACGAATCGAGTTTTTCCTGAAACACGGGCAGACGAGTTAAAAAATCGACAACCAAACCCGCATGTATTGTGCATTGGTAGCAGTAGGCTACCTATGAGGTGTAAAGATCCCGTTGCCGAGCAGCCGCATTCGCAGGAGAAAACGCACGCATGATCAAACACATCGATATCACCAACTTGTCTCACTACGACATCGGGTTCACCGACCATCCTTTGGTGTGCCGACGGATGGCGACCCGCATCATCGACCAGGCCCTCGACCTGGTCGATAGCAGCAACACAAAAGGGTCCCCACCACGATTCTGCTGGACCTGTGAATCCAATAACGCAGTCCGGGAGTGGTGGCAGGAAGCAGCGCCCGGACGTCGCGACCAGTTTCTCGATGCCGTGCGATCCGGGTGGATCGAGATCTGTGCCATGCCGTTCAATCACGGCACGACAATGGACGCACGCCAGTGGCGCTGCTGCGCCCGCTGGTTGCCGGAAGATCTGCAACAAGCCGTGCAGACACGGACTGTCGTCCAGAGTGACGTCAACGGATTTCCTCGCGCCGGGATGATCGCCACGATGGATGCGGGCGCGGAATTTCTCTGGATGGGCATTAACCGGGATACAGGTGGCACACCGGTGCCGCAGCCCAGCGCCTTCTGGTGGGAAATGCCGGACGGGCGGCGAGCCTTCGTATGGAACTCGACGCAGTATCAGAATGGCTATTTCCTGTTCGAGAGCGCCGAGTGGCGGCACTGCCCGGTGCCCACGGCGGCGGACGGGCGCTACCGCCCACCGCGACGCGGCGAGATTCTCGACCCCTCCGAAGAGGGGCTGCAGCGAGCTCACGAAGTCTGCCACAAGCTGCTGGGGCAATTCCAGGACGAAGGCTATTCATATGAACGGCTGGCCCTGTCAACGAGCAATATGTGGCGGGTCGACAACGATCCGCCCCTTGAGCTGCTGATCGAATTCGTCGAAGCCTGGAACGCCGCCGGTCTTTCGCCATCACTGGCCATCACCACGCCGACACCGGCGCTGACGGCCCTGCGACAGCACATCGGCGAATCGGCACCGACATTGCAAGGCGAATGGATGAATTGGTGGGCGAACGGAGCCGCCGCCGCCCCCCACGAACTGTCTGCCTCACGCCGGGCCAAGCGACTGCTGACGGCGCTGGAATCGCCGCTTTACGGGCCGGCAACCGATCACGCCGGCGTGATCGACGAGTGTACACGCGAGCTCTGCCTGTTCGATGAACACACCTTTGGATCCTGGAACAGCGCGGCCAAACCCGACTGCATCGACAGCCGCGGGCAGTTCGCGGAAAAGGCGTCACTGGCCTATCGCCCGCTGGCGCTGGCAGAACTGGCAGTGGGCGATGCCAATCGTGCAACTGCCCCCGCAGAGGCGGGTATTCACATCATCAATCCATACCCCGCGCCGTTCAACGGGTGGATCAATATCACCGAAGACTGCCTGCCCCGTGCCTATGATGGTGTGGTAAACACAGCCACCGGGGAGGAAACGGCATTCCAGAAAACACCCCACGTCGTGGCGTTTTTCATGGAACCGACAGAAGCATCACAATTCTCGCGGCTGGACACGGGCAAGGTTTTCCCGGACAACATCGAGGACAAATGTCTGCGACTGTGGGTGGAAGATCTCGGCGCCAACGAGACACGATCATACCAGTTGATGGACGGCATAAACGGTGCGACATCATACCCCATGCCGGAAATCGAGACGGGTGACGACAACTGGCCGACAGCAATCCGCTGGGCCGACGGCGAGCTGTTCCGCGCACCCGTTGGTGGCTTTCACGCCCTTGAAATGGTTGGGGTGGCGCCGCGCTGGCAGTACAAGAAGATCATCGGGCAACCGACCGCAGCCGAACGCCGGGAAGCACGCGATCAGAACGCGACTGTCAGTGAGGCGGTCCCGGAGGGGGACGCGACCGTCCGCGATACCGGCCCCACGATTATTTATGAACAGTACCTGACGCACCCCCGATTGAAGTTCTACCGACGGCGGCTGGAGGTCTATAAACAAACCCGTCGAGTACAGGTGCAGGTACTTCTCGACCGCATCTCGAAACCGGAATCAGCGGAGATTTTCTACGTCTCGTTCCCGCTGCACGCCGAGGGTTACCAGGTCCAGATGCAAATGGGCGGTGTACCGTTTCAACCGGAACATGATCTGTTTCCCAATACATGCCGCGACTACTATCCCATTGACAATCAGGTGTGCTTCTCCAAGGGTGACTCCCGGCTCGTTTTGGATTGCCATGACAACGCGCTTGTCGAGCTGGGGGAGATGAACGACGGCTTGAAACGGGAGCAGGTCGCCGACGATCTCTCCACAGTTTATGCCACGATCTACAACAATGTCTGGTACTGCAACTGGCCGGGCAACGAGAACGGCGTGATGGAATTCGCTTTCGACCTATACGGCAGCGAGACCGAG
>CAYWQM010000046.1:9157-37271 GCA_964460215.1 uncultured Lentisphaerales bacterium
CACCCACGTCAACCACGTCGCCTCGATACGCCGGCCCCGCCAGGGCATTTTTTTGTGGTGAGCCGGTTTTGCTGGACGGAGTGGGAATTCGCGGATAAGATCCCGACTATCTGAAACGGAACCTCTCGTGGCAGGGCTTACATTTCGCCATACCTCAAACACTGACGGAGAATTTCAATGACAGGCGGCACCATCGCACTGATAATCGTCGGCGCAATTTTGGCTGGCTTGGTTTTGCTGGCAATTATCGTTGCCGGCATGTACAACAAGTTGGTTACGCTGCGTAATCGCTTCAAGAATGCATTCGCACAGATTGATGTGCAGCTTAAGCGTCGTTATGACCTGATTCCAAACCTGGTCGAGACAGCCAAGGGCTACATGGCCCATGAGCGAGACACCCTCGAGGCTGTGATTCAGGCTCGCAATCAAGCCGCCAGCGCCGGGCAGGCGGCCGCTGAAAATCCCGGGGACGCTGCTGGCATGCAGGGACTGATGGGTGCTGAAGCAGCACTGACAGGGGCTATGGGCCGCATGTTTGCCCTGATGGAAGCCTATCCGGATCTCAAGGCGAACGAAAACATGAAGCAGCTGATGGAGGAATTGACCTCCACCGAGAACAAGGTGGCATTTTCCCGGCAGGCCTTTAACGATTCCGTAACAGTCTACAATACAGCCCGTGAAACCTTTCCTACCGTGCTGATCGCAGGCACCTTCAACTTCACTGAAGCTCAGTTGTTCGAGACCGAAGAAGCCGAGAAGGAAGCACCACAGGTGAGTTTCACTTAAGCGAATGGACTTCTTTGATCATCAAGACGTAGCACGCCGCCAGACCGGGCGGCTTGTTCTCCTTTTTATCCTTGCAGTAGTCGGGATAATTGCTGCGCTATACATAATCTTTTCCGGGATCCTGGTGTTTGCCCAGGGACAAGAAGGGGCTGCTCCGAAGCCGGCGGTCTACTTTCGTCCGGGATTGTTGATAGCCGTTACCTTCATCACAATGCTCGTGGTTGGTTTGGGCAGTCTCTGGAAAACCCTGGCATTGCGCGCGGGGGGCCGGACTGTCGCGGAATCCCTTAACGGGCAGTTGTTGAACCCGGGAAGCGGCGACATTGCCGAGCGGCGGTTGCTGAATGTCGTGGAAGAAATGGCAATCGCCTCCGGCACGCCCGTTCCTCCGGTATACGTGATGCAGGAAGAGATGGGTATAAATGCCTTTGCCGCCGGATATGGACCTGATGACGCCGTCGTCGGGGTCACGCGCGGATGCATGGAGAAGCTAACGCGCGATCAACTGCAGGGCGTGATTGCCCATGAGTTCAGCCACATTCTCAACGGCGATATGCGTTTGAACATTCGACTGATGGGGATTCTTCACGGCATCTTGATAATTGGCCTGATCGGAGAGGTGTTGCTGCGGGTTGGCAGTTACAGTTCAATGGGCCGGCGCCGCAGCAAAGATGATGGCGCCGCCAAGATCGCCTTGGCGGGGTTGGCAATTTTGATCATCGGTTACGTGGGCTTTTTCTTTGGGAAACTGATAAAGGCTGCGGTTTCGCGACAGCGTGAGTATCTTGCTGATGCATCGGCAGTCCAGTTTACACGCAATCCCGATGGAATCGCGGGGGCTCTCAAAGCGATCGGCGGCTATGCAGGACAGGGAACATTGCAGTCTTCACAGGCCGAGTCCTGCAGTCATATGTTTTTCAGCCGCGGCAAGAAGAAAAGCTTTTTAGAATTTAATTCCCTTGCCACGCATCCGCCGCTGCACGATCGCATTCAACGCATTGATTCAAGTTTTGACGGCGGCTTTCCTGAAATTGACGAAAACCACAGCGGCGTTGCAGCCTCTGAAGGTGCCGTCGGATTTGCCGGCAGCAACAAGCGGTCCCGTTCCGTTTCTCCGCCGCAGTCGAAGCCGGCGGCCGTTACGCCCGAGCAATTGACTGCGTCCGTTGGGACCATCGATCCGAGTCGACTGAGTTATGCGCGCGAACTTGTGGCGAATTTGCCGGAAACCTTGCGCGATGCGGCCCGTGAGCCCTACAGCGCTCGCGCACTCGTATATGCGTTGTTGTTGGATGCCGATCATGGGGTGTGTTCAAAGCAGTTGGATCACCTGGCAATGTCTGCTGAGGAAGGCATGCACGCGGCCACACAGGAACTGCAACAGGTCTTGTCGCAAGTTGGACGTTCCGCTCGTCTGCCGTTGGCGGATCTGGCCATGCCGGCCCTGCGGCAGTTGGCCTCCGCTCAATATGAGCGTTTCCGTACAAACGTTCACGCACTGGCGCATGCCGATGAGCGAATAGATCTGTTCGAATACGCTTTGGAGCACATGCTCGTACGTCATCTCGATCGGGAATTCCGCGACCTGCCGCGACCGCCGACGCGCTACAAATCCCTGAGACCTTTCAGTCAGGAAATTGGCGTTATTCTATCCGCACTTGCACGAGCGGGCTCTGACGACGAAGCTGAAGCCTCTCGTGCATTTCTTGCCGGTGTTTCCCGCCTGGGCAACGCCGTCGACGACCGCGTCGGATCCCTCCGATCCGCCGACTCGGCAACCTTGGCCGACATCGACCAAATACTCCCCCATCTGGATCAGCTCAGACCCAAGCGAAAACGACAACTCATCGGTGCAGCCACAGTATGCGTCGCTGTCGACGGGGTCATCGCCATCGAAGAAGCCGAGCTCCTTCGCGCCATATCCGATAGCCTCTCCTGCCCCGTGCCCCCCTTGTTGTCGGCTACCTGAGTCATCGCACCGCACAATTGTCAGGCGGATCGTTTAGCCAACCGCCCAATCCACCGTGCAACGATAGCGACAAGTAAGCCAATCAAGAACCACTGCGGCAAACCGGGTACTGGAAATGTCGTGAACCCCTGCGCCATCCCAAAATTGTAAAGCAAGTATGTCTAGCTGGTACAGCAATGAACCGACGAGGTTTCACACCCGAAAACACTTCTGAACCCGGTTGACCAACGCCGCTTTAAGTTTTCTTCGAACGTACAAGACTTCCCCTTGGCTCTCGCTAAATTAGCGCCGGGAAATTGCTCACGTGCCCTGGCACCGAAGGTGATCGAGACTGCAATTGACACCGTACGAAATCAAGAGGTAATTATGGCGGATTCAGCAAAGACCTCCCAGGTCGCCAAAACCCAACCCGACGTCGTCATCTTCGAAGGCAACTATCCGGCATGGCCCTGGGTGCTGAAGACCAGTTCCGGCGACCTCGTGTGTATGTTCCGTGAGGATAAACGCAAAACCTGCGAAGGCTCCGGGCACGGCTTCACCCCGATGGGCCGGCAGCTGATCACACGCAGCACCGACAATGGCCGCACGTGGTCGCCGACGACGATGCTGCGCGACGTGCCGGACGTCGACGACTGCGGCAGCGGTGTCATCGAGCTGCCGGACGGCACGTTGCTGGCCGCTTGCTATTCGCGGTTGATGCGCAGCGGCGGACCCTCACAGACGTGGGTAACCCGATCGAAGGACGGCGGGCAGACCTGGACGCCCGCGATCATCCTGACCGATGAGGACACGCGCTTGCGCGCCGCGCCGGTACTGATGTCGAATGGGGATATCCTGGTGCCAATCTACCGGTCGATGTTCAGCGACAAAGGTCACGTGTGCATGACATCGATCTCCAGCGACGGCGGCAAAACCTGGGACACCGGGTACGTACCGAACGCACCCGGAGACGAGCTGAACGAGTGGGGTGCCATGGAGGTGGAACCCGGCCGGATCATCGGCCTGCACCGCGACGAAGCGGAGGCCACCCGCGGCACATACTGGATAACTGAATCGCACGACTTCGGCCGTTCCTGGACGGACCCGGCAAAAAGCAACGTGCGCTGCGGCTTCGCTGCCGCGTCGCCGCACCTTGGCCGGCACGGGAACAGAGTCGTGCTGACATATGCGGAGGACCGCATGGTGTCCGTGGCGATGGTTACGACCGATGACCCTGACTACCTTCAGTGGGATGTGGAGAATCGCGTGCGGTGTTTCCAGTACCGTGCCGACGGCAAGCGAATCGCCGACGCGTCCTATCCATGTTCCGTCGACACCGGTCCGCACGAACGCCTGGTCGTGGATTATGAAATCGAGAGCCTGATCACGCCCGATCCTGAGACGATCGTTATCGATTACGACCTTAAGGCAGAGCGCAAGCAGATCACCGGACATTTCGTCGAAACACCCGTGGATTGGGGCACCGCGAATTGAGCTCGGCGTCATCCAGCGTACTCGCACAGGACTAACGGTTGCCTGGTATTCGGCCAACAGACCATTGCGCGTCCTTGGGCAGACATCTGCAGTTGGCCAAGCCGTTGCACACTGCTGGATGAATTCCAGGAAATCTGGGCTATTGAACATGAACGAAAAGTTGAAAGAACGCTGGGGACAGCGTTGAACGGCACTGGCGAAACGTCATATTCTCCTGGCTGTTATTGGACAGACACGACAACAGGAATAAGGAATGATGCAGCATCTACAAAAGCCAATCTAACGGACGGACTTCCCCCCTATGATTGAAATCAAACGTATCGGCCATGTCGGCATTCAAGTTCCGAATGTTGAACACATCGCAGCATTCTATGAAAACATCGTGGGCCTGGAGATATCGGATCGCGTCGACGGTTCGATTTTCCTGCGATGTAATGACCAACACCATTGTCTGGGGTTGTACCCCGCGGCAGAACGTGGATTGCACCATTTAGGTCTGGAAGTTCACGACGCCGCGGCGGTGGAGCGGGTTCGCGAAACACTCCACGAGCTGGGACTCGAGCCGATTCCGGATGAAGATCCGCATCCCGGGATCGGAGAGTCGGTCTGCTGCCGCGATCCCGACGGCAATTGCTTAAAGTTCTACGAAGGCATGCACCATGCTGACCAGCCGCTTTTGCCTCGCGAAGTCCAGCCTGTGAAGTTTGGTCACATCACCTATCATACGATCGACCTCGAACGCACGTTGGCGTTTTACATCGACGTACTCGGGTTTCGCCTGTCCGACACCGTCGAAGGAAATATGCTGGCCTGGGTGCGTTGCAACCAGGACCACCATGGCATCGCGTTCTTGAACGATGGCCAGGCAAAGGTAAATCACTACTGTTTCGACCTCACCGATTGGCACGCCATCAAGAACATCTGCGATCATCTGAAACGAAACCATGTTCCCATCATCTACGGACCGAGTCGGCATGGTCCAGGCGACAACATATTTCTGTACATACCCGACCCCGCTGGAAACATCATTGAATTGAGCACCGAGATGCTGCAGATCTCGGATGAACTCTCGTACCGTCCCAAGGACTGGCCCAACGCTCCCGACACAGTCGATGTTTGGCGGGCAATGCCGGCGCCGCAGCACTTCCTCGACGGCAATGGACGTGACTTTCACGACTGGTCAGCCGGATCCGCCGTTATCGGGGCCGGTTGGCAAGTGCTGGAGGCGGGCGACTTTCGGGCGCTGGACCCCGCGGCCCGGATCACCACGCCGACTCCCGAGTTGCCCGAGTTTACGATCGATATTCCGAAGTTTACGCTGGGCGCCAAGGACCCTGTCGACCATGTCAAGGCATTGATCCGGGCCGACCGGCGTTTTGCCGCCGGCACCGGACTCGCGGTGGGGGTCGATATTGCGGTCCAGGTCCACGGTACGGCAGATAATCCCTATGACGCAGATCCCGATGATCCACGGCTCGGCAGCGGTTCCATTTCACTCATCGACGATGCCGCCGGCATAGTCTTAAATTTTGAGATTTCGAATCGGCGTGTAATAGCCCTCCGTGAACTGTTCGTCGTGTCCGCTCCCGGTGGTGCTGACGATTCCGTCAAGCCAATGGCCGATCCCGTGATGACTGATTTGTTGATCGAGCCGGGAAGCTGGCACCGCTACGAGATCCGCTACTATCCCGGTGAAGACGCACTCCTGGCACCGGGACCCGATCACGCCGAGTGGTATGTGGACGGCGAACTGGTCCATGCTGTTGACTGGGTCGCCACCATCGATCCACCGGCAGCTCCCGTGATTAAGCCCGCACGGTTTACGGTAAATATGGCCATTTTTACATTGCTGGATGACCTGCCCGATGGCAGAGGCGGCACTATTCCAGGACTTGACCCAGGCTACGAACAAACGTTGTTTGGACAGGGCGTCACGTCGCGGTGGCGGAACCTGGAGGTCGCCGAAATCACCGAAAAATGGCACCTGCAAAAGGAGGACTGACCGTGGCAAAATCACTTGTTGACAAAGTTGCACTGGTGACTGGCGGCGCGTCGGGAATCGGACAGGCCACAGCAAGGCTGTTTGCCCGGGAAGGGGCCAGGGTCGCCATCGCCGACATCCAGGTCGAGCTGGGCCGGGAGACGGTCGATCAAATTCAACAGGCCGGAGGAGAGGCCGTTTTTTTCGAGTGCGACGTATCGAGGTCCGAGGATGTCGAGGCACTTGTCAACAACTGCGTCGATACGTTCGGCCAATTGGACTGCGCCTTCAACAACGCAGGGATCCTTGGCGAGATGGGAAAGACCGCCGACTGCACAGAGGCAAACTACGACCAACTGATGTCGGTGAATTTGAAAGGAATCTGGCTCGCGATGAAGTACGAGATTCTACGGATGCTCAAACAGGGGCACGGGGTCATCGTCAATACAGCATCCAACGCCGGCATGACCGGACAACCCGAGTTACCGATCTACGGCGCAACGAAAGCAGGTATCGTGCAACTGACCAGAACCGCAGCACTGGAGTACGCTCGGGAGGGACTTCGCATCAATTGTGTGAATCCAGGCTTGGTTTGGACACCGATGGTCCAGCGACAAACCGTCGACAACATGGAGGCGGTTGAAAAGTTCACCGAAGAGCAGCCGATCGGACGACTGGGCGAGCCCGAGGAGATTGGCGAGGCCGTAGTCTGGCTATGTTCGGATGCGGCATCGTACGTCACCGGTCATGCGATGAATGTCGATGGCGGCGTTCTGGCATGAACACCGATTGGCATGCAGAACAATTCATCCGAAAGATTTTACCAAGCCTGGATTGTTCATAAACAGGATTGAATAATCCGGAGGCTTTACTGCATCCGGCACAACTCAAAACTGTGCGGTACAATCGAGTGCCAACCAGGACGCCAGTGACACCATCACAGGCGTCCTGGTTGCCAACGCTTTGCCTGGCATTCGGCCAACAGACCATGGCGCGTCTTCGGGCAGGTCTCTGGCGTTGGCGCCAGGCCGTGGCACAGAGTAACTTCTGATCAGTAGATCAAACAATCGGGACACGACGATGCTTAACGATCAAAAAATCCTCATCACCGGCAGCACCTCCGGAATTGGTAAAGCAATGGCGGCAGCGATGCTCAAAGCGGGCGCTCGAGTCGTGATCAATTCCAATGAACCGGATACCGGCAGCACAGCACTTGCAGAGTTGGAGGAATTCGGGGAATGTCACTTCATCGAGACCGACCTGTCCTCAGTGGAAGCCTGCCAAGCGCTGGTGGGTGCCGCCTTCGAGCGACTCGGCGGCCTCGATTGCCTCGTCAATAATGCGGCGGCAGCTGTCGGTGGCCCGTTTCGGGATGCGACTGTTGAAGATTTCGCAATGACCTTCGACGTCAACGTTCGATCGTCATATTTCACGTCACAGGCATTTGCCCGGTTGGTTGGCAAACGAAACTGCGACGCCTGCATTCTTTGCACAGGCTCTACCAATTCAATGCAGGCGGAGAGAGAATCGGTCCTGTATGATACAAGCAAAGGCGCCATTTTAATGCTGGTACGATCACTGGCAGTGACCCTGGCCGAGGATGGCATTCGGGTCAACGGCATCGGACCGGGCCTCGTCAAAACCCGCCTCAACGACTACGCCTCCAGCAGCGACCCGGAATTGCAGGAATTGATGAGATCGCAAATTCCGCTCGGCCGCATCGGTGAACCCGACGACATAGCCGGTGCAGCAGTCTTCCTCGCCTCGCCCATGGCCCACTACATCACCGGGCACATGTTGTACGTTGACGGCGGAATTATCGCGCAGCAGATGGTTCGTCCACCTGACTGATCGATTGAAGTGCCGAGTGTTAAGCCGTGGGCATTGCTGAAACAACACACGGAACCACCGACCTGATCGACAAGCAGGTCTGTATGGCAAATCCCGGGCATTACTCAACAGCCCGACTGCTTGCCAAATCCGGGATACTGCCTATCTTGGTCGTACCGCCGCCCCCCCCGCCTTGTTATCAACAGGTCATAATGAAAGGATTTGAATAGATGGCTGCTCCCAATTCCCCCTCCTTCAAGATCACCGACGAACACGTACAGCAGTTTCGTGAAGAAGGTTATTTCATAGTCGACCATGTCATTTCCGACGAGCATTTGGAACTGCTGCGTCGAGTTTGCGGGGAACTGATCGCTGAAACCGATGACCAGATCGATCGCGAGCAGTGGGATCAGGTGCGCGAAATCACGCACAAGGGCAAACGGTACTTCATCGATGGTGCCTACGACCGCCGCCCCGACCTTGGCGAGTTCCTGTTCAGCAATTACATGGCCGATATTTGTCGGGCCACCATCGGGCCGACAGCGTACCTGTTCAAGAACCAGTTCGTGGTTAAATGCGCGGACGTAGGGATGAAGTTCGGCTGGCACCAGGATTCCGGTTACATCCCTGAACCACATTCACCTTACCTCTCCTGCTGGTGTGCCCTGGACGATGTCAGCGCGACCAATGGGACCATTGATGTCCTGCCGTGGTCGCGGGTCGGGGGAAGCCAGGTTCGAGCGCACACGCGCGACGAAAACACCAGTGACTTGATTGGCTACACGGGCGAGGATCCGGGTGTTCCCGTCGAAGTGAGCGCGGGCGGCCTGGCAGTATTTTCGAGCACGACCCTGCACCGAAGCGGCGCCAATACATCCGACCGGGTACGCCGAGCCTTTCTGGCGCAGTATTCACCCGGAATCATGCCCTTTAAGGAGGGGACGACGCGTCAGGCCGTTCCGTTCTTGAAGGACGGTTTGGTGGTTTGATCAATGAATCGGATCTGGATACCCTCGGGACCGCAAGGCACATGACATCGGTTCAGGTTGCCGTAGCATCTTAACAAAGTAGAGGCAGGGGGGATTTTATGAAGGAATTGAAGGTTGGCATCATCGGTTTCGGTAACATGGGTGCGCATCTCGGACTCGCGCTTAGCCATGCCACGGGCGGTCTGGTGACGGTAGACGGCGTCGTGGACCCGGACGATGAGAAGTACCGGCGCAATTGTGAGTTTATCGGCAATAAACCACGGCGCTGCGCCACGATTTCAGAACTGCGGGAGATGCCACTCGACGGTATTATCGTGGCGTCGCCAAACCATTGTCACCTGGAGAACATCCAGGAACTGCAGGGGTTGAGCACACCGCTGCTGCTGGAGAAGCCGCTCGATGCCAATTTCGACAAGATCTGCGATGTGCTGCGCTTCTCGGAGGAGTACCCGGGCCCCATTATAGTCGATCATGTCATGCGCTATGCGCCCATCATCTCCCAGGCCAAGGAACTGGTTGATTCTGGGGCGATCGGCCAAATCTGTTCCGTGTCATTCGTGCAGAACTGTTTTTACGGCAACAGCATGTACCACTGTTTCCGACGTACCATGGCCGGCGGTGGCGGCATGTTTATCGAAAAAGCTACGCATGACCTGGACATCATGCACTACATCGTCGGGGCTCGCGCCAGCCGCGTTGCTGCCGTTGCCAGACGCCAGGCTTTCGGTGGCAACAAGCCGAATGATCTGCACTGCAGAGAGTGTGACGAACGCTTCACATGCCCGGAGAGCAGCAATAACACCCAGTATCGCTACGGCAATACCGACAAAATGTTTGAGCAAGGCTGGGCAAACGACATGTGCGTGTATGCAGAGGAAGTCGATGTGCCCGACAACGAAGTGTGCATGATCGAATTTGACAATGGCACTTTCGGCACCTACACCCAGTGTTTTTTCAGTCCGGTCAGTTACACGACGCGGGAGTACGAGATCACCGGGCTCGAAGGCATTTTGCGGCTTAGCCTGACCATCCAGGGAGACCACAACAAGGGGCGTATCCTGCACTGCCGCCGCTTTGGCACACCTGAGGATTCAACAGTCTACGAATTCGACTATCGCAAGCGTATCCACTACAACGGCGGCGGTGCTGTCGCCCGGCACTTCTGTCAGCTCATGACCGGTGAGGCGGAGCCGTTCACAACTGTGCGCCAGGCCTTTGCGGCGGAGGTGCTCGGACAGGCCGCGACGTTGGCGGCACAGCGGGGAGAGTTTGTTGTTCCTCAGGAACTCTTGCCCGACGACCTGCAGGGTTTGTGGGAAGAACTGTAAGATTCACAATACACGACCCGGGGCCAATCGCTCCAGCGACGATGCCAACCCCAACGGCTGTGTGGACCTCGTCTTTCCAAATATCCACGGCTACATCGAACGCGGCCCCACCTGGATCTATTCCAAGGCCGAACGACCCGGGAGATGGCTGATCGCGGCAGAAGCTGGGAAATGACAGCGGCTGGTGCAGCCTGGTCCGGCCCGGACCAGAGTCTGCCGGTCACCAATAGCAACCTCTTCTTTCCGTAATTAATGCCGACGCCGGTTTGCCGGTGGCGGCATTACGCACCCTGCCTCATTCGACTGTGAACGAGCTTGCAGCAGACGTTCCCGTATAGAGATCCGTCACCGTCACCGTCCATCTGCCCGGTTGCTCATTGTGGGCAATCGGAAGCGTAATCTGCGCCTGCCCCGCCTCGACAAAAAGACTTTGTGAAAACCACGGCGCCTCGTCACCATCGGGGGACGTCGCCGTGAGTTTAAGGGGATGCGTACCCTGCGCATCTGCGATTTTTACCTCGATCTCGTATGCTCCGCCGCGCCGGACAGCATCGACGGTGGCCTTGGGCAGCGGTACACGCAGCTCGCGTTCACTCGACACGCGCAGCGTTGGACATCGGGGTCGCAAACCGGTTGCGAACGCTTCAACGGGACCGGCCCGCAGACCGGTGCCCAGCTCACAGACGTACAGCGGCCGGGGCAGGCGTACCGTCACCGGCACAGGGGTGTCGAGATCGGTAAAAGGGGCCGGCGGCGGCGGCGCACTGCTGTCCTGCCAGGTGCTTCTGTCCGGTCCGTAGAGGGCCACGACCTCGATACCATCGCCGGTGCGCCAGCGCATGGCTTCCATGTTCCGGTGCTGCCGGCCCGCTTCGTCAACCATCGTCAGCGGCCACTGTACCCCGGCCTCGGCAAATATTGTCTGTAAGAAACTCGAGGCGTCCTCGGGGCCGTCATGAGTTGCCAAAGGCGGGAAAGACCACATCGTGAAGTTCAGCAGGATCGCGCGCCCTTCCCCAACCTCGTTGACGACACAAATCGGTGTCGCACCCGCCTTTCCCAGGGCCGTGCCTGTCGTCACTTCCAGCGCCGGGTTGACAGCCAGATCGGCGAGGTTCACATCAACTGCGGAGCCGGCGATTGTGCCGGTGATCCTGCCACCCGCCCTGTCGGCCGGTGCACTGCCGGTGTGGCGAACCCCGAACAGGTCGTCGAGTACGGCGCCGTCGTCACGTTGCTTGCCGCGCGCACCGTAGATCCCGGGTCTGACATCGGCAATAACGGTGCCGCCATTAGCGACAAAGTCGCGGATCGTCCTCTCCTCCTCGGGACCGATCGCTTCGTACTGTGAAAGGATCATCACCTTGTAAGGCGCGGGATCGAACTCACCACGCCGAATCTGCCCGTCGGTGGTGTATACGAACTGCAGGCCGCTGGCTCGAATGGCCCGGTGCCAGGCGGTATGATTGCGCCAGGTACGCTCGACATCTCCCCGATTCCGGCCCGCCTCGTCCCGGGTTCGAAAATTGCCGTAGGTGGGCCCGGCTTCCTTCTCCTTGTGAGACGTCTCGATCTTGGCCAGCTTGACCGAGGCCATCGAATGGAGCATGACGATGCCGTCATGAAGCATCTCCGAATCTTCGTGCACATTGAGCAACGTGCCGAGCCCGTCAAAAACGATCCGGGCCGAATCGACGACCCGGCGGACGGAGTCTTTCAGCGACATTTGTGGCGTCAGCACGCTGTCGATCCGAAACCGGCCGATGGTGTTGCCGCCGCGCAGGAAGCTTTCCCAGAAAAACGAAGTGCCCATGAAGTTGCCGTGCAGGTATCCCCTGGGCGCGATCGAGCGGATCACCTCGTTCGTCGTGCCGCAGTGTTCGCCGTAGGGCATCCACCAACCGGTGTTGCGCACGATCACGTCGATGTCGGCATCCAGACGGATATCGTTTCCCTCCACGCCGACCCTGGCGTGCGGGTCCATGCGGCGGGCCGTGTCGCCAAAACGCCTGGCGTAGTTCGCAAAGTTCCAGTATTGGAAGGACCGCCGGTCGATATAGCGCGGGTAATTCCTCATCGCTTCCGTCCAGGCGGTGGAGCCGTGGGTCTTGCCCTTGCTCCCGTGCTCGTTGTTGGCGTAGGAGAGGTGGTAGCTCTTCCTCTCTTCAGCCGGCAGCCAGTGCAAATCTGTCACGTCTATCTTGGGTTGTATCTCATCGAACGTCTCGTAGCCGGCGCCCCAGGATTCGTTGAGCGCCGCGATAGTGCCATAGTCGTTCTTCAACCAATCCTGGTAGAGCTTCCAGCATGTTGCGTGCAGGCAGGAACCGAATACCGCCCGCTCATCGCCCATGCTGTAGGCAAGCACCCCACGACAGCGGAAATCCATTTCAGCGTCGAGGTAACTCTTGATCAGCCCGGATATGGCGGGTTCGTCGTTCCAGCACATTTTGCCTTCGAGAACACCGTTCCGATCGACACCGGGTTCCTGGGGCCCGGTGTCGGGAAGGCGGTAGAAGTCGCTGTCGCAATACGGCGTGTAGTTCATGCCGGCCCGGGTCATGTACCACCACGGCTCGTGGCTGGTCTCAAGACGCGACGTCACACCGGAGGCCGCCAGCAGATCTTCGGCGATATCATCATATACCGACGAGTAAAGACGTCCCCAAAGTATGAAGTTCCACTGGTCCTGCTTGCGGTTCGCGATGGTGTACGGGTCAGGCGCGTAACCGTAGCAGATCTCTTCGCCGTCAGCCACGAGTGCCGCCTCGATCCCAAGATAGTGCGGCGTCACTGCTGACGTTGCCAGGGAGAAGGCAGCCTGTGTGCCGGGGCTGCGGATTTCCTGCCGGGCAACTATCCGGCCGTAGCGGTCTACGGCGTGCACCCGCAACGTGCGCTCGGCGGCGACGGAAGTCTCGATAGTGACCGTGCCGGTAATCGGCTCACCGCTCTCGCCCCAATCACGATCGACCTTGACCCGGCCGATCCTCTCCTCAGAGTTCACCGTGAATTGCTCGACAGCCCAACCCTCGACGCCGCGGTCACCGCGGACAATTGCCTCGACAGCGTATCTACCCGCAGGCAGGGCGGGTAGCGGGAACTCATGGGCGCCTTTCGCTGTGTCGATGTCCGGAACGGCCGGCAGCTGCACGGCTCCGCGCGACTGGCTGCGTATGCGGGCGGCAAGGTTGATGGGACCGGCCACGCCCTCCCCTTTCCAGGAGATGCTGATCTTGTGCGCCGGCAACCCGACACGGTCCAACGCAGGATCCGGAAGAGATACCGACATCTGTAATCGCGGCTGGCGCCCGGCGGCCCACAGGACAGCGCGTCCCTGCCTTTCGAAGCGCAGGTCGCGGGGCAGATCGGTTCCGAATATGTGGCCCACCTCGTAGACCGCGGGCGGTCTGCGGTGGTAGACGTGCCAATTGTGGACCGGCGCCAGCGCGACCAGATGGCCCTTGCCGTATTTCCAGGCAGTGGCGTCGAGCCCCGCCAAAGCGGCGGGGGATTCTATCTCTTCGGCCTTGGAGATGATCGGCTTGTCGTCGTCGCCGACTTTGTACAGCAGCGCCATGCCGGCGCCCGCCCGCACATGGTCGAGGATGGCCGCGTACGATGCATCCGGAAGAAATCCAATGACCGGGCCGGTGAAGACGTAACAGTCGTAGGGCTTCTCCAGCAACCGTGCCAGTCGCTCTTCGCCGATGGCACCACCATAGACGCCCGAACCGCCGGCATATGCAACCGCGTACGTGTGACTCTGGGCGGGCAGCACCAGAACTGCCTCGCCTGCCAAATCGAATCGCTGCCTGAGCTCAACCGCATACCGCAGCGGCAGCACGTTGACATCGCCGCTCAATGGGGTGACGAAGAGCGTTCGCACTTTGCCGAGGGCATAGGGTTTCGCCCATTTCGTGTGCGGCGTCTCGGAGGAATTCTCGATCGAGTTGGCCTCCTCGAGTACGGCCAGGCTCGGCATCGACGGCCCGGCCATCACGCCTGTGGTGAGGCATGTCAGCAATATCGCGCACACCCGCCACAGGCCGATGCGGTCCGATGTGCCGTAGCCGGTCAGCTCAAGATGGTTTTTTTTCGTTTTGATGCTCATATCAGTGTCCCCTCAACTAACAAAGTCCAGCAGCTTACGCGCATAGGCTTCGTTACCGTAGTTTTCCAATATGCGCTGCTGCGCGCGCCTGGCAGCGTCCCGACGCTTGTCCTCGTGTGCCAGCCACCATCTGGCCTTGTCCTCTAGTTCCTCAAGCGTCTCCCAGGTATCGATCTCCTCGCCAATTTCAAAAATCTCCTCAATCCCGTTGACGTAATCGGTGAGCATGAAACCGCCGCTGCCGGTGATTGCCGTGTCACGCTGATTCAGGTACCCATATGACAATGGAGAATTGTGCTGGTTGATACTGATCTTCGCAGCCTGATACAGTCCGGGCAATTCGAAATACGTCCGGAAACCACGGTAACAGTTACGCGGGATATCCTCGAGAACACCGAACCCCAGGCCGCCGTAGATGTGAACACGCCCGAGCTCGTTCACCGTGCGAACGACGTCCTGGCGCAGGGCGCGCTGGTCGGGAAAGGCGATCGTGTGGGTGATGCGCTCGACCTCGTCCTCGGATTTCAAATAGTCGGCCGCGTCACCGCCCTGCTTTGCATACAACGACAAGACGGTGACCGAAAAGTCGCAGTCTTCGAATGGCGTAGGTTTAGCCGTGCGATGCAACTCCAGCGCCGGGGGCGGGTACAGCACGATCGCCTTGATGCCACGCTCGGCATACACCGATACACTTTCTTTGCAGCAGGTTGCCGCAAATTCGAAATCGGCAGAGAACTCAGGACTTGCCAACAGGTCCCACGGATCGTCCTGGGTGTGCGTTACGGTCTTGCACCATGGAAATTTCTCGCGCAACTCACGGATCAGCCCGGGGGGTTGATCGTCTTTGCTGAACCACCAGAGCAGAAGCTTCGGCCGGCGCGCCTCGATCGTCTTGAACAACGCCGCCTTGAAAGCCTCGACGTCGGCGTACGGCAGCGGCCACTCGCTCGGGTCAGCGATGACATCCGCCTCTTCGTTCGCCAGGGCGATATCGTCATCGAGGCTGGCGCGGATACACCCCCGCGTCGGCTGATAGATCACCTCGCAACCGATGCCTTCGAATCCTTGCTTGATACTCCACAGCGATTGTCCGGGGAAAAAACTGCCCAGCAGTAAAACAGTGTCCATTGGTGTACCCTGAAAAAAAAATAGGAAAGATGGAAGATATGAGAAATATGGTAGCGCTATCCAGCCATTCTTCCTATTCTTTCTTATAGATAACTCATGTATTTGTACAGGCGGGATTCAAGCCAGTCTTAATTCAATCACGGTGGCCGCCACATGTCGCCGTACGCGCAACCGCAACTCGCCATCCTGCCGCCGCATGCGCACCTTGCGCTCACCGCGATACAGAGGGCCGCTGCAGACCGCGGTCTTCACCTGGTCCGCGGCCTGGCAACGGACACCTATTTCCAATTCTGCGGTCTGCCCCTGAGCAGACAAACAACTTTCGCCGGTACTGACGATACTCACAAGGATATTGCCGTTCTCAGCCACAAAGATGTTGCCGGCGATTCCCTGAGGCAGCTCCAGGGGATCGGGTTCGAGCAGCCAACGGCGCCCGTAGAATTTCTCGACCAGCGGCCGGTAGCGCTCGATCATCTGCCGGATCGCCTCGGGCGGATGCGGATACAATGAATACGAGGCCCCGCTCAGCAGGCAGCATTGAAACATCGCCTCCGCCTTACCCAGGTCGTCATGATAGAATGCCAGAAATATCAACGGCTTCGAAATACACAGATACTTGACGACTTCGGCGATCCACGACGCCCCTTCGGCCATCAGCCCGTCCATGTCCTTCTGCACCTCGATGTTGTACGGGCCGTTGGCATACAGGACCTTGCCACGGCGATGCGTTGCGGCAGCAAGTTTGCGGACCGGCTGTTCGAAACAATGCCACAATCGGTATACGGGTTTGTTGTCGACCATCGTGATACCGTCGTCATGGGCATAGTCGATGGCGTCGTAACACAGCTGATCGAGGAAGATCCCGTCGATTTCCGGCAACCGCCGGTAGAGCCGCGAAATTTGCCGCCTCATGTCTCTGCCGAAGGCTGTGGACGCATCGGCGTTCATCAAAACGGAATCATCGCAGCTTGGATACGATTCCCCATGCTCATTGAGCGCCAGGCTGTCGGGAAACTTTTTCACGATGCACGGCGATGCATCGCCGCCGGCCTGCCAGTAAAACAGGCTCTTGACGTCACGTTTCTTTACGGTCGCAAGGTGTTTGTGCAGGACATCGTACGTGATCGAGCCGCTCTTTCCGTCGACCGCCGAACCGGTGGCGGCATCAACGACCGCACCGCCGACCTGGTCAACCGCCACGCAGGCCCCGTAGTTATCCACGGCGTGCCACTCGTCTTCATCCGGCAGGTAATCACCGTACCAGGGAAAATGACAGTGCAGTTCCGACCAGCGCAGCTGATGCGGCAGCATCGAATCGATTTCGCTGCCGGTCATGAACGGATGCCCCATCGTATAGCCGCCCTCGTATTCACGAACGGCTGGGTTGGGCGGATCAAAATAGGTCGGGTTGTTTTTGTACAGCCACGCCAGGCCACTGCGCCAGCACGGTTCATGGGCATGAAAAACAAAACTGGTGCGTGCCGGTTGGTCGGGGCGCAGCGCCAGCATCGAGGTATTCAGGCTGATCCCCGGCTCACGATAGTCCATGAACTCGAAGCTCAGCCGGGAGGTGCGAAAGGCGAACGGCTTGGTCACGGTCAGGCCGACGCCCAGGTCCCGGCGATAGAGGGTCAGCGACGGCAGCAGCGTACCGTAACACACTTCGCCGTACTGCAGATCGAGCCCGGCCAGACGCTCGATCGTGGTAGGGAAGTCGGCACGTGCAGTCCACACGTTGATGCCATATGCCGGATCGGGTATCGGCAGCAACTGTCGTACCTGGATTGATCGGGCTTTGGCACCCGGGGCCAGGGTGATTTCCAGATCCCAGCGCAAGGTGTCACCGACAAGGTGCCAGGTTTCCTTGAGGGCGAACTCGGCACCCTTGATCTGCTTGGTCGTAGTGACTTTCGTTCGCGTCTTGCAGGTACTCGCCTGGATCGACTGATCGACATCGCTGTAGCTGCGGCGCTTGCGATCATCTATAATGGTGACTGAACCTGGACGATCGCTCCAGTCCGCAGTGCCGGCGCCGCGACGCAGGCGCAGGGCCAGAAGATTCGAGCGCTGGTTACAGAATTCGGCTTGGAAATGCCTGTTTGACAGTTGCATGGGAAAAGGGTAATGCTAGGAACAGAGAAGGCAAGTGCGCATGGATACAGCACCGCCTTTGTGTTATATTCGTCGTTTGTGCTTTAACTCTGCTTTTACCTTTTGGAAGTAACATGATTATTACCTGCGGTCCGGCGAAGTCGCCACACAGCCGTGCAACTTTCACCCTAATCGAATTGCTGGTTGTCATTGCAATTATCGCAATCCTCGCATCGATGTTGCTGCCGGCCCTGAACAGCGCCAAGGCGCGGGCGCTGAATGTGGTGTGCATTGGCAACTACAGGCAGCTTTTCATCCCGATCACCTCGTACGCGGATGACAGTGAAAACTATCTGCCGCCAAGTAATCCTTACCGTTTGACCTCCGACATCACATACAACTGGCCGTTTCTACTCGCCAGTAACGCCTATATAGGTGGGGGGAACTACACCCTGACGCCCACCGCCGGACTCGATCTGTACACGAACCCAGCGGAAAGCGGCTACCAGCAAAACGGCGAATTCGTGGTGCCGCCAAGCCTCTATTGCCCGGCAGATGAATACGGCACGAAGTTCGGCAGCGGATACAACGGCAACTGGCATCAATCATCATACTCGATGCTTCAAGGCGTCTTCAGCTATGGCTGCTTGGATGGCGAACCGAATCCGAAATCGCCTACATCGCCTTCGTATGATGATTTCTGGCCGAAACTCGGCGGCAAACTGCTGGTGGGCACCGGCGAGACCAGTAATACAGAGTCCACTGTCGTCTGGATGAACGAACGCGGTTTTGGCGCCGGCGGACGATTCAGCGACATTCGCTGGGACACCACCTACTCTTATATGTACCCGGTCACCAACGGCAGTTGGCGTATCGCGAATCACCACAATGGCAAGTACAACCTGCTGTACGGCGACGGTCACGTCGACAATGACTCCGCCGTCAATCCGAATCCGCCATGACCCTCGAACCATCCATGTACACACGATATTGGCGCGATGGCTGGGTCATCGTAGAGGATGTTTTTCCCACCGATGAAGTCGACCGGATCGCCGGACTGGCCGTAGACGTCAGCGAAACGCAAATTGACCCTGGCGATTCGTATTCGACGGACGCCTCGGCTGATGGCGCCATCACCGCTCCGCGTAAGGTGGATTTGCCATTCGTCATCGAAGCCGAATTCCGGCCGTTTGTGCTCCATCCGAATCTCCAGTCACTGCTGGAAACACTGATCGGCTGTCCGCCGCGCTTGTTCGGTGACCAGATAATGATGAAACCTCCCCGGGTCGGATCAGAAAAACAGTACCACCAGGACAACTACTACTTTCGCCTGGCTCCGGATGATCATGTGATCACGGCTTGGATCGCCCTCGACGACGTCGATGAAGAGAACGGCTGTCTGCGTTACATCGACGGCTCACACCGGGACGGATTACTGCCGCATACCCCGGTGCCGGAGGCTCCGCACAATCTGTCGCCGCCGGCGGATCAAATCGATCTGTCAAAGGAATCACTTGCCATCGTCGGCAAGGGCGGCGTCGTGTTCCATCACGGCCTGGCGCTGCATGCCTCACACCCGAATCGATCCGACCGTTGGCGGCGCGGTTATGCAACCCATTGGGTCGGACCTGACATGACCGACCTCGATGGGCCTGACGGCCGGCTCGCCACGGCGTATTTCAACCGACCCGATCTGGCAAATGTGCTGACATGAATTACGCTACTCTCCTCTCCCCAACATAGAAGGCATTACCCATGACGAATCAAGATCCGCAACTGCTGTTTTTCTTTGACGAGGACCTGCCCGCGAAATCCCGCAACGTCCGTTTCAAGTACGGCCCGGTCGAGCATCTCGGACCAAGGGTCGTCGGCGACACGCGGCAGGACTACAGTGCCGCCAGCATGTTCTGCAGCAAGATCTTCACGCTGGAGGATGGCACCTACCGCATGTACTACTGGAGCTACGGCTCACTGTGCTGCGAGGATCCGAAAGAATCGATGCCGCGCGGACTGGTTGCGACGTCGACAGACCTCCTGAACTGGGAAAAACCGGATCTCGGCCAGGTGCAGCTCGATGGCAAAGACACCAATCTCCTGCACATCGAAGGGCTGGAGCTTGACATCGTCGTGGGCTGCAGCCAGGTGCGTATTTCGGAAAACCACTGGCGATATTACTTCTGGGGCTGCGAACGGGATACACGCCTGTGGGCGCTTCTGGCTGCCGACAGTGAGGACGGTCTCCATTTCAAAATGATCAATGACGGCCGCGGGCTGCTCTATCACCCGCCGCTCCCCGAGTGCGGCCCGTTGCTCTGCGATGTCGCCAAAAAGCTCAAACACGATCCCGAGGAGTACGAGCGCGATATGACGCTCCGCGTCAATCGCCTGCAGAGCAACGATGCATCGACCGTCTATTACCACCCGGATCACGGCTTCGAGATCTTTCATCAGTACCTCGTCGAAAACCGGCCGGAATCGGGACGGGTCGTCGATGTGCCGTATAACTGTCCAGCCTTCCTACGCGTAATGGCACGCCGACGCAGTGATGACGGCATTCACTGGGGGCTGCCGGAGTTGATCATCGTGCCCGATGAAAAGGATCCATGGGACCAACAGTTTTACGGCATGCCGGTTTGCGACTACGCAGGCTGGCGCATCGGGCTGCTGCTCCACTTCCGTACGGAGGCTGGTCAGCAGACCTGTTACGTCGAGCAGGCGTTCAGCCGCGATGGCACCAACTGGTCACGCCCGTTGCGCGGCCACTGGTTCGAGGGCGCGCACCCGGAGGACGCCGGCGGCATCTATCCGGCTGGTGACGCGCTGATTGATGATGGTGACAGCTGGTTGATTTATTACACCGGCGTGTGCACCTCACATGATATCGTCAATGAAACCGACTGGAAGCAATCCGCCTGCGCCGTGCGGGTTCCAAAGAACCGCCTGCTGGCCGTCGCCGCCGATGAAGTCGTCGGCGAGTTCATGACCGAGCCCATCTTCCTCTCGCAGGACGAAATCAAAATTGACGCAACGATCCGCGGCTGGCTGCGCGCCGAATTGTGCGACGTCTTCGGCAATAAATTAGCGGGCCATCACCTGATGGACTTCGACCAGATCAGCGGCGACGACACGGATGCGGTATTGACATGGAAAGGCAGCAACACCGCCGAATATCGGTACAAGCCCGTGCGTATCCGTTTCGAACTACTCGATGCAGAACTTTACTGCGTGAAGTACTGAGGATATAAAAATGTTCAGCGTTTACAGTTCAGTGTTCAGACAATGTATGGTGGCAGCATTGCTGGCAATCGTGCCGGCCGCCATGGCCACGGTCCTGATCTCCGAGGACTTCGACTACCCCGACGGGGCACTCGTAACCCGGACGGGCGGCTTCGGCGTGGATGATCAAAACAAATGGACGGGCCCCTGGCAGAACAGTGCGGACTTGCCGGCCCCGAGCACTGAAATAGCAAAGTGGTCGATCGCCGGCGGTCAGATGATTGTCGGGTCCGGGATCGGGCATGGCTATCCCAACCTCATTATTGATCGACCGTTCACTGAGGATGCCGAGACAAGGGTTTATTACATCGGTTTCGACCTCAAGCGGTACAAGGGCAACCCGGCCGGAACTTTGTTTGGCGTGAGCCTCGATCTGCCGGGCGAAACAAAAAGTCAACCGAATCTGCACATCGTCGGGATCGCCACAGATAACGGGCGGTTCACGATCAATGCCAATGTCGTTACCGGCGGCATCACTGCCGGAGATTTCGAACCCGGCGAGTTCCACCGAATCGTCGGCCGACTCGAGTTTGATAAACTCGGCAGCAGTGATGTGTTGAGCGTATGGGCCAATCCAAAATCGGAAGACGACAAACCGTTGATCGAAAAATTCAACGAGGACATCGGCGGCGACAGCTTCGAGGGCATGACCCTTGGCATCATCGCCCGTGAGATCAACGGCACGCCAAGCTGGGCCATCGACAACCTCAACCTGACAACGGACTTTGCCTCGGCTCGCGATGCGACCATGCAGTCGACGGCAAAAGCATTGGCAACGGAGAAGGAGGAACGCACCGTGACACACGAACCTGAAATCGCAGCAGGGCCCGACCGTTATTGGGATTGGGGCACCGGATTCTACTACGTGGGCTGGGCCGGGCGTCTGACAGCACTGGACTGCGCCCGCGCTGACTGGCTGCTGCTGCGCTTTCCGGACCTCGATCCGACCCGGGAAAACATGCTGAAAATCAATCAGTTGATCGAGATGAATCCGCGACTGAAAATTTTCATTCGTGTCTGGCCGATGAAGGACTTCAATCCAGCAAAGGGCGAGTTCACGCACAACACGCCTACGGGCCGCGCCAGCCGGATGATGTACGACTTCCACTATTCTCCGCAAGCGAAGGAAAAGATCCTGGCCGAGACACGCCGCCACATCCGTGTTGTACTCGAACACATCAGCAAGCCGGAGAACGTTGTCGGCATGTGTCTGTTAGAGGAGCTGCCGCAGTTCCTCACCGACATGGGATGTTACATGAAGGACGGTGAGACCAATCCATCTATCGAAGCCTATCGCGAGGAGATCGAAGCGGAGCTCGGCAAACCCTTCGTCTGGAACGACGAGGCCCGCCGCTGGTGGAGCAAGAAGTATGTCGAGATGTTCGATGAAATCCACCTGGCCATGAAGGAAGCCGGCGAGGGACGCGACATTTTCTACTGGCCGCAGACCGGCTACAAGACGCTCGACCACGTACTGCCGGGCACGGATTTATCGACCAGCAGCCTGATGGCGATTCATTTCGCCGACATCGTCAAGCCCGATCACTGTGACGGGTTGTTCGGCTATGTCGGCAGTGCGTCCGTGTTCGAACACGAAACACTGCGATTCGCTCGCGAGCGCGGCTGGCCGTTCTGGTCGCAGACATCCCACCCGGCCTTCATGCGCGGTGGCGGCTGGGAGGAGTGCCGACGGGCAAGCAAGATACGTATGCCGCAGAACCTCGGCACACTCCTCTTCTGTGCCGGCTCCTGCGGCAGGTACCCGGGCCATGCAGCTCCGGCGAACGTTGATCCGACATTGCCGGCAGCGGAACAGGTACCGTATCGGCCGCCGAGAAGTCAGCACTTCGGTCCCTACGTGGTAGAACATCATCGGCGATACTACGCGCAGGAAAACGTCGGCATGGACGTCGTCGAAAAATACCTGCAGCCGGAATTGAGCTTTAACTACAACTTCGATGACCAGGACGGCAAGAAAATTCATTCAGTCATCGTGCAGGTCCACAACACGCGAGATGCGTCGTGGTTCATTGATCCGAAAAAAGCGTTGTTGGACGACGTAAAGCTGACGCTGCTTCCCGTCAATGGGCTCAGCTTCGTCGGGCGTATTGCCAGTCCGACGATCGCCCTGGGAGACATCGAAGAAGACGGATATCGCATTGCCGAGTGGCTGGTGCGCCTGGAGCCCGGGACAAGAATTTCGGCAGACAATCCACTGCGGGTGCGTTTGACGGTGCCAGATCGACCAGCGATCGAGGCGATCGCCGACCAGTCGTCAGCTGTCATCAAGGGGTGGAAGACGCATAGCATCTTTGCATCGGGCGATTCCTGGGTAGAGCCGACATTCGCAGTTGACGAGCCGACTGAACCGTTGATTCGCGTTCGTGTCCTGGACAATACCGCGGTCAATCCTGGCTTGTCCAATGGCCAGGACACGATCATCTACAAAGGTACAGTTCGCGCCAGCGAAGAGCTGGAAATCGGCCCGGGACGCAGCGCCCGCATCATGGCGGGCAGCCTGATCAAAGATGATCTCGATATACTCAAGGATCGGGACGGACCAGACCAGGCACGCGGCTGGAGCGACGGTGAGAAACTGTTCACCTTGCCGCTGATGAATCCGTCAGAACGCGGCGCCAAACTGCGAATTACGGTTTCCGGAAAAGTCGCCGATGGCGCCCGACTGAAGCTGCTGATAACGGGCTGGATCCTGCCGGCCTCGTACCTGCCATGGACCAGCGACCCGATCGTTATCGAGGCGCTGAACGACACGTGGCAGGAGGATGTGACGTTGGAGTATCAGTTGCCGGAAATCGCTGACATCCGCAAGATCGTCGCCTGGCGCGAGGGGGGTCAGGGAACGATCTGGATCGGCGACATCACGGTCACTCCGCAGGGCATGCCGGAGGAAGGGATCGATGTCAGTGATCGTCTGGAGGGTACGCTGCCCGTCCTCGGCGAAAAGCCGTTGACCCGTTTTACATACCTCGATGACTCTGAACCCCTGTGGCATCAATCACGTGTGCAGGTGAGCCTGACCTTGCGAGACAAAAAGACTCCATGACCGATCACGAACCTACCCTGCTTTTCTTCTTCGACGAAGACCTCCCCGCCAGATCACGCAACGTCCATTTCAAATACGGCCCGGTCGAACCCGAGGGTGTGCGTGTGCGCGGCGACACGCCGGCGGACCTGGGTGCGGCCAGTATTTTCCTGAGCAAGATTTTCTTGTTGCCGGACGATACCTATCGCATGTACTATTGGAGCTACAGTTCCCGTTGCGGCAAGACGCCGGACGAGCACGTCCCTCGGGCGCTGGTAGCGACGTCCAAGGACCGCCTGACCTGGGAAAAACCGGACCTGGGACAGGTGCAGATCGATGGCACAGGCACGAACCTCCTCGAGATCGAAGGTCTCGAATATCAGGCCTCTGTGGGCCTTTGTCCGGTCAAACTGGCGGAGGACCATTGGCGCCTCTATTTCTTCGGTTGCGAAAACGGTACCCGCTTGTGGGCGCTGTTGGCAGCGGACAGTACGGACGGACTCCATTTCAAATTAATCAATGACGGCAAAGGCATGCTGTATCATCCGCCGATACCGGAGGCCGGACCGCTGCTGTGCGATGTCGCCAAATCATTGAGCCGCGACCCGGAGGAATACGAGCGCACCGAAGGCATGCGTATCCGACGGCTGCAGACCAATGACGGGGCGACATTTGAGGGCAATTTGCAGGACGGTTTCGAAGTCTTTCATCCGTACCTGCTGGACAACGCACCGGAAGACGGCCGCTACGTCGACGTGCCGTATAACGCCGCCTCGTTTCTTCGCGTCATAGCACGACGCACGAGTCCGGATGGCGTCAACTGGAGTGACCCCAAACTGATCATCTGGCCAGACGCCAAGGATCCGTGGGACATGCAGTTCTATATGATGCCGGTGAACGATTACGCCGGTTGGCGCATCGGCCTGCTCGGACACTACCGTACCGAGGAAGGACAGCAGGACTGTTATATCGAACTGACTTTCAGCAAGGACAGTCATACATGGTCACGCCCGTGCCGCGGCAACTGGTTCAAAGGCTCACATGACGAAGATTCCTGCGGTATTTATCCGGCCGGCGAAGGTCTCGTCGACCGCGGCGACCATTGGCAGCTGTATTACACCGGCGGCAACTCGCGGCATGATGTCTTCGATCTGGGTGGCGCCACGTTTCAAACGATTATGTCAGTCAAGATCCCGAAGAACCGGCTGTTGGCCGTTGCCGCGGATGTGGTGACCGGCGAATTCATGACCGAGCCGATCTTTCTGTCACAGGACGAGATAAAAATCGACGCTGACATCCGCGGCTGGCTGCGGGCTGAGCTCTGCGATGTCTTCGGGGGCAAGCTGGAGGGCTATCATCTGATGGATTGCGATGTGGTCTCCGGAGATTGTCAGGATCATGTGCTGTCATGGAAGGGGGAAGACGCCTCGGCGTACCGCTACAAACCAGTGCGGATCCGCTTCGAATTCACCGAGGGTGAAGTGTATTGCGTGAAGTTCTGAGCAGCGGAGCCTGATCCGGTCGGGAGCTACCACCCCAAAGTTGATTGACGTGGTGGATTGAGTCGGACGCGGGCGCAGGAATTAACCTCATCTAAACAAAACTCGATTCTCTTCGCCTTACGGCTGTACGTTCAGTTGCGCCTTCAGCGTTTCGATATCCTGCTGCTGAACGGTCTTGGTCAGGACCGCCACGATATTCCATCGGGGCAAGACGTTTCCGGCTGAGGTTATCTGACAACCGAAATGATGACGTCCTGATAATGATTGGCGCGGTTCCTGTACGCCTTTCCTCGCCACGAGCCACGATCTATTTCGATGATCTCCAGTCCGGCCTCTTGATAAATCTCGAGGACCGCATCTTCCTTGTAGCATGTCGTCAGCAACGGGTTGTCGGAAGAGAAGCTCAGGAACCGTCCGCAATCGACCGGCAATTGGCGATCGGCGAGACCGGCGGCCATCGCGTAGCGGCTTTCAGCATCGACGACGAACCAGGTGTTCACCTGCACACAGCCTGGCATGCAGCGCTCAGCGATTGTCCTGAGCGCAGTCACCGCCGCCTCCGGCGTCATGTGGGTGAATACGCTGCTGCTCCATTGCAGATTGAACGTGAACGCATCCGGGATGCAGTATGCCGACTCCGTGCCGTCGGACGTCGCACTGGTTCTTCCCTTCTCACCGCAGTCCGTGGCCACTGTATTGCCTTCGCCGATGTAATCACTTTCCTGCTTCGCACTGTGGTGCAGGAAGCGAATGAACGGGTACTGCTTGTACGCGTCTTGCAGCCACTGGATCGCGTCCTCCCTGATGTCGATCCCAAGGTAGCGGACATCTTCATCAAGGGTCCGCTGTTGACTCGACTGCAGGATCGTGAAGGCTAATGCCATCGGGGCGAAGCCGCAGCCGATGTCGAGCAGACGAATGTCAGCGGGTTCGATGCCATGGCCGGGCAGGGTTTGCAGGAGAAAAGGCAAGATGTGTTCGACATATAGCGCCGCGAAATCGCGCTCATATTCATCACGCTGACTGCTGCCGGCCCAATTGTAATTGATCTCAACCGGCGGGCAAAGCTCAGATGTCAGTTCACTTAAAATGTTTTTTTTCCGTGATGATACGGTTTGGTGGCACGGGCAGGCCCAAGGCCGACAAACAAAACAGGCGCGGTTGCCCGCGCCTGTTCAAGTCGTCTATTGTAAGCGGTTGCCCGCGCCTGTTCAAGCCGTCTATTGTAAGCTGCCTTACGGCTGCGCCTGCAGTTGCGCCTTCAGCGCTTCGATATCCTGCTGCTGCTGCTGTACGACCTTGGTCAGCACCGCGACAATATCCATCGGGGCGAGGCCTTTCCGGCCGTTTGTGGCGACCATCTCCGGCACATCTTCAGCGATGAAGCCGACACGCGGATCGTCCATTTCAGCTTTGTACTTGTAGGTGACCGTCTCGAGGCCGGACAGTGTTGCCACCGCATCGTCCAGCGAGAGTGCCGCGATGTCATCCTTCAGATCACGGCTGGAGGCATCGGTCCATGTACCGCCGGCGGTACAGACCGCGCCGCTGGACATGGTCAGCGCGCCTGATGATTCCAACGTCATTGTCGAAGCTCCGCCAGCCGCCCAAAGCTTGATATAGCCGGCGCTGTAATTGAACAGATTTATGTTACCGACAGCCTGGTTCAAATAGCATCTATCGGTGCCGTCCACATTCTCGAGGCGAATTTGCCCACCGACACCGGTGCTCCCGCTACGGACCATGAATCCGTCGTCACCTTGCACAGTAAACTTGTGGCTTGCCGATGTCGTGCCGACACCGACGTTGCCGTTGGCCAGAATGCGTATGGCTTCAGTTCCGCCATTCGCGAACTTCATCACACCTGCGTTATCATTTATGAAAAACGCGTCCAGGCCTGCTTTACCCACATAAACGCGATCAGGGCCGTCATTGTGACCGAATTTTACCTGTCCGTCAGCGCCGCCGCCCGTAACCAGGATATTTCCAGAAACCTCGAGCTTGGCGCTGGGATTGTTCGCCCCGATACCGACGTTGCCGCCGCTGGTGACACGCAGGCGTTCCGCCGGGGCCTGCTCGCCAGAGGTACTCGAGCGGGTCGCAACGTAGAAGTCTCCGGCACCCTGGCCAGCGAAATTCGTATGTTCATAGCCGATGACCACGGGTTGTATGTTCCTGTCGGGGGAGGAATGCTCGTATCCAAAGCCGATTTCCGTGTACGGCTTTGCCGAATTAATGTCACGGTCGATCAGTGACACTGCCCTGGAATTGCCCTTGGTCGAGCCGCCATTTTGCCAGACACTCAAACTTGTATTATGGATCGGCGTGACCGAATATCCGACACCGAGGTTTGGAGTGACGGTGACACTGCCCGAGTTCGCGTTGCTGATGTCGCCGCCAATGTCTCCGTCCCAGAATTCGGACCCGACAGGACCCGCCGCACCGGCCGGTCCCTGCTTACCCTGCGGTCCCTGTGAACCGGCGCCCGGCGACTCCCAGGTCGCCAAGCCCGCAGCATCCGAGGTCAGGACTTTGCCTGCACCGGGAGCGCCGCCGGTAATTTTCACCTGGCCGACAACCTCAAGCTGGGCGCTGGGCAAACTC
>CAYWQM010000047.1:0-8924 GCA_964460215.1 uncultured Lentisphaerales bacterium
CCCGGATTGGTGGATTCCCCCGCCGGACTCGCCGGCACTCGCCGAGCGCACCTTCCTGCACGGGCACTGGCTGGTGCCGGTGGGGATCATGATTTTGTTGACCGTCATTGGTGCGATAAACGCCTACTGCATGGGCTATGTCTTTTTCCGCCTGACCAGCGACGTGGAAGAACTTCCCTATCCCATGGCGCCGGTGGATGCGATGGGCACCCTCGCGCTGTGTGAGGGCGAGACCGGGGAGTCGACCTCCCGCTGGACTGTGTTTACAACCGGTGCCATGATCGGTGTCGGCTTCGGGGTCATCAATGTCCTCATCCCTACAGTGACCGGTGCGATGTTCGACGAGCCCATCATGCTGCTGCCGCTGCCCTGGCTGGAGATGACGCCGCTGACCCAGTCGATGCTGCCGGCGGTTGCGTTCGGCGCAGTGCTTGAGCTAGGGCTTGTTTTCGTCGGCAGGGTGTTGCCGTTCTGGGCGGTCATGGGGACGGCCGCAGCGGTGCTGCTGACCATGATACTCAATCCGCTACTGTACAATGCCGGTGTCCTGCACACCTGGCAGCCCGGCATGGACACTGTGAATACCATGTACGCGAACAGCCTGGATTTTTGGTGGAGCGCCGGCATGGGTGTGATGCTGGGGCTGGCGGCAGTCAGTATTTTTCAGACCGTGATCAGCTTGCGGCGGGCAAGGCGCAACAAGCGCTCGTTTTCCAGTGACCTGCCGGAGGGGCGCGGGGATTTCAAGATCCGATACGCCATCGGGATCTATGTGTTCAACAGTTTTATCATCCTGGCGCTCTGCTGGGTGCTGCTGCCGGGCTTCCGCCACATGATGTGGCTGATGGTGATCATTGTTTTCGTGTACAATCCGCTGATCTCCTATGTCAGCGCCCGTATTCTGGGTATTGCCGGGCAGCCCGTCGACGTACCGTTTGTCAAGGAAGGAATGTTCGTCCTGAGCGGTTACAAAGGTGCGGACATCTGGGCGGCGCCGGTGCCGATCGCCAATTACGGATTGCAGGCCCAGCAGTTTCGGACGATGGAATTGCTCGGCGTAAAGTTTTGGAGCCTGGCCAAGGCCCATCTGCTGACGATACCGTTGTTGCTCATCGTGAGCTTGATCTTCTGGTCGTATATCTGGCACTCTGACGCGATACCCTCCTCGACATTTCCGTTTGCCCAAAAAACCTGGGAGCTCAATGCGCGCAACACCATGCTGATGTTTTCCGCGACGACTGGCGAGGTCGGTGGCCAGAGCATGTTCGAACAGGCGTTCAACGGCTGGTATCTGTCTGCCGGGGCACTGCTTTGTGTCATTGCATTCGGCGCCATGAGCTGGCTGCAGCTGCCGACGATGGCAATCTATGGATTTGTCCGCGGTCTCGGTGGTATCCCGCACCTGTTCGTATTGGAAATCATCGGAGCGTTGATTGCGCGGTTTGTGCTGTACAAGCGTTTCGGCAAACAGAATTTCCTGCGCATGGCCCCCGTTTTGTTGGCCGGATACTTTACCGGCATGGGGCTCATCGGGATGCTTGGGGCGGCCTTTGCGTTGATCGCAAATGCCGTATCGAAAGGAGTTTTTTAGGTTTCTGGTTTTGGTTTTAGATCTTGGGGTTTTCGAATGAGTGATCAGAACAATCTCGTTCCGGGGCAGACGCAGTCGGTGCCGTTTTCGACGGTAATTTCGATGGTGGTCGGTAACGTCCGCAGCCGGCTTGGCCGCTCGGCGGTAACTTTGTTCGGCGTCGTTCTCGGCGCGGCGTTTCTGATGGCGGCGGGTACAGGGGATATTCTCCGGTCGCATTTTGCGCAGGAGGAAACCGATCGATTGACGGCAGCGACAGCAGCCGTCAATGTGCTCTCGGAGCTCGGCACCCTGGACGGTCGCACACTGGCGGTGTGGGTGGAAAATCCGAGTCGTCGAACACCTTGGATACTGGAAAACATCAAAAAGCTGGGCGACGTAAAATTACAGATCTATTCGCCGAGCACCGTGCTGTCGGAGGCTGTCGGCAACAGCGCCGGCGACCTGGCGGGCGCTTTGGCCGGCGCCGATGCGTTGATCGTGTGCAATGACGGCGTCGATGATGCCGCGCCATTGCCGGCGGCGGTCAACGGATTGCCGGGAGCAGTTGTCATGGATCTCTCCGGCGTGTTTGACCCGGAGTCACTTGCCGCTCAGGGCTTACGCTATCGCCACTTGTTCGGCGTTGCCGCCCTCGGTGAGCTCGCGGGCATGCCGAGCGTGAAAATGGCCGCGGGCAGCGGCAGACGCACCTGGCTCATCGTGATCTCCCTGTTGGTCAGCGGTATCGGCATTGCCAATGCACTGTTGATGTCGGTGACCGAACGGTTTCGTGAGATCGGCACGCTGAAATGCATTGGCGCGCAGAACAAGCTCGTCGTCCAGATGTTCACGATCGAAAGCGCCTTGCAGGGGCTGCTCGGCTCGGCGCTCGGGGTGGTGTGCGGCTGGTTGATTGCGCTGGCGGCGGCCGCATTCAATATCGGCTGGGGAGTCGTCTGGTCCAACCTGCCCTGGCCGCCGGTGATTCAATTTTCGGTGATCTGTCTTTGTGTGGGTATCGTGGTTGCCATGGTCGCGGCGATTTATCCCGCAGTTGTGGCCACCCGCATGGTGCCTGCACTGGCACTGCGCAGTGAGATTTGAGGAGTGAAACCATGTCGATGACGATCGATAAATCGAAACTCGAGGCGATCCGTGCGAAGCTCCCGGAATTGCGGGACCGGCGGCATTCCGAGAATTCTGTGCAGACCGTTGATGTGACGCGGCAGTTCCAGCTTGGTGAGAATGTCATTCACGTCCCTCATGGGCCCAGCGGCACCGGCAAGACCACCCTGTTCAACATGATCGGCGGGCTCGACAAGCCGACTGCCGGCAAGGTGTTTATCGATGGTGTCGACATCGCCCAGCTCGACCCCTTCGAGCTGGCTTGGCTGCGCTGCCGAAAGATCGGGTACATCTTTCAAAACTTCCGCCTGATCCCCGTGATGACAGCACTCGAAAACGTGACATTACCCATGATCTTCGCCGGTGCCAAGGCGGATGAAGCGCGCGAGCGCGGCGTTGATATCCTGACGAAAGTCGGACTTGGCGATCGTCTGAAACACAAGCCGGGCCGCATGTCGGGCGGTCAGCAGCAGCGGGTGGCGGTGGCAAGGGCCCTGGCCAACAGCCCGGTTATCGTGCTGGCCGATGAACCGACCGGCAATCTCGACACGAAGACGGGCGAAGAGATTATTGAACAACTCAGTGAGCTTTGCCGTGAACGCGGCGTTACAGTAATTGCCGCGACACACGATCATAAAATGCTGTCGGTCTCCGATCGGGTGATTTCCCTGCTCGACGGTCGCATCGAGAAAATCCGCATGCGCGAGGACATCGATATCAAGGTCGGTTCGATCCGATAAAGCGCGACTGTGAAACCTTGGAATCAACAAGGACAACGAGCATGAGCAAGGATATCAGGGTTTTCCTTACCGACGACGGCTGCATCGTGGGCGGCTCCCCGCTTCCCCTGGGCCCCGGCGAGAAGCCGCCGGTCGACAAGATAGAGGATTACTTTCAAGGCTATGCCAACCAGGGCATCGACGCCGTGAGCTTTGACTTTTGCGGCGGACAGATGAGTTCGTTCCCGTCAAAGGTCGCCGATCCGCATCCCGGTGAAGCTCATCAGTACATGGATGCCGGGATCGACGTCGGCAAGATCATGGAAAAGACCCTGCATGACGCCGGTGTGGAGTTCTGGGCCGGTGTCCGGCTGGGCGCCAGCCTGATTTACCGCTCGAAGTTTCACGAGACGCATGCGGACTGGTTGATGACTGAACAGAATTGGTGGGGGTTCTTCCGGCCGATGCTCAATTACGAGCTGCCGGAAGTACGCGCCTACATGATGGCCATCTTTCGCGAAGTCGTCGAGAACTACGACACCGATGGACTGCTGCTGAACTTCCTGCGGTATTCCCCGCTGTTTCATCCGGACCGGGATTTGCAATGCGCCAGCCTGCTCACCGACTACATCTCCGAAATCAGGGCCATGCTCGACGAAGTGGGCGAGGCGAAAGGCAAACGACTGGGGTTTGCCGTACAGGTGTGTGCCCGCCCCAATGACGGTCGTCGCCATGGCCACAACGTCGAGGACTGGATCAAGCAGGGGTCAGTGGATTACGTGATGCCGACTCGGGCCAACAACACGGATCTCGGCATGCCGGTCGACCTCTGGGTTGAGATGGCCGAGGGCACGGGCTGCCGTATTCTGCCGACCGTGCACTCACGCATCAGCTATCCATGGGAATCCCATACATTGCAAACTCGCGATACGCTGCGAACCGCGGCGCACGTTTTTTACGGGCAGGGCGCCCATGGAATTTCCGGAATGAACCTCATGTGCGGTTCCCAGGAGGTCATCGAAGGGTGGTTTCACTGGCTGCGTGATCCGCAGGCGTGCGCGCCCCTGCCACACCACCACCGGTACGCCATGAAGGCGAATAACAGCGAAGAAGACGTTCTTCGTATGCCGATTCTCAATTTAAAAATAGACGATCTGCCGCCGAACGCGGGCATTGTGCAGAAATGGTACAACACGCTCGCGGTCCGAATCGTCGACGATCCCGCGACGTTCAAGTCGACGAATGTCCACGTGACAATCGAGACCCAGCAACCCGGCGCCCGCCTGCGGGTACTTGTAAACGGCACACCGGCCCCGACGCCGATCGCTCCAGGGCATCGACTCGGTTACAAATACGAGCCAATGGCGACCGACGATTTTTATTTTGTGGATTATTCAGTGCCACCCGACCTGTTCGTCAAAGGCGTCAATCAAATCGGTTTTCAATCCCTGGACGGTGAAGATGCTCACGGTCACGCACCGCCCCCGGGATCGATGACGGTGCGGGAGGTTGCACTAATGGTGCGGTAGGATTGAGGAATTACCGCGGGCATCCTACCGGTTTTCGAAAAAGATTCCGGCCGCCGAAAAACGGACAGAGTGACCGTCCCGCTTTGCGGCGGCTTAAACAGTCAGAACCAGAGATACTTTTATGCGAAACAGACCTTCTCTATTTTTTATCTGTATCACAGCACTTGGCTGCTTTTTGGGCGTTGCCGTATACAGCGAGGCCGAACCTGCGGTTCATGCGGGGCCGGACAGTATCGTCCTGCAAACCGATCATCTCGTTTACACCATCGGCACCGACGGCCTGAATCGCAGCGTGCGCGACCGGCGCACGGGCCGGGAGTTGCTTAATACCGATGAACCGCGTCATTTCATGGCGCTTTTTCGGGACAACGAGACCATCGGCTCGACTGCTGTCGAGCTTACCCGGGGATTCCTCTATGTCACCTTTGGCGACTCCGGTGTGTGGGCGAAGATTCATGTGCGGGCGTTTCCGAAGTATCTGACGCTGGAATTGACCGCGCTCAACGACCGGACGATCGAGTCGATCTTCCTCTTGCATCTCCACATGAACCTCACGAAATACATTGGCAGCAGTCTGACCAATTGCCGGGACGATGATTATGCGGTGGGCTTAATTCCGCTGAACCGGCACACCAACGTGGAGGGGCGCCGCAAAGTCTCGGCGGAACTGTTTGCGAAAGCCGACCGCGTAGTGCGGCTGGACAAGGCAAAATTTGCGATGTACGGCTGCCCGTCATCGCAGCAGCTCGACCTGGTCGAACAGATCGAGCTCGAGAACGGTTTGCCGCATCCGACCCTAGACGGTGTCTGGGCACGCAAGTCGCCGCTGCTGATGCTGTCGTCCTTATACACCGAACTGACCGAGGACACGGTTGATGAAGCGATCGATTTCGCCAAGGCCGGCGGCGTCGGCACCATCGTGCTCTACAAGCATGTGTGGTGCAAGACCCAGGGCAGCTATACGATCAACAAGGATAATTTTCCCAATGGCGAGGCCGGATTAAAAGCCGTAAGCGACAAGATTCATGCGGCCGGCTTGCGCTTCGGGCTGCACAACCTCGAGCTGGTCATTCACAAGCACGACCCACTCGTCTGGCCGGTGCCGGCCAAGGGTTTTCAAATGTATCCTGGCCGGCAGCGCATCCTGGCCGCGGACATCGGCCCGAATGACACGTTCATTCCAACGACCACTTCGCCGCATGGTCTCATGAAAGCAACGGACAAGTCGATGTTCCACGGGCGCAACCTGCGGATCGGCGACGAGATTATCGAGTACGGCTCGCTGCAGACAACCGAGCCGTTCGGTTTCAAGGACTGTGCGCGCGGTGCGCTCAGGACACGGAAGGCCGGTCACAAGGCAAATGCGGTCATTGACAACTTTGCCGAATTCTTCTGGAGCTATTTCCTGCCGGACCTGGAGAGTGACCTGTTCGATACGGTGATGCGCAACGAGGCCGGTGTGTTCGACAAATACAACGTCGACTACTACTACCCGGACGGCTCCGGTGAGAACATGTCGCGGAACCCGAAGCTGCCCCGCTGGTATGCGCGCGGGCGATCCAATCTGACACGGTTTGACTATACGAAACGAGAAGTGATGATTGCCCACGGCGTGGTTTCGACGCATGCCTGGCACATGATGATCCAGGGGAACCACACCGACTGTGTGGGTAACGGTGGCATGCAGCATTTCGATACGATCAGCCTGCCCGACATCCCGGCACTGAAAGCGAATCGTCAGTCATTTGATTTTGGCTGGTACTGCGCCTTAACCCATTCGATCAACCACCCGGCATCACGACCCCGCGAGATCGAGTATGTCTGGGCAAAAGCGTTGGCCTATGGCGCACCGATTTCGTTCAACGTGCCGATCCGCACACTGCGGAACAACGGACGCATGCCGGAAATTCTTGCCCACATAAAAAACTGGGAGGGGCTGAAGCTCGCGAACTACTTCCCGGCATCGGTACGCGATCAGATGAAGGAACCGGGAAGGGAATTTGCCCTGGTCAGGAAGGAAATGAGCACCGCCAATCGGACCGCGACCGATTACGGATTCGAACAAAAGCCGAAGTGGCAAGTCAAGCCCGTGTCATACGCCCCGGATCACTTCGTCAATGACAGGCAAACGAGCTGGTCGTTCGATAACCTGGATCCGGATCAGCCACTGCGTGTCCACATCATGCCGTCATCATCGTTGACGGCCTACGGCGACGAGCAGAACGTCGTATTGCTGAAACCCGGACCTTTGAACCTGCAAACTGAAGGGCTCGGTCCCAATTGGAGCGAGCGCCAATCGAAGGGCTCGGAGCTGCAGTTGCGCAGCTCCGATGAAAAGACACCGGATGGCGGCAAGTCCTTTCAAGTCAACGCAGCCAACAACAGCGATACACCGATGGGCTGGGCCTGCGCGGAGGTCATCCTCGACGGCATGCATGACCTGTCCGGGCACCGGGCCCTCGGCACGTGGGTGCATGGTGACGGCTCCGGCACGGTGCTGCATTTCACGGTTGAAGCGGGTCGTCGGGTGGTGCGGGACTTTTATGTGCGGCTGGATTTCGAGGGCTGGAAATTCATCACCATGGCGGAACCTGCCGGCGGTGAGATCTACGATTTCAAATTTCCCTTCAGCGGCTATTGGGCCCTCGGCAACATGGCTTACGATGCCATCGATCGCATCTATGTGTTTGTGAGTAACATGCCGGCGGGTGCCAAGGCAGCGGTGCACTTCGGTCAACTCGAGGCGCTGAAAGAGACGCCGCAGGCGATTCACAATCCGGGATTGACGGTGAACGGTGCCGCCATTACGTTCCCGGGGGGGATGCAGCCGGGGTGGTATCTTGAATACAACGGCACCGGACCGGTTCGCGTGTTCGATGAAAACGGCAACACCCAGGTCGAGGTCGAGCCGCAAGGCAAGGCACCGATTGTCAGGAATGGCGATAACAAATTGAGCTTCTCGTGTGATACAGGTGCGGGCAAAGGGCAGTCAGCGAAAGTGACACTCATCACACACGGGGCGGCGCTCAAGTAGCAGCGGGGAAAGCCCAATGCCGGACAAAGTCAAATTCGCTCTCGTGGGTGCCGGCGGCATGGGGCGACAGAACGCGCAAAGAGTCACTGTCGACGGGCGCGGCGAGATAGTTGCGATATGTGATTCCAGTGGCGAAGCTGCGGAACGCGCCGCCGCCGAGCTCGGTGTCGCCGATACTTTCACCGAGATCGCTGCGCTCAATGCCGGTGGCGACTTCGATGCCGCCATAGTTGCCACGCCGAACGTCGCCCATGCGCCATTGTCGGTGGCATTGCTCGATGCCGGCAAGCATGTGTACTGCGAGAAACCGCCGGCGTCGGATGTTGCGGGTGCGCAAGCGGTCGCGGCAGCGGCTGACAAAGCTGCCGGCCGTTTCATGTTCGGTTTCAACCAGCGCTTCGACCCGTGGGCGCAGCACGTGAAGAAAATGATCGACGCCGGCGAGCTGGGCGACATCTATCACGCCCAAACCCAATGGCTCCGCCGGTTCTTCATCGACACGTTCGACACCTGGTTCACCAACAAAGAACTGGCCGGTGGCGGTCCGCTGCTCGATATCGGTGTCCACCGGCTCGACCAGACGCTTTGGCTGATGGGGTTCCCGGAGGTCGAGACAGTCAGCGGCATGAACTATGACTGCCTGGCGAAGGCCGAGACCGAACGAACCGGCAAATCCTATTCAGTCGAGGAATTCTCTACCTCGCTGCTGCGCTTTGCCAATGGCGCGTCCCTGATACTGCAGGCGAGTTATCTGTCCTATTTGCCAGTGGATGAGTCCGAAATGCACACGCTGCTCATGGGCACGAAAGGCGGCTGCCTGGAGGCTGGCGGCGTGCTGCGGCGAATGGCTAATCACGACGGTCGTTCGACCGACACGGTCATTGCGCGGTTCGACGAATCGCCGGTGACACCCATGGGGCACTTCATCGATTGCGTGCTGGACG
>CAYWQM010000047.1:8952-16582 GCA_964460215.1 uncultured Lentisphaerales bacterium
TCTGTCGGCAATTTATGAGTCGGCCGCGAAACGGCGGGAAGTCTCTGTTTGACAGGAAATGGGACCACGGCTTCATCCGGATGCCGTGGGGCCGCATGAATCAGAAAGAACGCCGCCGTCCTCGCCGAAAGGCCGTTGCTGTTTTTGTAAACCCCGTCGTGAGCCGTGGCGTTAACCTTTACGTCGGCACAGTCATGTCTGCCAGCATCGCGTCGGGAATGTCCTTGCCGACGACGAACTGCTTGCGGTCGGCGTACCAGACGATACGCCGGCCGTTGCGCTCGGTCAGGCTCGAGTACATCGCCATCATCATCAGGTTCTGCGTGCCGACGCGCACCCGCTCGGTGTCCATCAGCAGTTTGGGTTCGCTGAACCAGAGCGGTTGATACGCGTCGGGCCGGAACTCGCCGACAGCGATGCAGACGGGCCGTCGCGCCGCCATGTCCCACGGCCCGGTGTCGCCGTCGTGACCGTCGCGGTTGGCATAAAAGAGCAGGTAGCGCCCGTCCTTCAACTGGTAGATGGGGTCGGGCGACTTGACATGCAGCATCCGCTGGCCGCCGTCGCGGTATAGCAATGGCTCGGTCGGGCGCCAGCTGTGTCCGTGGTCGTCCGAGACCGTGTACCACATGCAGCCGGTGACCGTGCGCATGTTCATCCACAACCGGCCATCGGGCAACAGGGCGATGCCCGGTTCCTCGGCCAGGCTGTAACCGCGTGATGCCTCGGGCTCGATCTCGGGCGACACCCGGATCGTGCCCGCCTCGTCCGGCAGCCAGGTGATCTGGATGTCCTGCGGGTCGGGGCCTTCGTCGATGTTGTCGAATCGCATCAGCTCGCTGCCCGTGTCCATGTGATTACGGGTGCCGCCAATCGGCGGCGGATACTTCATAAAGCTGCTCCAGCGTGACAGGCCGACAATCATGCGATCATTTGCATCGCGGATCGGTTGCTGCCAGACGATGCAGTGCGGTGCGAGCGTCGGGTCCGGGTGATCGAACTGCGGGACGTGCCGCCATGGGATCTCGACGCCGCTGTCGATCCAGGTGAGGCCGTCGTCGTCGGAAACATGCACCCGGAGCGGTCCGGCCCAGATGCCGAGGTCTGATCCGCCCTTGTGATTGCCGTACAGGCAATACATCCGCCCGCTGCGGCTTACCAGCGGGAACCCCAGGCCCCGGCACATGGTTGGGCCGTCGGTCTCGGCGATCGGTTGCGGCGGCGCCCAGGTCTTTCCATCATCGGTGCTGCGCGAGTAGACGGTGAAACAGTTCGCGGCCGACTCGTAGGCGCCTTGTGTCCAGATACACATCATGTCGCCGCCAGGGGTCTCGAACACATGCACGTGATCCGCGTACTCGTCCGTGCCGCCCGCCTGTTGCGGCAAATACAGCACGTGATCCGGATTCGTACGTTGCCACTCATTGGTGTAGCAGGTCGGTGGGGTTGATTGCGGCTGATCGGACATTGTTCTCTACTCCAATTGGAAACGGTTTGTTTTGCCGGGATTCATGGATTGTACCCCGCTGCGCGGGTGTGGAACGAGAAGAATACACGGCGAACCGGATTTGAGAAAGGTTGCCGGGAAAAATGTCCCTTTATTGAGCGGCTCATTTGATTTTTCGGGAGGGGCTCTGCCGCGGTTTTCTCCAGTCGGCTGTCGTGCACCTGACTTGATTCTCATTCAGAGCTTCAGCAACACTTCCGTTCGTCGTGCCATCTCGAGGCGCCAGGTGGCGAGGTCGGCATTGACGGTAATGTCACCGAGCCAGCGTTCGGTTTGCGCCACCAGTCGGGCGTGTCTGTCGGCGGCCTTGGCCCTGGCGATCGCGTCCTGGAGCGTGGCCAGGTACCGGGCGTCGTCGCGGCCTTCGCGGTAGCCCTCCCAGGACAGTGTGTCCAGCACGCCCCCCGGGCCGCGAAGGACGAAGTTGAATGTGCCGAGGCCGACGCCATTGTCCTTGACCTTTTGATCGCCGAAGCGCACCATACTTGGGCCGTGGTGATTGATGTAGGCCCGGGTCATTGTTCCGCCGAAGCCGGTCTTCCACATCCCCAGGCCGCGACTGCGGCGATGCAGATCGGGCTGCGGATCCCCGGGCACGGGATCCATCTGGGTAAACATCTTGAAGCCATTCTTTTGCACGCCCTTGATCATCTTCTGGATGCGCGGCGTCATCAGGAGCTCCGGATCATAGGTCACCATCCGCTGGCGATGTAACAAATAGGCCCTGCTGTCGACCAGCCATTGTTGGTGTGCATCCACGATCCGATGGCCGGGGTGCGTGAGGATGGGCCGGTCTATCAGGTCGCCGGCGATATCGAAAAAATCAGCCCCAATCGCCACCCAGATCTTTGCGCCGCCCTCGCGTATGGACTCGTAGCTCTCCCGCGCGGTGCGCAACCGCTCACCCGATACCTCGTCTACGCCCATAAAAAAAACGTCGCTGTATCCACGGGCCCGGGCCCACGCGACAACCTGTCGGGCCACCTCGATATTGCGCTGCTTCTGCGCCTCCGTGAGCTCACCGGACTTGATGATCATGCCGCCGCCGTCAAACATGTAAAGCGGACCTCCCGGTGCCATGCCCGCCTGCTCCCGCAGGTCGAGGTAGCGGGAGAGTTTGGTGAGGTTCAGGTTGCCGTCCCCGTCCAGTCCCGGGCCGTCCCAGATAGATGGATTTGTACATCCGTGCGCCACCATGTTGCGACACTCGGCGAGGTATTGCCGCTCGCTCATTTCGTCGCTCAGTGTTCCCGCGTAGTAGGTGCTGTACTCGAACTTCGGGGGCAACAGGTCGAAGTCGGGCACGGTCACTTCAAGGGTGAGCTTCGTCGTCATCGCATTCTTTGCGGAGACTGTGACCGTCGCCTGGTAGGTGCCGGACGGAGTGTCGTGGGGGATATGGACCGTCAGCCAGAATTGCCGGAAATCCTGCACGTCGCCGGGCTGCAGTTCCTCGGTGTCGATCAGTTCCCGGGTCAACTGGTTCATCCTGGAACGGCCGGCCTGGTATTCCTCGAGTGAATGTCCACCGGGGGAATCCCAGTTCTCCACCGCTATTTCAGTTACCCATTTCTGATGCTTGTCGATGATCTTCAGCATGCCGGGATCATGTACAAGCACCCAGGGCATGGCGACGCACTGCCAGGTGATGGGCCGGTAGAATTTCTGGGCTATCCGGACATCAACGGCTTCCGGCGGCAGCGTGCCTGCTGCGCCTTTGAGCGGATCCACCCGGACCATGACCTGCTCGAGCGGCTGATCTGTTTTCACCAGGAACGATGCCGGCTCGTATTCACCGCGGGCAGCCATGATCGCCATGACTGTCTCATCCCGGCAGACGGCCGGCAGCGGTTCGTCCTCCAGGATCGCGTCATTGTTGATCGCCGGCCGCACGACATAGGTTTGGTACGGGACTTGGGCGTGCACAGGCCAACTCGCAAGGCCCATTAGCAAAGCTGTGAGGGCTAATTTCTTTGTATACATCATCATTCCTTCTTTGTTTTCAACTGGATCACGGCCCTGGCCTGCTGGCTTGTCAGTTGCTGGTGGCTGATGATCAGGTGGACGGGTTTCCAGATGCCTGCCATTGCTTCTTTGCTGTACACCCGAACGGCAAGCAGGTCCGCGCCTTGAAGGTCTGTTTCGATAAGCGGAACACTGAACGGCGTGGTCCAGATCTGCTCTGGCAGCAGGTCGGTAGAGGTCACCGTGTGCTCGAACACTTCGCGGCCGTTCAAGTAAACCCAGGCTTCCTCATCGACTGCCTCGAAATAGAGGTATGTAAATTTTCCAGCCACCGCCTTTTGATCAGCCGGCAGGGCAGCGCGATACCAGCCGAGTCCGGGGCCGCCGGGGAAACCCTGGTTTTCCCAGCCCAATTGTTTGTTGGTACGGATCGGGGCCCACTGGGTGCTGTCGAGGGTGGGGGCGAACCATTTGGCGCTTATCCCCTGATCCTCCCGGTCGTACTTGAAACGCCATGTCTCGGGAAACGTTCTGACCTGAACCGTTGCCAGGTCGATGCCGGCCAGTATTTTCTCGGGCGCCCCGCCCAGGCCCAGGTCGAGCAGTGCGATTATTCGATCAGCCATCTCCCGGCGTATTGCATCCAGGTCGCCGGTGGCGATGTCTACCGTGTGCAGCCATGCGTAGGTCTGCAGTACCAGCTCGTCATTGGGGAACCGCCCGATGCAGTCATTCAAGGTGGTCATCAACGTTGTCAGGTATCGAACATCATCGACGCCCTCGCGAAATCCTTCCCAGTGCAGGGTGTCGAGGACACCGTCGTCGGTGCGGAATACCTTGGCGTATTGCATCGGCTGGTTCACGCGTTCGCCTTTGAGGTTCATGTACGCCCAGGTCATGGTCCCGTCGAGACCTGTGCGCCAAAGCCCGAGGCCTTCGTTGCGCCGCTGGAGCTCGGGCAACTGTACCCCGCCCATCGGGTTCATATAGGTGAAGATCTTGTTGCCCAGTCGGTGCACGGAATCGACAACGGTGCGGAACCCGGCACTGTTCAAACGTGTGAAACTTCCGGCCTTGCCGATCTCGTCCATGTGCCGCAGTGATTCCGCGGGTTCATAATGCAGCGACGTCACCGTGGCCTCAATGGCTGCACCGATCGGGGAAAACAGGATCGGACGCTGCAGAACGTCACCGACGCTGTCGAAATAGTCCGTCGATATGACCGCGACAAAAACCTTGCCGCCAGCGTCCTTGATTGCGGTCATCGTGTCGCGCTCTTGTGCCAGCTTTTCGCCCCACTGTTCATCGACCGCCATGAAGTATGCCTCGTCGTAGCCGCGCGCCCGGACCCAGGCATTGATCTCTCGAACATGCTTCTGGATTTGTTGTCGCTCCTCGGGTGTCAGTGGACGGTCGAGTGTGAACAGGAGCGGGTGCCCGATCCCGGAGGACATGTTGGAGAGATACAGGACGCTGGGCCGCATGCCGACGCTTTCACGAAGGTCAAGAACTTTCGCGAGCGGTGTGAAATCCAGCGTTCCGTCCCCAGCTATTACCGGGCCTTCACAGATATTTGGATTGGTCAGGCCGTGGGCCAGCATGTTTCGCAAATCCGCCAGATACTGCTGCTCGGTGCGGTCCGCGAAACTGTATTGATTCTCCGGCGGCAGGTTTCTGCTAATGTAAATCGGGTAGTAGATGCAGTATTTCTTCATCGGCGCCAGCAGGTCGAAGGGGTAGACCTCGATGTTCAATGTCAGCTCTGAGACATCGGCGTTGCGTGGGATGATGCGTACCGTCGTGCTGTAGGAACCGGCAACGGCATCGACCGGTACGTGGACAGTGATCCAGAACTGCTTTCGCTGCGGGACATTGACCGGCTTCAGTTCGGCAGTGTCCCGCAGCGGTCCGGTTGCCACGTTCGTCATGCGTTCGGGGTCGGTGTTCGGTATCGGTTCGATGGCGAGAAAACTCTCGTCGTGTACCAGCAACATCGGTTGGGCGGCGGCGCCGCCGGCGAGCGTGCCACTGTAGTAGTCCTTGACGACGCGGACGTCGATCGCGTCGTCGGGCCATTTGCCGCCCGGGCCGGTCACCGGAGAGAGCTCTATACGGACCTGGCTCAGCGGTTTGGCGGCGGTGACTACGAACGATGCCGGCTCATACTCGCCGCGACATGCAGACACCGTCATCGTCGTCGCTTCCCTGCAGACTGGTGGCAGAGGTCCGTCACGCAGGATCATATGATTCGTGACGGCTGGATCAACTGTGTGGACGACGTAGTCCGCGCTGAGGCATGGGGCAGGTATCATGCCCTGAATCCCGGCCAGAAGCCAGAACAGCAAAACCAAATGCTGTTGTCTATTCTGCATCGTAGACTTTCCGATCTCCGGATTCAGGGCTTCAGCAACGCTTCAGGAATGATGAAAACGATGACCGGCAGGGCTGCCTTTATTTCTTCGCCATTTTCAGAAAAATCAGCGCCTTGGCCTGTTGCTCGCTGAGTTTCTCATCACTGATGATCAAGTGTACGGGCTTCCATACACCACCCATGCCCTCAGTGTTGCGGACGCGCACGGCCAGCAGATCGTCTCCGTGCAGCTTTACATTATTCAGAGGCACAACGAAAGGCGCCAGCCAGATCTCGGACGTCGGCATACCGGTGCTTTTTAGGCTATGCTCAAGCACCTGCCCGCCGTTGAGGTAAACCCATGCGTCCTCGTCGCAGGCGCTGAAGTGCAGATACTTGAACGGCCTGGCCTGGCGCGCTTCGGTCAGCGGCAGTGTGGTGCGGTACCAGCCGTAGCCGGGTTCGTTGCCCCAGCCGCCACCTGCGGCGCGTGTGTAGCCCAGCCCCACCTGCACCGATTCCCATTGACTGTCGTCGGCATCCGGTTCGAACCATTTGCCGGACAAACCCTTGTCTGCAGCTGACGGATCGGGGCCCAACAATGTTGCTTGATCGACATCGACCAGCTTGAAGCGCCATGGCTCGTCGAGCGTCACGATCTCGATGTTCTCGACGTCGAGGTTGGCGATCGCTTCCTCCGGCGGCAGGTCCTTATGTCCAAGGTCCTGCAGGGCAATGATGCGACGTGCCATCTCGCGGCGGGTCGCGTCGAGGTCGCCCCCTGCCACGTCGAGCTTTTTGAGCCATTCATGGCTTTCGGCAATCAACGGTTCATCGGGGAAACGCCCGAGCGCTTCGTTCAACGTCGCCAGGAGGGTGGTGAGATAGCGCACGTCATCGACGCCCTCGCGAAAGCCCTCCCAGTGCAGCGTATCGACGACGCCGCCGTCGGTGCGAAAGACCATACCGAAATACATGGCTTGATCGGCGCCGTCGCCACCGATATGGATATACGCCCAGTTCATGACGCCGTCGAAGCCCATGCGCCACAGGCCCAGGCCTTCCTGCCGTCGCTGCCACTGCGGCATCACTGGTCGCAGCGTAGTGTAGGTGAAGATTTTGCGGCCAAGCCGATGCACCCCGTCGATTGCCTGGCGGTACTTCTCACGGCCCGCGTCATGTTCAAAGTTGATCAGTTGTGCGAACTCGTCGTTGCGTCGCAGCGACTCGGCGGCGCCAATGCTGTTTTGCTTGGCGAATTGTTCCAGGGGCGTACTGATATCGATGTGCATGACGGGCCGGTGCAGTGTGTCGCCGACGATCTTGAAGAAATCACTGCAGGCGACGAAGACCTTGCCGCCACCGTCGTGGATGGCCTCCATGCTGTCGCGCTCCGAGGCCAGCCACTCGCCCCACGCTTCGTCCTGCGCGGTCCAGTAGAAATCGGGGTATCCCGCCTGTTTACCCCAGGCCATCACCTTGCGGACTATTTCAATGCGCTCGGCCTTCTCCTCGTCCGTCAGTGTCCTCGCCACCGGTTCGGCGGCGGCAGTCATCGTGTACAGGGGTACGCCCGGACCGATCCCTGCTTCTTCCCGTACTGCGAGGATTTCCTCCAGTCCACTGTAGTCCAGCGTTCCGTCCGGCTGCACATGGACGCCGTCGTAGATGTTCGGGTTCGACAGGCCGTGTGCCAGCATGTTCCTGCATTCGGCGATGTATTGCTGCTTGTTGATCCAGGCCAGGTTTGACCATTTCCCGCTACGCCAGTCCTCCGTTTCATCGTCAACGAGTTGCACCTGATTGTA
>CAYWQM010000047.1:16592-17035 GCA_964460215.1 uncultured Lentisphaerales bacterium
CGACAACCAGTTCCAGCGACGTCGGTTCGCTGTTGGCCGGCAGGATACGCACGGTGGTGCGGTAGGTTCCCGGGGCGGCGTGGTCGGGGATTTGCACGGTGATCCAGAATTGCGTGCGATTGTCGATGTCCACCGCCTGCAGTTCCGGGGCGTCACGCAGTTCTCCGCGCGCCACGTTCTTCATCGCCTCCGGGTTTTCCGCTGTCGGCGCCGGTTCGATGGCCAGGAAGCCCGGGTCGTTTACCAGCTGCATGGGCATCGCCACGGCCGGTCCGGCCGACGAGCGGACGTGGTATTCCTTCACGATGCGTACGTTGACGGCGTCTTCAGGCCACTGCTCGTCGTTGCCTTTGATCGGCTCGACTTCGATGCGTACAGTTTCAAGCGGCTTCGTGGCTGTTACCACGAAAGACGCCGGCTCGTACTGGCCCCGGCAGCCGGAC
>CAYWQM010000047.1:17045-36127 GCA_964460215.1 uncultured Lentisphaerales bacterium
TTGATCTCCCTGGTTTCTCTGCACACCGGCGGCAGCGGCTCAGCGGGCAGGATCAGGTGGTTCGTCACTGCCGGCTCGATGACATGGACCGTGTAGTCGGCGCCGTTGCCAATGGCGGTGAGTACGATTGACATTGCGAGGATTCCCAAGGTTTGTTTGTTGAGGATGCGCATGATTATCTCCTGTGTTGTTAATCGTCAAGTGTTCGATCGGAAGGGTTAACTGTCCTGGCAACTAAACATATCCCCCTTTGCCCGGCCAATCCGAGCGTAGGCGGCGATGACATCGAGATTGTAACTGTTGAGTGTTGACAAAGCGCCGAGGTCGCACCGGTCACGTACGCCTTCGGCAAAGGTTTCGCAGGCCTTGCGCATCAGGGCCTCCGATTGGTCCAGATGCCTGGTCACCGCTGAACGTCCCGCGTCGAGCTCGTCGAAACTTCTGCTGCCCTGCGCTGCTGTTGCCTCGAGGTCGGCGCTGCGTGCATGAAACAGATGCGACACGGACTGGCAGTAATAAACAGCGTGACGCGTGTGACGTTCGAGTGCGATCAGGTTGTCCCGTCCGGCGGCACGACTTACACGGATGGCCTGGACCAGGTCGTCGGAGCTTTTTTCATATACTTTTGCGATTTCGTCCAACCGTTTGCTCCTTTCGGAACGGTCCGGGATGTCCTCCCAGAAGCCGCAAATCCATCCTGGCACCGGAAAAGACACGCAGAAGACGTCGCGGTGCATCTGTTCGGTAACCTTTTCTATACGGCGGAACGCCCGCATGATATGCGGCATGGCAGGCTGGCCGCACACCGGTTCGTAGAGGTGTCGGTAGGCCTTGTGCGGTGTCCACCCTTTCTCCCACGCGGTATGGGCGAGATAGTGAAACGTCGGCAACAGGTTCGAGTGTTGCCATTGGCGTGTCTGAAAACCGCGGGCACCCACGTTGCGCACCCCTTCAATGATCTTGTGAACGGATGATCCCGTCAATTGCGGAAGCAATCCGATGTTGTCATCTTCGGCGCTGACCACAATGCTGTATTGGATTGCCTCAGGGTCCTTCTGCTTGAGGGTATCTGTGCGCTTGGCAACGTAGAACGGCATGTAGCCGTAGGCGGCGACGTATCGGCTGCCATGGGGAAAGACGAGCGGCAGAAAACGATGCAGCTCGGCGGACAGACCGTAAGGTGAGACGGTGGTGCCGCGGCGTGCCTTGCTGAGATCAAGGCCGCGTTCATTGATCAGGTGATCCAGAGCGTACAGAATAACGATGTCACCACGCACCTCGTGCACCGCACGGTCGGCAGGACCTTCGGCATGGCGGGCAGCTTCCTTCTGCAGGGTTTTCAGCGTCATGACTTTGCTGAGACCGTATTTCTTGTCGAGAATACGCCAGGCGCGTTCACAGTCGCCGCTTGAGCCGCCGAACTCAGTCGAGGAAAAGAAAAAAGCATCGGCCTCGGAAAAGGCGTCGATATGTGCCTGAAGGTTGGTTAGGACGGCATCCAGGAACACCGGGTTCCGGACGCTCATGCAGCGGCCGGTTTCGGCATCGGGCCCTTCACGCCAGATGCCGTATCCGATACGATGTATGGGGGTGCGCTTGGTCTTGTGTTGCGGCTTGGTTAGTTCGCGGATGCGCTGGCGTATGGCGGGATCAAAATCGGCCGCTGCACCGGAAACGAGGCATTGCATCCCGCGGGCATGTGCCATACGAAAGACTTTGCGGGCGTAAGCCTGGCCGGCTTTGATGCGCTGGTCGTATGAGCCCTGGCGAGTCAACTGCGGATTGACGAATACCCCGTGTTTCGCGTCACCGGATGCGGCAAACAGGTGGTACCCGGGGTGGTCGGGCTTGATTTCGGGACGCCACCCGAAGTTCGTCTCAGCCAGTGTTTTTCTGGCGCCGCGGAATCGCAGGTCGATAAACGGGTCGAACGGTCGTACGCAGAACAGAATTCCGTTGTACCGCAGCTTGGCCAGTTGATCGATCAGCACGCCGTAGTCCTCGGCGGACCAGGCACATTCATTGTTGGCAAAGTCATTGTATGTCCGGAACGTACGGATTGTCAGATCCGGTTCGCAGCGAGTCGTTTTTTTGGGGAAAGCGAGTGCCGCCGGCCGATCAGGCAGGATGTCGCCATGCAGTTGGTAACGGACTCCCCAGCGTTCGACCAGGTCATAAACGCCCCAGAGTACGGCAATGGGCGCCCCGCCTTCAATGGCAAACGTGTTACGGTCGATCCATCGAAAGGCGTACCCCTGATCGGACAGGTCATTCGCCTTGAGGTCCAGTACAACCGTAATGCCCGTCGCCTTTCCCCGGCTCGCGACGATTCGCGGTTGATGTTTGAAAAGCTGCTTGGTGTATTGCGCCAACTCCCGCGCCGCATGACTCACGAGGCGACGTGGCTTCGAACCGATAACGATGCGATGGATTTTCATGGGAATTCCTTAAACTGTTTTTGAATGTTGCCGGGAAAGCGGTGAATGATCGATCAGAGGCACACAAATAAGATTTTCTGCGGGAGCGTTCTCCATTATTTGATTCTGCCTCGGCGACAGTGTCAGGGCTTTTCCGGATGCGAGAAAACCACGCCGGCAGGGGCCTCGTGGATTCGGGAGAAGTATAAACCGTTTATTTCAATTCCAAACATCTTGCCTAATCATCAATTCTGTCATGTTCCGGTTAAGGGAATCCGCTTAGATGTTCAGGGCAGCTCAGCGTTCCACCGGCACGCCCCTTTTTTCACAGGGGCATCAGTTTGTCTTCTGAGACCCTGGCACGCCTGTGCTTGGAAACCCAAAGCATATCACTGGCGCGAGTCGATTCCAGTGCCCCTGCGGGTTTCTTGCGACAGGCGTTTCCGCCGCAGGCGATGTTCGAAAACGAACTTTCCCCCAGCATCTATCTGGCATCCATTCACATCGAAAACAATTCTTTGCATGAACAGGTAATCCAATGCAATTCTGAATTCCATAGAATTGGCGAGTAATTGTGCCTGGCCGGCACCATTGTAAGCACGGGAGGTGGGGCTATTGTCCTCCCTATTTTACCTGCCAAACTACCGGAGTCACCATGAAAGCACACCTCTTTTCCTCTCTCGCCGTCGTCTGTCTCGTTTTTGCATTCAACACCCGTGTTGCCGGCTATACCGTTCACATTGTCACCCCTGCCGTCAACAATCACATGATCCTGCAGGACGGCCCGCTGCCGCCGGTCTGCAAAGAAGGCACATTGCTCGAGATTGCCGCGTGTCGCGGCGAGTACGAGCCGGCATCCTTTGTCGTCAGCACGACGGAGCCACTCGAGGATGTCCGCATCGAGGTCGGCGCGGTCACCGGTCCGGGTGAACCGTGGCCGCAGGGTGCCGTCGACATTCGCATCGTCAAGGAGATCTGGCACAATATGGTCGGCATCAACGCTGTGATACCGTCGCTGCTGGTTTACGACGACAACTTTGTAACTGCCACCGCGGCGCCGGTGGAAGTCGACCCGTCCGCCGATCAAGTGACCGAGCAGGGGTTCGCGATTGCGTCTGCCCCGGAGCGTAGCAGAAACGTCTTCAACCAGGACATGCGTGATGCCGATGAGCTGCAGCCTGTTACCATCTCCAGCCGCAAACAGTTCTGGATCACGGTTCAGGTACCCGATTACGCTTACACCGGCGATTACCAGGCGACGATCCGGTTGGTCCCGGCTAATGCTGATTCCATCGAGTTGTCGCTGCGGATTCAGGTTTATTCGTTCAAGCTACTGCCGCCAATGATCGAGTACTCCATCTATTATCCTGTTGCGATCGTCGATGATCCGGCAAAGGACTGGCGCAACGAGGGGGGCTGGTCGACCATCGGCAAGGTCACCGAAGCGCAGTACATCGCCGAATGCAGAAACATGGTTGAGCATGGTGTGACCAATCCGAACCTGTACGCCGGGGTCGGCGTCAAGCCAGATGGTTCACTTGACTTTGAGCGTCTCGAGAGGCTGCTGCGCGTGCGAGAGAAGGCGGGGATCGCTCGGGGTGAGACCATTTTTTCCATGAACGCCGCGGCGGAGCCGGTATCGAAGGAGCTGCCGCCTGAGGATATCGAGAAGCGGGTCCGCATTGTCCGTGAGGTTATGGCCTGGGGCAAGGCGAACGGTTACCCTGACATCCGCTGGGCTGCGGCCGACGAGGCCTGGGGTGATTGGTTGCTCAGGGAATACGACAGCATGAAGGCGGTGAAAGACGGCGGCGGCAACGTCTGGGTGGCTACGGGTATTCAGTTTTTCGACCTGGTCGGTGAAGTTCTGCAAACGCCGATTCTGCACTCGCCGATGAACGGTCATTTGTCTGCGGCTGAATCGCAGTACCCGCCGGGGGAAGTTTTGCGGCATACCGCGGAGATTGCCCGGGCCGGCAACCACAAGATCATGTCGGCGATGGATACCTATCGCAAGTGCATCGACAGTGTGCACCGCCTGGGGCACGAGATCTTCATCTACATGCATCCGGTGGCCGGCATACCGCTGCCCGATTTGCATCGTCGCAGCGAAGGGCTCAGCCTGTGGCGCATCGGATTTGACGGCACCATGACCTGGGCCTACATCCATATTAAAGGCAAGCCGAGAAACCAACAATTGTATTGGGCCAAGGTTCTGCGCGTCAACGGCGGCGTCATCGACACCCTGCGCTGGGAAGGACATCGTGAGGGTGTCGACGATATCCGCTATCTGACTACGCTCAACGATACGCTGGCTCGTGCCCGCGGACGCTTTCCCGGGGCCGATCTGATTCGCGAAACCGAAGAGTGGCTCGCCGGTATCGACGTGGTTGACGGCGAGCTCGATGCGATCCGTCGCGAGATGGCGCGTCGCACCATTGCCCTGCTCGATCTCGGGTACAAAGAGATGACCCCCGAGGAAGCCCTGGCAACGGTCGATCACAAGAAGGTGGACGTTTTTCAGTTTGCCCAGCCCTGGCGTTTCAGGATGATCCCCATCGACGGTGCTGTCATCCAGCAGAAGCCGCCGGCGACATGCCTGGGGCAGGACGAGAAATGGTACGATCCGGCGACCAGCGACACACAGTGGGGGACGATGCGTACGGATGCGGCGGTGTACGAAAAGGGCTGGGGACAGGATACCGGGTTCGGCTGGTATCGTATCGAATTGCCGCTGTCCGCCGAGGACGCCAAACGCAAGTTTCATTACCTGTACTTCGCCGCCTGCGACGAGGACACCTGGGTCTATGTGAATGGCAAACAGGTGTTCACGCACACCTTGCGATCGACCGGTCTGCTGCCGGAGCAGATCTGGCTGATGCCGTTTGTCGTGCCGTTGACCGATGTCGAGCTGCGCGGCAACGATCTGCTAGCCGTTCGCATCATGAACGGTGAAGCGATGGGCGGTATCTGGAAGCCGGTCCATTTAGTGGTCAGTGATCAGGAACTGAACAGCCAGCAGGTCGCGGCCGTCGTGGGGGCGGGAGTGGCAGAGTGAATGGTGAATCCACTTTGCTTCGGCAGTTGAGTTTGCCAGGAATCGCTCATGCACGGAATCGCCCTGGTGTTTGGTTGTCCCATTAAGCACCTGGAACCGCATTGAGGCGAGGATCGTAATGATGGCAATTACGACGTCGATAATTCGATGAGGGTGACCTTGGTTGTTTCTGCCGGATCGTTGTCGACACGGCGGTGGTTTCACAAGAGTTTGAAATGATATTTGCAACCGAATGTTACATGGTATATTCCGTCTCTTCGTGTTACCAAGCCGAGTACTCATACGAACCCGAAAGGAAATTCCCATGATCTCACGAAACCTGCTTTTCGCAGTAGCCTTTGCAGCTGCATCGACCGTTGCCGGCTACCGCACCTATGTCATCAACCCGCCGATCAACAACAACCCGATTCTGGAAGATGAAGCACTGCCGGTGGAGTGCCGCGACGGGACGGTGATGTCGATCATGTGCGCCCGTGGCGAGTACGAGCCGGCGTCGTTCCTCGTCGAAACCGATGAACCGCTGAAGCAGGTGATGGTGGTGGTCAGCCCACTACGGGGTGGTCGCGCCGGTACGCTGCCTGCCAAGACGGTCGACGTGCGCATCGCCCAGAAGTTCTCCATGGCCGTGACCTGGACAAGGGAGACATTCCCCTGGGTCCTGGTACACGATCCGGGCATGATGAAGGTGGTCGACGACATGCCCAACTACTATCGCCAGTTGAAGGAGGAGGACTGGAAAGAACCGGGCATAGCAACGTACAAGGAATACCGAGAAGGGCACCGCAAGATCAATGCCCTCGTCAAACCGCTGATCGACACGGATGTCCTGCAGCCGGCGGACATTGAAGATTCTCGGCAGTTCTGGTTGACGGTGCAGGTGCCGGACGACGCCAAATCGGGCACCTACCGAGGCAAGGTGACGATCACCGCAAAGAATGCGAGGACGACGAGGCTCACCCTTGAAGTGACCGTGCCCGACTTCGACCTGTTGCCCCCGAAGTTCGAGTACAGCGCCTACTACCCAACGCAATTGGAACGGCCAACGACAACTGACGGGCAACGGGAGAAGTATCACCCGATCACCGCCGAGCAGTACCTGGCTGAAAACCGCAACATGGCGGTGCACGGATGCCTGAATCCCTGCCTCTATGCCGGGCCGGAACAGGATGAGGCGGGAAACATTCACTTCACACATTTATCGCGACTGCTCGACCTGCGTGAACAGGCCGGCATGCCCAAAGGCGTCATGCTCTATTTGAGTGACGGCGCCGGCATGCTCATCAAGGAAGGCGAGCTGACGGACCAGGAAGAACAACGCAATATCGAAGTGGCCCAAGCCACCGTGGCGTGGGCCAAGGCGCGAGGCTACGCCGGCGCGATGTTCATGGGCGCCGACGAATTTTCCGGTGATCGACTGCGCGCCATGCGTGAGAGCTACGAATCGGTCCGCGCCGGTGGCAGCGGCATCTGGGTCGCCAACCACGGTGATTTCGCCAACATCATGCCCGACCTGCTCGATCGGGCGATCATGGCCCATAAGGGCGCCCTTATTGTCGACGGGAATGAGCAATGGGGCTCGAAGGCACGTGACTACCTGATGCACCGCACGCGCATGATCAAGTGGAACCCGGCGGTCTGGTTGATGCCCCACTACAGGCACGCGATCAAGGCGGCTCATGACCACGGGAACAAGGCATTCAGCTATTTCGATCCGCAAGGTGGCCCGCTGGTGCCCGAGCAGCACCGCCGCCTTCGCGGCTTGGGGATGTGTAAAGCCGGGCGCGACGGCACGATGACGTGGGCCTATATCCACATCTGGACACCGACCGCCCGAATGGGAGATCCGTACACCGAAGATAACGGCGTTTGCTGGAGCCAGAATGCGTTCGTGCTCCGTGGGCCGAAAGGCGTGTTGGACACGTTGTCGTGGGAGGGCTACCGCGAAGGGTACGACGACGCCCGCTACCTGGCGACACTTCAGGACGCCATGGCGAAGGCCAGCGCTGACGGCCGGCACGGGACGCTGGTGGCGCGCACGCAGCGATGGCTGGACAATATTTCGATCCACGCTGACCTCGACGAATGGCGTCGTGAGATGGCCCGGCGGACGGCAGTGCTGCTGGATGATTAGTCGCGTTCAGGCGAACCCGCACCTTCAAAGCCTACCAACTCGTGATCGCCATTTCCCCGACGAAGAATGGGGTAAAGAGAGAAGGCAGGCGTTTTACGGGAGTTCAAGCGATGCGGCTACCGCGGCAATGTCGACGTCCTGCCGGCGACGTTCAATAAAGTAGCTCACCTGCTTGTAGCCGGTTGCCGTGAGCAGCTCGAGCGCTTCGCCGAACCGATCACCAACGCGTACCGGCTGATGCGAGTCGGAGGACAGGACGACCGGGATGTCGCGTTGCTGCATCTCGGCCAGCATTTCCGGGTTGGGGTTCATTTCCGGTATGGTCTTATAGTATCCCGATGTATTCAATTCCATCGCCACCCCGGTCGCTGCTATGCGATCGAGACACGGCCGGATATGCTGCATGGCAGCCCTCACATCCCATTGCTGCGGGATTACGTTCTTCACCAGGTCCGGATGCGAGATGCAGTCAAACTCGCCGGTCTCCGCCGCCATGGCCAGGTGCTCGAAGTAATGTCCCTGGATCACCACGTGGCTGTCACCGGCAAAACGCTCGGAGTACTCGGTCATCTGTGGGTGCACCGAGCCGAGAACGTATTGGAAGTCTGCCATACTGTGCAACTCGTGGAGCCACGGTTCCATACCGGGTACATAATCGCTCTCAATGCCCAGGCGCACGTCAAGGCGGTCGGCCCATGCCTCGGTGGCGTCATGCACGATCGCCACGTATTCATCCAATTCCGAGATCTCCATGCGAACGCCGGCACTGTAGCCACTGGGAATAGGATTGTGGCAGGTGAAGACGATTCCCTTCAGGCCTGCGGCGTGGCCATATTCGGCATACTCCTCGGGTTCGCCGTCGGCGTGTTTGCACAGCGGTGTGTGCATATGTGAATCGTAATAGATCGGTTCCGGCATGACAACCCCCTGGTTCGCTGACCCGCAGTTTTGTTCATTCAATTGTTTAACGGCACCGGTCCGTCCGGGGTGATCCGGAGCAACTGTGCCCGTGCGAATGACCGCCGGATTTCACCCATGGTCTCGGGGTAGACAACCAGCACGACATCCGGTTCGACCTCAAGGATCTGGCCGTTGAACGAGGCATGGTAATCGATTATCGTGCCTTGGTCCCAGTTCATGCCGCCGTCCGTGCTGATATGCAGAGACAAGGCCGGGCCGCGCTTGACGCTGACGAGATAACCGGACTGCGTGCATAACAGTTGCGGTCCGCCGGCGCCGGAGAAGGGTTCGTAGGTCACTACTCGCCAGGTCCGGCCGCCGTCGTCGCTGTGGGTGCGCCACATGTAAGGCGCCGCGAATGGCCGGGCGTGTGCCACGATACGCCCGCTCGGCAGTTCGGCAAAACAGGTCTCTGAAAAGCCGCCGTGCGGTCCGTTCGGTCTGTCACCGTCGTTGACCGCGGCATTGTCCATCGGCACCGGCTCCGACCAGGTCATGCCGTCGTCCTCCGAGCGGCTGATGTACGGTTGCGCACACTCCGAGCCCCAGGTGCCCTGGCCACGGTTGGGAATGATCTCCTGCAGTTGTCGGTAGCCGTGCAGGATGCACATCAGCAGTGTGCCGTCCTTCAGGCGAGTACCGCCGTAGATGTGATTCCAGCAGCCTTCCCGAAAGATATCGCGGTCCCAGTCACCGAGAAGTTCGCAGGGCGCCGGTGCGGACCAGGTTTTGCACTTGTCCTCACTGTCCTGCACGGTGAGCAATGCACCGTCATCCGATCCGGGTATCTCCTCACCGCCCTTCCACACGTTGCCCAGGGTGAACGCCCGCACGATCCCCGGGCGCGGGACGAACCAGCGCAGGCCCCATGGCATTGCCCGCGGGTTGCCCGGCCCGAGCGACAGCTCGGCATGCAGTTGCCAATTGCGCCCGTTATCCTTAGAGATCATCAGGCTGATATGCGGCGGTGCGGGGTTGTTCGACGGGCGTTGATCGTCGAACACCATCAGGATTTCGTCGTCCGACAGGCGTAACAGTTCTCCGGACCCCTGCAGAACTTGGGTATCCTCAGTTGGTACCGGCAGGAACCATGGCTGGCCGCGATGGTCACCGGCTTGCCATTCCGGACGATCTACAGCTTCGCCGTCGATCCGTAAATGGCGTACCGTGTAACGGGTGAAGCCGGTGATGCCGACGCGTCCCGGCCCGTACGTATCGTCGACAACCGAGGGGCCCTTGACGCCGTCGATCCAGGTCTGGATACAGTTGCCACGGCGTTCCACCTTGAGGTGTATCCAGGTGTTCCAGTGGCAGGCGACGTACGGAACGAGCTGCATCTGCAGGTTGCGCAGATGGCCGCTGCCGTCGGCCATGCAGATCCCGGCCCAAAAGGTGCGCGCCCGCCACAACTGCCCCCAGCGCGGGATCTGCACGGTGTAATAATGTCCGTTGTCCTGCGCCCCGAGAATGATCCCGAAATTCGCCTCACCGGTCATCTTGAATTCGCATTCGATCGTTTCCTCGGCCAGGCACCGGTCGGTGTTGATCGCCATCGTGTGGCCCCAGTCGAGCGAGGTCTGGCCGAGCGAATCGGGTGAGTGCGGCGGCCGGATTTCGTCGAAGTCGGGTAGGAACTGCCAGCGATCGGACACCGTGATCCGCGACAGCGCTTCCTCGCGCGGGGTGAGCACGCCGGTCTCGAGTACCCAGCTGGTCTGGCCGCTGATCAACCGCACGGCCAGCAGGTGTTTTCCTGCCGCCAGCGTGCACCGGAAACAATTATCAGTGTGTGTCGGCGGGTGCATCTTGTTGCCGCCGTCGAGTGTGTCGTAGACCGGTTGTCCGTCGATCCACCATTGCATCCAGAAATCCGATCCGGCACCGAATGGCACGACCGTTTCTTCATCGAGCTCAAGCTCGGCGAATACATAGGCCTGCCTGCCGACGCGTGCGGCGAGATCGCCGAACGCGTCAAAAAACACGGTGGCGTAGGCTTCGCAAAACTGGTTCAGGTCGAGGCTGTTCCCGTCGAGCTCGACGTCTTGGCCGCTCAAGGTCTCGCCGTCGATCGTCAAGGTCTCCGGCAAGGCCCGAAGTTCGGTGACAACATCCGGGACACCCCGCTCGGTGATGATCTGCAGCGGCGCAACTTTGGTCTTGTTGGGCAACGGGCCGAAGACTCGCCAGGTGGTTGGAAACCTGATGTCCACAGCTGGGGCATCTACTGCCGGCAAAGCAATCTGCTCGCCATCGGCATCGGTAAAATCCCACTGTTCATTTCCGATTTGTGTCAGCATGTCATCTATCCTCATTAAAATTAAATTTCGCGATTAGCGGCGCGTGGTCGGAGCTGTTAAAGGTGAATGGTGAGTCGTCAACATCACAGGCATCCAGACAGTTCAGCAGTTTATGGTTTACAAAAATATAATCAACCCGGATACCATTCGGCAGGAATCGGCCTTGCAAGTCGTCGGCCGGAAATTGTTGCAGCATTTCAGGGTATCGTCCCCGCAATTCCTCAACACTATGGTGTTGCGAATAGCCTTTGGCGGAATGCAGTTGTCGGTAGCTGTCGGTAAAACCGTTCATTTTAAGGAAGTCTGTGGCGGCGACCCATTCATCGTTGGAGACCATTCCTGTCAACCCGGACAAGGTGGACAGGTACCTGACCTGCCATTCTTCGCCAGGTTCACCTGCAGAGCGTGAATTGAAGTCACCGCAGATGCAAATGTACTGATTGCTGTCCGTGCAGTAGTCAGACAGCAGTTCTTCCAGTATGGCGAGTCGTTTCTGATCTTCCGTGAGTTTCCATGGGAGATGAATATTGAGAACGATAAGTTCAGCATCGCCAAGAAGCACCTTGAAGTAGATACCGCCCGGCTTGAAAAAGTCCAGGATTTTACATTCAGCAACCGGGTATTTCGAACATACGGATGGGGCATACGATCCATCGATATTCTTGGAGAACACAAAATTGTTCTCCTTGATTATGTCCTCCCAGAAATCACCGTAAGCGCCTTCCTGCAGGCACAGGATGTCCGGGTTGTGCCCGGCAATGACTTGTTGAATATCTTTCTGCCGATACCCGGCTTCCTTTTCACCGTTGGTCAAAATGTTAAATGTCATTAATTTCATCTGTGCAACCCGTGATGCCCGTGTCGTACCAGCCGTTTTAATTCTTGTATCGTCGACAGTGCTCGCGTAACATATTGCTGTGTAGCAGTCATTCAACATTCAACAATTATTGCCGGCGCCGGCGTTCCCGGGCATTGTCGAAGGGACGAATGAGGCGAAGGACGAGCATACGTTTGCAATGGATCAGCAACTTCCCTTTCGTGTCGGACTGAGCGACGAGGACATTCGTGAAAAGATCATGAGCGCCCGGGCTGCTCGCCAGGTGCTGGAAAGCGAGCCGACGACCGAGCTGGTTCAATTTTCCCGAGGTTTTCTACCGATCACGCCCGAGGTGCTGAACGACGTTGATGCGATGATCCTGGGCGGTTCGTCGTACGTTGGCTGCGAGGACCTGGACGGTGACCGGCGATGTGCGGCGCTGATACGCTTCGGCGCGGGGTTTGATCGCGTCGACCTGGACGCCTGTACGGCGGCCGATATCATGGTCGCCACGGTCCCGACGGCTTTGAGCCGCCCGATGTCGACGGCGGCGTTGACACACATCCTGGCCCTGGCCACCAGGCTGTTCGACAGATCCAGACTCGTCTACAACGGCCGCTGGTCCGAGGGCTATCACACGGCCAACCTGGGCGGCGGACTGACCGGTAAGACGATCGGTTTCGTAGGATTCGGCAACATCGGCCGGGACCTCTACACCTTGGTCCGACCTTTTCAGATGCGACACCTTGTCTTCGATCCCCATCTCGATGATTCGGCCGCGGATGGCTATGACATTGAGCGGCTGGACCTGACGGCGCTGCTGGAACAGTCGGATTTCGTAGTGATACTTTGCCCTCTCACCGATGAGACACGACATCTCATCGGGGAAAAGGAGCTGAGCCTGATGAAGCCCACGGCCTATCTGGTCAACGTCGCCCGGGGCGCGATTGTTGATCAAGCAGCGCTGGCCCGGGCCCTGGCTGAAAAGCGGATTTGTGGGGCCGGGCTGGATGCCTTCGATGCCGAACCCATCGCTCCGGACGATCCCCTGCTGGCGTTGGACAACGTCGTTCTCACCCCGCATGCCCTGGGGCACACGGTCGAGATGGTGAACCAGTGCAGCGAGATGTGTGTGGCAGGTATTTTGGCCGTTGTTCGAGGCGAGGAGCCGGATAACGTTATCAACCGCGCCGTGCTGGACCGCCCAAAACTGAAAGCAAAGCTGGAGGCGTTTCGACAACGCTTTGAGTCTGTGTGACGCGGAAGGGCGCCAGCTGGGCATCGTTCACACCGCAGTTGTCGTGAGATACGCCTCGATCGCGGTGTTGGACACAGAGTTCCCAACACGACGTGCCATGTGTCCGAAGATGTTCGAGTGCAGTTCCTGAATCAAAAGTGTTTATTTCATTGAACCGTGATCATTCGGGTTTGATAAACCCATTCGGGCAAGTGTACTTTACATTTGAACGTGTGTGTGGTGCAGGCAATCAAGAAAGGAACGGTCAGTAGACACGTGATCGAGCTCGATATAGAACAATTCATGACGGACGGGTACCTCATCCTCCGCGGTGCTATTTCGCCGGAAGAACTCGAACCGTTGCGAGAGAGTGCCGAAACAGCGATCCGCCGCTGCTTTCCGGAGGGGATTCCCGAGGGGGTGTTTCAACCCTTGGTCAAGAACTTCAACGAGGTCATCGATGAGGCGACGGCGAACCTGATCGAGATGTTCATGCACGAGGCCACGTTTGGCGTCGCCAGCCGCCTGATGCCCGATGCCAAAGCAGTTGCTCCAGCCGGCATGTTCCTGATGTGCAACCCGGTGCAGGAGCACGGGCCCTGGTTCTGGCATCGTGACATCAATCCGGAGACCAAAGGCCCGCTCGTTGGATTGCAGCAGGATATGTTGGCTAATGGCCCGGTTTACCTGCACTTCAACATTGCGCTTTATGACGACGACGTTTACTGGGTCGTGCCCGGCAGCCACCGGCGGGTCAACACCGACGAGGAGAATCGTCAACTTCTGGGGGTTCCACATGGTTACGCACACGGGCAGCAGCCACAAGGAGAGAAGCGCCATGAGCCGTTGCCCAACAGTATCAGCTCCGATCTCAAGGCTGGCGACCTGATTGTCAACCACCTCGAGCTTCTGCACTGGGCCAGTGACTACGGGACGAAGCTGAGGCGGACCTTTCACATCGGTTACCGCTCGTTTGGCGGCCCGAGCTTTTTCTATGAAGGCTACAGTCCGAAACCGGCGTTTGGGAAGTACCTGTCGCCGGCGTCGCAGGCGGTACTGGCGCAATGTGACGAGTTGTACGACGAAGAACTTGACCGGATCGAGGCGGTTCTGCGCGCCGTGCTGGCCCGGGACTCGGCAGCTTTAGCCTCGGCGCTGGCCGAGCTGCACCCTGGCGAGACAGGCAGATTCATGGCACTGATCCACGTTTGTAAGGACGCCCAGCAAATGCACCAGGGCGTCAACGCGCAGCTTGCCGAGCGGTTTACTGCGGATGACATCGAAACGCTGTGGCAGAGCTTCGTGCCGCTCGACGAAGCTCTCCAAAGCGATGTGCCGGACGACACGCCCGCCTTTCAGGTGAGGGAGCCCAGCGGCTATCGGCTGAATGAGATGCCGGACTACGGCGTAGAGGATTTTGTTGCGAGCTGGGAACAGCCGCAGACCATATAGACAAGGATGGCTTATTGGTCATAGTGCGGACTGTGTTTCGAAGTGAAAATCGAATGTTGGAACGATTGGGATTGCGGCACCGGTACCGCATCAGGAAACCCCCATCCCATAAACGATTTTCACGGTGGGGTCCGTTAGACAAGGAACAATTGCAACCGGGTAATCTGTGAAAATTTCCGCCCCCGAACTGATTGAGCTTGCCAAAAAGATCCTCGTTGCTGCCGGCGCAGCGCCAGCGGACGCCGAACTCGTCGCGGCGAACCTGGTGGAGTCGAACCTCGTCGGGCACGACTCCCACGGTGTCATGCGGATTCCGCGATACGTCAAGGCGATAGACTCCGGCGACATCGATGTCACGACGCGCCCGACGACCGTCAAGGACGGGACCGTCACCACAGTGATCGATGCCGGTTGGGGTTTCGGCCAGGTCGCTGCAACTACGGCGATGGAACGGACTATCGAAAAGGCGCTGGCGCATGGTGTTGCCTGCGCCAGCATTTTCAACTGCAACGATGTCGGCCGCCTCGGCGCCTATACGATCGTTGCGGTCGAGCACAACTGCATCGGCATTCTGACCAACAACGACGGTGGCTCGAACCCTTACGTGGCACCCTGGGGCGGTGCCCAGGCGGTACTCAGCACCAACCCTCTGTCGATCTCCGCCCCGGCCGGTGAGCACCCACCGATTTGCGTCGACATGTCGACCAGTGTCACTGCCGGCAGTCAGGTGCAGCTGGCGATCCAGCGTGACAAACAGTTGCCGGAGGGCTGTCTGATCGATGCCGAGGGCCGGCCGACAACCGATCCCAAGGTACTGTTCACCGATCCCAAGGGGGCCTTGTTGCCGCTCGGCTCGCCGGTGGCCGGGCACAAGGGGTTTGCGCTCAGCCTTGGCATTGACATCCTCGGCGGCGCCCTCAGCGGCGCCGGCTGCAGCGGTTCGGCCGGTCGCGATGCCCAGGGGCTGTTCGCGCAGGTCATCGATATTTCTGCATTCACCAGCAACGATGCGTACATGGCCCAGGTGACCGGTCTGATCGACAGGCTCAAGGCGACACCGGTTGCAGAGTGTGCCAAAGAGATTCGCATCCCCGGCGAGCACAGTTCTGCAACCAAGTCGGAACGCCTGGCTGGCGGCATCTATATCGAGGATGCGACCTGGCAGGGAATCATCGATGTTGGTGGCGCGCTCGGCGTCTCCTGACGCGGAGACCGGGACGTCGCAAATGACCAGGGCTGAGGCCCGTAGCCCTATCGCGGCGATCGCCGAGCAGCAGTTGGTGTTGCCCCGAGCTTCGTGCCTACCGTAACCGCTGCGGTTTTCGGGCGAGTGCCATTTGCGGTTCGAAGACGATCAGCTTGGCGCCGCGCACTTCGAGGATCGGCAGGGCTGCCAGCAGGTTGATGATCGCGTACTGCGTCGGGTTCTTCTCGAAACTCGACTCGAAGAACTGCAGCTCGCCGTCGCCCTCCCAGGCCGCCGGACATTCGGCGGTGCATGGGTAGGTGCAGACGTATGACAAGTCGGCGCCGTCATTCTCGACACTCGGGAAGTGCTTGAGGTTCATCCAGATCGCATCGTGCTTGGCTTGTTCAATCTCCTTGCGCTGGTCGGCGGACATCTCGGTGAGCCCGCTCGCGGACACTTCGAGAATCGGATAGCCGAAATGCGTCACGTCGGCGCGGCAGGTGTCGCCATGCCGCATCAGGTTGGGAATGTCCGCATACACCTTCGGCACGCCGCTGTGGTCGCGACCGCCGAGAATCGGCTCGGTCATGTTTTCCCACATGACCGTGCAAAAGGTGCCGTGCACATCCTTGTCGACCTCACCGTCGAAGACGCAATGCGCGTCCACGCCGACGAGGTTGTACGCCTTGCCGGCCAGCCAGTCGACGTCCTCGCACTGGCAGACAGCGACAGAAATCAGTGCCTCCTCGTCAAGCCGAAACGGTTCCGGCAGGAGCTTCGCCGCTGCCTCCGGTTCGGTCAGGAACGTTACTGCCAGGGCGGTGACACGGCCGTAGCGCATGCCGCCGTTTTCCCACGGCCGCGGATCGCGAAAAATGCTGGCAGTGGGCATCGTGTAGGGGTAGCCAGGTTCGAATGTATACATGAGCGACTCCGGTTGGTTGATAAGTGTTTATCCTGTCACTTTACGGCTGTTTAGCGGCATGCCAAGTTAGACAGGGCAGTACAGATTACCTGACACGCAGACTGAACAGCAAACGTTGCAATCACACTTCCGTCGACGGGATGCCGCAGGAAATGATATAAGCACGACGCGGCTGTCCCGAGCGATTCGGTGTCGTGTAGTGCAGGGTTTTGCCGTAATGAATGGTGGCGCCGCCGGCTGGAACAGGGCAGGGCACGGCTGTTGCCGGGGCGAAGCTGGCGGCATCCGCGTGCCAGGCGTCGCTGGCGTCCTGTTTGGCGTGTGGAATGATGTCCGGGACGTCGCGCCTGGAGACGAACTGCATGCAGCCGTTCTCGGCATTGACGTCCTGCAGCGGAATCCACACACTGACACGGCGATACTCTGCTTTCGGATCCCAGTACCACTGGTCCTGATGCCAGGGCGTGGCTGCCGGACTGCCCGCCGGTTTGGAGATAGCATGATCCGTGCGGAATTCACATTCCGGACCGAGCAGTTGTTCGGCGACGGCGATGGCATTGGCGCGCATCAGCGAGTTTGCGAAGGCCGCGAGATTCTTTGACATCTCATGCATCTGGACGACCAGTCCATCGTCCTGGTCACCGCCATCGGCCAGGTCACGGGGCGTGAATTCGGTCTTTTCCCGCCAGCCTTCGAAGGTGTCGTCGAAGACTGGCCGCAGTTGCTCGACTTCCGCCGCCGTCGTGATGCGGTCAAGTGCCAGGAACCCGTGTTCGTGAAAGCTTGTGATCTGGTCCGGTGTCAGTGCGATGTCACTCGCAGGCATGCAACGTCCTCTTGGTAGTTTCGGGAAAGCCGGTGTTAGCAACAGGTGTTGAACGGTTCTGTATGTTCGATGTACTGGAATCCGTCTTCCGGCCTTGTTGAACGCGGATAGCGCCCCTAGGCGGCGACTTGTCCTCAATCGTAGTACGGCACCGAGCTGAAGCTGAACGCCGCGGGCGTTGTATTCGGGAAGTCGGATGCTGCCAGGAACTGGAGCATGAGTTGAATGTCTTCTTCCACCAGCACCCGGTTGATGCCGTAGCCGAGCTGGTCGGTCAGCCGGATCTGCTCGTGGCGCGCATCGACTTCCTCGAGCATCAGCTTTCGCAGCAGCCCTGCATCCTTCGTACTGTATGCTTCGAGCGCCCAGACCGAACGTCCGAGCGAGGCGATCAAGCTGGCGTACAGGCGCAGGTTAAGTGCTTGTTCGAGCAGGAAATCAGCGCCGGCAGACTGCCCTTCCTGTTGGCAGAGGGCGCCCGCCTGTTCCGATTCGTCGGCCAGTTCGATGAACGTATCACGGTCGTCGAGTTGTGCCTGGCCATGGATACTGCCGAGCTCGCCGTCAATCCAGATGCGGATGTGTTTCTGGAAATAATTGTCGCGCGGGCGTTCGTCGAGATCGAGAAAGCTCGGGATCAGCGGCAGATACAAATGCCCGCGTGCACCCTGCCGGCCGATGCCGGCATTCAGTCGCTGGAACCAGGTGAAGTACGCCTGGTCGTCGACGGCCTGCTCTATCTTTCCCCAGACATCCAGGAGTGCGTTGGTCAGTTGCGGTAGTTCCGGTTGGGCGCCGATTGCCTTTGCCGCAACTCTCTGCAGCAGTTCTTCGCGTGTTGCCTGCGGATCGTCGAGGTAGGCGCGCACCGCCATCATGTTGGCGTTGCGAGTGACCGGCGGGTAGTCGCCCCAGAAATCCATGATCCCGCTGAAGTCGTCAGCAGCCAGTTTGTGCAGCACGTTGATTGTCTTGCCGGGGAGCGCAAAGGCGTGGCATGGATCGTAGACCTCGGACTGACAGAACTCGTGCAGGGCCAGGATTGGCCGGCCTTCTTCTCGCGCCATGACGGCGTTCTCGGCTGTGAGCCAGCCCATGCGGTCGATAGACAGCCATGGTTGCGCGGTCTCCAGGCGACCGGTACGGCGCTGTTCGTCGACCAGATCCGGGAACGGCAGAATCACACCGCAGGCCGGGTGCGATTTTTGAATGATCCAGTTGCGTACATCAATCTCCGGGTTCCAGACGACGACGTAGATCGGCAGGTCCGGCCGCGCTTCGAGGACTGTCTCGACCGCCTCGTTCAAGAACCTGATGTAGACCGACCACGGCCCGCCCGGCGCGCTGCCGCAGCGTGGGCAGGACTCGTCGCAGCATTCCGGGTTGTGATCGCCGGGGAAAAACACCAGGCCATCGAGCTCGGGGAAATCACGGCAGAGGTTGGCGTACAATTCACGGTAGTACGCCTGCACGGTAGGCTGACTGAGGCACAACGGGCGGTTGCCGCGCCAGCTGCAGCCCTCCGGGTCGCGCTGCCCGAACAGATCAGGCTGGCGCTGCAGCAGCCCGCGCATCTCCAGCTTGATGCGACGGTCCACGGTTTGTGAGTTGTTGGCGTACGCCGTTCCGTAGGACTCGTCGGGCCCGGGAACGCCCCAGACTATCAGCCAGCAGTCGAGGCCGAGCGAACGGGTCAGTGCCATGCGTTCGCGGATGAGCTTTTCGTTGGATCGGCGGCTTTCCGGCATCAGGTCGGGAATGACCGAGGACTCG
>CAYWQM010000048.1:0-24459 GCA_964460215.1 uncultured Lentisphaerales bacterium
GATCCACGGCAGGATAGATACCTAGTTCGGAGATCGCGCGCGACAGCTCGGTCGTCGCGTCGAGATGGGCAAAGGTCGCTGCCGGAGCCGGGTCGGTATAATCGTCCGCCGGCACGTAAATCGCCTGGATCGAGGTGATCGAACCAGCCTTGGTCGAGGTGATACGCTCCTGCAGCTCGCCCATGTCGGTACCGAGCGTCGGCTGGTAACCCACAGCAGAGGGAATACGACCGAGCAAAGCGGACACTTCAGAACCGGCCTGGGTGAAGCGGAAGATGTTGTCAACGAAAAGCAGCACGTCCTGGTTCATGGCATCGCGGAAGTACTCAGCGACAGTCAGCGCAGACAACGCGACACGGGCTCGAGCGCCGGGCGGCTCGTTCATCTGACCGAACACCATCGACGTTTTCTCAATAACCCCGGATTCGGTCATTTCACCGTACAGTGCAGTGCCTTCACGGGTACGTTCGCCAACACCGGCAAATACAGAGTAGCCGCCGTGCTCGGTGGCGATGTTGCGGATGAGCTCCTGGATCAGCACGGTCTTGCCTACACCGGCGCCGCCGAACAGACCGATCTTGCCGCCCTTGCGGTAGGGGGCGAGCAGGTCGACGACCTTGATGCCGGTCACCAGCACCTGGGAGCCGGTATCCTGCTGGTCGAAAGACGGGGCCTCCCGATGGATCGGCCAGTGCTCGGTGGCGTTGACGTCACCCTTGCCATCGATCGGCGTACCGAGAAGGTTGAGGACGCGACCAAGCGTGCATTCGCCAACCGGCACTGAAATACCGGCGCCGGTATCGGTCACCGCGACGCCGCGGGTCAGCCCGTCGGTGGTGTCCATGGCAATCGTCCGCACGACGTTGTCGCCGAGGTGCTGGGCGACTTCCAGTGTGAGGTTCGTGGGGTTGTCGTCGATACTCGGATTGTGCAGAGTCAAAGCGTTGAAGATATTGGGCAGACTGTCGGATGGGAATTCGACGTCGATGACAGCTCCCATTACCTGTACAACCTTGCCGGTACCCTGGGTGGTTTCGGTGCTCATTTTGGCGTTCCTTGTATGGTTAAAGCGCTTCGGCGCCCGCGACGATCTCGGTCAATTCCGTCGTTATGGCCGCCTGGCGGGCGCGATTGCGCAGCAGTGTATTGGTTTCGATAAGGCTGTCAGCATTATTTGTGGCGTTGTCCATGGCGGTCATCCTCGCGCCATGTTCGCCTGCGGAGTTTTCCACCATAGCGTGAAAAATCGTGTAGGAAACGGATCGAGGCAGCAGCAATGCCAAAAGCTCGGACTCGGCCGGCTCGAAGATGTAATTACGCGTGAACGGCTCTTTGCTCTCGTCCGCCTTGACTTCAACCGGTGCGATCGGCAACAGTTTTTCGATGCGCGGGAATTGGCTCAAGGCACTCTTGAAAACGTTGTACGCCAGGTAGACCTCGTCGAACTCGCCGTTGACAAATTGTTCACCGAGTTCCTCTCCAATCTCTTCGGCCTTGAGGAATTCCGGCTTGGCCGTGGTGTCGGGGTATTCTTTGCGCACATCCTCTTTCGTGCGGAAATACATGTTGCCGCGGCGCCCGCAACAGCTCATCGAGATGCTTTCGTAATCACTGTTGTGCTCGCTGATCCACTGCGCAACGTGCTTGATCAGATTGTTGTTGAAGCCGGCACAAAGGCCACGATCACTGGTGACGAGGAGGATATGCGCCTTGCGCACGGGATCACGCCTGGTCAGCAACGGGTGGGCAACGCTCTCCACGGAACCGGCCAGACGATGGATCAAGTCGTGGAGATGGTTGGCATAGGCAACAGCCTTGCGCTGCGCATCCTGGGCCCGCCGCAATTTGCTGGCAGAAACCATCTGCATAGTCTTGGTCATCTTGCGAGTGTTCTTGAGACTCGCAATTTTGACATCGTATTCGCGCAGGCTGGGCATGTAAAGACGTCGTTGGTTCAGGCGTTGAAAGTACGCTTAACTTCTTCGAGAACTTTCTCGAGCTGTTCCTTGATATCGTCGGTCATCGCCAAGGCATGGTTGAACTGCTCACAGAAGTCCGCGTAGGCAGAGTCCAAAGATTCGTGCAAATGGACCTCGAACGCCGGAATCTTGTCGACATCGATGTCGTCAAGGAAACCATTGACACCGGCATAGATGATCGCCACCTGCTTGACGACGGACAGCGGCACGTTGATGCCCTGCTTGATGACCTCCATCAGGCGCTCACCGCGCTCGAGCTGGCCACGCGTACTGGCGTCCAGGTCGGAGGCAAACTGTGAAAAGGCCGCCAGCTCACGGTACTGTGCCAGGGTCAGGCGCAACGGGCCGGCCGTCTGCTTCATCGCCTTGACCTGGGCGTCGCCACCGACGCGGGAGACGGAGATACCCGGGTTGATGGCAGGGCGCTGGCCGGAATTGAACAAGTCGGACTGCAGGAAAATCTGACCGTCGGTGATCGAGATCACGTTGGTCGGGATATAGGCCGATACGTCGTTCGCCTGCGTCTCGATGATCGGCAGGGCAGTGAGACTGCCGGCGCCTTCTTCATCGCTCATCTTGGCGGCACGCTCGAGCAACCGGCTGTGCAGGTAGAAAATATCGCCCGGAAAGGCTTCACGTCCCGGCGGCCGCCGCAGCAGCAGCGACAACTGACGATAGGACTGCGCCTGCTTGGTCAGGTCGTCATAGATGATCAGGGCGTGGCGGCCGTTGTCACGATGGAACTCGCCCATGGTGCAGCCGGAATAGGGAGCCAGGAACTGCATCGGCGCGGGGTCCGAAGCGGTGGCGGCAATGATCGTAGTGTATTCCATGGCACCGTGCTGCTTCAAGGTCTCGAAGACCTGCACTACGGTGGAACGCTTCTGGCCAATAGCGACGTAAAAGCAATGGACGTCCTGGCCTCGCTGGTTGATGATCGTGTCGATCGCCAGCGCCGTCTTGCCGGTCTTACGGTCACCGATGATCAGCTCGCGCTGGCCGCGGCCGATCGGGGTCAGGGCGTCGAAGACCTTGATACAGGTCTGTAGCGGCTCGTGCACGTCTTTGCGCTCGATGATGCCGGGCGCCTTGATCTCGATCTGGCGCATTTCGTCGGCCTGGATCGGCGCGCCACCGTCGATGGCGACACCGAGCGCATCCACGATACGACCGGCCAGCCCATCACCAACAGGCACGGCGGCAATAGACTCGGTACGGCGCACTTCGTCGCCTTCCTTGATATGCGTGTCCTCGCCGAAAATAGCGATACCGACATTGTCCTCTTCGAGGTTGAGCGACATGCCTTTGAGGCCGCCGGGAAATTCGACCAGTTCACCGGCCATTACATTGCCGAGACCGTGGACGCGGGCGATACCGTCGCCGACGCTCAGGACGGTACCAATCTCGTAGCTCTCGGACTTCATCTCGAAATCCGAAAGCTGTTCCTTGAGGATCTGGGAAACTTCCTCGGGCTTCAGATCGACTGCCATGGGTGATCCCCTACGCGTTGATAAGCTTTTGTTGGAAAGTCAGAAGTTTGGTGCGGATACTCGAGTCATACACCGTGTCACCGACCTGTAACTGAAAACCGCCGAGCAACTCGGGCTCGATCTCGACAGCCAGTTCAATCTCTTTGCTGAAACGGTCGCGCAGACGTTGCAGAATCTGCTCGACCTGGTCGCCCTCCAGCTCTTTTGCGGCCGTCATCTGCACGCGCAAAATGCCCTTGAGCTCGTAATAGGAAGATTCAACCTCCTCGCAGATGTCCGCCAAATGCTCAAGCCGCCCTTTCGATTCGAGGAACAGCAGGAATTGCACGGTCAGCGGATCGAGTTTCTCACCAAAGAGCTTCTTGATGATTTCGTTGCGACGCTCGGTGGTGATCAATGGATTTGAAAAGAAGGTGTTCAACTCGCTGCTCTTCTCACGCAGTTGCGCCAAGGCCAGCAGATCGCCGCGCACACAGTCCAGCTTGTCGTTCTCGCCGGCAAGTGCGAAGATCGCTTTGGCATAGCTTTTAGCGGCTTTGGTACTGGCCATAGGTCAGATCTCGCTGATCAGCTTCTCGGTGAGATTCCGATTTTTTTCGTTGTCGAGGTTTTCATCGATGATCTTGCCAGCCAGCTCGATAGCCACTTCAGCGCTTTCACGCCGCAGCGACGCCTGGGCTTTGTCGCGGACCGCATTGATCTCGCGACTGGCGTTCTCAATCATGATCTGGGCCTCTTCACGAGCCTTGCTCTCAATCGTCCGAGCGCCGTCGACAGCGGCCCTTCGAGCGGTTTCGATAATTTCCTTGGCCTTCGCGTCGGCCTCGGCAATGATCTCCTTGCGCTGGCCTTCGACAGAAGCCAGCTCACTCTCGATGCGCGCGGCGTTGTCAATCGACTGATCAATCTTTTGGGCACGGTCATCCAGTGCCTGAATGATCGGCTTCCACAATAACTTGCCCAGGATTGCCGCCATCAGGCCAAAGACGATCCACACCAGGATCAGCATCTGGCCGTCCACGAAGGTCGGTCCGCCCCCGTGCGAGTCGGTGCTGTGAGCGCTCTGCTCGACTGTTGCTATCAGTATGTTCACCACAAAAACCCCGCTTTGGGAAAGATGCGAGAAAGGTGGTCAGATGTTATGGACAAGGCGATTATTAGCTGCCTACCACAAACAACGCAAGCAGGCCCATGACGGCGCCAAGCAGTGCAACACCTTCGATCATGGCGGCACAGACAAGCATGTTCTGGCGAATATCGCCAACGGCTTCTGGCTGGCGCGCCACCGCTTCACATGCCGAACCGCCGACAAGGCCGATACCAACGCCGGCACCGACCGCTGCGAGACCCGCACCGATGACTGCCAACCCTTTACCAATATCGATTAGTCCAGCCATGCCCGCCCCCGCCGCTTCCGCGACAGCGCCTGCGTCAGCGGCTGCATCAGCGGCCTGTGCGGTCATTCCAACGGCCAGCAACAGTATAATAACTGTCAGCAGTCTGTTCATCATATCTTCGTCCCTTCGGTTGGTCTGGAACCTGTCGGCCCCAGAGGTTTGGTTATTTTTGGGAAGGCGTGAATATAGTCGCTACAATTCAACTATAAAGCCATGGTTTATCAGTGATCCGGATGCCATGCCATACCGATGAACATAGCCGACAACAACGTGAAAATATACGCTTGCAAAAGGGCGATCATAACCTCCAGCACATAGATGAACAGCGCAAAGGGTGCTAACACCACGGTGGCGGCTGCCTTGACCGCCAAAGACTGGCAAAGCACGATCAGGCCGAGCATCACAAAAATCGCCAGATGTCCCGCAAGCATATTTGCAAAGAGACGAACCATCAGCGCGAAAGTCTTGATGAATAACCCGATAAACTCTAGCGGCGTAATCAGAAACAACACAGGCACCGGTACACCCGACGGTATAAACGACTTGACGAAACCGCCCGGCCCGTTCTTGATCAGCGCGCCGCCGACCATGAATACAAAAGTGATTAACGACAGGGCACAGGTGATGCTGAAGTTGGCGGTCGCGGTCACGAAGATCGGAATCAGCCCCATGAAGTTCAAGACAAGGATGAAGAAGAAAAAATTACACAGCAGCGGCGTCATCGCCCGCCCGTCCTTCTCGCCCATGGCAGGAATGGCGATCTCGTCGCGGACAAAGACAACAAGCACTTCAAACAGGTTCGACAGGCGAGACCGGATACGAATCCCTTTCTTGGCAATAAATCCGCCGAACACGATCAGGATCAGCGCCGCGATAATCAGCATGGCACCATGCAGCGAGAGACCGAATGCACTGAGATCAATCGCCGGCAACCCGGGAATCGGGTGCCATGAACTACCATCGACAATATGGTGCTCGACCCAAGACTTGATGATCTCCATCTTTGCCGCCGACGCTTCGGCAGCAGTCGGTTCGGCAGCTTTTTCGATTGTCTCGGCCACAGCCGCAGTATCAGCCATTGGTCCCCGGCCTTTCGTTAGCGAAACCGTACAGGCTCAACACCTCGTTGAATTTCGCGGTAAAATAAGTCACCAATACCGCAATCAAGAACGGTATCGGGGCGCTGAAGGAGACGGCGCCGACAGCGATCGCCCCGACCAGCAAAATAATCCGGCAACTGTTGGCGACAATACCCCAGGTCACGAACTCGCGGTTGTTCGCAGCCGCAATAGCTTTGCCATGCAACAGAAAGGCAACAATCACATTCACCGTCGCCAAAGCCCAGCCAACGAACATTTCCAGAGGAAATAACGCCTGTTTGATCAGAGCTACGCCGACAATCGAAAGCAACGCCCCAATGACCGCAGTCACTGCCAGACGCCGCATGGCCCCGAGCCCGACCACTTCCTTGGTCGCCGTGCTCGGCAAAATTGTCGTTGATTCACTCATCATCGGACTGTTGCTCGTTGTTCGAAACCGTAGGGTTTGGCAATCTAATCTCTTTCCACATCTCGTAGCCGCCGTACACAAAGCCAAGTGCAATACCACCGATAGTGCCGAAAGGAAGCGTGTCAAACTTGCGATCGACAAGAAACCCGAGCATCGTGCAAAAAACCATTCCGGCCACCAGCATCATGCCTAAATTCAGGCCCTGCTGATATCTCCTCGGCCGTGTCTGCTTGGGTTCCTCTTCCATACCTGCACCACAGAAAATCCGCATAAGGTAGACCGCCAAAAAAGGCTGTCAAGGCATGGGAAAGACGGCAAGCGAAAGTGCACTATAATACGCACGGTTATCTGGACCCATACCGGGGAGGTTCTCGCTCTCGGCCTACAACATCCCCACGCCCCCACCTGTCTAACACCCAGTTGCACATTGGCACTACCGACAATAGATTGCAAACTGTATGAACAGCCCTTCCGAAAACCTGTCCGTCATACTCTGCCAGACTTGCGGCAACGACCAGCCGGAACAGAATATCGCCGGCATCCGCAGACTGCTCGACAACACCGACACCGCCGGCGCCGACCTTGTTGTGATCCCCGAAAACGCCATCTACCGCGGCGATTTCATAGTGGCCGGGTACGATCCCCCGACGCTCGAGCAGCATCACGAGACCCTCGGCAACGTCACCCGCGACATTGGCATCTGCACGGTATGGGGCAGCGTCCAGGTCGCGCGCGATAACGCCATCTACAACACCGCCCTGGTCATCGGCGCCGACGGCGAACTCATCACCACCTATGAAAAGATTCATTTGTTTCAGTTGTTCACCGGCACCAGTTCGGTCGATGAAACATCGCGCTTCGCCCACGGTGAGAACCCCGCAAGCTTCACCCTGAATGGTTGGACAATCGCCTTGACGATCTGCTACGATCTGCGGTTCCCAGAGCTCTACCGCGTGTACGCGGGTGCCGATCTCATGCTGTGCCCTGCCGAGTTCACCCACATGACCGGTGAAGCCCACTGGGAAATCCTGCTCCGCGCCCGCGCCATTGAAAACCAGTGCTATGTTGCCGGTGTCAATCAGTGTGGCATGAACGAACCAATGCAGGTGCTGGCCTACGGTCATTCGATGATGGTCGCGCCGTGGGGCGAAATCCTAACCGCCGCCGAAGAAGACGAAATCTGCCTGCGCAGCGAACTGTCGTACCAGGCGATCACTGAGGCGCGCCAACGCGTGCCCTCGTTGCAGTCGATGCAGCAAGCCGTGACATGGTCAAACTCGCACTGATCGTTTACAATCTGTTTTTTCCCTTCGCCTTCCTTCTGTACTTCCCAGTCTACCTGTGTAAACTCGTCAAGCGCGGCAACTTCATCGACGGCTTTGGCGAACGCTTCGGCCTCATCTCCAGCGCCAAGAAGGCGCAACTGAACGCTCTCAAGGACCCGGTCTGGATCCATGCAGTCAGCGTCGGTGAGGCGCAACTGGCAGTGCCGTTCATCAAATACTGGCTCGACCGGGAACCCGGCCGGCAGTTTGTCGTTTCCACAACTACCGCCACCGGCCAGGCCATCGTGCGGGCCAACGCCCCGGACGGCGTCGTCCCCATTTATTGCCCGCTCGACTTTTATCCATGCATCGCTTCGACGCTGCGCGCCGTGCGGCCAGCCGCCCTGCTGATCGTCGAAGTCGAGATCTGGCCGACCCTGGTCAGCGCCGTCGCCGGCCGGAGCATCTTCGTCGGCCTGATCAACGGCCGTGTCTCCGATTCGTCCGCAACGGGTTATCTGAAGCACAGATGGCTGTTCCGTGACATCTTTTCGAAGTTCTCGATGATCGCCGTGCAAACTCCCGAGGATGTTCGCAAGCTCGAGGCCGTCGCCGGCGAGCTGCCGGGGTTGGGCACCTGTGGCACAATGAAGTTCGACATCGTCCCGGACAGCGACCCGCAACTCGACGGCAAGCTGCTCGAACAGGTATTCGGCGAAGGCGAGCATGTCCGCTTGACCGCCGCCAGCACGCACCCCGGCGAAGACGAGATCATCGGACGCGTTTACCGGGAACTGGTCGCCGATTTTCCGAACCTCCGGCTGCTGATCATTCCGCGCCACGCGGAACGTGGCGCCGACATCCAGCGCACGCTGCAGGAACTCGATCTCACCGGCATCCTCGTGACCGATATCCGAAATTCCGAATCCAGACCCCAGAATCCAGAATCCAGAATTGCCCCCGTCCTCATCGGCAACACCACCGGCGAGATGATGGAATTTCTCGCCGTCTCCGATATCGTTTTTGTCGGCAAGAGTCTGGCTGGCAACGATGGCGGCCACAACATTATTGAGCCCGCAATGCTGGGCAAGGCGGTCATCTTCGGGTCTGGCATGAGCAACTTCCGTGACGTCGCCCGCATCTTCCGGGAGGCGGATGCTGCTATCGAGGTCGACGGCGAAACAGACCTTCGCGAGAGGGTACACAGCCTGCTCTCCGACCCCGGCGCACGCGAAAAGCTGGGCGCCAACGCCCGCCGTGCAGTCGTCGACAATCGCGGCGCCATGGCGAAAACGATCGAAATTTTCAATGCCTTGTAGGGTGACTGCCTGTCCCGCCCACCACAGTTCGCCATCTGTCCGAATGATCCAGCGCCAATTAAATTTCACGTTTTTACAGACTGCCCCCCCTTGCCACTTTGCCTCTTGCCACTTGCCACCTGGCGCCAACTCAGATATTGTGTCAGGCACTCAGATTTCGCGTCAAATCGTTCCATCACGCAACAGGACACCCACATGAACGCACTGGTCATCGGCGGCGGCGGCCGCGAACATTCACTTGCCTGGAAACTCAAGCAAAGCGCGTCCGTCGATCGCGTCTACTGCGCACCCGGCAACGCCGGCATGCACGGCATCGAATGCATCGATACGCCGGCTGACGAGCTCGCAGATTTCTGCGAAGCCAACAGCGTCGGCCTGGTCGTCGTTGGACCTGAAGCCCCGCTCTGTGACGGCATTGTTAATGAATTCCGCGATCGGGGCTTGGCCGTTTTCGGGCCCGACAGCACAGCCGCCCAGCTCGAAGGCAGCAAGGCGTTCGCTAAAGACTTCATGAACCGCCACGGCATACCCACCGCCGACGCGGAATCATTCACCAACGCACCCGATGCGATCGCCTATATCCGCGACAATGGCGCCCCGATCGTCATCAAGGCTGATGGGCTCGCCGCCGGCAAGGGTGTCACCGTGGCCGAAACCGAAGCTGCCGCCATCGCCGCTGTCGAGGACTGTTTCAGCGGCACCTTCGGCGCTGCCGGCGAATCGGTGCTGATCGAGGAATGCATGGTCGGCGAGGAAGCCTCGATTTTCGCCTTTGTCGACCATGACACCATCAAGCCGCTGGCCTCGTCGCAGGATCACAAGCGCGTTGGCAACGGCGACACCGGTCCGAACACCGGCGGCATGGGGGCGTACTCACCGGCGCCAGTGGTCGATGACGCCCTGTGGGCGCAAATTCACGAGCGCATTCTCAACCCTTTTCTGGCCGGATGTCAGGCCGACGGCCTTGACTATCGCGGCGTCATCTACGTCGGAATCATGGCGACGGCAGCCGGCCCGCGGGTGGTCGAATTCAACGTACGTTTCGGCGATCCGGAGTGCCAGCCGATTTGTATGCGCATGAAAAGCGACCTGGCCGAAGCAATGCTGGCCACCATTGAGAATCGGCTGGCAGATTTCGAGTTCGGCTGGAAGCCGGATCCGGCTGTTTGCATCGTGATCGCCTCCGGAGGCTATCCCGGCCCTTACGAAAAAGGCAAAGTCATCTCCGGCCTCGAAGCCGCCGAAACCAATGGCGCAATTGTTTTCCACGCCGGCACACAACGCAGCGGCGACGACATCGTCACCGCGGGTGGCCGCGTCCTCGGTGTAACCGCGACCGGTACCGACGTCAAAGCCGCGGCAGACACTGCGTATACAGCTACGCAACAGATCTCCTGGGACGGGGCCTTCTACCGCAAAGACATTGCCCACCGCGCCATTGCGAGATTGGCGTGACATGCAGGCCCTGTTCATCGACACGTCGCCGTTCATGGGGGGAGCGCAACGCAGCCTCTTCGGCCTGTTGTCCGAACTCAAACGCGACAGCGCCTACGGTATCGATCCCTGCCTCCTGACAGCGGACGATTCCGATGCCGGCCTCGCCACTCAGGCGCGCAGCATAGACATCGACACCGGCATGATCCCCACCCGCAACTGGCCGCGGACCTGGCGCGGTCTACTGGCAGCCTGGACAGACACCCGCAACACCAAGCCGATCCTCGGTGACTGGCTGGACACCCGCAATATCGAGCTGGTCTACGCCAACGGCATTCGCTCCGGACTGCTATGCACGCTGGGATTGCCGAACCAACTGCCGCTGATCTTTCACCACCGCGATTTACGGAGTCCGCAAAAGGTGCTGAAGCAGGTGGTCACGCGCGCCGTGCAGGCTATAACGGTTTCTAATTTTCAACGCGAGCACTGCCCCGCCGAGCTGCAGGCAAAAATAACGACGGTCCGCAACGGTTTCGACTGGCCGGACATTCGCATGCAGGCAAAAGCGTTCGACGCCGGCCAGAAGTTCGAGCTGCCTGACGGCCCGCGTGTCGTACTGGTTGCCGACATGGTCGAGTGGAAACGACACGCGATGTTTCTCGAAGCAGCTGCCGGGCAGCCGTTCACCGCACTCGTTGTCGGCGGAGCCAGGGACGATGAGGGTCAACGCTACGAGGAACAGCTGTGGCAACAGGCGCCGGATAACGTGCGCTTCCTCGGCTTTCAACCGAACCCGTACCCGATCATTCGCGAAGCAGACGTTCTGGTGTCGGTCGCTGATGGCGAACCGTTCGGACGCACCGCCCTCGAAGCGTTCGGACTTGGTACGCCGGTCGTCATCGCCGGCGGCGGTGGTCCGGAAGAGACCATGGTCGGTCAAACGGGTGCGGCAATTGTCGAAGCACAGCCTGAGGCCATCGCAAATGCCATCGTACAGACGCTCGCCGAGCCGCCTGAGATGACGGCAGCGATGGCGTATGCCGAAACATTTTCACTGCCGCGGCACGCCGGAGAAATCAGCACTATTCTCGCAAGCCATCGCACTTGCAAATAATCTGGAACGCCCCGGCGCCATCTTCGGCGATCAGGTTGCACCGACCATGACCAGCAGTATTAGTCCTGCAGTTCTCGGGTGCGTGGAAAAAACTAATTTGGAGTGTCTAGCATGTCTCTCTTCGACGATGCGATCCGATTGACCGATATCGCCAATTCTGCTGATCCGCGTGTCGAAAATGATAACGGTGATGCCGTGCCGCAGGAACTGCTGTATTCGCAGCGGATGACTGCCTGGCTCAATCGTCTGGAACCGGAAGCGGGCGAGGCCCTGAAGCTCGCCGTGCGGGCGCAGCACCTGCGACGCTGGGAAATCCGCCGCGACACCTACCCTGCGGGCCGGGCCGGCTACCACGCCTGGCGCCGTGAGCTCTCCCTGTTTCACGCAGAAAAAGCCGGGGAGTTGCTGGCTGAAGCCGGTTACGACGACGACATGATCGCGCGAGTGCAGGCTTTGATCCGCAAGGAAAACCTGCGCTCGGACCCAGAAACGCAGACTCTCGAGGACGTCGCCTGCCTAGTTTTCCTGGACCATTACTTCGAACACTTCCTGCCGCAGCACGACGCCGCCAAAGTCATCGAGATCGTGCGCAAGACCTGGCGCAAAATGTCAGCGCGCGGCCAGGCAGCAGCGTTGGAGTTGAAGCTGGCGCCGGAGGCGCTGGAATTGGTCAAGCAGGCGCTGGGCGAGGAGTAGGCAGGGGCTCATATGGAGCAGCGGTTTCCTTTTTAGGGATGCCGCTGCCGTTCGAACGAACAAACGCAACGGCACTCTAAAGTTCTCGCGGCGAAAGTTGTGAATAATCAGGCCGGATTGCTCGGGGGGTGTTCCGCAATCACATACTCCGCCACCGGCACGCCGCCGATCAGGTGTTCCTGCATGATACGTTCGAGCACGGCGGGTGTGCAGGAATGGTACCAGGTGCCTTCAGGATAGACGAGGGCAATTGGCCCCTGTTCGCAGATGCGAAGGCAGTTCGCCTTGGTGCGGTAAACGCCCCCGGCACGGTCAAGCCCGAGCTCCGTAAGCCGTGACTTGAGATGCTCCCATGACGCCAGGCTGCATGTTTTGTCGCAGCATTTTGGCTTGGTCTGGTCACAGCACAGGAAAATATGACGCTGGACTTTGTCGATTCCGAAGGCGGCAACCTTACGTTGCAGGCCGGCGGCAGCCTCCGCCATGCCCTCTTGGAAATACTGGTGGGCCTGATCCAGCAACTGTCGGCTTTCCGCGAAACTGATGCGCTCACGCGCCTGTGCATGTGGCAGCCAGGCATAGTCACCTATTTCAGCCGCCTGCACAGTCACTTCCAAGCCGTGCACGACAGCTGGGAAATAGACGACAGTCTTTTCCTGCGCCGCCCCCTCCTTCTCGAAAACATAAGACTCACTGAAACAAACGCTCTCGTCAATCTGGTAATCCAGGATGCCGGTCTCTTCCTCGAACTCGCGGCGGGCGGATTCGAACGGCGTCTCCTTGCCTTCGGCGTGACCTTTTGGAAAGCCCCAGTGTCCCGCCTGATGCTGGATCAGCAGGTACTCGAAACTCTCGACCGTGCGTCGTATAGGCACGACGCCGAAGGATTGTGAATTCGGCATGCGTCAGTTGGCCTCGGCGATGTTCAGACCTCGGGCGATTTGGGATGCAATCAGGGACATCATCTTTTCGTGCACCTCCGGTTCCCACGCTGAGTGGTGGCGTGAACTGAGGACCGCCAACGCTCCCGCCTTCCCGGTCTTCTCCGAAAATGCCGCTTCGGGCAACGGCACCAGGACAATGAGGTCGTCATCGGAAATATAGCCGTCCAGGCCGTCACCAAGCATTGTTTCAACTGTTACCGCCGACCAGGCTTTACCATGCTGCAGGACCTCCAGCAGTTTGCCGACCGGTTCGGTCGGCAATGTTGTGAAGACAGGCTCGTCCCGGCAATCGGCGACATGTGCTGTTGCTGTCGGGCCGTCGGCCAGGATACACATTATGACACCGGGACCAATGCTGGCAGCCGCTTCGCGCAACATTTCATAAATCAGGGCTTCATTGTTTTCGTGGTGGCCGGCGATGACTTTTTCGAGCGTATATAGCAGATCGAGTTCCCTCATGCGGGCCTGCAAAGCGTCCCGGGTGCGCTCCAGCGTTTTGTTCTGGCTGAGCAGCGACTGATAGAGTACAGCGTTTTCGATGGCAATACCGAGACTCGGCTGGATCGTCTCAACGACGATCATGTCGGCTAAAGTAAAACAGCCCTTGTCCTTGTTGATCACTTCGATGACACCAACGGTCTGGCCGTTGCCGGTCTGCACCGGACAGCACATGACGCTGCGGGTTTTGATGCCGCTGACCTGGTCATATTGCGAATCGAATCGCGGATCGTTGTAGGCGTCCTGAATATTCAGGGGCCGGCCAGTGGCGGCGACATGGCCAGCGATTCCGTCGCCCAGCGGCAGGCGAATCTCCTCGAGGTTGTTCCCCTCAAGCAACACCTTGGACCATAGCTCATTGGTCTCTTCATCGACGAGAAAAAGCGTGGCGTGCGATGCCTTGAGGATGCTGGAAAGCTCTTTGACCACTTCGAAGAGTATGGCATCGAGATCGAGTTCGGAACCGATCGCCCGGGAAATGCGGTGCATCGCAGTCAGCCGGGTGTAAAATTCGTAGTGCTCTGGGTGATTCGACTGCGGCTCGTCGTCGTCGCCCTCATCCAATTTTAAGGTTGTCCTGCCGACATTCATCTGTGTCTTCCTCGACGGTTGTCCTTGATACCCCATGAATTCTCCCTGCCGATGGGTGAATCTCGTAGAGTATCCAAGTAAACAAGTTACAGGAAACTGTGCCTACCTGTCAAGCACTGTAAGAAAACGAACATCCTTGAAAGCAGCAGCAGTGGGCCTATCGTGCTGACGATCGTAATGTCCTAAACATCATTTGTACACTCAGGAACAACCCCAACGGATGTCGAAACCAATAGTTGAACGCCGCGACGATTATTACCATTTCCTCGTGATCCCCACACGCTGGAAGGATGTCGACATGTACCATCACGTCAACAACGTCATCTATTACTCGTATTTCGACACGGTGATCTGCGAGTATCTCATGAACGAAGGCGAATTCGATCCGGTCAACGACGAGGTGATCGGCATTTGCGCCGAAAACATGTGCCGGTACCTGCATGAGCTGACGTTTCCCGAGCACATCGACGCCGGGTTGCGCGTCGCCAAACTCGGACGCTCGAGTGTACGCTACGAAATCGGGCTGTTCCGCCAAGGCGGCGAGGAACCGGCTGCAACCGGCTATTTCGTCCATGTTTTCGTCAACCGTACAACGAAGCAGTCGACAGCCATACCGACACGGATCCGCAAAGCCCTGCAACGAATCACGGCACCAGACGCGCAAGCGTAGGGAGCGAAGGTGTCAGGTATCGGTGGGGAAGAAGCAGACAAGGGACGCAAGCAGCGCCGGCACTGGCAGCCTTATTTGGTTGTTGTGAAACCTGAAGCCCCAGAATTCACACCATCACCGTGCCGCCGCAAACGTTGATCGACTGGCCGTTGATCGCACAGGCTTGATCCTGTGCGAGGAACACCGCGAGAGCTGCGACTTCGTCGGGTACCAGACGGCGCTCCAGCGGCGAGGCTTTGGCTTTCAGCGCCTCGATCGTTGTGCCCAGACGCTGCGCGTCGTATTCCAGTCGTTTGTTGTTCATAAATGATTCGGTAGTTCCGGGACAGACAGCGTTGACGGTGATCCCCTGTGCCGCAACTTCCACTGCTGTTGCTTTCGTCAGTCCGCTAATCGCGTGTTTGCTGGCCGTGTAGGCGGACGTGTGCATCGCTGCGACCTTCGCATTGATCGATGAGATATTGATTATACGCCCCCATTGCTTTTCAATCATCGCGGGCAGTACCAGCTTGGTCAGCAGATAGGGCGCAGTAACGTTTACAGCCATTGTCAGGTGCCAGAAATCGTCGTCGAAATCGACAATTGGTTTGGGATTCTGACTGCTGCCAATCCCGGCATTGTTGACGAGCACTTCGACAGCGCCCCAGTGTTCGAGTGTCGCCGCATGAATGCGAGCCGGCGCTGCGGAGTCCGCAAGGTCATCGACAACGATGAACGCCTGGCCACCGGCATCGGTAATCTCGGCGGCGAGACTGTCGAGTTGATCCTGGCTGCGCGCCGTGCCAACGACCCGCGCGCCGGCGGCGGCCATAGCCACGGCAATCGCCCGGCCGATTCCCCTGCCTGCTCCGGTAACGAGCGTAACGCAGTTTTTCATCTGGGCCTCCTGATCTGAATTACGAGTGGGTGCCGCTGCCAATAATCTCGGCCGCGGCGAGTAAATCGTTTGCCTGGTGATCGGCCGACGCCTCGGTACCGATGCAAATTGTTCGACACCCGGCAGCCCGGCCGGCCTCGACGTCCGCCGGCGTGTCACCGATCATGAATGACACGGCCAGGTCCAGTTTCAATTCCTGCGCAGCCTCGATCAGCATCAACGGTTTCGGCTTGCGACATTCGCAACCGTCGTCCGGCTCGTGCGGGCAGACCTTGATCGCGGTGAACTGCACACCGTACGGAGCCATCAACTCCCGCAACCGATCGTGTTGCGCCGCGACCTTGGCCATATCGAAGTAACCGCGACCGACACCTGACTGATTGGTGACCAGCACCAGGCAGAACCCCAGATCTTGAATTACCCGCAGCCCGTCGCCGGCATTCGCCAGCAGCTCGACACCATCGGCATCCGCCAGGTAATGTTTGTCGACGATAATCGTGCCGTCGCGATCAACAAAGACAGCGGCAGTCATTGCGCCTCCAGCAAGGTTTTCAGCGGGCCATCGATGTCGAGCGCCTCTGCATCCGGATACAGCGTGCCTGGTTCAAGCTTGTCCAGAAGGCCCTGGTACATCGACAAATCCTCGAAAATTTCGTCGTTCTGACGCCAGTTCAGATACTTGCCGTGATTGCGTAAGTACTGTGCCGCCGCATCGAGCTCCTGTGAAACAAGCGCGACAGTCATCTCCTCGCGGGTGCCGGCGTCACTGGTGAATTGCCAGCGACGGATGCGGCTGCGCTGTTGATCGAGCAGGCGGATCGTTCGCTGCCGCGCGACCTCGATACCCCAGACTTCCTGCGCTGCCATTGTTTTCGGCAGACACAGCATCACCGCCACTTCGCAAATGATGATCACGAAGACCAGTATCCAGGCCGTCCGCCCGATCAATCCGGTACTGCGATTCTGATACTCTTTCAAAAGCCTCTTCCCCGGTAGACGCCGATTCGGTCAGCGCCGGTGAATGCATGGGAGAATGTTCAGTGTTCAAGTTTCAGGTGCAAGAGAAACTCGCTCGTCATCGCTACTCCACCTCATCCTTGCCGTTGCGGATTTCGCCGACCTTCGCTTTCATGATTGCGGCAGCGGTCGATTCGGCATCAACGAAAAACGCATAATCGTCGAATACGTACAATTCATTCGCGTTACGTTCGGATCCGAAATCGTCGACACCGGATCCCAGGTCGAGAAAGTACGCAACGCTGGTGCCGTCGTGGTACTGGTTGCCGTTGACCTTCGCCGGCGGGCTGCCGATATACCTGTCGGAACCGTCGCCGTCCACGAAGATGGTAAACCCGTTCTGCGCTGAATGACAGTGCGCGAAACCGGGACCGTCGTAGCGGTCGTCGCCCTGCCCGTCAATGAACAGCGTTGTACACTCATCCCACGCCATGCCCGAAGCCACATAGTGCGTCGTGCGATAGTCGTCATCGCCACGCTCATCGACAAAAATACCGACCGCCTGATGCGCGGTGAAGCCCATGTTGTAGCGCGTGCCGCGGTAGCGGTCATCGCCGCTCCTGTCGTTGACGATGCCGAGCCCATAGTAATAGCCGCCGCCGATGCTGAACGTGCCGCCGGCGTATTGATCGTTGCCGCCGTTGTCGACGATCATGCCGATTCCGCCGGAAAAGTACGGCCGATGCCCGATACCGACACCCTGGCCCCAGCCCGCGAATGAGGCATCGTCGGCGTAGCCACTCATGTGTTGCCCTTTGTTGTAGTAGCTGTCGTTGCCGGTTTCTCCGGCGCTGTAAACTATACCGAGTCCACCGGTGAAGCCGACGCCCTGGCACGACAGATGCCCGTCGAAGCGATTGTCGCCGTCCCTGTCTATGAGCAGTCCCGCACCGAGTTGACCAACGCCTTGCCCGTAGTCAATGCTGCGGTAAGTGTCACTGCCCTGCCAATCTGCCAGCACGCCGATGCCGGCGAACCCCGTACCCTGTGAGCCACGTATACCTATATACGTATCGTCGCCGCCATGGTCGGCGATCAGGCCGACGCCCATGAACCCGCAACCCTGGCGCATATGTCGCCAGTTCTCGTAGAAATCGTCGCCGCCCAGGTCGATCAGCACGGCAGAGGCTATGCTGCCGGGAACGCTGCTGCCGGTATTGTTGCCATAGAAATCGTCACCGCCCAAATCAATCAGTACGGCGGCATCGGCCCCCGACAGATAGCGGTCGTTCCCGGGCCCCCCGATCAGCACCCGGCCGGCGCCTCCGTTGTGATCGACAAGGATTCCCTCGTTCTGCGCCCGGTCGCCGAGTGCATTGCCGATCGACACAATGAACGCCTCGTCAAGCAACAGCGCCGTCGTCCGGAACTGCGCAATCAGCGCATCCATATCCAGACGTCGCAGCATCATTCCCAGCTTGACGTTGCCCGTCTGCCGCTCGAGGTCCGTGTCGAACCACATCATGTGTGCCTCGGTAAACCCCTGCAGCAGTCCCGGCATCTGCCCGGCGATGAACGTCCGCTCATCATCGGTGAACGCCGCGAAAGCAGCCCGATTGAAGTCTGCGGACGCCGCAAGCACGCCGTCAATATAGGCGAGGTGCCCGTCAAGGTCGGCACCACGATAGTCCGGCAGCGCCGGAGCCGGTGGCGGTGTCGCCAGATAGATTGAATCCAGCCACGTCGTGTCCTGCAATGCCGCGCCGCTGGTCAAGGGCAGCACGACACCGACGCAATGTTGCTTCACCGGCAGCGTCGCGAACGGCCGGGTGTGCGCCGCGACCATTGGCCACAGCCGCCCGACGTCGGTGATGGTGTGTGCTGCCGACAGGCGACGCAACAAATCGGCATTGGCCTCGGCACTGTCGGTAGCAGTTGCCAGAATGTCGAGCAGTTCCTCCTCCGGCGACGGCTGATCACCGGAAATGGAGTCGATGGCTTCGCGGAATTCGGCACTGATCTGGCGGTCATAGGTCGGGAACTCAGGCAGTTGCATATCCACCTTGTGGAGAACGCCGTCGCGCAGGTACTGCAGGGGCAGGATGTCTTGCGGCAGATAACGATCACGGGCACCGCGCGCCAGCGGCAGGATCCCCTCAAAGACCGGATCATCGTAACCCCATAGACCGGCGCTGACAACGACGTCACCAGGCTGGAGACCGACGTTTGCGGCGGCGCTCATGGCGCCGATGGTACTGATACGCAAGCCACGGATCTGCGGTAGGCCGGGAAGGTCTGCTTTGGTCGGGTCCCCGTAGATGCCAAGCCAGAATCCGGGCTTGCCGGTGCGCAGCTCGACAGGCAGCCGGCCGGGTGCGACGCCACCGGCTCCCGCGGCAATGCGTCGGCCCGAAAGCCGAAATCCGCTTTCGCCGGGAGGCGGGCCGGAGACCTCTTCCTTCAGCCAGTCGTAGCGCTTCTGGATCTGCAAGGATCCGGGCTGGAGAATCAATGTCATACGGCTGGCAGCGTCGCTGTTACCGCTCTCAATCCACTTCGCCCAGTCCGCCGGCAAAACGGCCGTCTGTGCGACAATGAGGTCAACGCGGTCTTCCGCTACACGCCGGACATAACAGGCGGTATAGCCGTCAGTGTCGTGCCGCACTTCCCACATCCCACGCACGGGCGCACTCAGGATATCGGCGGTCTGGGGTACGAGCGCCGAGTGCCGGCAGCCGGCAAAAAGGATCGCAGCAAAGAAAAGTAGCCATGGATTGTGAAAACGCATGCCCCTAACCTATCTGAGTGTCACGGTCGTTCAAGGGAGGCGCGTTCGACCTTGGCAGTCTCTGCAACAGAGGGGTTTTGTATTTCCACCCACGGTTGCCCGACCAAGCGCGGTTCTGAATGCGTGGCTACCCCAATGGCACCCAGCTCATATGTGAAATCTTGTAAAAATACAGGACATTCCGGCTTTCCGGATACGCCGGTTGCGACAGTCCCCCTGGCAGGGGATACTTTCTGCGCCCGGGCCTCATTAGGGACAGGCTGTACCATGCTATTTGCTCTTAGCCGCCTTACCAATCGGCAGTTTTCAAACAGGTCGGGGTCGGGATTTTTGTTATCCGGCAAGCGGTTATTCTCGAAACAAAACACCCGTCACCCGTATCCAACTTATTTATGTGGAGCACTTTACGTCCCCATGATGTGATGCGGAGTCGTTTTTGACACGCCGACGATAAAATTGAATAGCAGGTACAAGATTTAATTACACATTCCTCAGACAAAAAAACCATCAGCTGAAAAAAATATTTTGACATGTCTAAATATGTGCTTATATTTTCCGAATAAAGATTATTCTCTGTCTACGAAAGGATCTATATGGATGATGAAAAGACAAGTCAGGAAAAAGGCCGTACCGGTGTGAACCGGCGCGATTTTCTTGCAAGCGGTGGTTTAACCCTGGGCGCTGCGGCACTGGCTTCCAGTTCTCTCAAAGCGCTCGGCTGCGCGGACCCGGCATGCAAGAGCCAATCAGGAACTGGCGCTTATCCCATGGACTCGGATATGGGGGTTATCGGTGACTGCACAAGCGGAACTTTGGATCCTGATTTATTCCTCACCCACTTTGACTGGGGAAAGGTGACAAAGGATTTGGGCGATGGCAAAAAACGGCGTGAGTATACGTTTTTGTCCGTTGACAAGGAGATTGAAATCGCCCCGGGTCTGTTTTTTCCGGCATGGGCCTACACCTCTGAAACGCCCCATGATCAGGACGGCAATGAGATTCCTGGCCCTGGCGGCAGTAACGGCCATGTCCCCGGTCCAACGATTCGCTGTCGTGAAGGTGATGAGATTTACATCAAATTCATCAACCAGAACAATCATCCCCACACCATTCACTTTCATGGCTTCCATTCGTCGGAAATGGATGGGTCGATGAAGCATCAATTTGTCTTTCAGAATGAAACTTTCGAGTATGAATTCATGGCTGAGCCCTTTGGCCTGCACCTATATCATTGCCATTCGGTTCCTTTGAAACGGCATATCCACAAAGGGCTCTACGGCACCTATATCATTGACCCGAAGGAAGGGCGTGAACCCGCTCGTGAATTGGTCATGGTCATGAACGGCTTTGACACCAACTTTGATGGGGACAATGAAATCTATGCGGTGAACAGCGTCGCGAACCATCACATGCGCTATCCCATCAAAGTGAAAAAAGATGAGCTGGTGAGGGTTTATCTGGTCAACACGACGGAATTCGATCCGATCAATTCATTTCATTTGCATGCCAATTTTTTCTATGAGAACCGAACCGGCACCAGTATGAAGGCAGAATATTTCACCGACACTGTGATGTTCTGCCAGGGCGAGCGTTCAATTCTCGAGATGCGTTTCCCGAAGACCGGTTTGTACATGTTCCACGCCCACCAGAGTGAGTTTGCAGAGCTCGGGTGGGTGGGGAATTTCGAGGTCGTTTAATTGCCATGAGTCACGAACCAAAAAAATCTGCGAAAGCCTGGCTCTACGGTCTTCTGCCAATTGCGGTCCTGGGCATCCTCTGCTGCGCCATTATCAAACTCGGGGACAGGAAGGACCTGCTGCCTACCGAGGTTCCGCCCATTGAGGAACTGTCGATTCAGCGGATCATCATCAAGCCGTATGGATTTCAGCTAGAGGTCATGAACGATGGGCCGGACGAGCTTACCATTGCGCAAGTCTCAATTGAAGAGGCGTATTGGAACTTCACCATGGAGCCTGCCGACAAGACTCTGGGGCATCTGGAGCATGGTGTAATTACCATAATCAATTATCACTGGGTGGCAGGAGAAACCTACGCAATCACTATTATTTCCCGAAATGGCATTACCTGGAATACGGAAATCCCTGTTGCCTTGGAAACACCGGTTGCATCGTCAAAAACCACTTGGTTTTTTATCATCCTCGGGGTGATCATCGGGGTGATCCCCGTTGCCCTCGGCCTGCTCTGGCTGCCGGTCCTTCCCTATTTGTCCGACAGGTATCTGCGCTTTCTATCGGCCTTGACCGTCGGCCTGTTGATTTATCTCGGGTTGGACACGATGAAGGAAGGTTTCGAGTTCACGGAAGAACTTGCCGGCAGTTACAATGGTGAAATACTGCTCATAGGCGTAGGTCTATTGGTTTTTATAGGCCTGATGACACTGAAGAATTTCGGCAAGAGAAAGGTTTCGGACGGTGGGGACCGCCCTTTGGCACTGCGTGTGTCCTGTTTGATCGCCTTGGGCATCGGATTGCATAACCTGGGTGAAGGATTGGTTGTCGGCTCCGCATTTGTGCATGGCGATGTGTCAATGGGAACGCGGCTTGTGCTCGGATTTACACTGCACAACATCACCGAGGGTTTGGCGATCGTTGTCCCCCTGGCAGCATGTACGACTGGGGTTGCCCGGATTGTCGGGTTGGGATTGCTTGCCGGGTTGCCAACAATTGCGGGAACCTTAATTGGTGGATTTTTCTTTTCTCAATTGTGGGCGGTCATTTTCTTCGGCATGGCCGCAGGAGCAATTTTCCAGGTCGTCTGGATCATTTCCCAGGGCCCGGCACTTCGTTCCAGCGATGGCGAAATGGCTGTTCCTGAAAATTTCATCGGGGTTTTTGCCGGCATTGCAATCATGTTCGTAACAGGTTTACTCATCTAATCCACAAGGACGGGGTATCATGAAGATCGTCAAAACACATCTATTGAAGGCACTGATCACAACGGCAGTCGTTGCTGCCCTGCTGCCACTTTTAGCAGGCAGCCTTACACGGTCAGAAAGTGTTGTAACAGTCGTCGTCGTTGCCAAGGATATGAAGTTCAACCAGACCAACCCGACCATATTTATCAGGCCCGGCACCAAGATACGCATGGTATTGCGCAATGAAGATCCTGGCATGCGCCACGACCTGGTGCTTGAAGCATTGGGTCTGGAAACGCCGATCATCAAAGCAGGTGAGTCTGCCGTTTTGGAATTCGAGGTGGAGGATGAAGGGCGGTTCGAATATATCTGTTCCTTACATCCGGTCATGATGAAAGGCATTTTAATGGTATCCGATCAACGGCCGGACCAGCAGACGGTCAGCCGCGAAGCCGACCATTCCAATCAAGAATTCTGAATTCAGTGAAATCAGGGAACAGGCAAAGCCTGCCCCGGTGGCATGATCATCCCCTTGTGACGGGCGGTCTTGTCAACTCAGGGAATGTAAACCACGCATATTTTTGGTTCGCAAAATCATCGATCGGACTGTGACCGGCGACAGGGTCGCCGGTGGTGATTTCCTTGCTTTGATATGCCGGCTACGGGAGTCTACCTTGGCTCAAAGGTTGAGCGAGACAGATCGGCTGAGGCGTCGTTTGAACCGGACCGATTTTTACCACCTGCATAGGGTACAAATAGAAAAAACCGACCATGCCCTCTGAAGCAATCGAAAATTATTTGAAAGCGATTTATAAAGCGCAGCAGTCCGAAAAGAAGGTGTCCACATCGCACCTGGCCAAGCAGATGGAAGTATCGCCGGCATCAATTACCGCGATGGTGAAAAAACTTGCGCAGCAGAAGCTCGTAACCTACCGCCCATATCATGGCGTCAAACTCACGGAACCGGGCCACAAGATCGCCCTTGAGGTCATTCGCCATCATCGCCTGGTGGAGTTGTACCTGAAGGAAGCGCTCGGCGTGCCATGGGACCAGGTTCACCAAGAGGCGGACAAATGGGAACACGTGCTGTCAGAAGATCTGGAAAAGCGAATCGACGAGATTCTCGGACATCCACACTTTGATCCCCACGGCGCCCCCATTCCGAGCGCCGCCGGGGAACTTGCGATGACACCGAAGATGCCATTGTTGGAACTCGCTCCTGGCAGCAGCTCCACGGTCGTCGAGGTCAACGATCACGACCCCGAGATGCTGCGTTACCTCACTGGCCTCGGCATTGGCCTGCACACTGAAGTGACAGTGGAACAGATTGAGCCTTTCGACGGCCCACTGACCCTGAAGGTAGCCAACCAGCAGCATAGCATCAGCCGGGTCGTGGCGGGCAACATTTTTGTGGCCGACAACAGCGCAGCGTAAGAAAGCATTTCCGATCCGTCACCCGCCATCTCCCCGTGATCTCGGCAAACCGTCCGGCTGCAATGGACCAATCTCTGCCGGGCGACAGCCTGATTCTCTGAGACGGCGAGCAAGAAGCTACCCGCCTTAGCCCCCCGGCACCGGCGTAACGCAACGGGCGGTTCTGGACATAGATCGGATTGGCAATTTTCGGCGGAGGGTTGTGATTTATGAAAATCATTCTTATCGGTTACCGCGCCAGCGGCAAGTCAACGCTAGGACCAGTGTTGTCGGAACAACTCGGCTGGCCATTATACGAAGTCGATGCCGATATCCAGGAACGCTACGGGTGTTCGCTGACGGAAGCCTTCAGCCACGGCGCCGAGGCGTACCGCGAAGTCGAAACAGACGTTGTCGAGACTTTGTGTACCCATGACCAATGCGTCATCGCGTTCGGCGCTGGCAGCATCCTGCGGCCACAGAACCAGGTTGCGGCCAGCCGCGATTCACTGGTCGTCTACCTGAAACTCGACGCGGAGGAACTGTGGCGCCGGGCCAAGGCAGATCCGATTAGCGCCGACACACGCCCGAACTTTCGCGGCGGTGGTCTGCAGGAAGTCGAGGAAATGCTGCAAGAGCGGGG
>CAYWQM010000048.1:24559-35617 GCA_964460215.1 uncultured Lentisphaerales bacterium
CCTGCGAACATATGAAGACGTTCTGGCAGCACCCCGTTCGGCATATCCGCAAACTCCGGCTACAGTATCCGATCGTTTTAATTCGCAAAAAAATAGTGCATATGCGTGCTGTGCTAATCAATACGGGGCTGCTGCTTGCCACCGGCGTTTTCGCCCAATTACAGTTCGACTCGACCGAACTGGAGTTGCACGGATTGCCGAGCAACACTACGCTTAGCGGCGCCTACCGATTCACCAATATAGGTGAAACCCACATCACGGTAAAAGCCGTCAAGACCACCTGCGGCTGCACCACGACCGCACTGGACAAGAAGACCTACGAACCGGGCGAGAGTGGAGAAATTTCGGCTACTATCAAGGTGCATGTAGGGGTCAATGAGAAAAAGATCATCGTGACGACGGATGACCCGTCGAACAAGCCCACGACCCTCATCATCCGGGGGGTCGTGCCGAAACTTGTCAATATCGATCCGCCCTATGTGAGATGGCAGGTGGGTGACACTGCCACGCGCAAGAAAGTACGTCTCAAGTTCCTCACCGACGACGACATCAACATTACCAGTGTAACCGCCAACCAGGACAGCTTCGAATACCAGCTGATGACACTTGAGGCCGGTCGACGCTACGAGCTGCTGGTGACGCCGAAAAGTACAGAAAAATCGAGCAGTGTCCGGTTCAGTTTGGCCACCGATTATCCGCCGGACACACCCCAGACCTTTCATGCCAGTGCACGAGTTCTTCCGGAAACCCAAGTTCCAAACGGCCTTTGGGACCGTTTCCAGACGGCCGTAGTCGACTGGATCGCGAGGTAGCTATGCCAACCATTCTCATTCCTACCAAACTTGACACGGCAGCGGCCGATACCCTCCGGGACAACGGCTTCGATGTCGTGCAGGATCCCGACAAATCGCTCGACGAACTGGTCGGTGCCCATACCGATGCTGCCGGCCTGATTGTCCGCAGCGAACAGGTTACAGCCGCGGTCATCGACGCAATGCCGGGCCTGAAAGTGGTTGTGCGTGCCGGTGCCGGCTACGACAACATCGACACCAAGCACGCGCGCCGCCAGGGCGTCGACGTGATGAATACGCCCGGCGCCAACGCCAACGCTGTCGCCGAGGAAGTCATCGCACTGGTACTGGCGGCGTACCGCCACGTGATCCCCGCCGACGCATCGGCGCGTACCGGAGCCTGGGAGAAAAAGAAGTTCATGGGGCGCGAGTTGTCGAAGAAGACGGTCGGCATCGTCGGGCTCGGCAATATCGGCCAGCTCGTTGCGCAACGGCTGGCAGGCTTCGACAACCGCATCATTGTGTACGATCCCGTTGTCTCCGCCGACAAGGCGGAGGAGCTGGGTGCAGAGCTATGCTCGCTGCAGGAGTTGTTTGCCGCTGCCGACATCATCACCTTGCACCTCCCGGAAACAGACGAAACACAGGGCATGATCAATCGCGACCTGCTAAACGTTATAAAGCCCGGTGCCCTTTTGATCAACTGCGCCCGGGCCGGCATCGTCAACGAAGATGACGTCCGCGCCATTAAGGCCGAAAAAGGCCTGGTTTTCTGCACCGACGTCTATACCGCGGACGCACCTGGAGAGAAAAGTGTTGCAGACATCGCCGATATTATGCTGCCACACCTTGGGGCCAATACCAGCGAAGCCAATCTTAACGCCGCCTGCCGTGCCGCCGAGCAAATGGTGGCATATTTCCAACGCGGTGTCTCCACGCATGTCGTCAACCGCGCCGTGCCTGAAGGTCTAGACGAAGGTCACGTCGAGCTGGCCTTTTACCTGGCAAAGGTGGCACGGCATTATCTCGGTGCCGAAACACCGCCGCGCCGTATCGAGGCGAGTTTTTACGGTGGCCTGGACGAATATTCCAATTGGCTGCTGGCACCGATCGTCTCGGGGTTGTCGGCGCATTTCGACTCGCTGTTCGATTACCAAGACGCCGCGGAATATTTGGAAGAGAAAGGAATTGTCTACGAAAAGCGCGACGGCGACGCCGGCAAGAAGTACGGCCGTTCGATGACTATCGATCTGTTCGAAGGCAGCGGCACGACGTTTTCGAAAGTCAGCGTCCGTGGGACCTTGACGGAATCGAATCCAATGGTCTCACGCATCGACGATTTCGACAAGTTGTACTTCGATCCGCAAGGCCACAGCGTTCTGGTCGTCTATAAGGATCGGCCGGGGGTCTTGGCGAAAATCACCGGCGTGATGGCCAAGCACGGGATCAACATCGACGACATGCGTGCACCGCACGATGCGAGGACCGGCGCGTCGATGGCAGTGCTGAAAGTAAACCTCCCGGACTCACGGGTGATGCTGGACGAAATTGTCGAAGCCACGGCCGCACGCCGGGCAGTGTACATCGAAGTCCGCTAATGCCGGGGCCGGGGCTTTTCTTGCTGACATGCGACTGAAGCCGAAAAGATCGATCTATTTGAAATAGTTCGACTCACCGCAGGCCGAGGCGGCGGCGAACGTACCAGTCGGGGATTACGGTCAGTAGCAGTACGACCAGCCAGAGCCAGTATTTCAGCCATTCGTGCATTTCCTCGATATAACTGACCGCGCGTGTGATCGGCAATTCATCGATGCTGTCGACGTCGCGGTAATTCCAGTACTCTCCCCCGGTTACCCGGGCGAGGCTCTGCAGACGTGTTTCAGCAATCGGCTGTGGCTGCACCTCCGGACTGAGGTTGACGACGAGATAGTCCACGACCTTCTCCATCTTCTCGCCGGTCTGCAAGTTCGTGCCGAAACGAAAGCGGTACTCGCCGATCCCGCGCGGGATGAACTTGCCGGCGTAGCGTCCGTCGATCTTCGGGTTGAGAAACAGACGCATGGTCTCTTCATCGCCGTCCGGGGTTGAGATCGTCGCAACAATGTCTGCTCGATTATCGGGAACGTATTCGGCATCGAGGATGTCGACGGAGAACTCCTGCTCCTGAGCCATGTCGAGCCGCGACGTGTTCGGGCTGATAGTCATGCGCTTCTTTGACGACGACGAGATCCACGACACCAGCTGACCCCAGAACACGCCGAAATAACGTTCGCCGTCGTCGTAGTGCATGACCCATTTCCAGGTGTCCTCGATGTTGAGGAACGCAACCTTCCCCGCACCGTAGTTCTGCGCTGCCAGAACCACCAGCGGCAACCCCTTGACAGTGGCCACGGTCAAGGCGCCGGGCTTGATGTTCTCGGGCGGAATCTTGTAAAAGAATCCCTCGGGCGGCATGCTCAGATGGTCGGCGAGCTCGTGCAGATTGTCGAGCCGGCGCCGGGCCAGGACGCTGGAATGTCGAAAAGAGATGCCCACGTCATCCATGCCGATCAATTCGGTGGGCATCGTTCGGATCGGTAAAAGCTTGCGGATCGTTTCCGGGATTTCCTCGGCTACGCCGGTAAAAATTACGCCCCCGCCACGGTTTTCCACAAAATTGACAATCGTCTGCAGGGCCTCGTCATCGAACATGTACAGGCTGTTCAGGTCGATCACCATACAACTATGCTCGTTGACAACGGATGAATCCGGGAAGCCGTCGACACGCACCGGCACCAGTTCTTTCCCGTCCGTCTCCTCACTGCTGCCGGGGGTGGTTTCCGCTTCATCGTCGTCATCGGCTTGCGGCTTGCCGGCGGCGGCGCCGCGGGCGTAATAGCTTTCTTTACCGATGCGGATGACGGCCGACAGGCGCATGCGCTCCTCGGCTTCCATGAACAGCTTGAGGAACTTGAAGTCCCAGTCGAGATTCGCGCTGTAGTAAAAGGTCTCGAAAACAAATGGGTCGGTGACATCGGTACCGGAGTAATCGACGTTGTTCAGGGTATTGACCTCTTCCGGCAATGGCAGGACATGGATGCGCAGTGGTTCGAAGCCGGCGACATAGGACGTGTGCTCGATCTCGATATTCAGTTCCTTCTGTTCGTCGATAAAGATAACATCGCGCTCGTGCACCAGGCGCACCCCGTCGCGAACTTCCACGCGGGCCGTGTAGTTACCTTTGAAATTGCGGGACGCAATCGCGCTCATCGTGAAGGACTTGCCTTTCTCCGCTTTATCCGGTACCGACGTCCAGGTGATACCGAGGTCGTTTTTCTGGCGGTTGTCGCCAACCCCGATACAATGGATTGGGATCCCCAGTGATTTATAGCGCTTGCCGCCGTCCAGCAACCCAACGCCGCAGTTGTCCAGGCCATCCGTAACCAGGAGCACGGCACCGAGGGTGTTGCTGTCGATGTTGTTGCTGACCAGCTTGCGCAGGACCATGTCGATGTCCGTGTCGCCCGGCAACGAGTCAAAATCGGTGTTTATGTCGAATCGGCGTAGACTGTCGCCGGCGAACACGTAGGCGTTGAGATTCTCGTGCGCCTGAAGCACGTTGTCCCGGAACTCGCTGTTCTCCGCCAGCAGTCTGGTCTTGACGGTGTCGAGCCGCGAGGTGTCACCGCAATCGCGCGTGTCCATGCTGGCGGTGGCGTCAACGAGCATGGCAACGTTGAAAGTCGATGTATCCGGTGCCGGGCGCACGAAATATGGATTGAGCAGCAACAAGACGACACCGGCGGCCGACAACACCTTGGTCGCAATCAACAGGCGCCAATAGCGCTGCGACACGATACCGCGATAGCCCCTGTAGCTGAGGGCTACAGCAACGAGGTAGACAAGCAGCCCGATCAGCAGGGGCAGCAGGGGAATCAGTGGAGCGAGGCGTATTGTCATGGAGGCGGCACGACGGCGTAGCGTCTATTGCGCGTCATTGCTGAGGCGCTTGAAGTACTCTTGTACGCGTTTCTTGTATTCGTCCGGCGGCTCACGGCCGTTGACCCGGGCCAACTCAATCTGCTTACGGAAGGCGTTTGCGAACAGTTTCCCTTCGAGCAGCTGCGCGGTCTCGATCAGGAGGCCGAGTGCTTCGCGCAGCGGCTTGCCGCCCTCGGACTGACCGATGTTCCAGCCATGCATCTGCATCGACAATTCGGACATCTGCTGGTCGTTCATCTGCTCCGCCATCTCGTCAAGATCCTGAGAAAATTCCTTGAGCAACTCTTCGCGCTCCTGCTCGGTCGTCTGATCGCTCTTGGCTGCTTTCTGCGCTTTCTCGATATTCTTGAGGGTCTCCTCAAGCATGCGGGTCAACCGCTCACTGCTCATGCCGGGGCGCGCATTCATAGCGTTGCGCATGTGTGCGGCCATCTCACGCATCGCCTCTTCAGCATCGCGCTGGAACGTCGAGGCCTTCTCCGTGCGCCCGTATTTGAGGCCGTTCTCGGCGCGCTTCATTGAGCCGCTGGCGCCTTTGGCGTTGCCGGCGTTACGACATTGCGACAGGCTCTCCGACGCCTCGGGATTACTGGGCTCGGTTTTCTTTGCGGCCTCGGACAAGCTATCCATAAACTGGTCAAACTTTTCGCGAATCTGTTTCTGCTGACCCGCCATCTCCTGGCGCTGCGGTTTGCCGGCATCCGGCGCTTTCTCGGTAGCGCGCCGTAGCTGCTGCTGTTCTTTGCGAATCGTCTGGAGCTCTTCATTTAACGCTTCGAGTTCGTCGCCGCTGAGACTGTCGCGGATCTCTTCGAGCATCTGCTTGGAGCGCTCCATGAAATTGACGGCCTGCTCTCCGCTCTTGGTCACCTGCTCGTCATTGGCGTTTTCAATCTGCTCCACCCAATGGCCCATGGCGCGTGAGGCTTTCGTCATCTCATAGGTCGCTTCGGTGGCACGCGGCAGTTCAGCGAGATCGCCCTTGAGATCATCGAGCTGGTCCCGAATCTTCGTTTCAGTAGCAGCCATGAAGCCTCGGGATGCCGAGGGCATGATTTTATTCTTGCGTATCTCGAACTTGGCATTGAGATTTTCCTGACGGTCGATGAGGTCCTTGAGCTTCTCGATCGCTTCCTTGAGGCGGTCGAGCTCTCTGCCGCGTTCGTCCTGCTCATTCTCCTCGTTGACGCTTGCCTGTTCGCCTTCCTGTTGCTCGCTCTGCTCACTGGATTTCGGCGCAGCCTCGATCATGATTGCGATCGAGATCAGTTTTGACAAAGCCCGAGCCTGGTCCTGCAATGAAGCTTCCGGGTTCTTGCGCTGCAGGAAATCGCGAGCGATCTTCATGCTGTCCATGGCATCTTGAAAGAGGTTCTCCAGATCGCCGAGGTGAATGCCGCCGGCACCTTCCTTGGCGTCCTTCAGAACCTTGTCGGTGGCGTCGAGCAAAACCTGCGCACCAATTCCGAGATTGTCCAGAAGCTCGTCGCGGGCAGCGTCGTCATCAAGCCGCTGCAATCCCACGGTCTGGCGAATCATGTGCTTCTGCTCAGTGATCAGATTTTTGACATCTATCTTTACCGGTGGCGGCCCCTCGCCCGGTGGTGCCTTTTCCGGTTCCTGCGGTTCGGGACGAATCTCGATGAAACGGACCTCGGTGGCGGCAGTGTTCCGGTTCGGTGCGTTGTCGCTGGCCGCGTAGTAGTACGATATGACATCGCCTTCGTACACGTCGTCGAGCTCGGGAATGGACAGACCGAACACCGTGGTCTGGATGGTTTCCCAGGTTTTCGGATCGCCTTTGTAAAGCTGCACGTGTTCCCACGGACGGCCGCTGATAGCGTAAAATAAAATGATCTCGTCAACAGCGTAATCGTCCGTCACCTTACAAGAGAATGTGACGTCGTCTTCGGAAGTAAACTTAGCGTCATTCTCCGGCGTGATAGGCTCGATCAATGGTGCGAAGTCCTCGACAACTTCGAAGTTGTAGGTGCGCTCGCTGTTGGCGATGTGGCCATAGCTGTCCGCGAGAATGATCGCGAAGGCGTCACTGGCAGTTGCCGTAATCTCCGCAACGTAGTGAGCATCGTCGCCGCCGTTCATCACGGCATGTGGCTGCTCGTCCCAGGCCAAGGTCGCATCAACAGGGGTATTGGCGGTGATCGCGATGGTGACGTTGGCGCCTTCGGGTACTGTCAGGTCTTTCAATTCATGGTGTGCCTGGGCCTCGAGACCGGTATAGGCCGGCGGCTCGACGCGAATGGCCGCGGCAATGATTGCCGGGTTCGCGAATGTCGAGACCGTAAAAACCCGACTCTCCAGGGTCGGGGTCACGATGCGATAGGTGAACGGCGCATCAATGGAAAACAGTTCGAAATACTTGAGGTTGCCTTCCTTCTCGAACATGTCGTAAGTCATCGGACCGTCGGCAAATTCGAAGACTATCCGGGCCTCGCTGGGGCCGCGGTTGATCTCGACGTTGATTACCAGATCGTCGCCGGCGGCAACTTCGAGGGAGCCCGGAGTAATTGACAGGCCGGTGAACTCGCCCCGCACGAGGTCGCCGAGACGGGCCGACGCCTTGTCTATGAGCGGCAGGACGGCAAGCGCCCAGGCGAGGGCGAGCCCGGCAAGAAAAGCCACCGCCAAGGTGCCGGTGCGAACTGTGGCGCGGGCCACAAGTGGACGCAAATCGGCCTTTTCGATCTGCTGTTCAACGTCGGACAGGAGCGCCTTGTGCAACCCCGTGCGCTGCTTTTCCGGAGTGTTGCGCAACAGTTCGACGGCACAGATCAAAGAATCCATGAGCTCGGGCTGCTGGCCTTCGACGGTAAGCGCCACGTCACGGGCATCGGGCAATTGCGAGCGGAAGCGGATGAGACGGAAGAACAAATAGATGACGGCCGCCGCCGCCAGGATCAGCAGCACAGGAAGCACGGTCGCCTCGCGCAGCGGCCACGCGGCGTCAATGAGTCCGAGCGCAAGTGACGGCGCGAGGAACACAATCATCGCCACAGCAAGCAGCAACAGCAGCTTCTGCCGGAGAAGAAACCGGGTTTCCTGCCCGATCCTCTGTATTAGCATTGGCGGTTTATCGGTCATTTTCTCGATTGCTCCGGAGCCATGCCTCGATGAATTTATCAATGTCGCCATCGAGAACCGCAGTGGTATTGCTGGTTTCCTCTTCGGTGCGAAGGTCCTTGACCATTTGGTACGGGTGCAGGACGTACGAACGGATCTGGCTGCCCCAGGCGTTGTCCTCTTTCGGACCGGCAGCGTCTTTCTGCTGCCGGTCGAACTCGGCACGCTGGCGTTCATAAAGTTTTGAGCGCAACACTTTCATAGCGGTCGAGCGATTCTTGTGCTGCGAGCGCTCGTTCTGACAGGTCACGACAATGCCCGTGGGCTGATGTGTGATGCGAATGGCGCTGTCGGTAACATTGACATGCTGCCCGCCGGCGCCGCTGCTGCGATAGGTATCGATGCGCAGGTCTTTCTCGTCGATCTCAACCTCGACGTCGTCATCGATTTCGGGTGCGACCTCGAGCGCCGCGAACGAAGTATGGCGCCGCTTGTTGCTGTCGAACGGTGAAATACGCACGAGCCGATGGACGCCACGCTCGGCCTGCAAATGACCGAAGGCATACTCGCCGCTCACCACCACGGTTGCACTCTTGATCCCGGCCACGTCGTCCTTCTGCAAATCGAGGGTTTCCACGTTGAACCCGCGTTGCTCGCTCCAACGCATGTACATGCGGTACAGCATATTGGCCCAGTCACAGGACTCGGTGCCGCCGGAACCGGCATGCAGGCTGATGATCGCGTTGTTTTTGTCGAATTCGTTGCCGAGGAAACTGACCAACTCGAGCTTGTCCAGAGCTTCTTCGATGCGCAACGACTCGCTCTCGGCCTCAGCGATCATATCCGATTCGACGCCTTCTTCTTCCGCAAGCTGGGCCAATACTTCGAAATTTTCGACATCGCCGGCAATCTTGTGGAACGGCTCGACGATACTCTTGCAGGCACTCAGCTCGGCAACGGTTGCCTGAGCAGTTTCCTTGTTGTTCCAGAAGTCCGGATGGGACATGGTCGTTGCAATCTCGGCAACGCGTTCGCTCTTCGAGGAAACCTCAAAGAAACCCCCTGAGATGCTCGATCCGATCGGTGGCCTTGCGCGCACAGATTTTCAATTCCTCGAGCGTCATCTCTGAGTCTCCCAAACACGGGGTTAAATAACTGAACAACGTAATACACGACACAACAAGCTAAACTCCTTAACATAGCATGGATTGTCATCAGTGTCCTCGATTTTCTGGTGGCGGGCGACGAGTACTCAGCACTCCGCCGGCATCAGTCCCAGATTTATGACGAGAAAAACCCAGTTGGCATACTACCATTACATCAACAGCCTCGGAGGAGCTTATATGCGCTGCCTGATACTTATGATGGTCATTGGTCTCACTGCCAGCTGCAGCACCGTGGTCAACAAAGCCTTATACCAGCCGACCAGCAAAGTTTACCGAACCCCGGACAAGGATGACCTCAACTATGAGGACGTTGCTTTCGCCAGTGCCGACGGCACGATGCTTACCGGCTGGTTCATCCCGGCCACGTACGAACCGCGCGGCACGGTCATCCACCTTCACGGCAACACCCGGAACATGACGTCGCACTACCGCTACGTCGGGTGGATCGCCGACGAGGGGTTCAATGTGTTCGTGTTCGACTATCGCGGTTACGGCCAGTCCACCGGGACACCAGACCGCAAAGGCATCTACGAGGATTGTGTGGCAGCGGTTCGTTACGTCCAGCAACGCGACGACGTCAATCCTGAAAAAATCATCGTAATCGGCCAGAGCATCGGAGCTGCAAACGCCATCGCAGTCCTCGGCCGCGAGAAATTCGACGGGATCCTCGGCATTGTTGCGGAGGCGCCCTTCGCGTCGTATGAGGAAATAGTGACGGACGATTTGGTCACGTCATCCGGTTCGATCAGCAGGGCAGCTCTCGGCGACGCCTACAGTCCGGCTGCCGGCGTTGACAAGCTCGGGGTGCCACTCATCGTGATACATGGTACAGCCGACCGCGTCGTGCCGTACAAGCAGGGCAAACGGCTTTTCGACAAGGCAAAGGAGCCAAAGCAGATCTGGACAATCAAAGGAGGACGCCACTGCGACAGCATGACGGTCTACAAAGAAAAGGTGCGGCCGCGCCTGCTTCGCATCTTCCGCGACTGGGCAACGGCAGACGAGAAAAAGAGCTTCCGTTGATCAGCCGCAGACGGCAATGCAGGAGATCTCTACCAGGGCGTCTTTAGGCAGGCGCGCCGCTTCAATCGCCTGACGCGCCGGCAGGGGGTCGCCGGTAAAACGCTCGGAGAAAACCTCGTTGAGGACGGCAAAGTCGTTTATGTCCTTCAGAAACACTTCCGCCTTGACCGCACGGTCGAGACCGCTGCCGGCAGCAGCGAGCACAGCCGCGAGGTTGTCCATCACACGCTCCGCCTGCGGACGAATACTGTCACCGACTATCTCGCCAGTCGCGGGATCGAGCGGGATCTGCCCGGAAACAAAAACAAAGCCTCCGGCTATTACGGCCTGGGAATACGGTCCAATAGCTGCCGGTGCCTGGTCGGTGGCAACACTTCGTGCAATTGGCATGGGGCGTCCTCTCGGTTGGCAGTCGGTCATGTTACGACAAAAGGCGGGGGTTATAGTACGCGCCGAGGCCGGCAGTTCAACCAGCTATGACGGACACAGGCTTCCGTCTACCCAATTCGCGGATGGACTACGCACAACGCAAACTGATCGTGATTCACGGTTGGGTCGGCATCTTCGCCAACGGCCGCAGTGCCCGGAATTTCGATCTGGAGACGCTCACTTCGGCCCACGGCGTCATCGATGCGGGGAGCCTCGTCCTGCGCAGGCATCTCAGCCAGCAGGCCATACGGCTTCGGCGTAGGCCTTAAAGACGAAGTCCAGCCGTAAGTAACCGCCAGCGTGTCATTTTGTCGATCCGCTTGGAACATTATAGCTGTTGCCTATATTGCAGCCTGTTCAGCATTCAACGGCAGCACTGTGCCACGATGAAAAAAACATTACGGAGAGGCAACATGTCAAAATTCCACAGACTCGCCGCCGTTGTCCTGCTAACCTCTCTGTTAATCGCGGGTTGTGGCAAACCGTCAGCAGACGCATCCGGTGACAGCGGCAGCCAGCCGCCACCCAGCCACAACGGTTCCGACGCCTCCGGTTCCCGCACATCAGACGCCCGCACATCAGACGCC
>CAYWQM010000049.1:0-11656 GCA_964460215.1 uncultured Lentisphaerales bacterium
CACTGATCTTGAGGCGCTGAATAGTGGCATCCTTGATCGTCAATGACCGCACCGGTAAGCGGGCATCGCGTTCGGTGACTGCGTCGGTCTCAAAGCCGACGGACACCAGGTTCTCGAACTTGCCGCCCTGGACAAGCACGTCCTCGACCCCACAGGCAATGATCACCGGTGCATCGGTCTGGCAGTCGATCAGCCGCACGTTGCGGGTTCGCAGCTTTGGCTTTACCGAGCGTTCATTGGTGCCGGGAGTCGTGGTCACTACGAAGCCGCTGCCTGTGATGTTATTGGCGGTGCATCGTACAAAGGTCACGTCGTCGACGTGCAGCGGCCATTTGTATTCGTGATGGCGCACATAATATCCGGTGCCGGTGCCGCCAAGGTTGGTAATTTCGCAGTCCTCGAGGTACACCCGCGCGGCACCTTCCTCTATCTCCCAGGCCTTGACGCAGCGAGGGGTGTTGACCGCTCTGCAGTTGATGAATCGGATGTCGGTGCATCCGCCATCGACGCCACGGCCGGAGGCGCCGAAGGCATCGTGGTCCCAATCTGTGACGGTGAGGCCGATCGCCTGGCAGTCGCGACTGCCAGGCCCGAAGGTCATGCCGCAGAACGTATCTTCAAAGCGCAAATTCGTCAGCGTGACAAAGTGCGCATGGCCGGCCCACAAGCCGCGGGGATTATTTCCCCGACGCGCTTGAGGCTGGGTTCGGTAGCTGCCGTCGACGACAAGTCCCTCTACTTTGATATGTTCGACGACCGGATTGACGGGGCCGGCGCCAATCCCTGGAACGCGCATGCCGACGGTGATTACATCCATGCGGCCGGCGCCGTTTTTCAGTTTGATCCTTGCGCCGGGTCCGTAAAGATGGATCCAGTCGGAGCGTATGTGGATGGTATCCGAAACGAGATAAGGCTTATTGGTCGGCGGAAAAATTATCTTGCCGCCGCCGGCATCCTTAGCCTTTGCCAGAGCTGCGTTGATTGCCGGCAAGTCGTCCGTCGCACCGTCCCCGACGGCGCCGAAATCCTGTACGTTGTATTCGACTATCTTCGGCGCCGCCGGTCGTGCCACCGGTGGGAACGCCCCGATATAGGTGCCGTCGTGACCGGCCTTGGCGGCTACTGAGTTGTGCGGAATTCGCAGGAAGTACGGGCTATGCGGGTTGCGCGAGATAAACTGTGGGTCAGTCCGAATATCGTGTGCTCCGCCAACCCCGGCTTCCTCGCCGTTCCACCCGTTACCGTACTGCCGTCCGACGTGCCAGATGTTGTTGTAGTCGCTGGTCCCATTGCCGCGTATGGCTGGCGTCACGGTGGACGGGACCTGCGTAATGATGCTGTTGGTGACGCTAATGGTTCCTCCCTTTTCGGCATTGATTGCGCCATAAGTATTGATTGCGTAGACTGTGCAATGATCGACGCTTAGATGGGCCGGAAACCGGTTGCCGGCTGCCTGGATGCCGTTGAAGCTCTCGTATACGATGGTGTTCCTGATGTCGATCTTGTTGGACTGCCATGCCATGATGCCGTTTGCCATGCGACTGCGGACACGGCAGTTCCTGATAACAACGTTGTTCGTACCGAACAGCTTGATGCCGTCGTTATCGCCGTTGATGTCGCGGCCGGAGATGTCGACATCACAACCATCTATAATCAGGTTGGTAACTCCGTACAGCTCGATGCCGCCGGCACCGTGATTGCCTCCGGCCTGGTTACGCACGGAAATGTTCTCGAGCACGAAATGCTCGGTCTTGTCGTAACGCCAGGACCCGAGGCGCCGGATCGGAGCGATGCTGAAAACCTCGGAAACCAGCAAGGCGCGCTCGCCGTCCGCCGACCGATAGATGATTGGACTCTCTGCCGTGCCGGACCTGCAGAACCACAAGGGTCGATTGACATAGGTGCCGCCGGCCAGGTTGATCACAGCGCCGGGTGCGAACGAATCGCCATCGAGAATATCGGCATCGAAGACGAATTCTCGCGTTGCCACCTCCGTATCAAACGGCTGTTCCAGGACAAATGTATTTTCCGTAATTGCGGAGTACGCACGCGTGACCCCGGCGACCGTGATATTGCCGGTCGGCAGAAAGCCGTGCGTGGAATACACCGGCAACTCGAGGTCACCTGCTGCGTAGCCCTCCCGGACTCGAGTAGGTTGCCCGCGTGACGGTGATGCCCAGGCGCTTTCGCGCGATGTGCCGGCCGCGGTATCGTCGCCGTCCGGCGCTACCCAGTATTGCACTGCGATTGCGGCGTCGGCAAAGGCGAAAAGGAGAATTGCCAGAGTCGCCATAGAATTAATCAGTTTCAGTGAAATCTTCATCTTTTTATACCCCCCACTCGTTGCGAGCTGTATTCATATTGACAAGTGTACCGGTTTTCCATCCGTAATGTTGCTTGGGATTCTCGCCGATCCAGCGCTCATCGGCCGGTTCACTGGAGAGTTGATAGCGCGTGTCGCTGCTGAGGCGGTATCGGCTGGTTGTGTTACTCAAGGACCCGTGCATCATGAAAATGCCGAATATGATGATATCGCCGACCTGGAAATTGCTTGAAGCGAACTGGCCGCCGTGCTTTTCCATTACTTCAAAGGGGTCCTCAGAGAACGAGCCCTGCACTTTGTCGATGTCAACATCCATCTCGCCGTAGCTCGCTTTGACTTTCTCGAAGTTCTGGGACCCGAGCAACAGCAGCAGCGGGCCCATCTCCAGGGGGACATCTCCGTACGGCATCCAGCAGGTGTGCAGGTTTTTCGTGCCGCGTCCCATGTATACCCGATCATAATGCAGACCTGCAAAGCCTCCCGGACCCGTCGCCCGGAGCCACTTGAAGTCGAACGTCATGGCCGGGCCCTGAAGGAACCCGGAAAAAAACTCTATAAGCCTGTCCGAGTTGACGACATCGAGAACAGTCGGCAGCCGGTCATGGGTGATTTCATGTTCAAACATCGTGGATTCGGCACCGGCAGCGACCTCACCGTCTTCAAGCGGTGTCTTCGGATTCAGCATGTCACGGTCCTGCAGTTCCCGGAGCATTTCCAGGCGCGCATCGATGACTGGCTGTCGGTCATGAAATCCGCGAATCAGCAAATAGCCGTCTTCGGCATAGCGACTTCGCAACGCCTCGAAGTCCCCAAGGATATCGTTGCTGTTACGGAACTCCACGATGTTCTTGCCGAACTCCAGGGCATGCCCGTTCATCTCTACGCGCGTTCCTGCAAGGATTGCATCGGGTAAGTTATTTTTCATTTCTCGCGCCAGGTGCGCTTGAGTCGTTCTCGCAGTTCCGCGATGCCGTCCGGATGACGTGCCCACGGCATATCGTTGTTGCACACGGGTTGCTCATCGATCCGCTTGCCACTGTGTTCGGGAATCTCGTAGTCCCTGAAAAATTCATCCAACCGATTCGAAAGTGTCTCGACGATCTCCGAAAGCTTGGTATCGCTGATTCGATTCACCGTTTCTCTGGGGTCCTCATGCAGGTCATACAATTCGTCACCGGACTGTATGCCACCGGACGGGTATCGTCGCAGCAGTTTATACCGGTCCGTGCGAATCATTCTTGCGTTGCCGTACTCACAACATTGTGACTGACGCCACGCCGACGTCTCGCCGGTCAACAGGGGCAAGTAGGAGCGGCCGGGAGAATTGATCTGGGCCAGGGTATCTTCCGCGGGAGCCGCCGCCGCGGCGTCCAAGACGGTGGCGAACAGATCACAGTGATCGACCATTGCATCGCACTCGCGTCCGCTCGGCAGCCGTTCCGGCCACGACAATATACAAGGGATCATGATCGACTCATCGAGAAGGTTCTGTGGCGTCGTCGCGTTGCCTTTCCCGAACAGCCCGTGGTGCCCACACATGTGACCGTGGTCGGCGGTATAGACAATCAGCGTGTCGGCAAGCTGTCCGCTGCTTTCCAGCTCATCGATGATGCGGCCGATCTGCTCATCGATCATCGTGACTCCGGCATAATATTGCGCCAATTGCTCGCGGAAAGCCGCGGGGTCATCCGGAACCGGGAGCACCGTGCCGGGATGACGGGACCAGGTGTCCTCATCCGGAATATCATTAAAAGTGCAGTGGCGGTAAGGTTCTACCAAACGCTCGGGCTGGTTTGCCCATGGCGAGTGGGTGTTGACATATCCGGCAAGCATAAAGAAGGGCTTTTGGGTGTCACGTCCGCGCAGATAGTCGATCACGCGATCGGTGAACAACGATGCCTGGTGCCCATGCTCCGTTACCTGGCGCCCCTGATCATTGAAGCATTGTTCCCCGCAGTGTGGATACTGATTGTCCCAATAGCTGAACCAGCGATCGAACCCCGGTTGCGGATGTTGGGATCCGCCGCAGTGCCACTTGCCGATCAGTGCAGTTTCGTAGCTGCTTTGTTGCAGCAGTTCGGCGATCGTTGTCTGGCTGGAGAGGTCCGGTGATTTCTCAGCCCCCGTTTCGCCCAGCCAGTCATGCATTCCATGCTGTGACGGAAAGCGACCGGTAAAGAAACACGCCCGTGCCGGTGAGCATACCGGCGACGGCGTATACGCCCGTGTCATGCGTACCCCGGTGTCGGCGAGACGATCCAGGTTCGGCGACCGAATTTCCGTTGCACCGTAACAGTTCGCCGCCCACTGCCCATGGTCATCGGTAAGGAATACCAGGATGTTCGGTTGTCCTGCACTCATTTAATCGAGACGGTCCCCATCTTTGCAACATCGCCAAAGGCCCCTTTGCCGTCGTATTGCCAGGACCAGATGTAACGATTGCCGTCGGTGGTGCGATTGCGCACGAAGTTGGCACGGATCTGTTCGCCGGCTTGCAGTTTGCCGCCCAGATCGGTCCAGGGAATGCTGAGTTCGATCACAAACCGGTCGTCATACTGCCTGGCGGCGGCGGCCACATTACTGGTCCAGGCTTCGCCTGTGGCCTTGTCGCCGTCATAAATCACGCCGGTTGCGCTGATCATCCATTGTCGGAAATAATTCGGTGCATCACGGTCGCGATGGATGAAAAGCTCAATGCAATCTTCCTCCCAGAGATCCGCGTCGCGCCTTGTTGCGATCGTTCGCAGTTTGTCCATTTCCGATTCGCGACAATCGAAGGCGACATAGATGGCGCGATCATCGTAACACATCCGGACAAAAGTATGTCCACCCTTGCTCCGGACTGGGCGTTCGTAATGGTTGGTAATGTCATTCGGCTGTCCACCGCGCCAGCACGCATCTTCGAGCTGTCCGTCGACGGTCGGTGGCTCGGCACAGAGGGACATGGTGCCACTGGACAGCTCAATCGGTATGCGCGTGTCTTCGAGCGCTTGAAAGTAATTCGCAGTGGTTACCGCATTAATCTCGCCGTCAACTCGACAGCCGGTCAACGTCGGTGGCGCGGCCGATCCGACTATGTAGAGGTCACCGCCGACCCGCACGTTTGTCAGGGCGGTGTCCGGGGAGAACGGGGCGTGCCCGTCATGACCTTCTGTCGCGTTGATCCGCAGATCGCCGGCAATGGTGACATTCTCGAAGCGCACAGTTTTGATCGGCAACCTCGTGAAGCCGTCTTTGGTGTTGGGGTCGAAGCGAAAGTGATGTGGATCGTCGTAGTCCGAGTAATAGCCGATCGCGACGTGCCTAAAATTCCCGCCCTGGACAACTACTTGGTCTGCGTTCATCTGCATCGCCAGGTCGCCGGTGTCGGTGGAACAGTCGGTCAGCGTGACGTTGCTGACCGGCTGGTCAGCGGTTGCGCTTTGGACGTTGAAGGCCAAGTCCCCGGCATTTTCGACACGACAGCGTATGAGCTCAATATTCTTCGTTACAAAATTGGTGTGGGCTGAATGCGGCCGTATGTAAAACCCGTTTGCGCTGGTATTGCGGACCGTGCAGTCGATGACTTTTATGTTCTGCGCGCCTTCCTCGATTTCCCAGCCTTTGATCCGTATGCCCGGCAAACCGCCCTTGGCGCCGTTCATGGAGTCCGCGGCCGTACAGCCCTCGTAGGTGATATGCGTTGCGCCGGCAGTGACGTAGCCCGGGGTTACGCCGAAGGCATCGTGATGGAACTCTGTGACGGTGACGTTGCTGGCGTGGCAATAATGAGAGCCCAGGCCGAATGTCATGCCCACAAACGGGCGTCGAATGGCAATGTTGTCGATCTTTATATGGCGCGCGTGATGGATTTTGATGCCCCGCGTGATGCCTGCCACCGCTCTGCTGCCCTGCCACGATGCGACATTGCCAGTTTGCCCCCAGTAATTCGCGTCTATGGACAATCCGTCGAGCCGGACATTCTCCACGGGGCGTTCGGGGGTCCCGTGAATCCACACTACGTGCAGCATATTCTCGGGCGTCGTGCGACCAATTGAGGAACCGTCCTTCAGGTAAACAGTGGCGCCGGCGGCGGTGAGGTGAAGATTGTCAGTCCGCAGATGAATGGTGTCCGTGATCACGTACGGTTTGTCGGCTGCGGGCAGCACGACCGTTCCGCCGCCGGCCGCGCCTGCAGCTTCGATAGCGGCGGCAATAGCCGGTGAACAATCGGTCGTGCCGTCGGCGACAGCGCCGTAATCGGTGACCAGGAACTCTGCTGCTTTTGTGAACGCCGCAATACATAGGAGCGTCGCGACGAGTAGGATTTTTATTTTGTTCATTGGGTTTTCCTTGGTTATTCGAATATAAATCGGCCGAATGCTTTGGGATCTGTGAATCCGCCGCGGCCGCCCTGCGACCAGAGTTGTAACTCGGTGCCTTTGACCCGGCGTTCGCGGGCCAGGTTACCCATCCACACATCTCCCGGTTTCGGTATCGGGGAGTTGATGTCCTGGAGTGGAATGCGCAATTCCACAGTCCATTCTTTGTTGACTTTGTCAATGTGATAGCCGAAAGCGAAACCTTCGGCATTCCAGGCCTCATCCTGATCGCGACCACCCTTGAAGCCGGTCCGTAAATCGAGGATTGCGTCTTTGGCGGGGGCTACCAGGAAGTGGTAATAGCGGGTGGCGTACACCGAGCTTTCCGACGAGACCATGAACTCGACACAGTCGAACAGGCTGACGTCGCCGTCGCGATAAAAGTCATGGGCTACGATCTTGTCGATGTGGGGCTCTTCGCAGGTATAGGTGAGGTATAGATTCGCATCGTCATACATGCCGCGGACATGGGTCGCGGCGTTTTTCTTGAACGTCGTGACGGGCGTGTCCCATTCGCCGGCACTGTGTTTGCCGTTAAGTACCGGAGGTGCAGTCGCCCGGCGCAGCCGGAACTCGCGCCCACCACCGATCGCATCGAAGTCCAGGGTGATCGGCCGGCTAACCGACGAGTTGCCCGGGTATCCCACGCCGGATTCGTCGAGCCGGTCGAAGTCGGTCCTGTCTCGCAGGTGTTTCCAGCCGTGGTAGTAATAGCCGGAGTTGGCACCGGTGCTGAGGAATTTGGCGAAGTATCCGTGGCCGGGGAAATAGTTGGTAATGCGATCGCCTTCGAGCATCACGATGCGGCGGCGCCAGGCCTGAAAACTATCGACAGCGATCTCGAGCTCGGCAAAGATCGCCGGACTCTTGTTGATCAGGTACGCGTCGTACAGATGCAGCATAGCCGACATGTGCTTGAGGTAATCGAACTCGTCCCGTGTCAATTGCACCCATTGTTTCTCTCGCTCGGTGGCAGCGGCTTGTTCGGCCCGGCGCAACCGCTCTTCGAGGCCGTGGATGACGGACGGCGGGTACAGCTGCTTGAGTGCCTCCGCCATAGTCAGCGACAGCGAGTGCTTGAAATTGAGGTGCCAATACGTTCGCTGGTAGAGCAGGTCGAAGAACGTTTGCATTTCATCTGCCGCTTCGCCGTAGAGCCCCAGGCAGTATGTCCGGGTCAGCTGCTTGTAGTCCAGCGTCGGATCGCGCAGCAACTGGCCGAGCGTATAGTAGGTGGGCCCCATCAGTCCCCAGGCAAAGCCGCCGCCAGCGCCGAAGATGCCGATGACGCCCTGCTCGTGATAGTAGCGGATGATCTCCGACATGTTTGCCGGTGATATACGCGGCGCGAAACCGATGCCCAGCGCCTCGTCGAGCCAGTAGTGATAGATCATCATTCCGCGCCCGTTGCCCTTCCACGCTTCCACCCGATCCGGGCGACCGCCGGTTAATTCGATGACGACGTTGTCGCCGAACTGAATGTCGGGATAGGGCTTGCGCGTCGGACCGTAGGCGATCATCAGAATGGTTTTATCAGGGTGTGATTTGGCTGCTTCGTCACAGAGCCATTTGTGCAGCAGCAGCATGCGCCGGTTAGTGTCCGGCTCCATTGCCTGGCAACCGTCGCATTCACATGGGATGTGGCCGTCGGACTGGCCCATCTCGAGCCAGTCATAGCCGGCATCGAATTCTGCCTGCAACCCGCGCAACAGAATTTTTCGTACTTCCGGGTTCGATGGACATACATGGTGGCCGACTTTTGTGCGTTCGCCGTTGAACTTCACGAAGTACTCGGGATTCTTTTCAAAGTCCGCATTGAACCAGTATATGTAGGAATGTCCGCCGTAGTGTCGACCCTGGATGCCGCTGCGAATGCTGTTGGCGTAAGGGGCCGGACCTTTGAGCTGACTGCCGTAGAAGAAGGTGCCGATATAGAAACCGAAGGCAGCCGCATCGAGATCATCCAGATCCCGTGGCACAGCCAGTCGCATCGTCTTCGGAATCCGGGTACCTTTCTCCGTCGGTGCCAGCCACTGCACGCCGCAGTGTAATTCCAGAAACCGGGTGACGGCACGGCAGGTGCCCTTGGGGCCTGCTCGCATCGGCCCTCGAAGTGGGGCGCATTCAAGGAAATACTCCCACGGACCCTCCGTCGGCTCGATCGCCCCACTGCGTCGTGGAGAATCACGGCCGACCAGATACAACACGTCGCCGTCCACACGCAAGCGGCCGGCATCGTAGGTAAGGTCATCGGTGGTGACGCCGGCTGCTGCGGCCATCCGGGTGTGCCCGACACTGATGATGGTGCCATCCGGTGCGCTACTTTCCTCGACGATGTTCAACGTGGCGCCGGTGATTTTCTTCACGTAGTCGGCAAGCCAGGACGCCGCCATGAGGGTGAATGAGTCCGCCTTATCCGGCACGGCGATGGTGCATACGGCACGTCCGTCGTCGACAAGTACGAGGTCGTCGGCTTGTGCCTGCAAAACGAGGATCGACAACAGTAGGGAGGTTAATAGGGCAATACGCATGGTGTTTCTATCCAGTGGTAAAAGCTTCTTCGAACACTCGTTCGAAATTCGCAAAGGTAACGGTGTTATCGATGTTCTGGCAGTCAATCGCCAACCGCGAGGTGGTGTTTTTCGTAAAGCTCCAGACGGGCTGTTCCTCGAAGTGCCACAGTCGCAGCGAGCGGTAGTGGTCCTGCAGCAGCTCGTCGGTGCGTGTGTTGCGTGAGCCGCTGGGGTAGGCAAAGTGCAGCGGCAGACGGCCGAGTTGTTCCTGAAAGGCGGCGCTGGGTCTGTCAACCTCGTCGAGCACGCCTTCGTCGCCTTCGGCCTCGTGCTTGTCCGCCATCCGGCAGTGGCTTGCGGTGTGGGCCCCGATCTCCCAACCCGCCGCGACGAGTTCGCGGATTTGGTTCCAGGTCATAAACGGTTTCTCGACGATGCCTTCGGTCTTGGTGCGGATGGCAGCGGGCTTGCCTTCCGAGGTTGCGTTGGCCGAGTCGGTGATAACGAAGCTAGTGGCGGTGAAGCCGAATGAGTCGAGAACGGGTTTGGCTACCGTGAGCGTGTCGAGCCAGCCGTTGTCGAAGTGCAGGACGACGGCATGTTCGGGTAAAGGCGCATCGTCGATCAACCAGTCGACGACGTTCGAAGTCGAGACGACTTCCATCTTGTTGTCGGTCAGGTACTGCATCTGCCGGCGAAATGCAGACTCTGCAATCACGCCGGTGCATTCTCCCGGTTTGTTGACGTCCAATTCACCGGCGCCATCGGGATAGACATGATGATAGACCAGGATTGGAATGCGTTGGTTCACTCTACGCCCCACTCAGGACGTTATTCATGCCGGGCAGCATGCACTTGATGTTACCATGCCCGTCGGCCTGGAGGAAGGAAGCGGATTCATAGAGGGCCAAACCATGAATGCCGCGGGCAGTGACTCCCCGAATCACTTCGCGCAGTTGGTCGGCCCAGGAATCCGAGGCGCTGAAAACGCAATTGAGATATGGGCACAGAATGGTTTCGACACCGCAGGCATCGGCATGTGCGATAGCCTCGTCTAAATAGCCGGGGGATTGGTCCATGTTTTTCAGGGTGATGGCATCGACGATGCCCTCCTCGATCCATCGGTGCCAATCCCATTTGATGTTCAGCATCGGGCGGCAACCGGGTGCAGAGAACATTGGAATGCTGACGTGATGCTGGAATTTTCCGCCAGCGCCGTGTACGCGACCAGCGGCGTGCCGAAGAAAGTCAGTATACATGTCGCCGAGCATGCCGGTGTGTTGTTCGCGGCACGCGGCATCCGGCCGCAGCGGGTGTCCGAAACGGGTTTCGAATTCGCGCCGCTCATGCGGGCCGAATCCGTAGTTGGCCCAATCGAGGACTCTGCCGTGATTGATAATGCGCAGGTCGATACCGTCGACGCCGGCGTCGAGCGCTTCGGTAATCCAGTCATCCCAGAACTGAATGGTGGCGGGATGTGCCGGACTGGGCGCGCCGCTGCTGATATACTCGGGCCGGCCACGCATGAACGCCAGGCCCAGGTCGAGACCGTCGAGCGCCTGGTACGTGTCGATCCAGTCGCGGTCGTTGGTTGAACCGCTCGGTTGGCGAATCGTTGTGGTTCCGTTGAAGATGAAACTACCCTGACCCTGCCACGGTTCGGGACCTACCGTCGGGCGCTCCGGTATATTGCGCGACGTATGGATTACCCGCCCGTCCGCATCCCGGGCCTCGCAGAGGCGGTGCATCAGGTTGCGAAAGGTGCATTCGCGCTTGCAGCTGACTGTGACCGCGAAATACCTGGTGCGAATGTCCAGACCGTTGATGGTGATGGTGCTGACTGACCGCGGTTCGGTCTGGCCACCCTCCCAATGCCGGGAGAACTGGCGCGATTCAGTGCCGAGCGAGATTTGCGGCGGCGGGGTCACGGGACGGTATGACTCATTGTCATCGCTGACCCAGACCGTGATGTCCTCGGGACGGATGCCATGATCTGCAGCATTATCTTTGAAGAAAGAGATGGAGGTCACAGGCCGACCGCCGGGATCCTCGTTGATCTCCGCATCCGGATGCCAGTGAACCAGTGCCGTATCGCGGTTGGTCTGGCGGAAGTGATCGAAGGTGTATGGGCTCGGATCGCCATGCGGCGGATCCCACCCGAGGTCGACCGACTTGTGGACGGCATAGACTTCCATGCCCCGTCGGTGCCCCGCCTCGACCGCCTTAGGCAGAAACGGGTAGCAGTTGCGCACTGTGGCCGGCACGACGCGCATGCCGTCCGGCCGGATCTCGGCGGCGAAATCGCAGAGGTCCAGATTCCGGTCGAGCTCCGGATCGGCGTTGGGCCCAACCGCCTCCATCCTGATGCGTCGATTGTTGAACCAGTAAACGCGGCTGATGCCGAGATCGCCGAGCTGCCCGATCAGCAGATCGATCATTTCGGCGGTATTCGGCTGGTA
>CAYWQM010000049.1:11666-23325 GCA_964460215.1 uncultured Lentisphaerales bacterium
GATTTGGCTGCGGGCCGGTTTTTTTTGGAACACGCGCGGGCTTGGGGACGCTGGTTTCGATGCTCACATTCGAGATGGTCACACCCGCGAATGTATCGACCGAAATCTTCCGATACGGCCGGGGAACGCTGCGGTCGACACGAAAGTATTCACGGCCATCCACGGAAATGACGATGGCATTCGCATCGCCGTTGATATTTATCCTGTGCGTTGTTTCGGGGCCGATCTCGCCCCACGGCTCATCGTCATACTCATGTGCTTTCACGGCATTGAGTATATCGAGGAGAACGGGTTTCATGGCGTAGTAGGGCCCCCACTCGATACCCCATTCGTCAAGCGAGACCGATGCCGGCTCGGCCCGTTGCAGGGACATGTCGAGCTGCAGCTCGACGGTCTCGACGCCGCCGTCGGGAAAGGAAAACGTAATGCCGCCCAGGTGGGACAATACGTCGATTTCACCCATACCCCCACCGCTGATCATCATCGATCCCGTCGGATCCGGGCCCGACGGCAGCACGTGTGTCAACCGTCCATCCTCGACGGCCCAGTTGCCGAAGGCAATTTTCCACTCTCGACCGAGATTCTCCGGGATAAAAGGAGCAAAGCTGTGTGTCGTGGAATCGCTCACGATGAATCCTGCATTGGGGTCGTGGTTTCAGGGCTTCTCCAAGTATATTGTCACGGGCGGAACAAGCAAGCCGGGAGCCAATTGAATGCGGGCTGGCGACAGCCGGGGGAGGGAGGACTAAGGGATGACAGAGTACTGGTGGTCAGCCTAATGGAATTAGACATCGGGGACACCGTTTTCGTCAGTGTCGATATCCAACCGCGGGCTCGAATGCCGTGGACAGAGCAAAACCTTCTGGATGACTACCGTGAAGAGCAGTTTACGTTGGTCGAACTGAACCAGGCGGTCGACCATTTTTTTGACGTCATGCTGCCGGCAGCCGAAGCGGTCAGCAAATTCGCTCGACAACGAGGGATTCCGCGCGTGTTCGTACACTGGTCACGCAAAGCGATCGGCGACTTCTCGATTGTCGGCGATGAACCCCGACCGCACGACCGTTTTGATGTACAGCCGGATGACTGCGTTATAGCCAAGACGGAAATGGATGCTTTCCCGTCCTCGAACATTGCCGACATTCTATCCGGCTTGGGACGCCGAACTCTGCTGATGGTCGGCGGACACACCCGCGGCTGCCTGGGGGAGACGGCGAAGTCCGCAATTACCCTCGGCTACCGTTGCGTGCTGGTGCGGGAGGCTTCGTTTGACTGCTCCCACTTGCGCTGGCGAAAAGGGATCGACGAGGTGGCGTACGACCACGTGGTGTCACTCGCCGAGTTGTTGCGATACTGAAGCCGGACGATGCTTCCACGCTTCTCATTTGCTATCGGCAGCGCTGCCGGGGCATCTCTTCCATATTCACGAACAAATCGCAAACTAATCTCCGTGTAGCCCCTATGTTACCGTATGGATGCTGAAAGATCCCCACAAGAGATTCCAATCCGAAAGCATCGAGACCGATGGTTGTTCAGGTTGATCGCATTGACCGTGATCCCTGCGTTTCTGCTGATATTGCTGGAGTTTGGCCTGAGGCTCGCAGGCGTTGGTCACCCGACGGCCTTCGCTGTCAAGAGCCAACTGAATGGGCAGCCTGTATATGTTGCTAACGACCAGTTTGGACGGCGTTTTTTCCCCGAAGCGCTAATCCGTACACCCGTGCCGTTTGCCGTATCGACACCCAAGCCTGAGGGGACATTTCGAATCGTTGTTTTAGGGGGTTCCGCAGCTCAGGGCATACCGGATTTCACGTTCGGATTTGGTCGCTACCTCGAGGTCATGCTGCGGTCGCGATTTCCGGATATCGAATTTGAAATCATCAATGCCGGCATGGCGGCAATCAATTCTCATGTCGTGCGTGAAATCGCCAAAGACTGCGTCGCACTCGATCCAGATCTCTTTGTCGTCTACATGGGCAACAACGAAGTTGTCGGACCGTTCGGCGCCGGAACGGTTTTTACATCGAGCTCGCGTGACCTTTGGTTGATCCGGGCCGGTCTTCTGGCCAAGACAACGCGGATTGGCCAAGTGCTGGACGCTTTCTTGAATATCTCCTCGAGCGACAACGCCCCTATGTATTGGCAGGGCATGTCGATGTTTCTGGAACAGCAGGTACGTGAAGGTGCGCCAGCACTCGAAACGGTCTATGAACGTTTCCGGCGCAATCTGTCTGATATCGCGGCGACTGCTCGCAGCAATGGAATCGCCTGCCTGGTCTGCACCGCCGCCACGAAGCTACAGGACAGCCCCCCGTTTGCCTCGATGCACCGCTCGGATATCACGGAGTCGGAGAAGACGCAGTGGGATCATCTTTTTCAACTCGGGATTGCCGATGAATCGCGCGGCGACATTGAAGGCGCTGTGGCGCGATATCGGGAAGCAGCAGCTATAGATGCGCAATATGCAGATCTGCGGTTTCGCCTTGGCCGCTGCCTGACTGCATTGGAGAGTAGCGAAACCGCCAGGAGCCACTTCACCGCTGCTCGTGATCTCGATACGTTGCGATTTCGCGCCGACACGCGAATCAACGAGATCATTCGCAGCGTATCCGACGTTGGGCGCGACGGGCTGTACTTCGTGGATGTTGAGCAGGCATTCGCAGCAGAAAGCGTCGAGGGTATGCCGGGAGAGGAGTATTTTTACGAACATGTGCATCTGAATTTCACCGGCAACTATCTTTTGGCCAGATCCATTTTGTCAGAGGTTCATGCAGTTTTGGCAGGTCTCGGACATGACGTGGGGGTGGCATCGTCACCTCTGCAGCAGGCGGATTGCGACCAGCGCCTGGCGGTGACCCGGTGGGAACGCTTTCGGGCGGCAGATGCGATCCACCGCGGATTCTTGAGGAAAGCACCGTTCACCAACCAGTCGGGCCACACCGGGCGTTTGCGCAGTTTTGTTGCGAAAATGGACAAGCTCAGGCTGCCGGACAGTGCCGACGTGCTGCAATTACTCGATGCCGAGTACCGTACCGCCAGGGCTGAGAATCCGGGGGATGTGTGGCTGCGGTACAATCATGCCAGATTCCTTGCGGAAATCTCCAACGCCTATGACCAGGCGGAGCAGGAGCTGCAAGCGGTCCTAAAAGTGCTTCCGAATTGCTCCAGCGCACAGAGTAACATGGCGTCTGTCCAGCTTGACCTCGGGAATCATCGCAAAGCGGAAGCTCTGTGTCGTTCCGTTCTCGAGCGACAGCCACAGGACGTCAACACGCGGGCGACACTGGCAAACGCGCTGGTCGCACAGCAGCGGTTCGCAGAAGCCATTGAGCAATACGCTGAAGTCCTGAAATCCGATCCCGATGACCCAACCATACACAATTACCTTGGCGGGGCGTTGATCGCGATGGGCCGGTCAACCGAGGCGCTGGCTCATCTTCGTGATGCTGTGCGGCTCGATCCGGACTATTTTGAAGCCTCTTACAATCTGGGGTTGCTGCTTGGCGGGCAGCGGCAGTTTGATGATGCGATACCCTGTTTTCGCCGGGCCGTCGAACTCAGGCCAAACTCGGTGGCGGCGTTGTTCAGCCTGGCGCAGACATTGCTGCTGCAGGGGAACGTCGAGGAGGCCGTTGTCCATTTCGAGGCTGCGGTAAAAGCGGACCCGAATGATCCAGTTGCCAGGGGTGGTTTGGACGCGGCCCTTGAAATAATCGAGCGGGCAAGCGCCGGGCCGGAATGATTTAGCCGGCATATCGGGCGGCTCGATCAGGCACGGGTTGAATAGGGAGATGTTCAATTTTCATTCGCCAGACGCTCGTGTCGTTCGCTTGTCATTAGGTGCTTTTCTTTTTCTGTGCTTTTAGCCCGACTGTGAGGAGCAAGAGATTGGCGAACAGGTGGTTTTTGTAGGGACTGCAACTATTCTTTCCGTATCGCGTTCAGTTCGCTCGGGCGTTTCTATTCATTTGTAACTATGGGCCACTCAAAATGCCGTCTCAAACTGCTACCCGCCTCGCCATTGTTCGGTGTGACACCCATGCCTATTGGTACGGTGTGTTCATGGAAGAATGCGATATCCCTTTGCTCGGCACGCAGACCGACGACTCGCCGACCCGTTGCGGGGCGCACAACCATTTCAAGAAATCCAATGAATACGGTCAGCTTAAGATCGAGCGGGTGCCAGGCTTTACGATCGCCAAGATCTTCGATCGCCTTTTTGAAAAAGGTGCGGATGACGCCGGCAATCCGATCCTGCAGTACGGCACCTATCCCGGCCGGGCCAATGAATTTTCCGAGGTTTTTCTGAACCGTCCCCAGGTCTGCGAAACGCTGGAGGAACTGACAGTCGATATCGACGCTGCCTATCTTGCTGACTCCAGCAGTCCGGGCGAGGGTAGCGATCATTTGGAGCTGGCCCGGACGTTTCTCGAGAAGGGCATCCCGACTTTCGTCGACAAGCCGTTTGCCACAACTCTCGATGATGCCCGCGAGATCGTGCGCCTGGCAAAGGCCAATGGTACCGCGGTCATGAGTGCCTCAATCCTGTCGCATTGTGACGAGAGCCGGCATTTCAAGAACCGATTTGCCGAGATCGGTGGCGCCGGCGTGCTTTTCGTCAAGGGCGCCAGCGGCGCCATCAGCGGCGTGATCCATACAATTTGCGCTGCACAAGGCGTCTTCGGCTGCGACGTCGAAGCTGTCGAAAGTATGGGCGAAACCCCGCTCGACTGCATGCACCTGTACTATCCGGACAACCGTAAAGCCCTGCTATACAACCCGGGTAACGATTACTTCGAGTGGTCCTGTTCCTTCCATATGAGCGCCTACAGCAACCGGGGCGCAATCCATTGCGAGCCGATCGGTGATCCCGAGTTTCATACCGGGACAAGACGTATCGTCGAGATGTTCCGGAAGATGGTTGACACCGGTGAACCGCCGGTGCCCTATACCGAGATGCTCGAGCCGATCGCCATCATCGAGGCAGCCCGTCTGTCCCACAGGGAAGGCCGGCGCGTGGCGATCAGTGAAGTCTGGGACAGGACGGACTGAAAGAGGCGATCGCCGGCGCATCCTCACACCTCGTCCTCCCGCCTTGATCCTCCCACCCCAACCCTCTCCGGGGTCATCAAGTAGATTTAGGCAGGAGAACGATATGCAGGCATGGCATTTGCCGGTGGAGCTATTACCATAATGTCTGCGTCTTTAACATGATGGTATAGGGGACAATAATCGTGAGAGCAATCATCATCGGAGCCGGCCGCGGCAGCAGGTTGATGCCGTCTACGGCAAACGCACCGAAGTGCTTCGCCGAAGTACGGGGAAGCCGCATTCTGGACCACACGCTGGATGCTTTCGCCGACAACGGCATCGACGATATCTGCTTCATCGGAGGCTACCAGATCGATTGTGTGCGAGAGGCCTACCCGCAGTTTACGTTTCGGCACAATGACGACTGGGAGAACAACAACATCCTGGCGTCCCTGATGTATGCCGAAGACCTCATGGACGAACCGTTTATCTGTACATACTCGGACGTACTGTTCACCGCTGATGTCATCAACAAATTGCTGCCGGTTACCGACGACATTGCTGTAGTGGTAGATACTGCCTGGCTCGATCGCTATGTACACCGGACTGAGCATCCGCCCGATGATGCGGAAAAAGTCATTGTCGAGAACGGCGCTGTAATGCGTGTTCACCGCGGTATCGAACCGGAGGCCGCGCATGGCGAGTACATTGGTGTGGCGAAGTTCTCGGCCGCCGGGGCTGCCGAGCTGCGCAGACACTATCAACGGTGCAAGGATGCCCATGCCGGTCGCGCGTTTCGTGAGGCGACAGTTTTCGAGAAGGCCTATCTCATCCATCTTTTCCAGGACATGATCGAGGCTGGCGTTCATTTCGCGCATGTCGATACACCGGGAGGATACATGGAAATCGACACGCAACAGGATCTTGATCTCGCACAGGAATACTGGGTATGAGTGACGTGCTTTTTCCCGCATCGGTCATCGGTTCGATGCCGCGCTCGGCATTCGTACGCGACCTGATCGCCGATGAACCGGTCGACCCCGCCGCCATGGACGCCGCCGTCGCCTATATCGTGCGGCTGCAGGAACGTGCCGGTCTCGATGTGGTCAATGACGGCGAATGGCGGCGCAAGTCCTACATTGGCGTGATCGCCGAACTGGCGCATGGCTTCGAACTGAGCACCAATCCCGCCGACGGCCGGCCATGGACAATTGTCACCGACCGGTTGGCGCCGAAACATGCCGGGTTCATCGCTGCCGAGGTCGAGTTTGTGAAGCAACTCACGGACCGCGAAATTAAAGCGACCATACCCGCACCGGCCCTGCTGGGTGAACGCATGTGGGATGCCGATGAGTCCGCCAAAGCGTATCCGACGTGCGAGGCATTCGTCGAGGATTGTGTGCCGATCCTGCGCAACGAGATTGAACAGATCCGAGATGCCGGTGCCAGTATCGTGCAGATCGACGACCCGCACCTTTGCCTTTTTGTGGACCCTGAAGTCCGGGCCGGCTACGACGACGCCGAACGCGCTGCCGCCTTCTCCGTGGATATGGTGAATCAACTTGTCGATGGCATCGCCGGGATCAGGACTGCGGTGCATCTGTGTCGCCGCGCCGGTGCCAGGGTCCGTGGCGAAGCTGCTTTCGAGGGCGGCTATGAAGCGATCATCGGGCAGCTCAATCGCCTGCAGGTCGATCATCTGACGATGGAGTTCACCGTACCGGAAGCCGGCGACATGGAAGTGTTCAAGATGCTGCGCGAAGATTTCGAGATCGGTCTGGGCTGCGTCAGTGTTGCGCCTGGACAGATCGACTCACCGGAGACGATTGTCGAGCGGGTCGAGAGAGCCATGCAGTACCTGGCGCCCGAGCGTATCACGCTCAATCCCGACTGTGGCTTCGCTCCCGGTTCCGGGGCTGTCGTCCCGATCGACGAAGTCTACACGAAGATCAACAACCAGGTCGCTGCAGCGGAGATTCTACGGCAGAAATATTCATGACCGAAAGGGAACAACTATACGAGCTGCTCGGCGATCTGCCTGACCGCGATCGCGAGATCTCAGTTTCCACCGTGGCGACGGAATCACGCCCGGGCTATGTCCTTGAGAGGCTCATTCTCGACCTAAACGGGGTCGAGGAGGTGCCAGCCTGCTTCGTGCGACCTCATACACCGTCCGGACCGTTGCCGACGGTCCTGTACAACCATGCCCACGGCGGTGACTATGTACTCGGCAAGGACGAGCTGCTGGATGGGCGGGACGCGCTCTGCGATCCGCCATACGCCGAGGCGTTGACTGCCGCAGGGTATTCGGCACTGTGCTTCGACACCTGGGCCTTCGGCGAGCGGCGTGGAAGGACGGAAGCGGAAATCTTCAAGCACATGCTTTGGAACGGGCAGGTGATGTGGGGCATGATGATGTACGACAGCTTGCGGGCGGTTGACTATCTGGTCTCCCGCCCGGACGTCGATGCCGAGCGGATCGCAACGCTGGGAATTTCCATGGGCAGCACGATGGGCTGGTGGCTGGCGGCGCTGGACACCCGAATCAAGGTATGCGTCGATATCTGCTGCCTGACGGATTTCGATGCTTTGATCGACGCCCAGGGGCTCGACGGGCATGGCATCTATTACTACGTCCCCAGCCTGCTGAAGCACTTTTCCGCCGGTCAGCTCAACGCGCTCCTCGCACCGCGACCGCACCAGGCGCTCGCCGGAAACTTTGATCGGCTCACGCCGCCGGCGGGCCTCGATCGTATCGATGCGGAGTTGCAGCAAGCATACGCCCAGGCCGGTGCGCCCGAGGCGTGGAAGTTACTGCGCTACGAGATCGGACATTTTGAATCTGCCGCCATGCGCGTTGAAGTGATGGAGTATCTCGAACGTTGGCTATAACTCGATGACAGAACTTCACATTTCGCCTGTTGCCGGTCGTGCTCAGGTGAATATCACCCATCCGGACACGATTGGTGAACCAGACGTAGGCATGGGCAGCCCGATCTTTCGTGTCCCGGAATTTGTGCGACACGGGTCGAAGGCGCGGCCGCCCGGTGCCAGGGATTGCGCCCGGAGCGTGATGGCGAAACGATCCACGATCGGCTTTATGCTGGCGATTGCCCTGGACCGTTGCGACAGTGTGACCGGCAACTTCAATACGTGGCCTTCGTGCATTCATGCCAACCCCGCGTGGGATAAGCTCGAACCCGGCGAGGAAGCCACGGTGCGCGGCAAGATATACTTTTTCCCGGGGACGCTCGAGGATGTGACCGAACGCTATGTTCGCGACTTTGAGGCCGCTCAATGAGCCTGGGACTCGCAGTGGTCGGCTTGGGGGCCAGAGGGTATAAGACGGTTCGTGATGCCGTCGATATTCCCGAGGTTGACTTGATCATCGGGTGCGAACCGATGCCCGATCGCGCCCAACGAGCACGTGATGATTTCGGTATAGACGTCGAATCCGACTGGTCGTCCGTTGTCGACCGAAGCGATATTCATCTGATCTATGTGGCAACGCCGAACGATCGGCATGATGAGGTTGCCTGCGCCGCCATGAATGCCGGCAAAGCGGTCCTGCTCCAAAAACCGATGGCACACAGCATCGACGCGTGCCGCCGCATCATGCGCGTTCAGGAGGCAACAGGCGCTTTCCTGCAAATCGGCTTCGAATGCCGATACAGCCTCCTCTACAGCAAGGCGAAGGAACTTGTCGACAGTGGACAGGTCGGGGGGATTCGCAATTTTCAAATGAACTATTTCTCCAGCCTTTGGCCCGTGTGGTTGGAACATCCCGAAGGATGGAAATGGCTGGCCGAGAGATCCGGCGGCTTGATTGCCGAGAAGCTGTCGCACTACATAGACCTGTTCCAATGGTACACCGGATCGCTGATCAACGAAGTCGACGTTTTTGCGGCCGACCCGGTACTGTCCTACTTCAAGACCACTGACACGGTGCATGTCGGGATGCGCACGGAGAACGGCGCGACCGGTGTCATTACTTTTTCGTTCTGCCGCGCCAGTACGGCAGCAGAAGACCAGAGTGAAGGCATAGACGGCGCTGGCACCGGGTACTATTTCGACCACACATTGATCGGCGAGAAGGGCAGCCTGCATCTCCACGATTCCCGTATTCTCGATCTGTTTCTTTACGATTGCGATGGCGAAACCCGTCCCTATCTCAAGACGCGCCATGAATTTGACGAGGACCGTCTGAAGCTGGTCCACAACACCCATGACGAGCTGGCCGATGTTGTTCGGCGAGTAATCGCCGGCGAACCGCCAAGTCTGGCACCCGCTGTGGCGTTTCAGGTGTTTGAGGTATGTTTTGCCGCGGAAGAATCGCAACGGCGTCGCGGCTCTGTGCGTCTTGACGAGTGGAGAGCGGGCAAGCCGAAACCGGATCAGTCAAGCTGATCGTCAACCAACAACTTCTTTACCTTAAATCATCGGAGTGTTGATGCCTTCCAAATCCTTGTATATCCAGATAAGTCCGGATGCCCATGATCTCGAGAGCCGAGCTGCGACTGAGTTGCGGCAGTACGTACGCCAGATGTTCGGCATCACCCCGCGCCTATCAAAATCGCGGAGGAGAGCCGGCAGGGCGCTCGTGCTCGGGACTGGGGAGTTTTCTCCCGGCCCCGGCAGGAAAACCCGATTAGGCAAGGAAGACTACGCCATCCGCTGCGATGACGGTACATCGCTCGAGATCTGCGGTGGTTCGCCGATCGCGGTGCTGTGGGCAGCCTACGAGTTGATCGAGCAGTGGGGGGTGACTTTCCTGGTCCAGGGCGATGTTATACCGGAGCCCGGGACGCTGGGGCCGTTTCATCTGCCGCAGCTCAACGTTGTCCGGCGACCTGTCTTCGAGCAGCGCACGTTTCGCATTCTCAACGATATGCTGAATAGCGGTATTCTCTGGTCGCTGAATGACCATGAGAGGCTGTTCGATCAACTGGTCAAGTTGCGCTTCAATACCGTAGTCGCGGCGACCTATCCGCATCAGCCATGGTGGCACTGGACGTTTCGAGGTGTGGAGCGTACCGAGGTCGACCTGGTTTATGGCTTCAGGCACGTGATCCATAAGCGCAGTATTGGGCGCGATGTCATCGGGCGGCTCGGGCACTATACGAATCCTGATTTTCAGGGGGCCGAGACCTATTCGGAGCGACTTGCTGCCGGTCAACGGCTGATGCACGGCATCATCGCCGCGGCACACCAGCGTGGGTTGAAGTTTATCATCGCGCATAGCTTCAACTACTTCCCGGACGAGTTCCATCCGCACCTGGCTCGCTGGAGCAAGAAGCATCGTATTCCGAAATCGATCATGGCGGCCGAAAGGTACTCAACCCTTGGCTTGCACGTCGACACTGGCAACGCCGAATTCGGCCACCTGATGACGCCGCTGAACCCGGTCTACGTCGAGATGGTCGAATCCTGGCTCACCGCGGTGCTCGAGACGTATCCGGAGATTGACAGCGTCCTGTTGACTCCGGCGGAGTTTCCTCCGAATGCCGGCGGCATCGAGGTTTGTTGGAAGCAACTGTCGAGCCGCCACAAGCTGGCACCTGAGTTTTCGCTTGAGAAGATTAGTGCTGACGCTACTGGGCATAAAGTTGGCGGACAGCCTGGACGCTCGGTGCGCGAGGCACTCGGTGCGGTGGCCACCATCCGGCTGCTCGACCTGGTGCTCAATGAGCACCAGGTCGTACAGCGCATAAATCCTGATATGAAGGTCTACTCGTCACTGATTAGCGATGCCTTGCTGAAGGTGATTCCGCACATTTTCGATCCGACGCGTTTCGAATTTATTCGCGTGGGCGATTACACGACGTCGAGTGTCGCTTCGAGCATGGACCGCCTTGCTTGCGCCAAAGACAGTGGGATGAGCTTCCATGTCACCACCACGATCAATGATGACAACGTCGGCTTTCTGCCGCAGTTCAATTTTTCGGCACTGCATAAGACGATGCGTGCGATGCGCAGCCACGGAGCCAAAGGATACTTTTTTCGTCAGTTCGATATCAGTGAGTATGAACCCATGATGCGTTACCTCGTGGATGCCGCCTGGGATAGTCGACTGACACCTCGAAAATCGTCCGAGCGCCTCATCGAAAAAATCTGTGGACTCGCGGCTGTCGACCCGATGATGAAGGCTTTTCGTGCGCTGGAGAAAGTTGCACCGGAATTTGATTTGGTGATCGGCACCGGATTCATGATGCCGCGCATGACTCTAAAATTTTGGGAGGATTGGCCGTATGTCGTTGACTATTGTCCGGTCTGGGAGAAGTCGATCGTCAGTTTAGGTAAAATCGAGCCGGACATCGAGGCGGCGTTGCACCTCAGCGCGCCGCGTGGCAAGCAATTTGTCGAGGACCTGCTGGCGTTTGTACGTTTCGGAAAATTATTTATGCAGACGGCAGTTCTGATTCACCAGGCACGCCTGCGCTACGATGCCGCAGAGAAATTGAAGACGTTGGCCACCCGTGGCGGAAAATTCGATGTTGCCTTACACTGTGATGAAATGCGCCAGGCTACCTGTTTGTTGGCAGAGGCCGTGGACCGGCTTGAGACTGCAACTGCAATCTGGGCCGGAAGCGTTCGTGACCAGACGGATATGGGTTCACTCGTCGGTCTG
>CAYWQM010000049.1:23335-35390 GCA_964460215.1 uncultured Lentisphaerales bacterium
CCGCATTAATAGTGAACACTGGGGATTTGAGATTTAGGTCGTAGGACGGTCGTCCAGCTTTTCTGCAAGAATGAAAATTACGCTCCACATAAAACCGTTGGGATGAATATGATTCCTTACAGCTACATTCTGATTGACTTTTCAGAGATTGAACAGGATCCCCAGGCGGGCTTTGCCTTTCTGAAGAGTTGCGGCTACGCTGGCGTCGAACTGAATCTGACGGCCGATGTGCTCGGGCGTCTCGACGAGTTGGAAGCAGCGGCCCAAGCCAACGATTTGGTTGTACCGTCAATGTTGACAGGCGCAGCCTATGAACAAGGGCTGTGCCTGAGTTCGCCAGACCCGGACTGCCGACAGGGCGCAGTGGATCGACTCAAAAGTTATGTGCCGATTGCCGACCGGTTCAATGCCATCCTGGTTGTCGGGCTGATGCAGGGGCTGCGGAGCGACGAAGCGGATCCGGTTGTAGCCAACGAGCGTATTGTCGCAGGACTTCGGGAGGTTGGTCTGGCTGCCGAGCAGAAGGGCGTAGATATCGTCATTGAACCGGTCAACCATTTGCAGGTCGGCTTCAATAATTCGTTGGCCGAGGTGCGGCAGTTGATCGCGGAGATTGGTGTGCCGGCGTTCAAGCCGATGCTCGACACCATCCACATGAACATTGAAGAGGCGTCGATGACGGAGCCGATCTACAGCTGTGGGGACGCGCTGCGCCATGTCCATATCTGCGAGAGCAACGGCGGCGTTTTCGGCAGTGGCAATGTTGACTTCAAATCTCTCTTGCACGCACTGCAGTCAATCGGGTACGAGGGCTTTGGATCTCTCAAGATCTATCGCAACGCCGGCTTCGAAGAAGGTGCCCGGTCAAGTATTGAGTATCTTCGCAGTCAATCCTGACGCTTATTCGTTTTGCGGCACAGCGCATTGCTTGATATGCTCTTGAGCCTGATCATGGATCAAGAGTGCCATTGGCTTATCCCGAAATTTCATACGAGCTCGTGGTGTAGGTGAGCGTGTCATCGGACTCGAGCGTGACGACTTCGGTGGCCGGCGTCAGCATCGCCACCGCCGTAGTCAGGGCGTCGATGTCACAAGGCTGGCCGACATCCTCGCCATAGTGGCAGGGAATCAGGATTTCCGGACGGATGAATCCCGCAGCCCGTGCCGCTTCGCGCATCCCCATGGTGTGGACGCCGCCAGTCGGGAGAATGGCGATCTGCGGACCGTACATCTGGCTGATAAGCTGCATATCACTGAAAACGCCGGTGTCCGATGCATAGTACACGGTGATGCCATTATCAAATGCCAGGATCATGCCCGAAACACCGCCGTCGGGGTGGAAGACTAAGCCGTCCGGGAGCGTCGAAGTCTCCGGCATGCCCATTGATGTCGAATGATGTGTTTGCGTTGCGGTGATTGCAACGTCCTTGATCCTTCGCGTGCCGCCGATACCGATCGGCATCGATGCGTTGGCGGCCATCGTCAGCCCGTTGGCTTCCGCAAGCAATTGCAGTTCGTAGCTGCCGAGAAACATCGCGCCCGTTGCCTTGCAGATAGCGATAGAATCACCGAGGTGATCCATGTGGCCGTGCGTGACAACGACGGCATCCGCCCGGTCGACATCCGCTAACGCCATGTTGGCACGTGAATTTCCCTCGAGCCATGGATCAAGGTATATGACCGTACCAGCTTCCGATTCAAAACGATATGAAGTATAACCAATGTGGGTGATCTTTAGCGAAGCCAAGTGGGGTCCTCCTTTTATATTCTTTAGTGGGTTTTCGATTATATGGAGCCGGCTTTCAGCATCTCTCCAAACTTCTCAGCCTGCGCCTCGATGTCGCAACCTACCTGCTCCGACCATGCGCTGAGGAGTTTCCCGTAGATCGGTCCGACCCGGCCGTCACCTACCGGCTGGAAGTTGAAACGCGTCACTGGCAGCATGCAGATGGTCGTACTGGTGATCCAGGCCTCATCTGCCTCGCGCACGTCGTACGGTTCGATGTCGGCTTCTTCCACTTCGATGCCGAGCTTGTCGCACAACTCCATACAGTTCATACGCGAGACGCCGCGCAGGATATTGTGTCCTTTCGGTGTCAACACGCGCCCGTTCCGCACAATGAAGAAGTTGTTGCCTGTGCCTTCGGCGAGAAATCCGTGCTCGTCGGTAAGCAGCGCCATGGCGCCATCTTCCAACTGATTGGCCTGCAGTTCCGCCAGCTTGTAGTAAATGCGGCTGCGATTCTTGGCTTTCGGGTCGATGTACCGGGACGGCACGGTTTGCTGCGGGGTGATGACAGAATGACCGCCTTTTCTATATTGCGGCGCGGTGCTGCCGAGATGCTTGACCAGTGGAAAAACGTTGATCGTCACGATCGGTGCGAGACCTTCCCGGATAACGTTCTCGTAGATGCCGAGGCCGCCGCGTGTAACGTTGTGCATGATCTGGCAATCAACGCCCTCGAGCGCTGCCAGGTTTTTCTCGAGCGTCTCTATCGTCGCTGCTTCCATTTCATCTATGGTCAGCCCGCAATCGATTCTGGCGTATTTGAGCGAGGCATAGAGTCGATCTAGATGGTCGCCCAGCCGAAAGGGTTTGTGGTTAAACGTGCGGGTCATCTCGAAGAGCATATCACCGAACATCAAAGCGCAATCGAAGATGGAAATTCGGGCTTCCGTCTCGGGAACGAAATTGCCGTTGAAGTAAACGAGCCGATCTGACATGAATGAGTCCTCGATTGTGGCGGTGTTGTACTTGGTCTATTCGTCGTCTGCTCGCCAAAAAGGCGGTACAGGAAACATCGGCGGAACATCCCATCGACATGGTGGCGTAGTTCGCACGTGCGTTGATGTCGTTAACAACTGGTCGGAGGTTCCCCGGACGTTAAAGAAACTTCGTAAGTGTGGTTGATGACGGCGGAATTGAGCGAACAAGATAGTGCAGGGTATCGATGTCTGCCACCATATCCCTGCACCGTTGATAGAGAGATCGCCGGTGTGGATGATTTTCACGCGATTCGGGCTAATTTCCTGTAATTCCCAATGGCCTGGCGCCATCTGCAAGCGAAGCTCAGAGAATGACAGAAAACCGTAAATTCAGTGAGGCGCACAACGCCTTGATCGAACAGGCCAACCGGCTCCTTCCGGGCGGCAGTATCGGCAACGTCTACGACGATACGATTCTCCAGCGCGGTGCCGGTAGCCACGTGTGGGATGTCAGTGGCAACGAGTACATCGACTACCTGCTGGGGTCGGGACCGATGCTCTGCGGGCACGCGCATCCGCGAGTGATCGATGCGGTGCGCGAACAGGCAGGGCAGGGCACCACCTTTTTCGCTACCCACGAACTGGCCATCGCCCTGGCACAGGAAATCGTCGATGCCGTACCGTGCGCCGAGCAGGTACGCTTCACCAGCACGGGTACGGAGGCCACGCTGTTCGCCATGCGCACCGCGCGAGCAGCGCGTGGCCGCGACCGGATCCTGAAGTTTGAAGGCGGTTTTCACGGCATGAACGACTATGCACTGATGAGCACCTTCGCCAGCGGCGCGGCCGAGTTGCCTGCAGCCGAGCCGGACTCCGCCGGGTTGCCTGGGTGCATCGCCGACCAGGTGCTGGTCGCACCATTCAATGACATCGAGGGGATGACGGCAATCATCGAGCGTCACCACGACGAGCTCGGCGGTGTTATCGTCGAACCGTTACAGCGAGTAGTCAAGCCAGAGCCCGGGTTTCTCGAAGCATTGCGCCAGGTAACGGCAAAGTTCAGTGTGCCGCTGATCTTCGACGAGATCGTCACCGGTTTCCGCCTGGCCTATGGCGGAGCTCAGGAATGCTACGGCATAGTGCCGGATCTGTGCACGATTGGTAAGGCGCTGGCCGGCGGTTTTCCGCTCGCTGCAGTGGCGGGGCGGGAGGAGTTGATGCGCGGTTTCGATCCGGCAGCGCGCGGAGATGGTAAATACATGCCGCAATACGGCACGCTCAACGGCAATCCGATCGGCGCCGCCGCCGGATTGGCGACTTTGGAGATTCTGCGTGAACCAGGGACGTATGAGCGGCTGTTCGCTACCGGCGAGAAACTGATGGCCGGGGTGCAGTCGGCCTTTGAGGCGGTCGGGATCGCGATACAGGTAGTGGGTGCACCGCCGGTATTTGACGTGCTTTTTACGGATCAGAAGATCACTTCATACCGCGACACGCTGACAAGCGACAAAACGATGGTGACGCAGTTCAACAGGCAGTTGCTGGATCGTGGTATTTTTCGGCCGGACAGTAAATTTTATGTTTCGATTATGCATTCGGCCGAGGATGTGGCAAGGACAATTGAGGTCTTTGCTGCCGCTGCAAAGACTCTTTGAAAGCGAGATGAGCCAGTGCCTGGCAACCCGCTTGTCACTCGGCTTCGCTTATACCTTCCCGGCGGAGCGAAATTGGTGGAAGTTCAAATTGGATGTAGTCCTGCGAGTGGACCAGGATGGTCATGTCTTCGCTTTGATCTAAAAGTGTGATAATCACAACGTTGCCCTGTACAGACTTCACTTCATAACGCAATTCTTGTTCACCGTCTTGCGACAGACTTCCGATCGTGATCGTACCTTCCGTGATGACGTATTGCAGTTGACTGAACTGCTGTCGGACCATGGTCTGGGAACTCGCATCCTGGGCCGTTCCTGAAAGTTCGAGGTTCTTCATTGTTTCCTCGACATCGCATTCCCATGTGCCGATCAGAGACTCTCCGGTGCCGGCTGCTTGGAGGGGCGCACCGTCATCTTCGAATCCTGAGTCCCCGTCCCCTCCTTCCGCCTCGAGCATCGCTACGGTGAAGGCGTGCTTGCCCATCGTGATCTTCGCACCGTCCGTGAATTCGAACGGGCCGTGGGCAGTGCCTGAATCGTTGTTGATTATCTCGTACAAGGTCGACTCGGGTTCAGGCGTTGCAGCAGCATCTTTTTTGTCGTAGCACGATACGCAGCAGACTGTGAACCCGACGGTAATGAGTACTTTGAAGAAATCCTGGCCCATCTGCTATTGCCTCTGCTTGCGTCGGACATTCTTGAATTCACCGCTGACTGTTATGTCAGATTCTTTCTTGCCACGAAGACCAGTGAATTTGAAATGGCCGCTGACTCGTGACTGACTGATCCCGGTGATCGTAAACGACACCCGGCCTCTGGCGGTCAACAGTGCCCCGGGCGTGCCTTGGCTCACCGCGAAAAATGCTTTATTTCCCGAAGTGTAGCGGGCCATAACCCGATACTGCGATCTTTCGTCGTATGTACCCCAGGAGAAATCACGATCTTCGGTGCTCAATAAAATTACTTCTGTGCCGTTCGAAAATCGCAGCCAATTCGACCCGGACCGGATTTGATAGGCCGTGTTCAGGTCAAACATTTTCTCGCCACCGTCGACGGACGCGACTACCGAATCGGGCTTTTGTAACTGATCGAGCAATGCCCTTTCCTGCGAGGTGATGCGGCGTAGCGGCTGATTGTACTTGTCGATCAGCAGCTGCTCGTCCGTGATGACTGTGAACGCTTCGGTCTGTGGCCGTTGCCAGTGGCTCCATGACTGTTCCAGCGTCAACGTATTCCCGTCGATCGCGGTCACTTCGTAATCCAATTCCATTTGATTGGCATCGAAATTGACGATGACCTTGTCCCCAGTGAATGTGCGGAATTTATGGTGATCCCATTTCCCGGCGAACTCTGGATTATGGCCTTTTTCGATTGCTGCTGCCACCAGTGCATCGCTGTCGGTCACCCATGTACCAAGCAACGCCCGCTTCAGTTGCTGCGCCTCTGGCGAGTCCAGCTTGGTGGTTGTGTCGTTCTCAAAACCACTATCGTCTGCCTGCTTGAGGGTAAACGAAAACTTGTCGAGTTGGACTGCGGCGCCATCCTCGAGATCGAAGGGGCCATAGGCTTTGTCCGATTTCTCGCTGATCAATTCGAACTGGCGCGGTGCCGGCTTCGCCGCAGGGGTGGCGTCCTCGCTCTTCTTCCAGCAGGAGCAGAGCATGGTAAGGCATGCAAGCAGCAGGAACAGGCAGTTGAGTCGTTTCATATTATACCTTCCCGGTTGGGGCGAGAGCTCGACATTCAAATACTATCATGCCTGACTATCGTTGCAATGCGTAGGAGACTGCTACACCATAATTACTATCGTTGCAGCATGGCTTTGGTGTCGTCCGCGACTGGTGCCTTGAAGGCTCGGGCTTGGCGGATAATTACACAGGGTAGGCGGGCTGCGGCAATGAGATGACAGCTGGATTCATCGGGGGAACTTGAAACGCGGGCGCTGTTCGTCTATGCTGCTGTATCAACAACCATCCAGGTTATAACAGGAGGCAGACATTGGCTGATATTCAGGAACTCTCAGCGGCGGACTTCGATGCCGAAGTACTTCAACATGATGGCCGTGTACTCGTCGATTTTTATACCGAATGGTGCCCGCCGTGTAAGCAAATGGCGCCAGTGCTCGAAGAGATTGCCGCGTCGGATGACAGTGTCAAAATAGTTAAGGTCGATGCCGGCAAAGAACAGCAACTCGCGGTGCAGCATGAGGCGACCATGGTGCCGACCTTCATCCTGTTCGAGAACGGCAACAAGGTACGCACAACCGTCGGGGCCATGCCAAAGGCCAAATTCGTCGACTGGCTCAACGGCTGAGCGCGAACTGCAGCTGAGCATGCCCGTGAGACGGGTTATAGGTGCGCTCGTACTGGTCGTTGGCGCTTGTTGTTTATTATGCGCGGCAGCAACCAACCCGGCCCGGGGATTTTCCGAATGTCGTTACAACTCGATCGACTGCGACTCCAACGCGTTGGCCCTACCGCCACCGTCGGAGTTGTCTCGCTACCGTTGCCGCCGCAGTCCGGCGACAGCCTGGCGCTCGACCATCGCTGTGCTGCCTGGCAGCCCCTCGGCCACTACGAACGCGACGGATCGCCGCGCCGTGTACTTGCCTGTATCGCGGATCCCAGGGGCGTGCCCGAAACGCTTGGCTTGAAAAAAGTCGCGAGGCCTTCCAAAAAAACCGGAAAACATCCCTGGTCGGCCACGACGCGAATTACCCGCGAAAAGCTCGAGTTTGCGAAAGTCCTGAACTTTGCGCAGCCTGATCACATGCGTGGCGCCCCAGCTGAGGACTGTGCCAGCGTGGAAAGTGAGCTTGTGCTGACGTATGGCGGCGAGACCATTTGCATCACTGCCGGCGCGACTGGGCGAGAGGATGGCAAGTGCGTCTGGCAGAACGTTCAGCTCGAGCGGTTGTGGTCGAACGCCGCCGCCGAGGCGGTGCGCGTCGGCGGGATCATCTATAACGGCGACACGTACCTGTGCGTAGACCTGTACATCGTCCTCTATGCTACGGGTGTTGCCAGCGTTTCATGTCATTTCGTTAATGCCCGATTGCATATTAAGGGCTACGATTTTCGCGGTCTGCCGTTCATCAGATTCAGCGGCACTGCCTTCGGGCGGCGCCAGCTCACCCTGCCAAGCGACGGCATGCAGCAGCAGTTCGGACTGTTCGGCCTCAACCTCGACGACGCCGCGATTCTTTGCAGCGACAAATATCCCGGCCGTCTCGAATGCCGTGGCAATGAGGCCGACTGGTTTCCTGTCAGTCGTGTTTTCAACCCGCAGAAGGTCCGCGGGCCGGCGGATCGCTGGGATACGGGCATGGCGCGGACCGTCCGCTTCACAATGTCACTTGGCGCCGCGCCGCCGTTGATCGCGCGCTACCAGGTGCCGGCCTGGTGGTACAGCGTGTGTGGTGAGCCTTGGGCGTTGCCGTTGCTGCCGGTTCAGGGCCGGTTTGCAGAGCTCGCAGAAACCACCGTCGATGACCTGCGTGCGATGTTTCGCCGTGGCCGTTTCGATGCCGGCTGTGCTTCCCAGGGAGACTATAAACGGGGCCGGCAGGTGGGCAATGACGGATATACCGGATCGAGTCTGTTGCTGTACGCGATCAGTCGCGGCGCCCACCAGGTTTACGACGATGCTCTGGCGTATTGCTATTACTGGGCCGATCTCGCGGTCGACCACGAAGACTTCACCGTGCACCAATGGTTGGGGGGCTGGCCGTGGAAGACGTGCGCGTATATGAAGTTTCGCGACTTGGTGTATGGCTACCTGGAGACCGGTGATCCGTACCTGAGCGACACCGCCGAGAATGTGGCAGACGCTTACTGGATGTGGTTCCGTGCAAACTGGCCGCGCTCTGCCATTGGCCGCGACATGTTCCCGAGCGCTGACTGGGCCGTGCTGCGTCGCTACTTCGACAGCGATCGCAGCCGGCGCCGGACGCACCAGCTCGTGGGCATGCTGCGGGATGTCGTCGAATCACGTGGGACGCCTGGCGGGCAGATGGGCGCAGGCCCGCATGCCGGGTACGTTGATGCTTTGTATATGTCGGGCATTTGTATGGCCGCCTGCCTCGATATGGCGGAGGCTGAAATCGAAGCCGGCAATGGGGATCAGCTCGATGGGCTGCTGGATCTGCTGCGCAAGTTGCACGGCGACTTCATCCGTGACGATATGCCGCTATTCCCGTCGAATATGGATGATCTCAGGGCAGACTGGTCGCCGCACTTCGCCGTAACCTGGTCGATGATCGCAGCCCGCATTTACCCGGTGCTGTCACGGATTTGGCCGCAATCCAGCAAGCAGCAGCTCGAAGGGATGCAAGTGCTGTACAGGCACGCGCAGGACCAAGACGCTTGGTTCCACGATGGGCGTTATTGTCTCTTTCCCTTGCAGATCGGCATCCATGATGCGTTTGTCCTGGGCGCGCGGCTGGAAGGGCAGGGCATTTTGATTGAGCCGGTCGGCAAGCCGGCTGATTGGGCGTTGGAACAGGTTGTGGATACGCCATGGGGCAGCTTGTCCGTGCGAGCGAGGCAGCGGCGCGGCGCTGTCGAATTTGTGTTCTCCGCACCGGAGAAATTTCCGATTCGAATTTGTTACAAGGGAAAAACTGGCAAGACTACAAGTACCGGCACTTGCCAGCTGTGATCCACATCGCGGTTTGTCGAGCCACGGCGTGACTCAGCAACGTATTTCAAACCATGAATTCGGACTGAATTGATGTTCAACGAAGTAAACGTCGCGGCGATTTCGTTTCGCCCGAAGAAACTTGATCTGCAGGGCAACGCCGACAAGCTCGAGGCGATGTTTCGTGATGCCGCTCGTGAGAAGGCACAGCTTGCGGTCGGGCCGGAAGGCGTGCTCGAGGGCTACGTCGTGAACGATATTATCGCCGGCAATATCCCGGCGGAGTGCATCAACGATGTTGCCGTGACGATGCGCTCGAAAGTCATCACACACTTCCGCAACCTGGCGCAGGAGTTGAATATGTGCCTGGCCTTCGGCTGTGCCGAGAAAGTGGCAGGCGACATCTATAACTGCGCGGTGTTTATCGATAACCAGGGCCGTCTGCGAGGCAAGTATCATAAGATGCAGCTGGCGGAAGGGGCGCACCCGTCGTGGTGGTACGATCGGCTCGGCAGACACAGCCGAGCCGTTGATACGCCGTTCGGCCGGGCAGGTTTTCTGATCTGCAATGACCGGTGGAACCCTGATCTGGCACGTATCCCGGTGCTCGACGGTGCCAGATATCTGATAATCCCGTCATACGGCTCGCGCGGCTCAGATCAGGACCACGCGGTCCTCGCCAGGGCGCGTGAGAATGGTGTGCCTGTTGTCGAAGCGAATGTTGGCGTAACGTTGATCATCAGCAAAGGGGAGATTGTCGCTCGCTCCCGCAAGATCGAGACAATGGTCACCGCCACGATTGCGATTCCCGCTGCGCCGTCGCGTTCAAATCGTGACCTGCAGGAAAGCGCTTTCCTTAAGCGCCGTGGGCCGGCAATGAAGGCGAACTATCGCCAAACGATGCGGGGCCTGAAACAGCGATGATCAAGCGCCGAGGGCGGCGTCTCGAAACGCGCGGATATGTTCCGGTCCAGTGCCGCAGCAACCACCGATGATCTGGGCGCCGGCCTGCAGTAATGCAGGGATATCCGCCGCCATGTCTTCGGCGCTCTGGTCGTAAAACGTTTGCTGATTCTTGTCCAGCTTCGGGACGCCGGCATTTGGATAGGCCATCATGGATTTGGGCGGGTCGATACCTCTGGCTGTCATTGCTTCCTGGAGCTCGGTGATCCCATGGCAGGCGTACGGCATGCCCGTATGCTCGGCCCGATGCTGCTCGGCGCCGCAATTGAGCCCGAGCACCTGGACGGAATCCAGAAGATTGACGCCGTCGGAATAGTCGCTGCCGGACAGGAGATCGAGCAGCGAGGCTACGGAGTGGCCCCAGTCTGTCTTGTAGACGATTTCGCCGGTGGACCGGTCTTTGGTATACTTATATGTGCAGTTGACGGCGATCGGCAGGTTGAACCGGCGGACAACATCCACTGCGATGATCGCTTCAATAACGGAAAACATTGTTTCCAGACAGAACAGATCAATACCGGCCTCGGCCATCCTTTCCGCGACCCGTTCGTGTGCATCGCGCACTTTCTGGTTCGGGATGCCGAAATCGGTGCCGCCGGCATCGGCCTCGATGGCCCCTGGTGACGGTCCGATTGAGCCGGCGACATAGATATCCCTGTCGCTGGCGTCGGCTGCTTCCCGGGCGATTTTTACGGCGCTGGTGACCAGTTTGTCGGCGTCGTCGGCATCGTGACCCGCCATTTCCAGATGCAGTGGTGAGGACACGAAAGTGTTGGTGCCGATAATGTCGGAACCGGCTGCAATATAGGCATCGTGCACGTCCCGTACCGCCTCGGGATGCAGTTCATTGGCCAAGGTGCTGTTGGGCAGTTTGATACCGCGTATGAAAAGTTCGGTGCCAAAAGCCCCGTCATAAAAGATCGGGGCCGGATCCTGTAGGCGTTCGAGGAAGGTTGGCATGATTATTGGATTCGATTAAAAGGTTCTTTGCGTATCGTGAATGTTATGTTGAAACGGCGTGTCGATTTTGCGCGGCAGCACGCCAGCACCGGGACGTGGTCAACCATGTAGCGACTGTCCTTCCTTTCGTCACTCAGGATCATGCTGACTTTTTCCGCGGGTGCAGCAGTTCCTGAGGCTGTGTCCCGTATGAAAACGCCTTCGACAATAGCTCAGCCGTTGGTCGATCAGTCCTGAAATTATGGATTATGCAATCTAGATATAAGCGATTACGATAGAATTTCAACAGATGGCGGATGGAATAGAGCAACGTATTTCTTGATTGCTCTGAGCCGCGGTTCTTCCATAAAAGCAGGACTGTAAGCGGTACCTTTGTGACAGCATCGGGGCCATTGGGCGTACTGAACGTTCCAACTCGGATCCTTGCAGACTGCAGCCGTATTGCACTGCCAGAATGCAGGACTGCACGGTGACCCTGGCAATCGTTAATGCCAAACGAAACTGTTGACACTTGCAGAAACGGTGATCGTATGCTTAGGTGTGTTATGTCGTATACGCCTACTGCAGCCGATATCGAATCCTATCAAGCCCGTGGCTACTGGATAAGTCCGAAGCTCGTCGATGACGATCGCATCGCCCAGTTGCGGCGGTCGTTGGAACGCATCTTCGCCGGTGATTTCGACGGCGACGGCTATTCGTACCGCAATCAGTATCCCGACCTGCCACTGCAGGAAATGTTCGCTGTGCGCAAGATGATGAACAGCTGGTGGATCAATGACGAAGTTCGCGACATGGTCTGCGATCAAGTGTTCGGCCGTATTGCTGCAGCCCTGATGCAATCGGACAGCGCGCGGCTCTGGCATGATCAGGTGGTCTTGAAGCCCGGTGCCGGCAGCCAGGAAACCGCGCTGGGCAACGTCGGCTGGCATCAGGACTATGCGTACTGGAATTGCACAACGACGAGCAACATGACGACTGCGTGGCTGGCTTTGCAGGATACCGACCTGAACAATGGCGGTATGCGCAGTATCGTCGGCTCGCACATGTGGGGGCTTGTAGAAGAAGCGTCGACATTCACCGAACAGGATCTCGACGGGTTACGAGATCGCTACATCGGCCGCACTGGCGGTGAGTGG
>CAYWQM010000050.1:0-10644 GCA_964460215.1 uncultured Lentisphaerales bacterium
ATGACGTCGCGAATTGACTCCGCGGCGGTGAGTAACATGACTAGCCGATCGATGCCAAGTCCGAGTCCGCCGGCGGGAGGCATGCCGTGTTCGAGGGCGGTGAGGAAGTCCTCGTCGATGATCTTGGATATTTCGGGATTGCCGTCGGCTGTATCAATCTGTTCCTCGAAACGCTTGCGTTGCTCAATTGGGTCGTTGAGTTCGGAGTAGCCGGGTGATATTTCGAGTCCGTTGATCTCGAGTTCGTAAACATCCACCAGCGTGTCGTCGTCTTCACAGGTCTTGGCGAGTGGGACCAGTTGCCGCGGCATGCGTGTGACGAATGTGGGCTGGATGAGTTCATGCTCGATGATTTTCTCATAGATCTCGTGCGTCACTGCGACGTCGCTCATGCTGGCGTCGACTTCGAGCTCAAGTGCCTGTGCCCGGTCCAGGCGTTCGGCACTCGACACATCGTACCAGTCATTACCCATGCGTTCACAGATAAGCTCCTTGTACGTCACCCGGCGGAAAGGCGGTGTGAAGTCGAGGGTGACACCTTCATTCAACTCGACCTGTAGAGTCCCATTGACATTCTGGGCTACAGTCGTGATGAGCGCCTCGACCAGTTCCATCATGGTGCGGCAGTCGCCATAGGCCTCGTAGAGCTCGAGCATCGTGAACTCGGGATTGTGTCGTCGGTCGAGTCCTTCATTGCGGAAGTTGCGATTTAGCTCGAATACTTTTTCAAAACCGCCGACGAGCAAGCGCTTGAGGTACAGTTCCGGTGCGATCCGCATGAACATCGGGCAACTCAGCGCGTTGTAATAGGTCTCGAACGGACGTGCCGCAGCACCGCCGGCGAGCACTTGCAGCATTGGCGTCTCGACCTCTATGTAGCCGCTATCTTCGAGGAATTTACGAATTTCGCGGACGATATCGATGCGTTTGCGAAACAGGGCTGCAGTTTCGTCGTTGCCGATCAGGTCGAGGTAGCGCTGGCGATAGCGCTGCTCGACGTCTACCAGGCCTTCGTGCTTGGCGGGCAGCGGTCGCAGGGCTTTCGAAAGCAATGTATATGATTGCACCTTGGCAGTAATCTCCCCGGTGCGTGTCTTGAAAACGCCGCCCGTAACGCCGACGATGTCACCGAAGTCAAGACGCTTGAAAGCCGCGAAAAGCTCGTCGCCGAGGACGTTCTTCTGGGCGTAAACCTGGATTAACCCGGCACCGTCGCGCAGTTGCGCAAACACCGCTTTGCCCATGACCCGGAACAGCACGATACGGCCGGCAACAGTGACGGACGGCTCAGCTTCCGGGTCGTCTTCGTTGTAAAGTGCTTTGGCATCGACGGAGAGTGTTCGGTTGGGAAACTTGGCACCGTATGGATCGGTGCCTTCTCCGCGCCAAGCCTCCAAGTTGTCTAAACGCTGGGCGATCTGGTCGTTGATGTCGACGATCGGGGTGTCGTCTGCATGTGTGTCTGTGTTGCTGCTCATTATTCAGTCATTCAACGGAGGGGTTGGGGCGGATTGAAAGTTCAGATTGGTTCGGTCAGATAGAGCCCGCCGCCGGTTTGCATGGTGATGCCGTGACAGATGGCCATGGCCATCGCATCGGTGGCGTCATCCGGGATATCGGCGACATCGAGATTGAGTGTGCGTGACATAAACTCGGCGATTTGTTGTTTTGTCGCACTGCCGCTGCCAACAACGATTTTCCTGGCCTTTCGCGGTGCATACTCGTAGCACGGTATTCCGTGTCGTGCCAGTATACTGACAACAGCGCCACGTGCCATGCCAAGGAGCATGGCGGTTTTGGCGTTCTTAAAGTAAAAGCTGCCTTCGATCGAGGCAACATCAGGTTTGAACATTTTGACGAGTTCCTCGACGCCGCTGCCGTGGCGCCGCAGGCAATCACTGAGTGACGTTTGTTTGGTATTGCGGATGACGCCGCAGTCGACGACCGAAAACTTCCGGCCAGTCATCGCGATGACACCATACCCGGTGGAGCGCAGAGCGGTGTCGATCCCAAGCAGCGTAGTGGTTTGTTGCGACAGTTGCGTCACTCCTCCGCCGCAAGTTCCTCGAGCACGGCATCGCCGAAGTCGGCATTGGAGACGACGCCCTGCACGTCGTCGAAATCTTCGAGATTGTCGAGCAAACGCACGACCTGCTTGGCCACGGAGGTGTCATTGATCTGCACCTGATTTTCCGGAATGCGAACGACGCCGGACTCAGCTGGCACGATGCCGTGGGCCTCAAGCGCCATTGCCAGTTCGTTGAAAGATTCCGGCGGCGCGAGAATTTCAGCAATATCCTCGTCGACAGTAATTTCCTCAACCTCTACTTCGGCGTCGAAACACAACTCCATGAGCCCTTCTTCATCGGCTTTTTCGCCTTCAATAACGAAACGGGCCTTGCGATGAAACATCCACGAGACAGCACCATTGCTGGCCAGGTTCCCGTTGGCTTTGGTGATCATGTGGCGGACTTCGGCAGCAGTGCGGTTGCGATTGTCGGACAGGCAGTCGACCATGATCGCAACGCCGCCGGTGGCATAGGCCTCGTAGCTGAGTTCTTCAAGGATAGCATTGCCAAGTTCGCCGGCACCCTTCTTGATGGCACGGTCGATGTTGTCGTTGGGCATGTTGACGGCTTTCGCTGAAGCGATCGCGGTGCGAAGTCTGGCGTTTGACAACGGATCTTTGCCGCCATCGCGGGTGGCCTGAATAAGTTCTTTAGCCAGTCGCGAGAATATTTTGCCGCGTTTGGCGTCGGTACGCCCCTTTTTATGCTTGATCGTTGACCATTTATTATGTCCAGACATGCATAAACTCCTCAGGCATCGGGTAGATAGCGGAGATGTGAGATGAGATTTTACTGTGCCTATGTTTGTTTTTCAATTCGCACAAGTAAGAGGCGATCTCAGGAAGTGGTGCTGTTGGCGCTCAGTTATCGGCACGATCGCATAGTATATCGGGAATCGCGCTGAGGTACTGGACCGTCTCCGGGTCGTTGACGATGCCGAGATCCCTGGTGGCGGGTAAGTCCCAGATGTTCACCGGAGGGAGGCATCGGCCCTTGCCGATAATGCGGGCCAGCGTGTCGCTGAAGTTCATCAGCGGCGGGATCAATGCAAGTACGTCGTTGGATTCATCGGTGACTGGTGGTTCGTAGTGGTTCGAGATGGCAACCCGGATTTCGTCCGACAAGCGCCAGTGTTCGGCCAGCAGAGCGCCGGTGCCCCGGTGCATCGGTTGCATGATGTCATCGAATGACTCTTCCGTATACGTACCATCACCCGATTCGGTGGCATAATTATCGGCGATCTCCTTGAGCAGTGCCAGTTTGCCGATATCGTGAAGGAGTCCGGCAACAAAGGCCATATCCGGATCGGGGAAATATCGCTGGCTGAGATAGTTCGCAATTTTCGCCACCGCGTAGGAATGGTCGACGATTGCTGTCGCTATATGATGAAATGGACTGTTCTTGGCGCCTGCTACCTTGGTGGCTTGCATGTAGAGAATGCCCTTGATTGTCTGTAACCCCAGGCGCTGCATGGCGGTTCGCAGATGCTTGATCTGGATGCCCCGGTAATGCGTTGCTGAATTGGCTGTACGCAGAATTTCCGACGTTAATACAGGACTGCGTGAAATTAGTTCGCTGACTTTGGCCAGGTCCAGGTCGTCTTGATTGAGAAGTCGCCGGATGCGGGTGAGGTTATCTGGGATATCGATCAGGCTGAACTGGTTTTCCGAGATTTTCTCAGCCAGTTTGCTCTGGGCTGCGGCAGCATCGAAGTTCGTCAACTGAACCAAGTCGCAGTTGGCAGCGTCGATGTTGCTGCATTCCCACCACATCCTCTTTTTCTCGCGCGGATCAACAGGTGACGATGCTGGGCGTTCCATGGTATCGGTAGCCGAGATGATGGAGACGCCGCTGCCGTTTTCTCCTCTGCCGAACATCGAACCGAGTTTTTGGAGGAAGGTTGCCATTGTGCTGTTATTTGGTTTTGCGAAAACATTTGCCGTTGCACTGCATATGGCCAAAACATGCCGCAGATCGTGTGCCGTCACGATAAAGCTTGCCGGCATACGAAGCCCCCCCCCAAAAAAAAAATGAACTTCCCGGCGTTTTTCGCTGCCGTCGTTCGATTGTACCGGTCTTCGCCGCAACTGTACATAGCGACTATCGGGTGAACCTTTACGGGGTATAGCGGCCTGTTGATTATGCCGAATCTGTACGGGGGAGGAATCCTACGTAATCACGGTCCGACGCCAGGGAAATGCTCACTTCTTGGAATCCTGAAATAGCTTGACTGCTCCCGAAGCCGTAGTAGAATCGTCGTAACGCTCTACGGTGGTTGTGGGGACGATTTTATTTGGGAAACCTTGGCTAATGAGAAGCTATATATGATGTTTAAGGTTGGTATCATTGGTTGTGGTAGAATGGCGAGTTCCATTGAGGACCAGGCAGAGGAAAGTAGGCGTGACGGAAGGAGGGCCACCCCTCTGGTGATGCCTTACTGCCACGCAGGCGGGTATACGATCGTTGAAGAGACCGAGATGGTCGCCGGCTGTGACATCTCGGAGGAAAGGCTGTCGGCCTTTCAAAAACGCTGGAACGTTCCGCGAGGTTACACCGACTTTCGTGAGCTGATTGACAAGGAAAAACCCGATATTCTCAGCATCACGACTCGCCCCGAGCAGCACGCCGAAGCAATGATTTACGGCGCAGAACACGGCGTCAAAGGGATGTACGCCGAGAAGCCATTATGTTGTTCGCTCGTCGAAGCCGACGCCATCAGGGATGCCTTCGAACGCAATGGCGTTTTCCTGGAATACGGCCCCTGGGTGCGTAGCTCGGCCTGCTACCGACAGGCACGAGATATTGCCACGAGCGGCGAGTTGGGTGATGTCAAGTCAGTGCTGGGCTTCTCCGGTAAAAGCTGCAATGGCCACACGACCGACGCTCTGCTTTACCTGTTAGGTGACCCTAACCCAGTTTCCATCCAAGGAACATTAGATGAACTGCACCCCGTCGAAGGGGATACCGCCAACATGCGGTTCCTTGATGCACATGCACCAATTCGATCTGCGTTCGTCGAGTTTGACAACGGCACTTCACTGCGTGTGGCCGGTGTTGGAATTCAGGAACTGGAACTGTACTGCGAAAGGGGGATCATCCGCATCCAGAATGTCGCAGAATCACTTTATGTGCGAAAGACAGATGGCAGTTCAAGATGTTACGACCCCATCGAAGTTAAACCTGTGACCCATTGGAGCAACACAGAGCGGAAGATCCGTGAACTTGTGGAGTCGATCAAGACGGGGAAGGCTGGCGTCAGCAACCTTCGTGCAACAATGCTGGGCACGGAGATCGGTTTCGGCCTTTATGAGTCACACCTGCAAGGCGGCATCGCCGTCCGTCCTCCGATTCCAAATCGCGAGCGTTGGGTTTCAAGCTGGTAAGGGATACAATATGTGTCGTGACAATTAAGACAGGGAGAATAACATCGGTCGGCCCCGCCGACGTCCAGTCTTGGGAAGCTGCAGCTATACTTTTACACACACATGAAGCCCCCAATCTATGACACGGATATGACGGTTTGGGGGAGCAAGATAAGGGGGCCAATAGTGAACAATCCGATCAAGTCAGATTCCCAGGGGGCGGGTTGCTTACTGCAATTCTTCTTCCTACCTTATAGGAACAAAGTTTTGGATCTCTATAAAAAGTGAAACTCAGGCTTTTCTATACATTTGGAAAATTAAAATGATAAGACAGCGGAACGAAAGGCTGATTTTTTAAAAACTCGATGTAAGCGAATCGTAGCCGGTGCTTTGGCACTATAAGTGCGCCGAGACTTTCAGCGATGAACAACAAAAGCTCGAATACCTATCGAACTGTGTGCGGAGCATGGCATCGGGGTATGGGCGTTACTCGAGGAGAGGGAGTGATGAATATCCGGTGGATTAACCCTGAGCATGTAATCTTGTGCAGTAGGATGCTGCTGATTGTTCTGTTGCTATCTGTGTGCACCGTTGCAGCACAAGACGCGAAAACAGACGCAGACACACAAACAGACGCAGATGCGAACGCAACAGAAGATGCGAACGCAACAGAAGATGCGAACGCAACAGAAGATGCGAACGCAACAGAAGATGTCGAATCACTAGTGAAGAAGGCCGAGGCGGGCGATGCTGTTGCGCAGAACTGGCTTGGCTGGATGTACGCTGATGGCGAGGGGGTACCCGATAGCGATACCCAGCCGGCGAAGTGGTACCGCAAGGCCGCTTTGCAGGGGCATGCTGCCGCGCAGAACAATCTCGGCCTGATGTACGCTACTGGTGAGGGCCTGCCTGAAAACGCCGCTGCTGCGGTAAGGTGGTTCAGGAAGGCAGCTGCCAAGGAAAACGGCCCCGGGCAGAACAACCTCGGCGTGATGTACGATAGCGGCACGGGTGTGCCTGAGGACTATGCCGAGGCGGTGAAGTGGTATCGCATGGCGGCCGATCAGGGGCTTTCTGTTGCGCAGAACAATCTCGGGGTGATGTATGCCAATGCCAAGGGTGTGGCTAAGGATGATGACGAGGCAGTGAAATGGTTCGGCAAGGCCGCTGAGCAAGGAAATGCTGCCGCGCAGAGCAATCTCGAGGCAGTTGAGCAGGAGGATGGCATAGCGCTTGGAGGTATGTATGCCAAGAATCGAGGCGTGGCCGAGGGCCATGCCGAGGCGACGGTCAAGTGGTACAGCAAGGCTGCTGAGGAAGGATTCGCCGGGGCGCAGTTCAGGTTCGGGTGGATGCATGACTTCGGAGAGGTTCTGCCTGAGGACGATGCCGAGGCTGTGGAATGGTACCGCAAAGCGGCTGCGCAGGGAAATGCTGCCGCGCAGTATAATCTTGGGCGAATGTACGCCGATGGCCTGGGCGTGCCTGAGGACGATAAGGAGGCGGTGGAGTGGTACCGCAAGGCGAGTAAACAAGGACATGTCCAGGCGCAGACGGAACTGGGCTGGATGTGCTCCATCGGCTTGGGCATGCCTGAAGACGATGTGGAGGCCTATGCATGGTTCAACGTAGCGGCGGCGGCCGGTGGTGATGTTGCCCGCGAGCGTCGTGATTCCATCAAGGACGACCTCGAGCCATCTGAAATTGTCCGGAGTCAGGAGATGGCAAAGGAAATCTTTAAGCGGATTCAGAAGTAGATAGAATGAACCGCGGTTAGATCAGTGATGAGTGGGGGAGTTCCACGAAATAAGAAGCGGGTAATCGTATCCCGTGCCTGATGTGCCAGAACAGCTTGGATGTGCTCTACGGAGATGCGAGCGGGTGCAGTCCACCTAACAAGTGGTTGGTGCTATCGCGGGCTGATCCCCAGCCCCCCCCCAAAAAAAAGGGGGATGTATCAGTTGCTCCGGGGTGAAGCACACGTAATGTCAATTGGAACCGCAAATAGGATGGTCTTTGCTTGATGCCCTGACGCGTATGGGGTGCAAATCAATTTGGGTACGGCATATATTTTTTATTTGTACGGGGTATAGTGTATTAAGGTATCAATGAGTTTGTCCTAATCGCCTGATGTGGAGGGAATGATGGCAACGCTCACCTCCGACAGCGGCAAGGTCCCGGCCCGGCCCGGAGCAAGATCGCTGCTCGATCAGCGGATTCACGTCGATATCAGTGACTACTGGTGGATTTTACGCCGCCGAAAAGCATTGGTTGTCACGGTGTTTTTTGTCCTGCTGTCCCTCATTCTGCTGTACAGCAAGACCCGCGAACCGGTTTACCAATCTTCCTGTGATATCCGCATATCGGCGCGCCAGCCTATGGCGATCATCCAGGGCGCCCATATCGCTTTCTTTGGCCAGGGCGACTCTGCTATGGATACGGAGATGGAGTTGATCTCCGGCGATATCAGCATGTTGAACAAGACCTTGATCAATCTGCGCGAGAAGACTAAGGAGTCCTCCGCCGAGTTCAGCCAGTCGGTTGTTGACTATATCGACGAGTTGACCCCGAACGAACTTGCGGGTCACATCACTGCCACGCGGAAGAAGCTCGGCACCCAGCTTGTGACGATCACCGTCACGGGCCCGGATGCAGTTTTTACCAAGCTGGTTGCCAATGTTTTGTCGGAGACCTATCAGAAGGCTTTTGCCGACAATAAGACCGCCGACGCGCGTGAAACCAAGGAATTTATCGAGCATCTGCTCGAGACGCACAATGAGGAACTGCGTGGGATCAAAGACAAGATCCGGGATCAGTCGGCGTTGCTGGCGGAGTTGGGGTCGACTGACACACTCAAGAATCAGTTGTCGGTGCAGCGGGCTGAACTGACCAAGGCGGAGATCCGTTACACCCAAAAGCACCGGGTCGTTATCGACCTGAAGGCGCAGATCGCGCAGCTCGAAGAACGGTTGCGTGCACATCCGACGCCAAAACTGGAACTTGCTGCGTTGATGCGCCAGCAAGAAATGATGACATCGCTGAGCGAAACCATCTTTACACAGGTGGTGACTGCACGTATTGATTATGAACGCAAACGGTCCTCCGCCCTCGAAGAAATCCAAACGACCAAACCCGCTACGCTTGGCTACAAGCAATCTCCGAATTTTCGGATGAACGCCATTATCGGGGTGATTTTCTCTTTGCTCCTCGCTTCGATCGCGGCATTCGTATGGGAGGGGATGGATACATCGATCGGCAAGATCGAGGATGTCGAACAGCTCACCAACTTGCCGGTGGTTGCGCACGTGCCGATTATCGGGGAAGTTAGCAAAGCGCCTGTCTACAAATTCTGGCAGTGGCAGTGGCAGGACGTGCGCGACGCGTTTTTTTCTGCAGCGGTGAAGTGCGGCTTTTCCTTTGCATCCCAGTGGCTGCATGAGGACGCGCGTACCGCCACTTTGTCTAGGGTGCTTTACAATTTCGATCAGAAATCAGTGCCTGCGGAGGCTTATCGCTCGCTGCGTACAAATATCGATTTCGCGATGCGCGGTCTCGAGGATCACAAAATTCTTGCTATCACCAGTTCCAGTCCGCGCGAGGGCAAGACCCTGACATCGGCGAACCTGGCGATCGCTGTTGCGCATATGGGTAAGTCGGTTTTGGTCATCGGCTCCGACATGCGTCGGACGGAGTTGTCCAATCTGTTTCGGATCGACCCACATCCTGGGCTCAGCGATCTGCTGCTCGGGACCGTGACTGAGGATGAAGCCATACGGACCGTGACCGATCTGCTGGTTAGCGATACGGAGTGGGACAAGGTCATGAATTTTCAGGGCATCGACAATCTGCATATTTTGACCGCGGGTGAACCGCCGTCGAATCCCGCTGAGCTTGTCGGTTCCGATATTTTCCGCGAATTGCTCGACGGTTTTCGCGAGCGCTACGACTATATCATTCTCGACACGCCGCCGGTGTTGCCGGTGGCCGATGCCAGCATTATCGCCAGCATTGTCGATGCCACGCTCCTGATTTATCAGTCGAACAAGACATCCCGGCATCTACTTCTGCGTGCCATTCAGACGCTGGAGAAAAATCATGCCAATTTAATCGGCATTGTCATCAATCAGCTTTCCTTCGACGTCACCATGCCGCGTTCGCGCAAGTACGGTTCGTATCAGGGTTATGGATATTATTAAAAACACTGCGAACAGGCACTAAGGGGTCAGGAATTGGCCAATGGCGGGAAGTGAAATGACTTCCCTTAGCCGACGCTGCGCTGGCAGAATGCAGGCAACTTTGCCAGGCTCGCGATGCCGTCTAGGATGGCAATGATCAGCGGGAATCCAACAGCGGTGCACACTGTGCTCAACGCGATGATCCACATGCTTTCACCGGCAGTCATCCGGAAGCCGGGAGGCCACAGCACGATGTTTTCTCCGACTATGAACCAGGTGGCGTAACTCAGGCCGAACAGGGCGGCCGGTAACGCCTGGATGTAGGCGTGGCGACGGTCGCCATTGTGCCGCCACATGTGCGCAAACGGAACCAGTAGTGGGAGCAGCGGGAGTGCCGTGAAGGATCGGCCGAGTACTACTTCCGACAGGATACAGGCGATAATGCCGCCGGCCAGGCCGAGCTGCCAGTTGCAGGTGACGACGAAATAGAAGCAGAGGAAAAGCGGTCCGGCAAACAGGGCGCCAAGACGGCAGCAAAGCAGTTCGGCAGCGAGAACACTCACCAGAATAACGATCAGCCAGCAGATTCTAAACAGCACGGTTGTGGGGGAGGTTGTCGGACGGTGAGGGGACTATCCGCACATCTCAATGGTGGTTGAGTAATTGGTACACTTTGACTTGTCTCTCAGGGACTCGGCGCTCCTTCCGGTTGCCCCGGTGAGCCAATCGCTGATTTTGGATAAACCATTGAGTGCTCGGGAACCAATGCTTGTCCGTGACCTTCCTATAGCCGGCACGATATGGCTGTATTCTCTTATCCGCCGGTGCGGGATGGCGTCCATCGCTTCCCGGAATGGGATGTAAGCGATTCACTGGTCTGGGATCAATAATCGGCCGGGCGTCAACGAGGTCCGATGATTATTCGCTCACTGGCCAAATGGACTGCCTCACATATCCGAGAAGTGCGTGAAGAAGAGAAATACCGATGCCGCGGCAATCGCGATCGATGCTGCCGTGGCGAGGGGATAGATGATGCCC
>CAYWQM010000050.1:10660-18004 GCA_964460215.1 uncultured Lentisphaerales bacterium
GCTGATGGCATGACTGCCGCTTGCGGGGCGTCTTCCGCCTGTGATGACTCACCGGGAGCTGCCGGATCTGTCTCTGCAGCTGCGGCCGGAGTATCTCCTGTCTTGGGAGAGGTCTTGAGCTTGAGTGTTCGTCCCGGTGGTTGTGCAGGTTGCTCCATGGTCACGCCCGGGTCAGCTTCAGGAGTGGAAGGCGGAGTGGGAGGCGGAGTGGGAGGCGGAGTGGGAGGCGGAGTGGCAGCCGGAGCAGTGCCAGTCGGTACCGGTGACTTGATTTTTAGCGTTGACTTGGACTGGTCGTCTGCGGGTTCTGCGGGGCTGCCGGAGGCCGTTGCCGGCGGTACTTTGATTTTGAGAGTCGGTTTTTTCTCGCCGGCAGCCGGTGCCGCTGGTGAGTCTGCTGCAGGAGTTGTGTCACCGACTGCCGGAGTGGCCCCGGTTGGGGGCTTGATTTTCAGCGTCGCCCGGCCGCCGGTGGCCGGCGGGTTGGCAGTAGTGGGTGGCTTGGCTGCTGCCGGCGGCCCGGCTGCCACGGGAGTTGCTGCTGTTGGTGATGCGCCGGTTGTCAATTCAGGCTTCGGAATTGCATCCGTGTCGGTTTCCTGTGAAGCGGCTGCTGCAGCGGCATCGGCCGGTGTCGGAGCCTTTATTTTCATGGTTTTCCGACCGCCCTCTGCCGGCGCATCGTCTTCACTGCCGCCGGAGGGCCGCAGGCGAATGGTTTGACTGGCCGACAGAATGCCGGCTAACTGTTTTTTCTTTTCCTTTATGACCTTGAGATGCACTGATGAGTCCGCAAGTTTTTCGTCGTCTGGGGAGGTGGGGGCCTTGGTACCGGAATCAGCTTCCGGCTCTTCCGGCTTGACGCGTTTCAGGCGTGTTGTCTCAAAATCGCGGGCACTCTGGGGATCGACTATTGAATCGTCATCTTTCTCTGGTGCTTCAATCGGGCTTTTGGGCGGTTCGATTTTTGGTTGCTCGTCACTGGGGGCGTCCTGTCGCGGCAGTGGCCCAGTTGGTTCATCCGCCGCGTCGCCGTCGGCCGGGTTGATATTCCGTGGCAGCTTTTCCCGTTCCGGTTGATCAGCCATGATTGTTCTCCAATTTATATAGAGCTATGCCGCAGATTTCGAAACAGCGGCCAAAACAAAGTGAACGACTTGCGTGCAACTTACGCTCTATACTAATAGGTAATTAGTCCCAAATTACAAGTATAACACGAGCGTCTGTCGGGCTGCTTTGCACGATGCCACCCTTGGCATCGTCTGTGTCCGGATCTATGTTATTAATGGGATATAAATAGACCTTTCGGTCGGCTTTGCTGGCCAGGATTGTAGTTGGAGATCGCATGTTCCTCTTTGACGAAGTACCGCAAGAACACAATCGTGCTATGCTGATCGGAGTGGAAACTGCCCGTCAGGATGCCAAGACTACCCAGGAGCTGCTGCTGGAATTGACCGAATTGACGACGACATATGGGGTTGATGTCGCGGGTGTCATTTCGGTACGCATGAACCGGCTGACTCCTGGGTTGTTGATCGGCAGCGGTAAGGCGGACGAGATTGTCGCGAAGTGTCATGCCGCCGACGTCGATGTGATTATCTTTGACGACATGCTTTCACCGGCGCAGCAACGTAACTGGGAGAAGCTCTCGAAGATGCGGGTGATCGATCGACAGGAGGTTATCCTGGGGATCTTCGGCAATCGTGCGAGCACTCAGGAAGCTATGCTGCAGATCGAGCTGGCGCAGTCAGAGTACATGCTCCCACGGCTAAAGCGTGCCTGGACACATCTGGGCCGACAGCGTGGCGGTGTCGGTGTCCGTGGCGGTGAAGGTGAGAAGCAGATTGAAATCGACTCCCGCCTCATCCGTACCCGAATCAGCAAACTCAAATCTGAACTGAAGGCAGTTCGTCGCCGCCGTGCCGAGCAACGTAAAAGGCGCCAGCGGGTGCCGGTGCCGAATAGTGCTATCGTCGGCTACACGAACGCTGGGAAGTCGTCACTGCTCAATTATTTGACAAATGCCGAGGTCCTGGTCGAAGACAAACTTTTCGCAACGCTCGATCCGACTACGCGCCGAGTAGAGCTGCCGAATCGCCAGACCCTGCTGCTTACCGACACGGTCGGGTTCGTTCGTAAGTTGCCGCATGACCTGGTGGAGGCTTTCAAGGCTACCCTTGAAGAGGCCGTTAACAGTGAGTTCCTGCTGCTTGTGCTTGACGCTTCGTCCCCGTCTGTCGATGTTCACTACGAAACGACTCGTGAAGTGCTCAAGGAGATCGGCGTCGTCGATCACGAGGCAATAACTGTTTTTAACAAGGTCGACTTGCTGTCGGAACCCTATCAACGATCGCGTTTGCAGCGACGCTATCCCGATGCGGTGTTTATCTCGGCCCAGACCGGGGTTGGGATTGACGAATTGCTGGCGGAGATGACAAAAATTATCGATCGCAAATCGATTGTGATGCATTTGCGGTTGCCGACTTCCGCTTACCAGTTGGTGGCGCAGTTGCACCGCCTTGCCGTGGTTCAGGACTTGCGGTACGAGCACGATGGGACTTACATCACTGCCACAGTTCCGGGTAATCGATCTCACGAGTTTGAGGCTTACCTAATCGAACCGGAGCCTGCTTGAGCACTGCTCTTGTGGAGTTGCGTCGACTGTTTCGGGCCAACGGCCTTGGTTTTGAATTCGCAGCGCGATGAATTCAACCGTTACAAAGCCGTTACAGAAGCATATGTGATACCTAACAAACGGCCGTACCTTCACTGTAACGCTGTATTCTGCAGCAGGTGTATGGGTGCTTGCCGTCCAGTTGCTGCCCGACTTTAACATCCCTTAATCCTTAGTTTTATCCGATGTGGCTGCGTCAATTTCGAGCTGTTGTCGGCAATGCCGTTAAGGTGACCATGGGCGATCCGTTCTGCCTGGTGTTGCACCTGAGCGGAATTTTGCTCATGTGCCTGCTCGGTGTCATTCCGGGGTTCGCTGCCGGGGAACATCTAAAGCTGCTGCGCGATCAGTGTCTGGCACTTATTTTCATGCTCGGCAGCCTTGGTTTCGTGTTCGGCTTCATTTGTGTTGTCACCGACGACATTCGACGAGGTGCCGGCAGCATCCTGGTGAGCCGGCCGATCGGTGGGATTTGCCTGGTTGCCGGTAAGTGGTGTGGTGTTTTCGCTACCGTGATGCTGTTGCATGTGTCGTTTCTGGTTGCTTACCTATGGACGTCTGAAATCGCCTGGGATGCGGAGTTTTTGAATTTGGTCAGTTTGGCGTTTTACCTTGGTGTCATCGTACTGGCGATGGGGGTGGCCGGCTTGCGCCATTATCTGTTTGGTGGCTCATATGCCATCGTTGCCAATATCACGCTTTTGATTCTTTTCGCTGCGGTTTTTACAGTGCGGTTGTTGTTGAACGGGCTGGCGGAGTTCGACTGGTCCGGCATCCAAAGCGGCATCATGCTGGCGCTGGGGTTTATCGCATTTTCTGCTTTTCTTTTGCCGGTCGCCATGTTTGCGGACGCTGCCATTGTCCTGAGCGTTGGCGTCACACTGTTTTTTTTCGGGCTGATGAGTAATTACCTCATATCACTGGCGGCACTCCCCGCGCAGTTGCAGTCGATTGTCCAATCACTGTTGCCGAACTGGCATATTTTCTGGGTTGCCGATCGGCTTGGTGCCGGTGCCGATGTTCCGATCGGGTACTACGTTTCGAGCGGCATTCACGCGCTGTTGCTGCTGGCTGTGGCACTGATCGTTGGTGCCATCGGTTTCGAACGCATGGAGTTGAAATCTGTATGATCTCGGATCGCAGACAGGAACGCATTGCTTTTGCCGGCTGTGTCCAGCTGATTTTCGCTGCGACACTGTATGTACTCGGCCAGGAACACCGGCTGGCGATCGGCAGTTACTTCGTTATTCAACTGGCGAACATTCTTTTGGTCGGCGGGCTGGCTGCCGGGCTTGCGGCTTTTCATGCCTGGATGGCGCGGTTGGCGGTGGAGGAGGAGGGGGACGAGTCTGCTCGCGACACGAATCATGTGCTGTTCGACAATGAAACCGATGCGATGGGCGATCGTCAACGGGCCCGGCGGCAATTCGAGCGGACGATGTTGCCGGTACTGGTCATCGGGCTGAGTTTACTCGAAGGCGTGCTGGCTGTGTGGGTGATCCGCAGCCAGATGTCGTTGGCGCTCACCGAATCGTCCAACGACCTTGCCCCATTGCTGACTGTCGCCTCACTACTGGTGGCTGCCGGTATCGTGTCATTTATCTACGGCAAGTACTGTGCAGCTGTTGCGTACGGTGAGAGCGCTGTTTTTCTGCGGCCAGTGTGCGGTTTTGCATTATGGAGTGCAATCGTCTGTTTCATCGGCGCAGTGACTGCGCTGTTGCGCTACTGGGGCCATTCAGGTGTCGGAATCGCGATCACCTGGACCTGTGCGGTAGCCGCCGTGTTCTTGGCGCTCGAGCGGCTTCTATTGTGGATTGTCGAGCATTATCGTCCGCACACGGGCCGGTTGCCTGAGCGTACTATTTATGAGAGTCGTTTGCTGGCGGTGTTCAGTCATCCGCGCGGGGTCATGGGCAACCTCGCTGATATCATCGACTACCAGTTTGGCCTGAAGATTTCCGAACAATGGTTGTCTCGTTTTGCGTTCCGGGCCGTGCTGCCTTACCTGGTATTTCAGTTTGCTACCATACTGCTGCTGTCTTGCCTGGTATACGTTGCACCTCATGAGACTGGTTTGGCAGAGCGCCCGGGTGCGGCGGACTACGAGCGACTCGATCCCGGGTTGCATGTGCGGCTTCCGTGGCCGTTGAGCCGCGTCACGCGTGTCGGGGAGAGCCGGGTTGGCACTGTGGCGCTTGCGCCGCCTCCGACTCCGCCCAAGTCGGGTGAGGCCGCCAGCGATCTGGCGCTGTGGAGCGATGTGCGTTTTGCCGACGGGTTGTACGTAACAGCCGTTGATCGTGGTGATGTTGCCGGTGACGATATGGTCTCGGCCAATTTGGCTGCCGCTGCCATCAGCGTCCGTTACGGCATCGCCGATGCGCGACTCTATCTCTCGCGAACCGTCGAGCCTGCCAGGCTCATGGAAGTGTTCGCGCGCCGGGCGCTGGTGCACTATTTGAGTACCCACGACTTCGATACCATGCTTTCGGCTGGCCGTACGCGTATCAGTTCAGATTTGATGCTTGTCCTGGGGCCACAACTTGAGCCGTACGGGTTGCGTGTACTCAATCTTGAAGTCACTGCATTCCAGCCGCCACCGGCTGCGGCCCCGGTTTTCCGAGAAGTGATTGATGCCCGGATGGCCAGTGCCGCCGCGCTGATCGACGCCGCGACCTATGCGGAACGGACGGCAGCCGGGGCGGAACAGGTGTACGAGCAGCACAAGGCCGCCGCCGAGGCGGAGGCGGCGGAGATTATGGCTGCTGCCAAAGTTGCCAACGATGTCTATAAAACACAGTACAAACATTATGTCGAATATCCGCGACTCTATCGGACGCGGGCTCGACTCGATGCGGTGGTCGGGTGGTTGCAGGACGTCCGCAAGATTGTCATTACCGCGGATTGTGACCGTGAACAGGTGTTGCTGCAGTTGCGCGACGGAGAGTCCGGTCTGCTCGAAGCACTCGAAGGCAACTGAACATACGGAGATTCCAATGAGTGAACCGAAACAACAATCAAAACTTCCATATGTCGCCACGGCAGTGATCGTGCTGATGCTGCTGCTGGCGATATGCGTCTTTCAACTGCGTATCAACGAGGTTGCTGTGGTCACGACATTCGGCAAGCCATCGGTGGTTGCCGAGCCTGGATTTCAGTGGCGGCTGCCGTGGCCGGTGCAGAAGGTCCAGTTGTTCGACAATCGTATTCATGTTCTGTCGGGCACGCAGGAAGAGGTTACAACCGGCGATAGCATCAATCTCGTAGTGCGCCCGTTTCTGACTTGGCGTATCGATGACCACCTGAAGTTCTCCAAGAGCCTTGGTACCATGACCGAAGCGGAGTTGGCGCTGCGTTCGTCTCTGTCCAGCCTGCTTGGCTCGGTATTTGTAAGCCACAACCTCGGTGATTTCATTGGCGTCGATCGGATGTCAGGCCTGACGCAGATTGAAACCGAGATGCGCCAGGCGTTCGAGCAGCAGTTGTCGGCGGATTACGGATTGGCTGTCGAATTTGTGGGTGTCTCAGAGTTGATCCTGCCCGCCGACAACACGAACTCGGTGATCGCACGGATGAAGCGTGAGCACGCTGCAATCGCCGAGACGATCCGGATCAAGGGCGAAACCGAAGCGAACATCATTCGGAGCAGAGCTGACAGCGCTGGCACCGCCCGCCTCGCAGACGCCAAGGCCAAGGCGCAGGACATTCGCAGTACCGCCATGGCCGAAGCTGCGGAAAGCTATGAGGCTTTCAGCAAGGATGTGGATTTCGCTCTGTTCCTGCGCAATCTAGACGCGTTGGAAGATGCGATGGGGCCGGCAACGCTTATTGTCGACCCGAGTATGCCGCCGTTTCACATGCTGTTGCCGGATGGTGGCCAGGTAAGGGACAATTTGAATGACTGAGAAACCACAATCGGGCAGCACCGGGCTGCAGGGAGTACTCGATGCATTGCGGGTGATTACGGTCATCGGCAAGCTCGTCGTAGTGCTGCTGGTCATTGGTTTTTGTTTCAGCGGTGTCCGAAGTCTCGACGACTCAGAGATGGGTATCGTGTTGCGTTTTGGCGCGATGCATGGTGATGTGAGGCAGGAGTCCGGACCGATCCTGGCGCTGCCGTATCCAATCGACGAGATTGTTTCGATCCCCGCAAAACGCCTTCGTACCATCAAGTCCGACACGCACTGGTACGCCTTGACCGAAGAGGAAGAGCGCACTGGCGAGGAGGAAAGCACCACCGGTACGTTGTTGCCCGGTGTCGATGGGTCTTTGTTGACCGCCGATCAGAATCTCGTGCACGCAGCCTGCACCCTGAATTATCGCGTTACAGATCCGAAAAAGTTCATTTTCGACTATGGAGACAGTGAGGCACTGCTGCAGATGCATCTGGATGATTTTATTGTCAAGACAGCGGCGGTGCGTACAGCAGGCGATGCTGTGGGCGACCCGAGCAGTTTCGGGTTGCAGGTTATTCGTGGTTTGAACGGGCTCGGTCTCGGCATCGAGATTGACTCGATAGACATGAACGTGGAATGGCCACGTCTCGTCAAGCCGGACATCACAAAGGTTGCCGACGCGACGAATGACAAGGGGCGGAGCATCGCGGATGCCGAGAGCTACGGGCGCCGCCGGGAAAGCGAAGCGAGAAGTGAGGCCGCGAAGGTCGA
>CAYWQM010000050.1:18014-32561 GCA_964460215.1 uncultured Lentisphaerales bacterium
GTTGGTCGCACTGTCGCTGATGCCCGTACATTCGAAAGGCTTTATCCGCAGTACCTGGCGAATCCGGACGTTGTGTGCCGCACACTGTACGAGGACCGCATGCGTCGTATCGTTGCGGGAGTCGACGAGATTTTCCTGATCCGGGACAGCGATAAGCGCGACCTCCGCATCGATTTGCAAAGACGTCGAAAACCGAAGGCCGAAGCGAATGAGTAAGCAGCCAAAAATTGGGCGCATGCTGGTTTGGGCTGTCGCCGGTTTTGTATTCATCGTCAATGCTTTGATCGCACGCCAGGCGATCGATGATGGTGGCTTTGTCGCTTCGGTGAGTGCTTTGATTGCCACCGTGATCTTGCTGGTGCCGATTGTCGCCGCGATCTGGCGCGACCTGCGCCAGGCCCGCATGCGTATGCACGAGCTCGTTGTCGTTGCAGTCTTCGCGAGTGCCGTTCAGGGTGACTTCGTGACGTCTGCCTGTATCGCGCTTTTCATGTTGCTTTCGATAATCATCGAGATGCGTACCGCCAGCGGTGCCAAAGCCTCGCTTGAAGCATTGGCGCGTCTGTCTCCCGGCCAGGCCCGTCGCCGCCGTGCCGATGGCACGGAGGAAGAGATCGAAACTCGTGACATGCAGGCGGGCGATACGCTGATCATTCGGCCGGGAGAGAACATTCTTGCCGACGGCAAGATCGCCAAAGGACGCAGCTCGGTTGACGAGGCTAATATTACCGGCGAATCCCTGCCGGTGGACAAGGCGGAAGGCGATCAGGTTTTTGCCGGCACCCTGAGTCTTACGGGGGCTTTCGATATGACCGTTGAGCGGGCTGGTGACGACACGGCGATCGGGCGGGTGCGTGAGCTTATCCTCAAAGCGGAGGCCAGTCGTCTGCCGTTTGTGCGGTTGATTGACGAATACTTCAAGTATTACACGCCGCTGGTGCTGGTGATCGCCGCGACGGTTCTTTTCTTTACACGCGCCGAGCCGGACAGCATCGATCGAGTGGTGGCCCTGCTGGTTGTCTGTTGTCCCATCACCATTATCCTGGCGACACCTGCTGCCATTGTTGCGGCACTGGCTGCTGCTGCCCGTCTCGGGGTGTACATCAAGGACGTCAACGACATCGAAGCGATGGCGCGTACCGACGCCTTCGTTTTCGACAAGACCGGCACGCTGACGACGGGCGTCCTCGAGGTGGCTCGTCTGGCTCCGATGAGCGATGTGGATTCCACTGAGTTGCTGCGGGCTGCGGCCATTGCCGAGCACGGCAGCAACCATCCAGTCGCGTTGGCTATACAGAAGCTGGCCGTCAAGGTAAACCTGAAAACCAGTGCGCCCGGAGAGCTCCACGAGGAACCGGGCCGCGGCGTCCATGCGAGCACCGAGGACGGGAGCCTTCACGTCGGGAATCTTGCGTGGATGCAGGACAACGGCCTGGCCCGTGAGGCGTTCGAGAAAGTTGACGAGGCCGAGGCATCGGGCATGAGTCTGTTGTTTGTCAGTCGTGACAAGCGTCCGCTCGGTTGGATCGGTGTCAGCGATCAACCGCGGACGGACGCTGCCGACAGCATTGCTGAGCTGGCATCCTCCGGTTGCAGATTCATCGCTATGGTATCCGGCGATCGTCAGCAGGTCGTCGAGAACGTGGCGGGTGTCGTTGGTCTCCAAAACCACCGGGGTGAGTGCACACCCGAAGACAAGGTGGCCTACATCGACGATATCAAAGGCCAGGGGTATCGTGTTGCTTTTGTCGGTGACGGCGTGAATGACGGACCGGCGCTGGCGACGAGTCACATCGGTATTGCCATGGGAGCGGCTGGCAGTGACGTTGCGATCGAAAGTGCGACGATCGCGCTGATGAACAATGAGCTTGACCGTCTGCCGTTCCTGCTGCGACTGGCGCGGCGGTTGCGGTCTGTAATTATACAGAACTTCAGTGGTGGGGGGTTGGTGATTGTCGGTGGCGTGACGCGCAGTGCCATGGCCATCCTGTCGCCGGTTCTGGCAGCAGTGATCCAGGTTGCCGGTGCACTGTGTGTGGCGATGAACAGTGCACGTCTGATCCGGCAGGGCGAAGAATTGGAGGCAGTACGATGACGGAGAGAGGCATGGAAGCAGCAGTTGAGGGTGAAAATCTTTCGAAGGTGTTTAAGGATTTCTGGGGCCGAAACAAGGTTGAGGCGCTTAACGATGTCGATGTGACCGTTCCCAAAGGGACGGTTTTTGGCTTGCTTGGCCCCAACGGTGCCGGAAAATCGACGCTTATCAAGCTTATCCTCGGTCACCTTTATCCCACGGCCGGACGCCTGGCAATTTTCGGTAAACGGCCGCGGGATATTGCCGTCAAGCAACACATGGGCTATCTGCCGGAACGGTCATTTTTCTACAAGCACCTGACGGCGGCGGAGATTCTCAAATACTTCGGCATGATTCTGAATCTCAGCCGCGAGCAGATTTCCAGCCGCACCGGACAACTTCTCGAGATGGTCGGATTGGAAGCCGCTGGTGATCGTATGGCGGGCGAGTTTTCTCATGGCATGGGACGTCGGCTTGGTCTGGCACAAGCGCTTTTGAACGATCCGGATCTGCTGATTCTTGATGAACCGACGGCCGGCCTTGACCCGGTCGGGTGTCGTGAAGTGAAGGACCTGATCATCACCTTGGGAAAGCGGGGTAAGACGGTTTTGCTCACCAGTCACCTGCTGTCGGACGTCGAGGATGTCTGCGACGAAATTATGCTGCTTTACGGTGGACAGGTACAGACACATGGCAAGGTCGGTGAGTTGCTGCGCGACCGTAAACGTTTGCGCTTGGAATTTCCCACAGTGAGTGATCAGACGCTGGAATCGGCGCGCGCGGCGTTGGCAGAGGAAATCCCTGCCGAGACCATCGTGGCGGATTCTCCGATTGAGAATCTCGAGAGCTACTTTCTGAAGATGGTGGCGGAGCGCGAGCGTCAGGAACACGACACTGCCGGGGCCAGGATGGGGCGAGGTGTTGCTGCTTATCTTCGCGATGATCAGTACGCCGATCACAGTCTGGTCGACACAGATGTTCTCGATGTGTTGTCCCGGGAGCAACCGATTGAAGCGCCGTCGAGTCATGCTTTGCCGGAACCGGAGGTTGACGCTGAGGCACTCACTGACCTCACCGAACCCGAAGCCGTTGATCCCCCCCCCGCCACCGAGGACGACGATGACGTGGACAAGAATCTACTGGATGATCTGACGAAGTAACTGCACCCGATCAGTACTTGCACTCTGCAAGGCTTTTAACCTTTTACTCATTTTTAACCGCCGGTCCAATGCGCCAGATCCTGACAATTGCACGTTTGACGTTTCTGCTTGCCGTCCGTAACGGCATGTTGTGGGGATTGCTGGTGCTGGCTGCCGGGGTTGCGGCATTTATTTTTTTCGTGTCCGCCGGTGACGGTGTGCTGGTGAACGAGCTGCAGCTGCGTGTCCAGTACAGCTACGCTATCAGCTACAGTCTGCTTACCTTGATGATTATCGCGACGGCTTGTTTCACGGTGCGCTCTCAGATTGATGGGCGACAGCTTCATCTGGTCACCTCGCGGCCGATTTCGCGAGGACGTATCTGGCTGGGGCAATGGCTTGGGTTGCTTGGTAGTGCGGCGGTCATTGAGCTGGCGCTGATTATGACGCTCCTCGGCTGTGCCTGGGGCTACGGCCAGTCGTACTCGGACGAGCAGACATCCGAGGCACAATCATTTTACAGCGTTATTAAACACGAGAGTCACCCGGTCGAGATTGCGCTCAAGGAGTTGACCAACCTCCGTATCGATAACCTGGTAGTCGCAGGCAAGCTCGACCGTGACAAGGTTGATCTGGCGACTTGGAAGCGCAACTACGAAAAGATCCAGCGGGCTGATCAACTGCTGGCGCCCGGTGCCGAGAAGTCGTGGCAGTTCGATTTGGGTTCAAAGCCGACGCGCGGCGATGCGATCGATCTGAAATTTCGTTTCTATGCTAATGACAGCCGCAGCTTGATCAATGGTGTCTGGCAGCTCTCGGCACCTGGACATCCCGAGTCGTATCGTTGGGAATTTGCCGTGCCGCCGCACCAGTATATCACCGAGCAGATTCCGCTCAGCGCGATTCCGGCATCTGGGCAATTCAAATTGACGTTGCTGTCGCAAGCGAATTCGGACATTATCATTCGCCGCGAAACCGGGGTGCGGATATTTCATGCGGCGGGAACGCTGTGGCACAACGTCACGAAAGCGTTCATCTGCCAGATGATCCATCTTGGCGTCACTGCTGCCGTCGGGTTGTTGGCGGGGATTGCGTTTACTTTTCCCGTGGCCTCGTTTTTGGCAATCGTCCTGTATTTTCTGTCGATCTCATCCGGCATGTTTACTGACGTGCTGCGTGATCTGACCTGGGGGCACGATATTTCGCTGCTTGAACGTGCTGGCGTGGTGGTCATCGGCAGTGGGCTATGGCTGGCAAAGGGGCTTCAGCCGCCGGAGGTTGCTGCCGATGCCAGTTCTGCTGTGTCGATTTCGTTGGTGCGCCTGTCATCCGAGTGGTTGCCGGGAATCCTCGTCTATGGCGTGGCGATCGGAATACTCGGGATTTGGCTGCTAAGCCGCAAAGAGTTGGACAAGCTTACATCCGGTGCGGCGTGAAGAGGATTTTCGGCGCGTTGCCGTGGAACCGGCAGTTGCGTAATTATCTATACTCAATCGTGGCGGATTCCCGTAATTCAAGCATAAACGCGTAGCGTGCTTTACTGCTGACCTGGCCTGCAAGTCTCGTTTTGAGTATTGCCACGAGTTCCTCTTTGGTACGTCCCGTAGCCATGCTTTTGTAGTGCTGCTCGTTTTCGATGCGGTAGTTTTCAATATCTTCTTCGGTTATTTCGAACGACTCTGCGTCGAGGCCAATCTGGCGATACATGTACTCGGTCAGTAACTCCCTGATGACTATCTCGCGGATTTTGGCTAAGTCCCCAGACTCATCATTGCGCTGCCGGATCAGCGTAGCCGCTAGTGGTCCTCGCAGAGCATGGATGCCGCTGCCATACGCGAATTGCCGGACCAGGCTGGAGTGTATCGGGTCGTTCAAGACGAACTCTCGATTGCCGACAGTCAAAGTGACGGACGCGAGTTTGTCTGTTAGCAACTCACGGTCGTCTTTGTTCGATAAGTTTATGTCGGCAAGTCCGGTGGCGGCGCGCAGAGCGTGGGCAACTCCTTTAGGATTAGTGTCTTTTTTATCAATCTCGTCGATGAGGTTTTTAACTGGTATAGCTTGGCCATTGACGCTTATGGGCACCTGCTTGACAAGCGATTTAAGTCGTCGTGCCTTTGCCTTTTGGAGGCGCATATAGGATAAGCTTTCCTGGAACTCTTTCCTGGTTTTCTCTGAAGGAGTGCCGCCGGTTTGCGTGATGAAGTTATCAATGTCGGCATCTGCCAGCAGCGCATTGACATTGGCAGTGTCGTGGTCTTCTTTTTCAGCAGTTTTCCAATATTTCATCGAACTATAATTGTCAATGCGATTAATGATATATGAATTCTTTTCCTCCAGTTCCTGATGAAACTTGGCGTCTTTGTCGTAACCTTCAGCGGTTGCATGAGAGTACGATAACTGCTTGTCAATTGCCCCTTCGACAAACCGTGCCGCAACATCTACGTCGGGACCGGGGTGCGGATAGATGCCGAGAAGGTCGGTGGTTCGCAATGGTACGCCGTTGACAACTGCATGAATCGTATCGTCAGCGGCTTGAGAACAGGAAAGTAGACCGAGAATAGCAAACGACGCGACGAGTGCGAATTTGAAGTGTGACATGGATTTCAATCTACGGGTGTTTGATGTCAGTGTTTATAAATTGGAAGATCCCTTCTATGCGGATGTCCCGAGCTCAGATGCCCAGTTACGCAGTGTGTGTCGGGTGGGCTTAAGATAGCCTGAGATTTGCAATCTTCACGCGGGACACTTGCCTAGCTTTGAGAGTGCAATAGCGAGTCGTATGGGGGCCATGGATGGTGCGCGGCTTTGGAGGTGGCCGGAAAACAGATGACCTTGACTAACTGCTACACGAGAGCATTGAGCAACCAGCGCGGGTGCGCGCCCAGTCGGGACGTTTTGCGGCGTAGTTTTCCATCCCGGGTTGTTCTTCATAGGGCTTTCGCAAAACGTCCAACAGTTCGGCGATCATTGATGCATCGCCGCTCTCGGCCTTGTCGATGGCCAGCTGTGCCAGATAATTCCGGAACACGAACTTTGGATTGACTGCATTCATTCGCCTTTGCCGCTCGTCCGGCGGGGTGTCGTCGGTTGCGAGCCGGGTTGCATAGGATCGCAGCCAGTCGGTCATTTTTTGTTTGTAGTCGGCCGGCAGTTCCGACGGCTTGTAGCAGGCATCCAAGATGCCCGCCGGCAATTCGCCGTCATCAGTTATCTTCGTGTATTCGGCAAGGTTTCGGAAGAAAATTGTCATGTCCGTCTCTGCCAATGGCAGAATTTTCAGCAACTCGCCGACGAGTTCTTCATCGGTCTTCGGATCGAAGGTTGCGAACCCGAGTTTTGCGGCCATCATCGTTTGCCAGGCGGAGTCGAAGTAGGCGTTGTAGTCGTCCATTATTTCCTGCAAAGGGTCCACATCGCCGATCAACGGGTAGATCGCATTGGCCAGGCTGACGAGGTTCCACTGGGCGATCGCAGGTTGATTGCCGAAGGCGTATCGCCGGCCGTGTGCGTCGGTGGTGTTGGGGGTCCAGTTCGGATCGTAGTCTTCGAGCCAACCGTATGGGCCATAGTCGATTGTCAGGCCCAAAATCGACATGTTGTCGGTATTCATCACGCCGTGCACGAAGCCGACGCGCATCCAATGAACGATCATCTCGGCTGTACGTTCACTGACTTCGCGGAACCACTGCAGGTAGACCTCGCGACAGGGAGCTTTGAGGTGTGGGAAATCGGTACGGACCGTATGATCAAGAAGCTGTTGCAGGACATCGGTTTCGCCGCGCGAGGCGAAAATTTCGAAGCTGCCGAAGCGTGTGAACGAGGGCGATACGCGGCAGACCACGGCGCCGGGTTCGTGTTTTGGGTGGCCGTCGTAGAACATGTCCCGCATGACCTGCTCACCGGTTAGCACCAGGCTGAGAGCACGTGTTGTCGGAATGCCAAGGTGAAAGATCGCTTCGCTGCAGACAAACTCGCGCAGGGACGAACGCAGCACGGCAAGGCCGTCTGCGGTGCGGGAGTATGGGGTCGGTCCGGCACCTTTGAGTTGCAGTACCCACCGCTGCCCATGGCTGTTGACGGTTTCGCCCAGGTTGATTGCGCGCCCGTCGCCAAGCTGGCCGGCCCAGTTTCCGAATTGGTGGCCACCATAGCACATGGCAAACGAATCCATGCCGGGCATCTGTGCATTGCCAGCAAAGACGTCGGCGAACGCCTGGGATTCGCAGTATGCCGTCGGTAATTCCAGGAGCTCGGCTACTTCACGGGCATACGCGAGCAGTTGCGGCTGGGCAACCGGGGTTGATTGCACCCGTGAGTAGCAGGCGCCGTGCACCTGGCGCCGGTAATTGGCTGATTCCGGGTCGCCCGGGAGTTCGGCGAGGAAGCGATTGTCGAATGTAATCAAGTGGCGAGGAAGGGGCTCGGGTGTCTGTCTGTCAAGTAAACTTGCTGTCGGGCGCTATTTCCAGGTTGATGATGGAATGCCAACCTTTTGTATTCGACCTGTCGGCGTCAACCAGCGGTCCCGTGTATCACGGCCTTCACGGCCTCGACGGCGCCGGTTATATCTTCTACGCCCCATATGTTGCGTCCGACTGTGGCACCGCGTCCGCCGGCGGCGACAACGCCGGTCAGGGCTTCCAGTGCATCGTCCAGGGTCGGCGTCTGCGGGCCGCCGGCAGCGACAACAGGGACCGGGCAGGCGTCGATGATCTGACGAAAGCTTTCGACATCGCCGGTATACGGCGTCTTGATTATGTCGACGCCGGTTTCGATTCCGCAGCGCACGGCCCATTCGATTCCTTCCGGATGATGCCCCAGCGTTACAGTGCCGTCGTCGTGAAAAATGCGCGGGTAGATATGCAGGATCACCGGCATTTCGAGTTTGTGCGCTTCCCGCACGGTGTCCGCGGTCCGTTTTAATTGGGCAGCTTCTGTGTCGCCGTAGGCGAACACGACCGTAGCGATGGCATCGGCACCGAGCAGCACGGCGTCTTCCGGCGTTGCTATTTGCTGGCTGGCGCTGTCGTCCGGTCGGATGACGATACTCTGCATAATCAGGGGCAGCTTGCCGGCATATGCGTCCCAGCAGCCTAGCGCCACACCTTTGTTCATCGTCACGGCGTCAGGTGAACCGGCTACTATCTTTGCAATCGTCGCGGGCAAGTCCCTGAGGCCTTCGGGCAGCCCGGTCTGGTAGCCAAGAAAGTGGTCGACCGCAATGCTGCACATGCGACCGGAGGAATGTGAGAAGATGCGGTTCAACCGAACTGCTTTGCCAAGGCCCATGGTAACTCCGTAGAAGCTCGAGGGTGACGCGTGAAAGGGCGTGATTCCGTCGAAACGCAGAAATTAACGCAACTGTACCGGATTGCCATGCCACGTGCTTGTCACCGCTAACTTTGTCTCCTACATTCGACCTTCTTACTTGTGGGCTTGATCAGTATTGGAGCGACCAGGTCACTGTTCGATGCGTATCGAAAAAAATGTGCAACGTGAACTTTTTCCGGAAACCGACATTGGAGGATTAAAATAGTGGACAACGCTTTGATTCTCGAAAACGAAAAGATGTCGGTGGAGATTGATCGTAGATCCGGCGCTGTATTGGCTTTGATTGATCGGGCGACGGATGTGAACCTGGTTTCGGACCCGCGGCTGGCCGAGAACTTTAGGTTGCTGCTGCCGCTGCCGGACCTGCGTTCGAACTACCTGTACGGAATGGAGCAGACGTTGGCCGGTGCCAAGGAGACGGGAACCGGTATCGAGCTGCGCTGGGACGGGCCGCTGAAGAATGACAACGGTGCCTTCGATCTGGATGTCGTTCTGCACATCGAGCTGGTCGGTGAGCAGTTGCAATGGCGGTGCCGGGTCGACAATCGTACCGAACATGAACTCACGGAAGTCTGGTACGCCATTGTCGGTGGCATGACCGGACTGGCTGAAGGGGAGGGCGGACGCGACACCGAAGCGCTGTTGCCGATCGTCAACAAGAAGTGGATGCAGCCGATTTTTCGCGACTTTGGCAATACACGCGGCCAAACCCTCGGCATACACACGGGTGAGCACAACTTCAGTTATCCCGGAACCCTGGCGATGCCGTGGCTGAGCCTCTACGACGCCAAACGCAATCGCGGGCTCTATTTTGCTGTACTCGAAGAATCGCCGCGGGTCAAGTCACTGCGCCTGACCCTGGAGCCCGGGATGGCCGAGGGGCGGAGTGATGGCAACTGGCCGCGCCGCGATGAGGTCGGGGAGCTGCCTTACGGGCTCATCATGCATTGGGTTCACGTCCCGTACACGAAGCCTGGCGAGACGTTCGAAAGCGCCACCGCCGTGCTGCAGTTGCACGAGGGCGATTGGCGTGGGTCTGCCGATCTCTATCGCGACTGGTTTGCATCGAACTATCCACTGGTTGAGGCGGGATCGCAGTGGATCCGTAGGGAAACGGCGTTCATGCATACGATGATGATGCTGCCCGAAGACAACCTGAATTTCCGTTACACCGACCTGCCACAGATGGCGAAAGAGGCTGTGGCGCGCAATGTCACGCATATCAACATTACCGGCTGGGACGTTGGTGGCCACGACCGCGGCTATCCGGAATACGACCCAGACCCCAGGCTTGGGACTTGGGAGGAACTGGCTGCAGGGATCGAGGCGTGCCATGAGTTGGGCATGAAAGTCAGCTTCTTCGTGAACTGCCAACCGATAGACATGACGACTGAATGGTATGAGCGTGAGCTGCACAAGTATCGGATCGTCAGTCCGCACGGTATTCAGTACCACGTGACCAGCTACTGGGGCATGGGCACGCTCAGTGCCCGCAGTTTGTTCATGACCGGCACGCCCTTCAGTGAAATGAACCCGGCTCATCCCGAAGTGCGCCAGTTGCTGATCAGTCGCTTCCGCAAGCTGGTTGAGATCGGCGCCGACGGCCTGCATATCGACAAGTTTTTTCAGACGCCGATGGACTTCAATCCGCGGCTCAAGGGCGCCAGCCCGGACTGCGTCCACCACGAGGGAATCCTGCTGTTTGTCGAGGAGTTGTTGGCCGCTTGCCGCGCTGTCAATCCGGAATTCTGTTTCTCCTACGAAGGTGGCTGGGATCGACTGTTCTCCTACAGCGACACGATCTGGTGGGGCAACGGTGAGGACAGTTTAATGAAAGCGGTGTTCCCTCAGCTTGGCATGGTCTGCGGTATCGAGCAACCGTACGACTTCAACAAACTCAACCTGGCAATCCTCGAGGGGCAGATTCTGCTGATTGGCCCGGCCAACTACAATGCCGCGATGGACTACTCGCCGATGCAGGAATTATCCATTTATATCGCCGAGCTCACGCGTCTGCGCAATGAGTTGTTTGATCTCGTCTCCAATGCCGAGAAGCTTGACGCCTCGCATGGCTTGTTCAAGCGGGTTCAACCGCTGCTGACAGTGGCGGGAGAATGTGCCGACAACCCGGATGTTCAGTGGAGTGTGTATCGCCATCTGTCCACCGGCCAGCGCGGTGTCATTCTCGCCAATCTCAGTGGCGCGCCAGTCGAGGTTGGGGGCATAGCTCTCGAAGGCGCTCAAGGGGCGTGCCGGATCATTCAGCCTTTCGAACCCGAGCGCTCATCCCAGTGGCCGGCTGCATTGCAGATTCCTGCCGAACGCGTCGCCTTCCTGGTCGAAGACCCGAAATAAATTAGCGTAACCCTACCTTTCTTATTCCGCCCGGTAGACCCGCTTCGCGTTCCCTGCAAAGAGCTTCTGTTGACCGGCGAGATCGGTCTTTGCTTCGGCGATCTTGCGGAAGGCGCCATAGAGTCTGTCCGCCGTCCAGCCTTGGGCGATATCGACGGGATAGTTCGAAGCGAATACGCAACGGTCGACGCCGAACGTATCGATGATCCAGTTGATATTGTTGATCAGTGGCTCGCACTGGTCCCAGTCCATGGTGGTATAGAAGAGCATCGAGATCTTGATGTATGCCTGCGGGCAGCCTGCCAGTGCTTCAAGTCCGTCACGGAACAGCCTCTCTCTCTCGGTGACATCGCCCAGCGTCGGTGAACCGAGATGGTTGATGATTACCGGTGTGTCCGGGAAGTCCTTCATGAACGTCGCGGCTTTCTTGAACTGCGGCGCGTTGAGCTGCAGATCGAACGACATCGCATGCTTCTGCAGTTCGGCATAGCCTTTCTGCCACTGCGGATTGTCAAGCAGGTCGCCCAGGACTGCATTGCGCGGCCAATCCGGATCGTGATTGACGATCTGCCGAATGCCGTGTACCCGGGGGATTTCTGCAAGCTGCGCCAGTGTATCAGCGACGTTTGGTTCGTGGAGTGGCGCCGTAGGAATCAGTACATAATTAAGGTCTGATTTTTGCAATTCCCGCGCAGACCAGTTCGCTTCGGCGAGGCAGTAGGCATCGTATTGCGGACCACTGAGTCCGACGTGGCAGACACTGACAGCCTCCAGCCAGGCACCGCCTGTGTGTTCAAAATCCGTAGCCGGCAGAAAATCGGCCTCGTATTCGGCTGCGGCGTAGACATCCTTGCCGTTGACGGCCAGCAGTTGTTCCAGTTCATGGCCGCTTTCCGTGTCGGCACCGACATCCCAGATATGAAAGTGCGGATCCCAGATTTCGAGTTTGTCAGCCATGGTGCCCCTCTTTGCCGTTTACTTGATTGTGTGATTGTGGAATGCTGGATATCGAGTGTTCCACAGCTCAGCCGCGTCTTGCATATGCCGGCATCGAGTATTATGCCCTTGGTGCCCGGGGTGGGATTCGAACCCACACACCCTTACGGATAACAGATTTTAAGTCTGTTGCGTCTGCCATTTCGCCACCCGGGCAAATCTATGTATAGCGCCAATGTTTGGCTTAACCACAAGGTTTTATGGCGCTTTCTGCCTCCGGCGCTGCGCGGCTCTGCACTTCCTTTCACTACGATTCCGGTGCTCATGACCGCCACACTGTCCGGCGCGGTCATGTGTTTTGTTATTCATCTCGTACACAGCAGATACACTATCGCGGTCGCTGATAATTTGCCACACAGATTCTGCCGCCTTCGCCACCGGCTGGCTTGCCAGTAGTTCGTCGATATAACTTGACGCCTCCCGTTTCGCCATGGGTCGGGACGCATCGCCGCCCAGCTCTCTGATGAATTTCTGCTGCGGTTCTGTCGCGGGAGGTTTTACACGATCTTGCTCGAGGCGTTGTTCCCAGTATTCTTCGCGTGCAGTTGCCGTCTTTGCCTCGGCTTCGTCACGATAGTTCTTCGGAAGGATTCGTAGAATAGCACTCTGAAGTTCGAACCGCTCATCTTCGGATATGACGTTATCTTGCAGGACATCGTCCAACAGCTTGTGCAGAAACCGGAAAGCAGCTATATCCTCGGGGTATTCTGACGAATCCAGCCACTCCTTGAGGGCCAACACCTCATCATCGTCGATCCGGCCATCCTCACAAACTTGTATCATCACGTCGAAGAGTACTTTTCCTTCCTCAGTCCCCATCGCCTGCTTGGTGAGCGTAATTCGCGTGCCCTTTTCTATTAGCTACCCCCAGCGTAACCCCGCGCGTCGAGCAATGGTGTCGTTTTTCGGTTTATCTCCAAATTCGATGCGCAGTCGGCCATCGCTTCGTTCCTGGACACCGACAACGTCGAAGATCGACTCGTTGGCGTCTGAGCAGCGGCGGCTGATCGAGCTGCTGAAGGAAAAGCGGCAGGCGGTCATCTTCCACGCCGTCACCAAAGGCCTCGATCCCAGTGTGCCTATTCCGATCGAATCATCAGAGTATGCGAAAACATCCCCGCAATGTATCAACGAATTAAGTTGCCACGACACTAGCGCTCGACAATCATCACCAGTGATCGCAGCAGGGGCATCGGTCGCTGGATGCGCCAGCGCATCTGCGCGTCTGTCGATACGTCTTCGATGTATTCGGTCAGCGATTGAGAAGCACCATCGTCGTCTATGTACCGCACTGCTGCCGGCGTCAGTCCTGCAACATTGATTTCTACGGTGATCTCGTCGGTGTTGTCGTAGGAAAGGTTGGTGATGCAGGCGAGCAGACGATTACCGTCGTCCCAGCATTGTACCGCGAAATCTTTCGGTGACTCAACAAAGACCGGCATAGATTCGGGTGCCATCCACGCGAGAATCTGCCGCATCACCCACTGCCGCTGATAGCAGACCAGGTGTCGGGTATCCGGATCTGAACTGCCGATGCGGCAGGCGAAGACTGCGATCTTGCCGCCAAGCGCGTTCTCGAAAAGTATCATACCCGGTGCGACACGCTTGCGATCATGGTCGATGATGTGTGACAGGACTTTTGCGGAATCCGCAATGTTGAGCTGACGAATGGCCTGCAAGGGTGTGGCCTTGTGCGAAAAAAAATCGCCAACGTACGGACCAAAGAAATCTACGTCCGTGCATTCTTCGCCGCCGAACGGCGCAATTGCCTCGCCCGGGCTGCAGCCGACCTGGCCGGCGTAGCCCCGGTCTACCAGGGCTTTCGCAGCGCTGGCATCCAGAATCAGATTGCCTGCCAGCAACTCCTGCAGTTGCGTATCCGGCAGCGCGTACGCCGGGTCGCCGGCCAGGAAACGCACGGGGGAGTCGTCGAAGGTGTACGCGAATCCCATATTTCCGAGCACGTCGCACAGCATGAATGCCGGCCAGTTTTGGTCGTTGACATCATCGATTGGGTTCGGATTAGCCTTGGCCGAGTCGAAGTCGAAGATTAGCTGTACGCCGCAGCGCGTACCCCGCTGCGGAGCGATGCTGCGAATGCCTTCGAACCAGGCTCGCTCGTTTCTCAGAAACAGGACCCACTCCGGCTCGAGGAACATTGAGTTGCCCATGTACCCGGAGGTCGACAGGGCCGGGTTGTTCATGCCGTTCAGCAATGCCTGAGTGATGTGTAAGCGGACCGTCGGCATGCTCATCGAAAAGCGTGTGTGCGGCGTCGTCTCGATCTCCGGTGTGTAGTCCACATCGTCGCCCAGCACATGGCCGATGAATTCGAGATAGAACATGCCCGGGATGATGTGGCGGCGAATCGTGTCGCCGTATGGTCCGATGCAAGGTCGCATGACTGGCCGCGTCACGGGCGCCATGGCGTCCATAACGTTGGTGATGCTGTGTCCCATCGCCGGCAGGGGGTGGACGCACGGCACCATCTGACCGACTTCGACATCCGGATCGACGGCATGCACGGTGTCGCTGATGATTCTCGCGATCTCGACCAGGCGTTCGCCCAGCATCTCGATCCATTGCCGGCGTACAGCAGCGTTGTTCAGCAGCGCGTCATTTAGCGCTTCGCGCGTCCGTTCGCTTCCA
>CAYWQM010000050.1:32571-32905 GCA_964460215.1 uncultured Lentisphaerales bacterium
CCGATCGTGTTGTTGTCGCCGTGAATGAGATAGCGGTGGTCTTCTTCTAGATAGATGTTGTCGGCATGCACGGCCGCCTGGATCGTGTAGAACGCTTTCAGGTACGTATCGAGCTTCGGGTCGAGCGGGCAGGGGATGCGATGATCGCAACTGCCGTCGGCGCGTGTCACCCAGTAGTCGTAGTCGCACCGACCGCGGTGGTCGAAGCGCGACTGCGGCATCGTGTAGCTCGAGTTGATCCCGACGCGAATGCCGTCCTGCGCCAGCCGCGCTTTCGCTTTTGCGATGTTCGCAGCTTCGAGCTTCGCTTCGTCGAGGGTGAGTTGATTCCAGC
>CAYWQM010000051.1:0-32700 GCA_964460215.1 uncultured Lentisphaerales bacterium
ATGGGCATGGACATCCACGCCACGCCGCGAGAGGCAGCCGAGCATCTGCGGTACCTCTACGAAAACGATTTCATTGGCTTCTACCATTTTCCGGAAACGAATTTCGGCTTTCAGGGGCCGTCTATATATGTGCTGGGCAAGTTGATGGGGGATCCGTATCTCGACCACGAGGCACTGGTCGAAGAATACTGCCGCGGTGTTTTCGGCAAGGCAGCCGGGACAATGCATGAGTTCTTTAATGTGCTGTACACGAATCGCGAAGAGAAAATACCCCTGGCCTTGCACGGTCGGGATTGGCCGCAATGGCTGACCACATCGCAATTGTACATGATGCTCTATACCCCGGACATACTCGAACGGCTGGGGACTTTGCTGGCACAGGCCGAACAGGAGGTGGACAACGACCAGTCGCGCGGCTGGATCCGGCATACCCGTGATTACTTTGACTTTTCAAAACTGCTGACCGAAGCGATTACCGCCTATCGCACCTATGAGCCGAACAAGACCGAGGACGGGTTGCTCGAGGTCAAGAAACGCGTCGAGGCGTTTGACGAGTACCGCTTACGGATCATATCGTACGACGAAGCATACACCGAGCGCTGGTTTCCCGGTCACGGGCATTTCTGCAACTGGCTGACCGGCGACACGCTGCACGAATCGAAGGTGTATTACACGGAGTGGAAAAACCGCAAAGCGGAAGTCCTTGAGCGCGGTCTTCGCGGCGTGGCGATCGGCTACGGCGGCGGGCTGGCTGAGATCGCCAGTGGTTACAGCTTTGTACGCGAGCCGTTGACACTGGAGTTTGATCAGTAGACGGTATTGTGAAGCGGGCCGCCGCGTCTTGGAATGCGGCAACGCAAGCCACCCGCAGCCGAAGCGATCCTGGCCACTAAAAAGGCCCGGTCCTATGAGGAACCGGGCCTTTCTTAAATGAATCTGTGTGTGCGCTTAGGGCTGTGCTCTCAAGGTTTCGACTTCCGTCTTCAGCACTTCGTAATCGACACGCTGCTGCTCGATCTGTGACTGCTGGTCCTTGATCGCTTCGATGAGCAAACCGGTCAGGCTCTGATAGTTCACACCCTTGTAACCATCGCCCGAGGTATGGACTGCATCCGGAATCACTGCCTCAACTTCCTGGGCAATCATGCCGATCTGCTTTTTCTCAGGGACTTTGCCGATTCTGTGTTCCGAATCTTCTCGCCAATTGAAGGTGACGCCGCGCAATTGCGTAAGCGTCTCAAGCGCTGCCGACACCGTCGTGACGTTCTCCTTCAACCGCGCGTCGCTTGGCGTGATTGTACCACTTGCGATTATGTCGCCATAGACGTGGAGTGTCGCCCCCGGCGCTGCATCCGATCCGATTGAGACATGGCCGCCCTGGGTCTGCAGGTACAGCGCGTCGCCGAAGTCCTTCGGAAAGCGGTCCCAATTGCTGTTGATAGTCAACGTGTGGCCCTGGAACGTTCGGATATGCTTGTCCGCTCCGATCGTCAAAAAAGGACCAATTTTGACGTCGCCTGAAATATTGCCACGACCGGCCACCTCAAGCATGTCGCTGAACCCGCCGACGAATCCGACACCGAGCTTCGTCGCGATATTCGTCCTGTCCGCGTTCGCGCCATTCCGAAACAGTTCCAAAAACGAACTGTTAACGCCTTCATCGTCACGTGATGCCTGAAAGCGCAGGTAGCCACCCTCCGACGCAACTTTCCACAACCTGCCGTTGGCAGATTCAGCGGAGTCATTGATCAACAGGCTCGGGGCCGAGTTCGACATTTTGATGTTACCGTCCTTGACGTGCAGCTTGTCCTCTGGAGCCGTGTGCCCGATACCGACGTTACCGGAGGACATGATGCTGAGATGATGATTGTGACCGCCGCCGCCCGACAGGCTCAAGAAGTTGTCTGAAGCCGTGCTCCCCGCCGCACCAAAGATCGCCGCGGTCGAAGTCGCGTTGTTGTTGGCCTTGATCACGAAATCAAGCGGCACATTGTCACCGCCACCATTGGCCTTCAGCGACAGCACCCTGCTGTTGGTCAGTTTGTTGAGCTTCAGTCCGCCGTTACCCGGCAGTTCCATGTGGACATCGCTGGCGTTACCCGAGAAGCCCAGATAGTTATCGGACGCCGTGCTGCTGGCTCCTCCGTAGATTGTGGCTGTCGAAGTCGCTTTGTTTTTGGCCTTGATCACGAAATCTAGCGGCACAGTGTCACCGCCGCCTTTGCCCTTCAGCGTAAGCACCTTGCTGCTGGTCAGTTTGTTGAGCTTCAGTCCGCCCTGACCCGGCAGTTCCATGTGGACATCGCTGGCGTTACCCGAGAAAAGCAGGGAATTATCAGACGCCGTGCTGCCGGCTGCCCCGAAGATTCTGGCAACGGAAGACGCATTGTTGTTCGCCTTGATGACAAACTCCAACGGCACATTGTCGCCACCGCCATTCGCGCTGAGCCTGACGGCCTTTGAATTTGTCAACCCGGCGACCTCGAACGTGGTTGCTGGACTCGTTGTCCCGACACCGACGTTGCCGCTGTTGACGCTGTAGATATCCCCGGCAATATCGCCATCCCAAAATTCCGATCCGACCGGTCCGGGATCACCTTGCGCACCCGCTGCACCGTCGGCACCAGCTGCACCGTCGGCACCAACTGCACCGTCGGCACCAGCTGCACCGTCGGCACCGGCTGCACCGTCGGCACCAGCCTTACCCTGTGGCCCCTGCGGGCCGGCTCCAGGCGCGCTCCAGGCACCATTGCCGTTGCCGTCATTGGTCAGTACGTCGCCGTTACTGCCGCCGGGAATATTGACCCCGCCGGCATTGAGTGCGTATGGTGCGGCGGTCAAGCTTGTGCGTGGCGACAATTCCGTGCCGGCATCGAAGGTGACACCAAGCTCGTACGCCTGGTCAAACGGCAGGCTGATCTCGCCGCCACTGCCAGTGCCGATAACGACACTGAACAGACCGTTGACAACGCTTACGCCGGTGTGGCTGTCGGCATATAGTGAGTCGCCACCACTGGCCGCGTAAATGTTGAGATCCAAATCTACGGTGCCGGTGATCTTAGTTCCACTGGCATCCTTCAAAACACCCTGGTATGTGATTGTCTTGGCGATCTGGGCATGGGCAGTGCCAACCCCGAAACAAAGAGCAGCGATGAGTGTGAGTTTTTTGATTTTCATTTGAAGGCCTCCAAAGATTCTGATTGAGTTTTGCGCCTAGTTGCTATTAACTGTTAATGGTATAAGAAATGGTGGGGAAAAAATCAAGAAAAAAAATCAAGTCGCATATAGTTCGATACTTTGCCCCAAGTAGGCTCGCATGAACTTGTGAATGCCGCGACAACCGGCATTGGCGCTGAAACCCCATACCCCTTTATTATGCAATGGTTACAGAACCAAATCTGCAAGCTTACATGGGGGGGACAGCAGGCACTGCCCCATCATCCAGCATCTATATTTTTACGCGCAGATCGTATTACTGAGCCGTGCCCAGTCGGCGGGTCAACTGGCGCAGGGTTTCGAGTTCCTCTGCCGTAAGTACAGCCATCTGATCTTTGATACATGCCACTTGTGGCGGCATCAGACTTTCGATCAGTTCATTTCCAGATGCAGTCAAAGAAATGATGATCGCCCGACGGTCACTCGCATGTGGACTTCGCTGCACGAGCTTCCGCTTTTCCAGGTTGTCGATTACCATCGTAATATTACCACCCGACTTAAGCATTTTTTCAGCCAGTTCGCTCGGCTTCATGGGGCCTTGAAACAGCAGGCATTCCAACATTGCGAACTGGCTGGCAGTGAGCTTTGAGCCGCGAAAGTTCTGTGCTGATTTCGCGAGCAGCGATTCCGTCGCACGGAGCAGGCAGATATAGGCATTGAGCGCCCGGACCTCGTCGGCATCTCCTGGGTATTTGGTTGGCACATCACCCTCACCTTGTTGAAATTGTCATCGAGACTTGACTTTTAGATAGTTTAATGTTAAATTATTCTATGTCAAATGGAGATAGCGACATGGCGCAATTAAAAAATATGACCGGGGTCGATGAACGCGACCAAAAGATGATCGAGGATGCCGAACGCATGCTAGGACCGGAACCGCAGCAGATGGGGTTCGTCAAAAACCTGTTCTGGGGACGTGTGCGCGATGACCTGCTATCGCCCTTCCCCCAACAAGATGAACTTGAACGCCGGCGCTGCGACACGCTACTGCTGCGCCTCGAGCAGTACCTCTCGCAGGAGCACCCCAGTATCGAGATCGACCGCGACCAGGAAATTCCCTCCTGGGTAATTGAACGGCTATTTGATCTCGGCGTCATGGGCATGACTATCCCCGTCAAATTCGGCGGCTTGGGACTGGGCATTACCAGCTACAACCGTGTCCTGTCACGCATCGGTGCAACCTGTGCCGCAACCTCGGTAATGGTATCGACCCATCTGTCAATCGGTTGCAGGGCGATCATGGATTTCGGCTCTACTGATCAAAGGCAGCAGTGGTTGCCGCACCTGGCTACTCACATGCTGTCTGCATTCTGCCTGTCTGAGCCGAACGTCGGCTGCGATGCAGGCGGTCAGGAGACCCGTTGCGAGCTCAGTGCTGACGGCAATTATTTTATTGTCAACGGCGAAAAGAAATGGGCCACCTCCGGAGCGTTGTCCGGCATGTTCACAGTGACGGCAAAACAAAAATTTGAAGACCCGGACAGCGGCGAGGTCACCGAGGGGATAACCGCGCTGATTTGTACTCCCCACATGCCTGGGGTGGAAGTATTCGAGGCGAATCGCAGCAAGTGCGGAATCCGTGGCACCTGGCAGGCACGTATCCGTTTTACCAACGTCAAGGTGCCTCGCGAAAACCTGCTGCACCAGGAGGGCAAAGGGTTGAGTGTGGCACTGAAATGCTTGAACATCGGCCGCTGCACCCTTTCCGCCGGCGTCGTGGGCGCCGCCGAACGATGTGCAGAACAGGCGATCAAGTGGACATGTACCCGATATCAATTTGGGCGACCGTTGTCGGACTTTGAATTGGTACGCCAGCGCATTGCGCGCATCAACGCAATGAATTATGCAATGGATGCAATGCTCTACATGACCACCGGCATGCTTGAACGAGGGGACGAGGACATCATGCTGGAGACTGCGGCATGCAAGGTTTTTTGTTCGGAAATGGCTTGGCGTGTGATCAACGACAGCATGCAGATTATGGGCGGCGAGGCATTCATGACGGAAAACGAGATGGAGCGCGCCATGCGCGACAGCCGGATCTACCTGGTTGTCGAAGGCGCCAATGAGGTGATGCAGGCATTTATCTTTGCGTATGGCGGTAAGCAGTTGGCTGAGCACATGCTGGATCTGCAGACGATGGCCGGTGGTCCAGGCTGCTCGCTGATCAAGCGATTGTCCAACCTTCTTCGACTGGCTCGTCGCCCGGGGATTGTCGCCCGGGGATTGGGGCTGGCCGCCGAACTCTTCCTGGGGATACCCCGAAAGTTGCCGCGGTTTCCTGGATTATCACCGGAATTGACAGAGCATGGAAAGCGCTTCTGTCGCCTGGTCCGTGAACACTCGCATCAATTCAAGCTGGCGGGAAAGAAGTATCGCGAGACGATCGTGCGTCGTCAAGCCGTGCAGGCACGCATCGCGGATACAGCAATGTGGCTGCACGCAATGGCCTGTGTGCTGAGCAAACTAGACCGGCAGCTGCGCAACGGCATGACCGGCGCCGAAGCTGCCCGTGACAAAGCAGCGGCTCTGCATTTCCTGGAACTTGCCGAGTTGGAGATTGTTCGTGTGTTCAAGGAGCATCGTGCCAACGCAGATGACAGCATGCAGGCAGCGGCAGATGCGGCAATTGGTTACAACGAAACGCTGCCAAACAGCGACTTCATCATCCCCGAAAACTCACCAACGGCCGCCGGCAGCGGCAGACGTCCCGACCAATCCGGCGTTCCCCAGTTTGCCCGTACGGGCGTGACCGATGGATCGCAACTGCAAAGATGTTCCTGAGGATGCGATACGGCAGATGACCCAGTCGCGAAAGTGATCCGGAAAAGTTCGATAAAGAGCTGGTTCTTTGCGCTGTTTGGATGACAGTATGCGGAAGCGGTCATGCAGGAGTTGCGCATATGGTCAGTTTATGCGTCGACTCTCATTCGCGGCCACTTTGCCGGCGACCGCGCTCACACGGATCATGGGACGCCAGGGGTCATGTGGGCCCACATTGGATGGTTGCGCTTGCATACCGGCATCATCCTTACGCCATCACCACGAAAGCAAGCTGCGATCAGGTCAATTCATGAATGCGCTCGACACATATTTACGCAGAAGCGCAATTGTCGGGGCTGCGGGCAAGATGGGCAGCGGCATTTCGTTGTTGCTGGCGCAGGAACTTGCAATGCTCAGCCTCCGTGACGATGCAGAGCCGCCGGTGTTGACACTGGTTGATGTGAGCGAGTCGGCTCTGTCTGCTTTGCGCGAGTACATCGCCGTACAGACGCGCAAGCGGGCGGCGAAAACTCCGCAGCTCCTGCAGACGTTTTATCCCATGACCGCGGCGGACGAAGTGGCGGACGCCTTCGTCAACGACACACTTGCCGTGATTCGGATGACGACAGCAATCGAGGATGTCGAGGGTTCCCGTCTTGTTCTGGAAGCCGTGCCGGAAATCGAACCACTGAAGATTGAGACACTGCGTCGGATCGATGCGGCGGGCACCGGCCAGGCCTGGCTGCTTTCCAATACATCCTCAATACCCATTGGCCATCTCGACACCACGGCGGATCTTGGCGGCCGGATTGTCGGGCTGCATTTTTACAATCCGCCGGCGGTCCAGAAGTTGGTTGAACTGATTCCAGCCTCTTCAACACAGCCGCAGCTCGTGGCGATTGCCTCGGACCTGATCCAGCGCCTGGGCAAGACCGAAGTGCTCGCGGCCGATGTGGCGGGGTTCATCGGCAACGGATTCTTCATTCGCGATACGCTCCATACGCTTGCAATGACCGAGCGTCTGGCGACGCAACGGCCGTTACATGAAGCTGTATACGCGATGGATCGCGTCACACGCGACGGCTTGCTGCGACCGATGGGCGCCTTCCAGCTGATCGACTATGTCGGGCTCGATGTCTTTCACGCAATCACCCGGACGATGGGCGATCACATTGATGGCGAGCTGTTCGAGGCGCCGTTGCTCGAGGCATTGCTGAAGGACGGGAACAGCGGCGGCCAATACCCGGATGGCACCCAGAAAGACGGGTTTTTCCAATACGACGGGCGCCAGGCAGTCGCTGTCTTCGACCGCGACACGGGCGGCTATGAGGCATTCACCAGCGGCGTTGATGCCGAACTGAGCCTCAACTCCCACATCACCTGGAAATCATTACTGCAGGATCCATGCGCTGCGGACAGATTGGACGAGCACTTCGCCATGCTGGCAGAGTCGGAATCGACAGGCGCACGCCTGACGCGTGAGCAGCTAGCCGCTTCGCGACAGATCGGCGAGCGCCTCATAGCTACGGGCGTGGCGGCAAGCGCGGCCGATCTCGAGGCGGTTCTGCAGCTGGGATTTCATCACGCGTACGGAGCAATCAATGAATTCTGCATTTCCTGAAAACGCGGCGTGTCAGCACCTTTGAACGAACGTGGCGCCGGAGACTGTCCGGGCCTGTGGGGCGTGGGGCGCCGGCTCAGTGAAGGGCAAGAATCCGGCCGGATCGATACGCCTGAGATGGCAGACGTTCCTATCTCGGGATCTCGTAGAATGTCCCGGGGATCTGCGTATCCAGCCAACGATCGTACATCTCCTTCATCGACTCCGGCAGGTACGCTCGGACTTCCGGCGCCAGCATCCACTCTTCCAGAATATTGGTCGGCACCTGCGGTTCCTCGGGGTCATACAGACACAGGCCGCCGACGAGCGTGAAGCGTTCCTTGTCGGCAGCCTGGATCCCGCGATGAATCAGCCAGCCGTTCCAGTAGACAGTTTGCCCGGCACGCAACGTGATCGCCGTCTCGCCGGGAAGATCAATATCTTCGTTGTCGATCAGCGCCCGGCTCTCGATGTCCGTTCGCAATCGGCTGTGACTACGCGGCACGAGATGGAGACTGTCGTTATCCACAAGCGCCGTGTGCCAGCGCAGGTTCGTTGTCGGCACGTTAAAAATCTTGAACTCTTCCTCCGGCGTGCCTCGACGATTGTTGTTGCCGATATCCCGATGCCACAGCAGGCGATAGCCGCTGCGCTTGTGCGTAAAAATACTGACACTTCCCAGGCGTACCTCGTCGCCCAGATATTCCCGGGCGTACTTGAGCACGGGTGCAGAGATCAGGTAGTCGGCGAAGATCGGCTCGTTGATATTCGGTGAGAGCAACGCGGACAGGCAAGAGAATTCACCTTGCTCATCGAGCGTGGCGCATTCCGAATAACGCTCCGGATCGGTTTCGAACTTTTTTCGAACCCGGCGGGCGGCAGCCAGCAGCGGCTGGACCATTGCCGGATCGATGGCGTCATCGACGATCACGTATCCCACGGTATCAAACTCTGTCTTGAAATTCATCGGGGGCTTCTCAGTGTTAATCAGGGTTCCAATCGATACAGCAGGAGTAAATTAGCACATTGGCCGCGAAAGGATAATTCCGTGAAGGATTGCCAGGAAAAAGCCCACTGCAGCCAGGCCGGCAGTTCCACTATATTCCGTACCCGGCCGAAATAGTGGATGACTCGGTCCGCCCGACGTTCGGCAGCAAAGGCAAAAAGGTCACATGCTGAGCCTACCTTGATTTGGATCGATCGCGAACGAACTTAAACGAATCGTTTTCAGCACAAAGAACCTGAAACTTGTAGCAACAATGCTGACAAAGGAGATATGATCATGGCAGAGCAACAGAGCGCCGATGGAATTTTCACCGGTATCCGCCGATTCCGCGCAATGCTGAAGGCCGGAGAACCCATCATTGCCACGGCGATCACCTTCAATGACCCGCTGGTAAGCGACGCACTGGCAGACTCGGTCGACTTGCTGTGGTACGACCTGGAACACACGCAGAAAGATCCCGCAACACTCAACGCCCACCTGGCCATCGCCCGCGGCCGTGGCAAAGGCACTGTCGTGCGCGTCGGCGATGTTCATCCAAGCGTCATCAAACCAGTACTCGACGCCGGCGCTGACGGCATTATCGCGGCACAGATCCGAACTGTCGCCGAAGTGGAGGAACTCACCAGCAACTGCAAATATCCGCCGATAGGCAGGCGCGGGGCAGGACCACGGGTGCCCAGCAACTACGGCCGGATTGGCATGGACTACTATGCGGCGGCCAACGAAAATATTTTCACTTCCGTCATGATCGAAACCGTCGAGGCACTGGAAGCAATCGACGATATTGTTCGGGTTCCGAATCTGGATTCCGTGGTGATCGGCCCCTTCGACCTATCAGGCGCCCTCGGCGATCTTGGTAACATGGAAAGTCCGGAGATTCAGGAGGGATTCGATCGCATCATTGCGTCCGCCCACAGCGCCGGCATCTACGTCGGCTGCGGCATGGGCGGCGATTCGCAGTTTGCCCGATCAATGGCGACACGCGGCGTCGACTGGATGCAGGTCGGCTGCGATTTCTCCCACATGCTCCAGTGCATGGATGAACTGGTTGCGGAGATCAAGGCTTAAGGCCCGATTCTCCGGGTGATGTGAAACACCGGGCCCAACACTCCGATCCGCCATTTCGGCGACATCCAAACCCAATTTCGGGAGAAACTGGTGAAGGCCGCTGTACTTCGAAAATTCGGCAAGCCCCTGGTGATCGAGGACGTCGAAACACCAGTGCCCACTGCCAACGAAGTACTGATTCGCATGCATGCCTGCGGCATCGACGGGACGGATCTGAAACTGCTCGACGGGTTCGGCTATCACCCCGAGCTGCCGTTTATCATGGGACACGAACCAGCCGGTGTCATCGAGCAAATTGGTGATGCGGTCACGGACGTCAATATCGGCGATCGGGTAGTCACTCACAATTTTTTCATGTGCGGAACGTGTGAACTGTGCCGCAATAACCGCGGGCAACTTTGTCCGAATATGACCCGCGTACTCGGCGTCAAAGACGCCCCCGGCGGCTACGCTGAGTATATGAAAATTCCCGCGAGCCAGGCAATACAACTGCCGGGCAACATCTCGTTCAAGGACGCGGCGACTTTGAGCGATGCCGGCATTACAGCGTTTCACGCCGTCGACCGGGCGCGTATCGCTACGGGCGAGATCGTTCTGGTTATTGGTGTCGGGGGCGTCGGCTCGTACGCAGTGCAATTCGCGAAACTCCGCGGCGCCCGGATAATCGCCGCAGAAGCCACCGCTGCGAAGTGCGCCCACGCACTGTCCCTCGGAGTTGATGAGGTCGTCAACAGCACAGATTCGAACGTCACGGAGCAATGTCGTGAACTGACGGGCGGGCGGGGTGTCGATTGCGTGATAGACATTGTCGGTCAGGAATCGACAATCGCTGCCGGCGTGGACTCGCTGTTCAATGGCGGTCGAATCGTTATCGTCGGGTATACCACTGATTCATATCCGTTGAACGGCAAGCAACTGGCGCAGAACGAACTTGAAATAATCGGCACACGATGCGGCCGCAAACAGGACCTGACCGCCGCCGCCGCTCTCGTATCGGACGGGAAGGTGAAGTCGATCGTAACCGATTCCGCCCCACTCGAAAATGTCAACGAGGCTCTCGCCCGGCTGAGAGCCGGCGAAGTCCTGGGACGCTGCGTGCTGGAGATTGCATAAAGATCCGTTCAGCCTTAATCCTGACAACCGTTAAACCGGCCCCGCCGCAGGATAAAGAGCGATTGAAATCATCACAGAGAAATATTAGGAAATAAATCAAACCACATGGGGAAAACCATGAAGTGGACGCCACTGATCATAACGATAACCTGTGACCCGGCAATCCAGGATCCTCTAAATCCCCGGCGCGAGGACTTGACTACGGTCGACGCAATCGCCCGGGAATACATTGACGCCAACGCCGCCGGCGCCACGATGGATCACATACACGGAATTTATTCCCGCGACCCGGTAATCCAGCCCGATGGCCGCCAATTGCAGATTCCGGATATCGATGGGACAGCAGGAATCATTGACAAGATCAGGGAAGAGTATCCCAGTCACCCGATCCAACAGGGACTCGCCAGCATGCGGCCGGAGCAGAAACTGCAATTATGGGAACGCATCAAACCGGACATGAGCTCGTTGAACATGGGCTCGCACGACGAGTACTTCGATCCGTACCCGCGCCAGGAAAAGCCGATACCGTGCTATTCGGTACACCCGATCAATGAACTGCGACAGTACTTCCAGTGGTCGAAGGAACACGGTGTCAAACCTGAACTGGAATGCTTCGATACTGGCGTGTTCGACGCAATTCGCATCATCCGTGAGGGCGTATTCTGGACTGATGAGGACGTCATGGAAGAGGAACCCGGCCTGCTCGATGATCCGCTGTGGCTCACCTTCTTTTTCGGTTGGCCCGGCCAGAGTTGCCAACCGATGACGGATATCTCGATGTTCAATCAGATTTATCATCTTCCGGACAACGCGAACTGGTCGATGTCGGCAATGTCCCGTTGCCCGATGACGTACTGGGCCCAGATCAATCGCGGCATCCTGCAGAATGGCCACGTCCGCGTCGGCTTCGAAGACTGCGGCAAGCATCCGGATGGCACATATGCACAGACCAATGCCGAACTCGTCGCCCGTGCCGTACAGATGGCAAAATCTGTCGGCCGCCCGATCGCCACGGCTGAGGAGGCACGAGCGACTATCGGGCTGCCGCTGGCATAAGCCCCGTCCTGGGAAAATCCGTCACTGCTGGATTTCGATGCGCTCCGCGTTCGCCTTCTGTATGGCCTTGATCTTCTCGACCAACTCTGGCGAAATCAGCGGCTTGGGATCGTAGCTCATGTTCCAGGCCGGAAACCATTCGTCGCGCACCGGCTTGAAGCCGAGGCGCTCGAGTCGTCGCTGCAGATCCGCGTGGTGCGCCGCGCCATAGAAGATTGCAATCGATTCCACGTCCGGCGCACCGGCCAGGACTTCCTTCAGCCGCTGCATGACAACTTTGTTGCGGCCCTGGATCAGGATTTCCTGGACCCAAGTGTCAGCCCTGGGCAATTCGATGGCGGCTTCAGCCTCTCCGGTTTCCGGATCAGCGGTTTTGACTTGTCCTGTGGCAGGGTTGCCGAGATCTAACATCTGCGAGATCAGCAACTCCGCGAATGCCTCCTTAATCACCAGTTCCATCGGCTTGCGAGTGAATATGCTACCCATCGCATCGGTCATGGCGAGAAACACGATATTATTGCTGATTATCTGCATGCGAAGATTCGAGCTGGAGAACGTATCCATGAGCACCGAGTTATCACTTTTATCAATGAGCTCAAACAGAGCTTCCGAAGTCACATCGGCAGGCCACCACCAACTGTGCGAGTAATCAATGCCGTCACGTTGAAAGGTCAGGTCAAGACTTTTCCCCATCCCCTCCTGCAAAGATGAAATAAAATCGAGAGCAACAAGGTCTGAGTGTTGCAAACCACCACGCCCCCGTGGGTTCTCCAGTTCCTCGGCACGCATCTCGGCCGTCGGGATTTCGATGTCAGTAAAATCCCTCTGAACACCGACGCCCTCGTAAAGGACCACATCGTGGGCATCGAGATAACTCTGCAACACATCATAGTACGAGTGATCTGCGATGTGCACCGCACCAGCCAGTGTGACACGGCGTTTATCGTCCGCACTGACAAACGTGCGGCTCAGCACTTCCAGTCGCGACCAGCTATCCCGGTAGCGACTGAAACGAGCGTAGTCGAGCGTACCACGCTGCGGCGACTGCACCTCGGCAACCACTGCTGCTGCCAGTTCACGGCGCTCACCATCGGGGAGCTGCATGACAACACCCCCGTCCTCCGCAAAAACACACACCACACCCTCAACCCGTTCACCATCGAGCAACCGAACTTCGTCGGCGTGCAATCCGGTCAGCGTCACCGCCGCGCATGACAGGGCAAGTATTTTTGATTGTACTGTCGCAAGGGTGGATTTCATTCCGTCATCCCTCGCCCCGCGTCCGGCTCAACACTTGTTGAAACAGTTCGGCATCCACATTGCCGCCGGAGAGAATCAAACCGACTTTTTTGTCGCGCATCTGTTCTTTCTCCTGCAACAAAGCCGCCAACGGCGTCGCCGCGGCGCCTTCGGCGATATTGTGAGTGTCGGTGAAATAAAAGCCCATGGCATCGAGGATCTCCGTCTCGGAAACGGAGACGATCCGACTGGCACCGGCCCGCATGAACTCGAGTGCCTGCGGGTGCGGAATGCGCACAGCCACGCCGTCGGCCAGCGTGTCCGCTGACGTCGTTTCACGCACCTCCCCTGCCTCAAAGGACAGGGCATAGGCCGGTGCCTGCTCGGCAACGACACCAATCACTTCCGTCTGCAACCCCAGCGCATTGCGCGCAGTGATCACACCGCAAACACCTGACCCCAGACCAACGGGAACATAAACAGCATCAAGGTCAGGCGCCGCCCGCAGCAGTTCAATTCCGTAAGTACCCACACCGCATACCAACCCCGGAGCGAACGACTCGAACATGTGCAACCCACGCGACTCAGCCAGCGCTTGTGCATGGACCAGTGCCTCGTTGAAGTCTCGCCCGTGCTCGATCAACTCGGCACCGTAGCCCTGCATGGCGCGATTCTTTTCACGGCTGTTGCCGTGTGGTACGACAATGACGGCTGTCAGGCCGTAGCGTGCCGCGGAAAATGCTACACTCTGGCCGTGATTGCCGCGCGTTGCAGCGATGACACCGGGCATTTCCGAGTGCTCACGGGCAAGTTCGCGGACGTAGCAGATGCCGCCGCGCACCTTGAAAGCCCCGGTCGGAAGGTGATTTTCATGCTTCACCAGAACGTCACAGCCCGTCCGCTCGTTTAACAACGGCCACGAAATCTGCGGCGACGGCATCAGCACCTCATACACCTGTGCAGCGGCTCGTTCGAAATCATCCAATGAAAAATTTAATGGTTCCATTTTAGCTCCTCGAGCATAGCCCGGTCGCCGGGCCTACGGACACAGGTTGAGATGGTTCCATGCAAATTGAAAGTGTGTGACACAATTTACATGGTTCAAAGAGCTTCCATTCTTCCGCTCTCTACCGATTGCGGTTGCCCCATCATTGTGGCAAAGTATGATCTTTGCTTCTGAGCACAAAACTTTCTAAAAATAATTCACCAATGCGTCTTTGCATATTATACAGCATCGCGGTCCTCGCCAGTGCCACCTCCATGGTCTCGGCCCAACAGGCACGCACCGGCTACAGCGAGTGGCTACGTAACGCGGGGATACGGCTACCGGGTTCGACCGCAAACCTCGCACTGGCGGAACGCATCGCTGCCGACTTCTCAGCTTCGGGTCTGGAGCATGGTGAGATCAACTTCACGGCCCCCTCGTTCCTGCCAGGCAAAGCATCGCTGACCCCGGGCACCGGGCCGGCGATCGACATCATGCCGATGCATCCCTCGCTGGTTCGTCCGGGCAATTTCCCGGAACGCAGCTTCACAGCCCCGCTGGTTTATCTGGGCACCGGCACCGAAGCAGATCTCGTTCGCCTCAAGGGCTCGCCCTTGAAAGGCTCGATCGGCCTCATGGAGTACAACTCCGGCGACAACTGGCAGCGGTTTCTGCGACACGGGGTCAAGGGATTCGTATTTATCGAACCCGAGCACTACTACCATTCCGAGTCAGTCGACAAGGTATACGCCACCGAAGTTGCGGTACCACGCTATTTCATCGGGCGCAATGCCGGAAAATCCCTGAAGACCGCAATCGAGACCGCAGACAACGCGCTTGCTGTCACCATCGACAGCGAACCCTCCCGTTGGAAAAATGCCAACCTGCGCAACCTGTGGGCACTGATCCCCGGCACGGACGAGGTGCTGAAAAATGACGTCATCCTGGTGTACGCGCCGATGGATACAAACTGCGTGGTGCCCGAACTTGCCGTTGGCGCCCGCAACGCCTACAACCTGGCACTCTTGATGGAGCTCTTTGACGAATTGCGCAACACCCCGCCGAAGCGCAGCGTATTGCTGGCTGCGGTGAACGGACATTCTCTTCACTTCCTTGGCGAACGTATGCTCATGTGGCATCTGCTCATGCCGGAGGGCAGCGTTGAGAAAGCCCGGGAACTGACTGTCTCAGACATTCGTCTACAGGAGCTTTACGCCAATACCTATTCGCAACTTCACCTCGACGGCACGGACGATGAAGGCGACGAGAGACTACTTATCGACCTACGCGATGCAGTCGATGAATCCACCGGCCGTATCGTTCGCCTCAAAACGCCGGCGGTCACACTGGGCACGCAGGACAAGAACCAATTGAGCGAACAGCTTGTGCAAGTGTACACAAGTGAGTTGCCCGATGCCGAAAAAAAACGTCAACAGGAAGCGCTACAAGCTGAACTCGAGCACTACATCAGCGTGCTCACCCTGTTCAACAAGATCGGCCTCACGAAAAAGCTTTCTGAGCTGCAGCCGGTCGAACGAGAGATTTTGCGCAGGTACGTCGTGCAGATACGTGAAACCAACCGCCGATCGGCGGCGCTCAATCGCCACGACCTGGACACTGGCAAAGCAAACGACAGTATCCGCCAGGCCATCGCTGGCAAGAGCGTACGCCTGACGCTTGGACTCGACCTCAACTGGCGCAGCAGTAAAATCGGCCTGACCTGCGATGATTTCTGGGGCAAATCCCGATGGTACATCCGTTTTGGCAGAAACCTCAAGGAACTTGCCGACAGCGTCAATCTTCCGGGGCCGAATGATGCCGAGTATGTCGACGGTTTGAGCCGCAGCGAGGGTCTTCCGATCGGCCATTATTTTACTGAAGCCTCGATGACCATGCGTTATTTCCAGGGGGCCGGCCAGACACCCTCGTTTAATTTCGTTACCCCGTTTACCGATGCCGGCCTGAGTTTTTCGCCTGCCGACGATTTCGAGCACACCAATGACGCCCACGTTGCTGCCGGCGGCAACTCGGTGAAGAAGCTGGTCAGCCTCCTGCTCAACGACCAGCAGATCCTGGCGCCCTCCGCCTTCGATCATCAAGAGGGGATCACACCGTACTCGGCCCGTTACTATACCAACCGCTTCGATCCGTTTGCCGCCGCCGTGACACCAACGCTGCCAGTCTCCGGCAGCGTTGTCATTCACCGCCAGCCTGGTTCTCCAATCCAGGCCGGCAACGTCATCGGCGCCAATTTCATCATCACCGATGAACGCGCCGTCGCGATGTTCTACGGCTTGAGCTCATCGGGCGGCACCTACGATCTCGGTGTCCGGGATCACTCGAAACATAAATCTCTCATCGACAACGGCTCGGAAACGACGCTGTCAGCGTTTCATTTCGATAACGATTTCATCGGCATCGACTACGCCCTCGATTCGGGCCAAGCATACTCCCGGCTGATGGTAGGTGCCGTGGACATCCTGCGCATGCCGATGTTCCAGTGCATCGAACTGCCCATATACGAACGCAATGATCCGTCCCTGCTCTCTGCCAGCACCATCAATACGTGGGATTACCTGGTACTGGACGCCGCAACGAATGCGGAACCGGACAGCTACGGCTTCACAGGAATCAGCTCTGATATGTCGATGCGGCCGTCAGTTTTCGAACCAGGACCGGGAGCGCTCTATGTAAAGCCCGGCAGCCGCTACAACATCCTCACGTCACGAAAACGGCTGGCAATCAATAAGGAGGGCCTCGGCTACGGCAGCGAACATCCGCTCGGAGCCGATTATTTTCATGCCGCAGCCCTCGACATGGCAGCGCTTAACCAAAGGCGCAAGGACCAGTTAAAAGGCGTCTCCAACAGCCTGATCGACGGTTTTATCGCCGACGGCGAGGGGCATATCAAAGCGTTGCAGAAGGCGGATTCGACCCGGGATCATGTCGGCTATATTCAAAGTTTATACAGCGCACTGGGCGCCGAAGTCAAGGCTTACGCGCAGTCAACCAACGTCCGCAACGACATGCTGATAGCCGTCGTTGCATACATGGCACTGATGCTGCCCTTCTGTTTTTTCCTTATGAAGCTGCTGTTCAAGGCTGTCCGTGTCGAGATGCAAGGGGCGATTTTCCTCGTGCTTTTTGTCCTGACCTATCTGCTGTTTCGCAACATTCATCCGGCCTTCAGCATTGCCCAGGCGCCGGAAGCTATTTTTGTAGCGTTCATGATGGCCGTACTCGGACTCGGCGTTATCTGGATCCTGCTCTCGCGATTCCAGGGCGAGATGCAGCTGCTCTTCGATGCTCGCATGGCAGTGCTCAAGGGCCAGCACACCGGCGTCGGTCAGCAGGCCATGCTGATCGGCGTCTCCAACATGAAGCGCCGCCGTGTCCGCACCGGCCTCACGGCAGCAACCATCATACTCATAGCCTTCACCATGCTGGCATTTACCAGTGTCTCGAAAAAGATGAGCCCGACGATTATTCCGGAGTCCGCCAGCGCACCGTATTCCGGATTAATGTTCCATTGGCCGGGATTCCCCATGGACAGCGGTTCGGCCCGGGTCTTCCGCGAGTTGTTCGCCGGGACCGATGTCGATATCGCCGAACGCCGATGGATCTGTGCGCCGACGACCATCGGGATCCAGTACGGCGGCGCACTGCCGCCGGTGAGCTATCGCCTCGACGCAGAAGGCAAAGACAGCCCCGCCCGGGTCAACAGCCTACTGGGACTGTCCCAGACCGACGACGGGTTGATTCGCCGCATTCCGATGGTCGCAGGCAGCAAATACTTCAGTTCCGACAGCGCCAATGAAACGATCCTTTCTGCCGGTGTCGCCGACGCGTTACAACTTTCGCCGGCCGACATCGGCAATATCCATGTGGACTTCCGCGGCAACAAACTGCGAGTCGTCGGCATCCTGCGCGACGAGGACTTCCGGGCCATGCGCGACATCAACGATCGGCCGCTGGTGCCGCTGCGCATCGTCATGCGTACAAAACAGGCAGCAGCCGATGCTGCCGCGCAGGCAGAGAGCGGCGGCGAAAGCACTGCCTCCTCCGCCGATTACAACGATGTATCAAAGATGATCCTCATCCCGGTCAATACCTGCCGGCGCCTCGGCGGGCACACATTCAGCATTTCCGTGCGCCTGCCCGATGATACACCGATATGGCCGCACGTGAAACAAATGTTGACCACGACCAGCGCCAGATTTTACATTTCCGGAACGAAGCCATTCACGATCGGCGATGAGGGTGAGCACACACAGGAGGTCGGCACCTATTATATCGGCTCCGGCTATCGCACCTCGGTCGGAGGTCTCGAACGTTTGATCCTGCCATTGTTGATCGCCTGTACGATCATCATGAACACCATGCTTGGCTCGGTGCACGAGCGCAAAGGCGAAATCGCCGTGTACAACGCCATCGGCATGAACCCAACGCAGATCGGCCTCTTTTTCATTGCCGAAGCGCTGGTGTTCGGCATCGTAGGTTCGGTCGGCGGCTATCTGGTCGGGCAGGTTTCCAGTATCGGACTGCAATACACCGGCTGGTTCCCGGATGTCAACTTCAACTTCTCGTCGTTGACCGTCGTGTATGTCGTAGCGATCACCATCGCCGTAGTCGTCATCTCGACGCTCTATCCTGCGATGCGCGCCACCCGAGAAGCAGTTCCGTCCGGCACCCGAAAATGGGCCATGCCGGATCGCCGAGACAATATCATGGAGGTAACGATGCCCTTCATCTACCAGCCGGACGTGATCAGCGGCGCCCTGCGATATCTGGAGGAGTATTTCGAGCATTATACAGAGGCGTCTGTCGGCGATCTGATCGCCGAGTTGCAATCGCGAACACAGGACGCAGACGAACAGGCGCGCGACCGTCATTGCCTGACCTATCATCTGGCACTGGCCCCCTACGACCTTGGGGTAACGCAGGAGTTGCGGATCATCGCCGCCTTCGACGATGTCGTCGGCGCTTACCGTATAACGCTCAAGATCGAGCGGATCTCCGGTCAGGACACTAACTGGACGACCGTCAACAAACCTTTTCTCGAACGCCTGCGCGCCTATCTCATGCAGTGGCGCAATCTCACCGGGGAAGACCAACAGACCTTTATCACCGCAGGAAAAAAAGAACTAGAGCGGTCAATGACGTGAATTAACGGTGTAAGTAGATTGTCTTATGTGGTGGAGAAAAAATAAAAAGCAGGACCAGGAACTCGAGGACTACCGGGCGATCATGTCGCCGCCGGAAAAGTTCGAAGAGGGGTTCAACTGGAAAACGGTCGTCGGTGCGGTCTTTGTCGGCGCGATGATGGTACCGGCAACGTTGTATCTGCAACTGGTGGTCGGAGCCGGCGGCCACGTCGACCAGGCTGGACGCTGGGTAACCATCATCATTTTCGCAGAGATCGCACGTCGCTCGTTCAAGGAACTGCGGATGCAGGAGGTCTACGTCCTATACATGATGGCCGGCATGGCTATGAGCTATCCGTTTCAGGGGTTTCTGTGGAATCAGTTCTTTGTACAATCCGAATATGTCAATGCCGTGGGAGTGGCACGGGAGATTCCCGACTGGTGGGCACCGTCTGCGGCCCAGATCCAGGCGGACGGTCGAACATTCTTCACCCAGGCATGGCTGACACCAATCGCCATGGTCTTTGTCGGCCTGATCATAACCAAAGTAGACCAGTTCAGCCTGAGCTATGTCAACTATCGGTTAGTCAATGATGTCGAAGAACTGCCGTTCCCGATGGCCCCCGTCGGTGCTGCCGGCATGATCGCTTTAATCGAGACACGGGACACGCAGCACAAGTGGCGATGGCGATGCTTCTCCATCGGCGGGGTCATGGGATTTATTTTCGGGGTTTTCTACATCGGCATACCGGCTGTGTCAGCCGCTTTTTTGGCTGCGCCGGTGCAACTTATTCCGATTCCGTGGATCGACTTCACCCAGGCCTTTGCGGGCATTCGACCTGCAACACCAATGAATCTGACCATGGACCTGGGCGCCTTCCTGGCCGGCACAGTCATTCCTTTCTGGGCCGTTGTCGGCGGGGTCTTGGGAGTGATTATCACAATTGTCCTCAACCCGATCCTGCAGAAGGAAGGTATCCTGACATCATGGACACCACAGATGGATTTCGTTGACACGACATTTTCGAATTACGTCGACTTCTATCTATCCTTCGGCATCGGACTGACGGTCGCGATTGTCGTCATCAGCCTTGGGCAGATTTTGAAACCATTGCTTACGGCCCTGCGCGGGCGCAGCTCCGATGGGGCAACCCCGCACCTCTCCTTCCGCCAGGGCTGGCGGCGGCTGATGACGAACAACACCAGGCGCGGCGATTTTTCGATCTTGCTGGCGCTCTTCATTTACATCGCCAACAGCGCCTTCTGGATCGGCCTCTGCACATGGCTGGTTCCCGGGTTTCCGTGGCTGTTTTTTGTTTTCTATGTCGTCGTGTACAATCCGATCCTGGCATACGCCAATGCGAAACTCGAGGGCCTTTGCGGCCAGGCCGTGAGCATACCCATGGTCAAGGAAGCGGCATTTATTCTGAGTGGTTACCAGGGGGCACGAATATGGTTCGCCCCCACGCCGGCGCCGATGTACGGCCCGGCCATCGTCGATTTCCGAATCATGGAACTGACTGGCACGAAGCTTAAGAGCATGATCAAGACGCAGCTGCTGACGCTGCCGATCCTGCTGGTTTCAATACTGGTGTTTTCACACGTGCTCTGGGGCATGGCAGAGGTGCCCTCGAACGCGTTTCCATATGCCCAGGTGATGTGGGATCTCAATGCGAAAAACGCCAGCCTGATCATGACCTCCACCATGGGCAGCGGTTCCGAGTTCATGGAGGCCTGGAACTTCGGCTACTTCGGTTGGGGTATCGGTTCAGGTGTCCTGGTCTACATGCTGTTGTCGGTAATCGGCCTGCCGACCCTCCTGGTATTCGGGCTGGTACGCGGCCTGGGCGAATCGCACCCCGGAGCGTTGATCTTCCAGTTTGTCGGCGCCCTGGTCGGGAGGTTTTATCTCCGCCGGCGCTTCGGCAACGAGTGGCTCAAGTACGCACCGGTGATTCTCGCCGGCTATTCCTGCGGCATCGGCCTGATCGCCATGGTCTCGATCGCCATTACAACACTGTACAAAATGATCGCCCCGCTGATTTACTGAAACACGGTGACCGTCATCAATGGATAATCAGAAGTCCATCACAATCCGCGCCTTCCTGATCGGCATGATCGTCACGGTCGTTTTTGCGATCATGACGGTGTATTTGAACAATGCGAAGAACAGCCATATCTCGGCCACGCAGATTCCGCTGCTGCCTTATGTATTCCTGTTCATCATGGTGCTGGTGGTCAATCCACTGTGTCGCCTGATCCGGGTGATCAGACCGTTCAACCAGGGCGAACTTCTGATCATCCTGACCATGGGCGTTGTTACCGGCGGCATTTCGCTGTTCGGCTTGTCCGCACAGGTCGTCCCGGTCGTTGCAAACCTTTTCAATCCACAGATGAACTCGCGCCAGGCCGAGTGGGACCGGCACATCGAACCGTATGTCCACGAGGCCTGGTTCATCAGTGAACCCGGCATCCAGGCGGCCGCACAAAAGTACCTCAAGGCGGCTGATGCCCGCGACAAGCTGCGTGATCTCTACGCCGTGGCCCAGGCAGTTGTATCTGCCAAAACCGGGGTCGATGCAGGCGAAAAGCAACTGGCCGAAGTGCAGGCAGCCGATCTGACGAAGGCAGAGAAAGACATGGCTGTGAGCCGGGCGCAGACAGAACTCAAAGTGGCGCACGAAATATACGACGAGACAATGATCGCCTGGCAAGCAACAGGCCAATTGGACCCGGCCGCTACGATGACGACCACCAAGACGGAACTGGAAACGCAGAACAAGACTGTCGACGAAACCCGCGAAGCACTGGCCGAACTCGAAGCGATCGCCTTCAAACGCGTCGAGGTGTTCCGCAATGGACTGCCCGATGACCTGCGGGCCTATCCGGGCATCATCTTCACAGTCGACGACACCCTGGCAATCTACACTGCGCGGCTCGGGCGCTGCGTCCGCGGACGCAAGGCGGTAAAAACTCTACGTGACGAGTTCAATAATCCATCAGACAACCCGGCAGTCGCCATCGATGAGGCTATCGCTGTTCTCAAACCGTTGAGCAATACGGCCCAGCTCGAAGCTGATGTCTCCGTAGCTCAGGAACTGGTCGACGCCGCTCGTGCGGAGTTGATCACTCTCGGGGAGACATTGAAGGAACAGTACGAAAGCGAGAGGTTCGCCAAAAGCAGCGAGCGCAAGGCGCTCAAGAAGAAAATCTACTGGCTGGAACAAGATCGCAAAGGACTGGATAAAGGTCTGAAGAGCCTGGAACAACGCCGCGAAACAATCGCCCGCGAACTCGCAACAAACCAGCGCCTCGACACGCTGACGACACAGCTGAGTACGTTGAAGAACGACCTCGCGAGCGGCAACGTCGCCGCCGACCAGATTAAAGCAAGCCTCGCACCGATTCTTCGGGCCTTCCCCGGTATAGATGTTTCACTGCGCCGCCTGATCGTTGGCGATGTTCCCTGGGGCGTCTGGAAAAAACCGCTGCTCCTTTGGGGTATCATCACGATCCTCTTGTACGCCGTGCTGATGTCATTCAACACGCTGATATTTCGGCAATGGGCCTATCATGAAAAAGTGGTCTACCCCTATGCCGAGTTGCAGGAAGAACTGGCCGGAAAAGATGCTGCACCAGGTGTCCTGCCGCCAGTTTATCGCAGCGGCCTGTTCTGGGCGGGGGCGCTGATTGCCGGATCAATCCTGGGATGGAACCTGTTTGCCCAGTCCGGCATAGCCCCGGGAGTCACAAGCATAAACCTGACGCACAAGTGGAGCGGGGGAATCACCGGCACAATCTTCGAAGGGCTCATGCCGTATGCCAAATCGACAATTTTCTTCACACTTATCGGCGTTGCCTTTCTCATACCGCAGCGCGTCTCTTTTTCCATGTGGTTCTTCGTCATCCTCTATATGGTTCAACTGCTGGTTCTGGTGTGGCTCGGCTACGGTGTCAATGAAAACTCCTTCCCGTCCGATTGGTTGTACACCATGAGTTTCAAAACAGCCGAAGGCGGCGGTGCCCTGTTGGTCTTTTCAGCGGTAGCGCTGTTCAAGGCCCGGCACTATTTCCTGAGTTGCTTCCGACCAGCGGCGGTAGCCGGCCTGGAAGCAGGCGAGCGCCTCGAATTAAGGATCCAGTCAGGAGTCTTTTTACTGGGCTCAGCCGGCCTGGTAATAGCGATGTGGCACATGGGCATGCATCCCGTCTATGCCGTCATTACCTATGCCATCCTCATCCTGCTGACTACCGGACTGATTCGCGCGGTGGCCGAGGGGGGCATTATCATGGTGCAACCGTGGGCCGGGCCGCTGCACTTCATCAAGACCACTGTGGGCATGGTCAAGGGGTGGTCGGCGCCCTGGCTGATGTCACCATTTCTGATTTTCTATGCGGTGTTTTTCTTCGATCTGAAAACCTTTATCGCTCCGGCTATGGCCAACAGCTTGAAGATACGCGCCGACCTGAAAATGAAACGGCGACGATTCTATACCGCCTTGTTCGCCGCCATCATGCTTGCCGTGGTTGTTGCAGTGGCAACGGAGATCATGATGTCATATAATCGTGGTGCCAACGCCATGTCATGGTGGTTTCACACCGGCTTGCCGCAGATCACTTATACAAAGACAGCGGAACTCGTCAGCAACCCGCCAAGTGCCTCCCCTGCAGAACGCAACTGGATGATCGCCGGAGCCGTGCTGATGGCCGGGCTGCTTTTCTTCCGGCGCCGTATTTTCTGGCTGCCACACCCGCTCGGACTGATTCTGCTGGTCAACCACCACATGACAACCTTTTGGTTTTCCATCATGCTCGGCTGGCTGGCAAAGACAATTGTCACGAAACTCGGCAGCAAGGATGCATATGCACGAATCAAACCATTTTTCATCGGTCTTATTTTTGGGGAATTGATGTTGGTTGCTACAGCGGCAGTCGTATCGATTCTGTTGGACAAGAACATCGGCATTACACTCAACCTGGGGATCTGACCCCACATGTCCCGTTTCGGACAGATTATTTACCCTGACTCTCCCCACCCCTAACTCCTCCAATCTCGGCTCGAAGATTATGCGATCCATTCACAGAACCCGGGCGATATAAAATGCGACTAACATTTCTGATCACGCTCATCGCAATGCAATGTGGCTGTATGGCGACAACGCTGACCAAGCGACAACAATGGCTGAAGGCACACGCCTCGCCATTGAAGCACCTGGCCCCGCACAAAGACACACGCGACCTGAAAACGATCGTCGAAATCATCGGTGACAACAGAATCGTGGCGATGGGCGAACAGACACACGGCACCCGTGAATTTTTCCAATTCCGAAATCGTGTATTTCAGTACCTTGCCGAGCACAAAGGATTCAAGTATTTCCTGCTCGAAGCTCACCTGGACGAAGGGCTTCTGACCGATCGCATCCTTCAGACACGCGTGCCGGAGCCGAAAGAACTGTTGCGGCGCGACTACTTCAACTGGCGCGCTCTGGAAATGCGCCAGAACCTGATTTGGATCGCCAAATACAATCAGGACAAACCGCCTGGCGAACGCATTCACTACTGGGGCATCGACATGCAGGAGTGCTATCAGGCAATCAACATTCTCCTCGAGTATCTGCAGGACAAAGAGGACCTCGGCGCGCGTGCTGAAGAACTGTATTCACAGTATCGGCCGTACGGCAATCTCATGCAGATGATGGCCTACTCTACGCGGAGCCCGGAATTCAAGGAGCAATGCCGCCTCGGGGTCATGGCAGTCATTCAACTGTTCGAGGACAATCGTGAAATGCTCATATCCAAGAGCTCGCCCGAAGCATATCGGACCATGCGCCAACTCACCGAGATCGTCCGCCAGAACGAACATCTCTATGGGACCTCCAACGTACTGCTCCGCGAATTTTACATGGCAAAAAACCTGAAATGGATCGTCGACAGCGCACCGGACGACGCCAGGTTTTTCCTGACGGCACACAACCTGCACCTGATCAAGCAACAGATTCGTGTCGAGATGCCGCACATCGGCATCGACGAACCGATACGCTATATGGGGGCGCAGGTATACGACGACCACCGCGGAACGATCTGCAACTTCGGGTTCGCCACGTCCTCAGGCCGCTGCAACGCCCTGGCCGGTGACCGCATCGGCGTGCACGAACTGCAGCCGAATCCCGCAGCACACCAAGTCGATCTGGCCGCTGCGCAACGAGGCGCCAGCGTCATCGATCTGCGCCAGCTCCCGGCCGCACTGGACGAGCGCAAACCATTCCGCAATATAGGATTGGTGATCCCGGGAAACGTTTATCCGGAGTACCCAATGCAGATAAAACTGCACGAATGCTGGGACGCCCTGATCTTCATCCCGGAGACCACAGAGACGACCTATTAGAGAGCCTCACGCCAGTGCCGGCGGTTCCAGGTGGATCTTGATCCGCTTGTCCGGCTGGGAGCGCTGGATCTCAAACGCCTTTTCCGCTTCGGCCAATTCGAGAACGTGGGTAACGAGCGGGGCAACCTGCAGCTTGCCCGTCGCCATCAGCCGGAGGGTCTGCTCAAAAGCATTTGGGCTGGCAACGGAACAGCAGATGGTAAGATCGCGGACCACCGCCACCCCCATGTCCAGGTTCTCGATCGGACGCTCGTAGATACCGACCACCGATATCGTGCCGCCCTGGCGCGTCGCCGTGATACAATCCTCGAACGCCGACGGCTGGCCGCTGGCTTCGATGGAATAATCCACACCCAGCCCGCCGGTGTAGTCGTTGATATACTCGGTGACATTCGTGTCGGCAGCATTGATCGTGGACTGGGCCCCGAACTTCCTGGCCATCTCCAACTTGCCGGCATCCACACCGCTGAGGAAAATCCATCCGGCGCCATACGCCGCGGCAGCCTGCATTGCCAACAGGCCGATCGGGCCGTCGCCGGTTACCAGGACAGTGGCACCCGGTTCAAACCCGACTTTGCGAATCGCCTTAACGACCGTCGCGGCGGGTTCCACCAAAGCGCCGTCGTCGAGACTCACCGCTTCCGGCAAGTGATAGCAATGCCGTACCGGCATGGTCAGGTACTGCGCGAAGCCACCGTCCTTGCCGCGACAGAGACCGACTTCCTGTTTGGTGATGCACAGGTTGTACAGCCCGCGCATGCAGTTGACGCAGTCGCCGCAGCCGATAGTAACGTCGCCAGTCACCCGATCACCCGTGGCGAAGTTCTCGACGGCACTGCCAACCTCCTCGACCGTGCCAGACCATTCGTGCCCGAGAATAACTGGATACTGCGTCCAGCCCAGCCGGAAATACGGCATCGTGCCTTGCAGCATTTCAACATCAGTACCGCAGAGCCCGACGCGGTGGGTGCGGATAAGGATTTCATCAGGTGCGGGTTGTGGACGATCGACTTCGAGATAGACACCCTGATTCGGACCGGTAAGCTGGTATGCATACATAGGGAAGCCTGATGTTTACGTTAGTGGTTCTTGGTGGTCGGGCACAGTTGCCTCCGCCGTGTCTCAAGATCGGGAAAGCAAGCGCACAGTGTTAAGCTTTCATGTTCTGACAGCAGGGCAAATCCGCACATAAGCCTACGCTTCATTTGATTCATTGGAAACCGCCCGGCATTGAATAATTCGCCTGTGCTACTGCTGCCGAGCCACTGGTTTCACCTTCTATTCCGGGCAAGCAACGCAAATACTCGATAACAGCTGATGACCTGAAAAACGCCACCATACAGCTAGTCATCTGACCGGCGCCAGACAGTTTCGAAGACACCATCCTCACTGGCAGATTCGTCAATGCCGAGAACGCGCAATGCATGCACCGCATCGAGATACTCCGCTGTGCTGAGCTCCCCATCGCGAAGTCCACACATTTTCTCTGCCAAGCGTTTGAACCAGCCGTTGTCCTTCGGCTCGCAGAGGTCACCCCCGGCGGATTTCAACGGATACATCTCGGCGTCAGCCAGGCCGATTTCCACTAATTGATCCGGAGTGTGATAGGCCAGGTTCAGCACGATGCAGCGGCGCATCATCGGGTCCGGCAGCTTGCGCTGCTGATTGCTGGTGATAACGACCAATGGCGGCGTCACCGGGCGGTCGATCGCGACCATACGTCCCAGCTCATCGATCGTAAACTGATACGACCCGAGAGGCACCAGCAGGTTACCGGTAAAATCCGGCCTGGTCTTGTCGATCTCGTCAATCAGCAGGACTGCAGGGATCCCCGCGGCGGACTCACTGCCGTATGGCGGTTCCCACAAACACGGGTCCGGAGCGGCGCGGAACGGCATCGACGAGTCCAGCTCGCGCCCGCGTCGCGACGCACTGCCCGGATCAAGCGCCCACCACATCGGCCCGGGTTCTATATACTGGTGCACATTACCCCATAAGGTCTCGGCATCCGCACCGCCGACCTGGGCATCCGCGATCCGCCGACCGACGTCGAACTGATAGAACAAATCTCGCGCCTGGCTCTCCGATGTCGCCACATACTCGTAGTACCTGCAACCGATCGACCGTGCCAGGCTGTGTGCCAGTGACGACTTGCCGCAACCCGAGACGCCCATGACGATCAACGGCCGACCAGTCGCCACAGCAACGTTGCAATGCAGCTCGATCTCGTCGGTATAGAAATAAACACGGCCATCGCGACGGTCGCCCTGGGCGACCTGCGGCTGCAACACCGCAGCCGCATCGTCGGGCGCAGTGTCCGGAGCATTCTGGACATAAGAAACAACGCCCTTCAACGGCGGCAAGACCCGGTCATATTCGATTGACGAGAGATTGGTCATAGCGTTCCTCTTCTAATGCAAGACGATTCGGCCTTTACTCTATCCCAATTTGTCCGGCTATCCCAATTCACAACAATTCGTGTAGATTGGCGATGAACATTTTGCCAACGTTTTCCGTTTCTGCGCCTATGTCCATCCCTGCCATTGTCCAAAAGCTTCGCAACCGTCTGGCCCTGCCCGACGACCTACTGCTCCCCCTGCCCTGCCTGCCGGTGTTCTGGTTTTTCGTGGCAGCCTCGATCCCCGTCAGCCTGCCGGCTTTCGGCTATGCTTCGGTGCCCGTTGCGGCAGCTTTCGGCCTCGCCATGATCGGCGGCGCTTTCCTGACCCTGCCACACAAGTCCAGGAAATACGCCTGGACAATGCTGCCAGCCGCACTGCTCAGCATCGCGCATGTCTGGGCTCCCTGGCAAACGTATGTCAAACATCTCAACGCCGACGAGGCCTCCGGCGAGATCCGCGGCGTTGTAACCGAGATCCGGCTGCCGGGCACCGATTCGCTGCAATGGCTGGAGCAACCCACGCAGGTCGAACTCAAACTCACGCATTTGATGCACGACGGCCAGTGGCAGCCCTGTCGCGGCAAGGTTCTGCTGCGCGACGGCCCCGCAGATGTCCATTACGGCGATCACATCACCGCCATCGGTGCTTTCCGCCTGCCATGGCGTTCCGCATTCCCGGGCACCATGAACTACGCGAACTATCTGCGCGGGCGCGGCATCACACACATGTTCTACGCCCACGATGCCGACGTCACCTCCGGCGCCACGGGCTGGCGGCGGGCACTGGCGGCGTTCTACTCGGTGCGCGACTATGCAGCTGCCCACATCGTTGAAGGCATCGACAAACCCGAGGATCGCACCGTCCTGGCCGCCATGACCTGCGGGTTCCGGCAGGGCATGACACCTGAGGACCGCAACCTATATCTGCGCAGCGGCATGCTGCACCTGTTCGCGATCTCCGGGTTGCACGTCGGCATCCTGTTCACCATTATGATGCTGCTGTTGAGCCTGTTTCGAGTACCGTTTTCGATCAAGTACTTTCTGGCGCCGGTGCTCCTTTTCGTCTACGTCATCGCAACCGGTGCCGCGCCATCGGCGATGCGCGCCTGGGTCATGCTGACCGTTTGGTCGGCTGGCCGCGGCCTCAAGTTTCCGATGGTCACCACAAATTTCGTTCTATTTGCCGCCGTCGTAATGCTCGTGCTGAATCCGTTTCATCTGTACCACTCGGGCTACCAATTTTCCTTTATCATCGTGCTGGCGCTCATTTGGGGTTGGCGACGGGGCCAGTTTATTGTCAACTACCTGTTCGAACGCAAGCACTGGATACCGATCCGGGCACAGAATCCGAATCACATCTGGGACCGCACCCGCGTCATCCTGTTGAAGTCATTCATCAGCATGTCGGCGGCATGGCTGGGCGGGCTCGGGCTTACGGCGTTCTACAACAACCTGTTTCTGCCAGCTGGCATCCCCACCAACATGGCAGTCTGTGCGATCGCCTGGCTGATTATCTTTTTAAGCGTCGTGAAACTGGTTTTCGCAGCGCTTTTTCTGGGCTGGTTCGCGACGGCCACCGGTTGGTTACTGGAATGGCCGCTGCTGCTCCTGCGCACGCTCGCAGAGCTCAGCGCCAATGGCGTGGGCGTGATCACCGTAGCAACGCCGCCGTTGTTGCTGATCTTCCTGTACTACCTCGTGCTGTTCGCCTTTCTACTGGTCATCCCGCAATTACGTCGCAGCTTTGCCATGGGGATTGCCCTGATCGCAGCGACGCTCGTTCTGTGCGGCCGCTACCACCTCTATGACCAGCGCCCCCTGGTGACGGTACTGGTGCCGGACATGTCAATACATCCAGTCCTGCTGGTCTGTGCGCCCCAGCGTGAACCGCTGCTGATCAATACCGGGTCGAAGCGCTTCGCCTTCCGACTCTCCTCGTGGTTACGCCATCAGGGCATCGACCGGCTCGACGGCCTGCTGTTGCTCGACAACCGCGTCTTGCACCTGGGCGGTACTGAACAGCTCCTCCAGTCGGTACAGGCACGCACACTCCTGGTTCATGCCCGGGACAAACACAATCTCGTGCCGATCCTCGACCGGCAGATGCGCGCCGGCGGCTGTCGTCGGGTGTACGACAGGGAGCGACCATTACGCTGGCAGGGTGTCAGCCTGGAAAAAACGATAGACGACACGGAAACATACCTTTGCGAGCTCCGCAATCGCGGGTGGACACTGGCCATCGCCCTGACAATCAAGCCCCGCCAGGAATCGATATTATCCCTGACCCAGACGTTCGAAGACAAACCCACAGAGTCAACATCATGGACATACTTCTTGAGCAACGAGGAGATTCTGAACGAATGGGATGGGAAAGTGGTGGGACCGGCAGGACTCGAACCTGCAACCAGCAGATTATGAGTCAGCTGCTCTAACCATTGAGCTACGGTCCCTGCAATCTGATTGCCGATGCCTAATATATGGAGAACGCTCGAGAATAAAAGTGACATATTCACTACCACCCGCCATTCGGCATGAAAAGCAACCAGTCACGGGTGCATCCCCAAGCAGACAAAGTCCTGTGGATCCGGCAGGCCTGCCCTTTTGCAGCCGCCCCTCAGTGACTGTATGCTATGCCCTGCAATCAGTTCGCGCCTCAAACCACCACCAATAAGATCAAGATCCTTCCGAATGGATTCCATCGTCATCCTCGGTTCCGGCGGCATGCTCGGCTCGGACATCGTGTCAGCTTTCTCGGCGCGCGGCTGTTCAGTTGTCGGTTTCGATCAGCCTGCATGGGATATCACTCGGCATGAGGCGCGACAGGAAGCCATTGCCGCAGGTGATGTCATCATTAACTGCGCGGCCTATACCAATGTTGACGGCGCTGAATCAAACCAGCAACTGGCAAACTCCGTCAACGGCGAAGCGGTGGGCGAACTCGGTCTCCTGGCTGCCTCCGCCGGACGACGGATCGTGCACTTCAGCACCGACTTTGTTTTCGACGGCACCAACGAAGATCCGTACACCGAAGACAGCGCCCCCTGCCCGATCAGCGTCTACGGCCACAGCAAACTGCTCGGCGAATCAAGGCTCGCAGCAAGCGGCTGCGACTACCTGACGTTGCGCCTGCAATGGACCTATGGAGCCCACGGAGAAAACTTTTTTACGCGACTGCTCAAATGGGCCGAAAGCCGCGATGTTCTCCAAGTTGTCGACGATCAGATCGGCTCACCCACGGCGACCGTCGATGTCGCCGAAACGGTCTGCGAGTTGGTGGGAAAGAGCGCCAGCGGCACTTTTCACTATGCCGCGTCCGGATACAGCAGCCGCTACGAGATTGCTGCGTTCGCAATGGCCACGCTGGCGCCAGCATGCAGCATCGGACCCTGCAGTTCCGACGCGTTCAAATCCGCCGCACCGCGTCCAATGAACTCACGTTTCGATTGCAGTAAGGTAGATGAACTCCTCGACCGGCCACGGCCACACTGGCAAGAACCACTCGCCACCTTTCTGGAGACTTTAATATGAGCCAACCGCAAAGCATCCTGGTCACCGGCGGGGCCGGGTTTATCGGCAGCAATTTCGTCAATATGCTGCTGGATAAGGAACCCGACATAACCATCGTCAATCTCGACGCCCTCACCTATGCCGGCAATCTGGAGAACCTTGCCGCCAACCTTGACAATCCGCGACACATTTTTCTGAACGGCGACATCCGTGAGCCGGAGACGGTCAATCGCGCCATCACCGAGTACAAAGTTGACGGCATCATCAATTTCGCTGCCGAGAGCCACGTCGACCTCTCGATCACGGGTCCGCAGGTTATCATCGAGAAGAATGTCAGCGGCACACTGGTGCTGTTGCAGGCTGCACTGGAAAACAACATCAAACGTTTCCTCCAGGTTTCCACTGACGAGGTTTACGGATCGCTCGGCGACACGGGCAAGTTCCGCGAAGACACCCCCGTCTCCCCCAACTCGCCATACAGCGCCAGCAAAACTGCCGCCGACCACCTCGTGCACGCTTACAATCATACGTTCGGCCTGCCCACCGTGATCACGCGATGCTCAAATAACTACGGCCCCTACCAGTTTCCAGAAAAGATGCTGCCACTGATGTTCAACAACGCCAGGCAAGACAAGCCGCTGCCGATCTACGGCGATGGCTTGAATGTCCGCGACTGGATTTATGTACTCGATCATGCCGACGCAATCTGGAAGGTCTTTCAGGAAGGCCAGGTCGGCGAAGTGTACAACGTCGGCGGCGACAACGAGATGACCAATCTGGCAGTTGTTCAGCTGATTCTGCAGTACCTTGATAAGCCTGAATCTCTCATAACCTTTGTAAAAGATCGGCCGGGTCACGACCATCGTTACGCCATCGACATGACCCGGATCAATACGGAACTGGACTGGCACCCCAGCGTCACTTTCGAGGAAGGGCTCAAGCGCACACTGGACTGGTATTCCGATAACGGGGCCTGGCTCGACCACGTCACATCAGGCACCTACCAGCAATACTACGAAAAAATGTACGGGGCATAGGCATTACCGGACCTGCCGGAGCGGCTGCTGAGCAAGTTTGCACGAGCCAAGAATCTTGCCGATGATGCGCTTTACCAAACTGATAACGCATTTTCAACCGCCATGCCTATGCCCCCACCATGCCCCCCGAAGCAGGCCAATCTAAAATACGGTTCTACAGTGCCAGCGTAGCTCAGTGGT
>CAYWQM010000052.1:0-9915 GCA_964460215.1 uncultured Lentisphaerales bacterium
CGCACCCTTCCGTGTTTTTGATGCGGCCGGCGCCAGAGTGAACCTTGAGTTTTTCTATGAACTGCAAGTGAAAGCGAAAGCGACCGGGCGGGACCGCTATTCGATCATGAGCTACCACCTCTGTTCCGCCCGGCTGTACGACATCTGCATGAACGAACGCATTCTGGATCTGGTCGAAGACTTGATCGGGCCGAACTTCGCCCTCTGGACCAGTCACTTTTTCTCGAAATCACCGTTCGATGAAAAAAAGGTTCCCTGGCATCAGGACGCATCGTATTGGCCGTTCGACAAATCCCGTTGTGTCACTGCGTGGCTGGCGATTGATGATGCCGATGCCGAAAATGCTGCCATGCAGTTTCTCCCTGGCACCCACAGGATGGGACATCTCGAGTGGAAAACCTCCATAGACCCCGCGGCCAATCCACAGGAAATCGTCGATGCAGAGAAACTTGGGGAACCGTTCCTCAATGCCCTACAGGCGGGCGAAGTTTCACTGCACGCGGACATGCTGGCGCACGGTTCGGATCCCAACAATTCGCAGCGGCGTCGCTGTGGACTAACCTTGCGCTACGCGCCGCTCGATGTACGAGCGCTGACCAACTGGCACGAGCAGGCAATTATCTGCCGTGGCAGCGACAGCAGCAACCACTGGCCACATCACCCACGACCCGACGGCGAGTACTGGTAAAACCATTGCGGAGCCGTGTCATTTCTGAACACGCTGTGCAAATTATCCGAAACAAATTGTCGACAAGGGCATATCAACTCTAATTCCAGGACAATCCCCATGCGCTATCGTCCCCTTGGCCGCACTGGCCTTACTGTATCTGAATTGAGTTATGGCGCTGCACGCGGAGCTCTTGATGCGCCCGATGATTTTAGCGCATCCATTGAAGCCGCGATCGATGCCGGCATCAACCTCATCGACACTGCAGAACACTATTCCGGCAGCGAGGAAGCCATAGGAGCAGCGCTGGTCGGACACGACGACGTGCTCGTCCAAACCAAGCATATGCCGTACAGTGACTTCTCACCGGAAGCCACCTACATCGGCACCCCGGAAGGCGTTGTCGTGGCTGCTGAACAAAGCCTTCGTCGGTTGCGGCGCGATCGGCTCGACATTCTTCTTGGCCACGGCATGCGCACGACAGCCTCCTACGAGAAATTCATGAGCGACGGCTGCTGTGAGGCGATGGTAAAACTCAAGGCCCAGGGCAAGGTCCGCTTTATCGGCATCAGCGAATTATCGGAAGGCGACGGCACCCATGAGGTTCTTAAACAAGCGGTGCCGTCCGGGGTCTTTGACGTCGTCATGCTGACCGTCAACTTCCTCCTGCAAACGGCCATCGACGATATCCTGCCGCTCTGTCGTGCGCATGGGGTCGGCACTGTCGTGATGATGCCGCTAAATCAGGCCTCGGCGGCATCAGGGCTGGTCAGCACAGATGCCGCACATGAGTGTATTCGCCGACATATAGACCACGGCAACCTGCCGGACGCTCCACCATATACCGACGCGGATGTACTGGATTTCCTTAAGCCGTACTCTATCCCCGAAGCGGCATTGCGCTTCGTGCTGGCGCAGGAAATCGACAGCTGCTGCTTCGGCGCACGCACGCCAGCCCGGGTTCGAGAAAACCTCGCCGCCGTAGATCCACCCTATCTCGACAGCGACCGTCTGGAACGTCTCCGGTCGCTCTTTAGCGGCATTCGCTGGCAGATGCGTTGAGATCGGAGACAGCGGCTATAGCTGGACGGTTTCTCCGGTACGTACCGAGTGCATAGCCGCCTCCTGGACACGAACGTAGGCAAGGCCATCGAGCTCATTCGGTGTCAGGTTGCCACCGGTCTCGATCGCTTCGATCAAAGCTGCATAGTGCTCCCAGCGTTTACCGCAGGATTCCCGACGGTCCGACTTAAACGAACCCGACCCATCTGCGCTGAACCATTCGGCAGAAAACCAGTTGTGCCGAATGTATCCGCGCTCGCAGACGATATCGAAATTTACATACCCAGGCGCCTGCCAGGCCGGATCCATCACCCAATGGACATCGATCTGCAAAAAACGCTGATCACGAAAGGTGATGATCATGCTCATCACATCATCCTGGTCGAACGACCGGCAATAGCGACCGGCATGGCACCAGACGCTCTCCGGTTCGTCACCGGTCAGCGTCAGAAACGTGTCGAGCACATGCGGATCATACTCCGCAATAGGCAAACAATTGCTCCGATCGGTCAACCAGCCCGCGGCCGAGAAGGGCGACCCGACCAAATGGTAAAAAGCTGCACTCTCAGGCCCTACCGGCCCGTCATCGGCAGTCCACGCCTCCAATTCCGTAAAAAGGTCGGAAGATAGGGAACGCAGGGTGGGATGGAAACACTTGACACCGGCGTTGCTGATCGCATCGACAATACGCTGGCCCTCCGCGAGTCCGACCGCCATAGGCTTCTCCAGCATCAAATGCTTCCCCGCACCGGTGGCGGTTTCGACCATATCTGCATGCGTGAATACAGGCGTCAGGATTGCTGCAATATCAACATCGGGGTCGGTCAATACCGCATCGGCACTGGCGGCCTCCCGTGCACCTGTTGCAGCCGCAGCTGCCGCCTGTCGCGCTGCGTCCGGATCATAGACAGCGACACAACGCAGGCAATCCAGGTGATCGAATGCCTCCCGATGCCATCCCCAAACTTCGCCACAGCCGACAATGCCGACCCCGTATGTTTTCTTCGCCATTCTTTTCGCTCCTCAGCACGGGTTGGTTAAAAGTCCGCCGGAAACTTTGATCGATATCATGCGGCTTCTTCTCGCAGATTAGGTTGACGCATACTATACCGCTTGATCGCATCTCTGCGACACACGCTAAGCAGGCACAACACCGGGTGGGCCGACCGATTCTCAGCCAATCTCGCGAACGAGCTAGGCATGCTTGCAGACGTTCAAATACCACTGCGTCACCGCGCGACTGCGACGGATGAAAAAGGGATCAGGACGGCGCCACTTCACCTTGCTCGAATACGGGTTACATTTAGCCCCGCTCAGCCCCGCCTTCCACAGCCGCCCTTCACCGCACCTGCTCATTGGCCTACCTCATCCTTGCAGTCAGCGTTGTCATCGGGACAATTGCCTTGTTCGTCTACAAGGCGGCGATGACAGCCAATGCCCGACGCCTGCCCATGCTGGCCGTTGAACGCCTGACCATCGCCATCCTCGTATGCATCTATGTCCTGGTCACCAGTGAGGCGGATAGCCACGGATCTGAGATTGTCATCTTGGCACTGGTCGGAGGGGTGAGTGTTTCCGTGTCGAGGCTACTCTTGCTCACTGCCATGCGACTCGGACCGGCGGGGCTGAGCTGGACGATCCTGAATCTGTCCATCTGTCTGCCGGTACTGTTTTCGATTGCCTGGGGAGAACGTCCCACCGCATGGCAGATTTCGGGACTGCTGCTGGTGCCGGTCTGTATCGTGCTGATGGGACACAGGAATGACCCAGGACAGACACAGCCAACAACGCGAGGCTGGCTGCTTTGCATCCTGACATCCTTCCTGCTGCAGGGCATTGTAGGCACCACATTCACCCTGGTTAAAGAACTGGATCTGGCAGCATCACGCTACATGTTCATCCTGCTGTTGAACTTCGTCGGCGTCGTCGTATTCGCCGGCGCCACCGCAGCGAGGTCGGTGGTTCCGCAGCGGCTGGAAGTGTGGCGTGGCATTCAATCGGGCCTGTGCTTCAGCGTCTCCACGATCTTCTGGATCGAGGCTCTTATGATGCTGCCGGGCATCGTCTTCTTTCCGATCGCTACCGTTTCCGGAGTGATCCTCGCAATAGTCACCATGCGCCTGGCGTGGAACGAGCGGCTCAACCCGTCGCAACTCTGCGGCCTCGCCCTGGCACTTGCTGCCATTGCAATGATCTCCGCCGGCTGAACACCCGTGCTGCGACCGAAGCGACTCCAGAGCACCCGGGGAATACTGCGTCCAGTACAGGGGCAATCCCGGCAGGCCGCTACGAACCGTTTCTTACTTCTCCGACAGTGCGCTGCACGGCTGCGACAATACGCTCCTCCACATCCCCGGCCCAGCGCCACGCCGGCCGGCCGAACTCGTCGAGATGCGGACCGTCTTCGTAGCCGTCCTCCTCCCACACACGGCGGGACGGCATATAGGCGGCCATGTCGTTGGCATAGCCGCAAACCCAGGCACTCGGGCCAAACTGCGCTTTGAAGCACAGGCTATAATCGACCAATGCCCGTCTGCCAGTGCACCCCTATCCCCTAATTGTCGGGATGGTAGCGAATCGTTGCGAGATGGTCGCTCTGTAAGGTAAAACTCTGAACGTCGCCGCCGGGCCAGCGCACCTCGGCTTCTATATCACCAGTGACCTCGCCGAGACCGAAGTGCAGGGTCAAATCGTTCTGGTTGCCTTCACCGGTGGCGCCTTCCACCTCGCGCGTCAGGGTTTTGTCGCCCACCTGCAATCGGACCGAGGCACCGATCGCGGCGCTATTAACGCCATGCCCGCCAATCAACCGAACCTTGAGCCGGTGTCCGGCGTTGCCGCGATTGCGGTACAACCGCCCGCCGGTTGCCAGATCGAGGTCGCCGTCGTTGTCGAAGTCGGCACAGGCAGCGGAATAGGTGTTGTCGCGGCTGACCTTGGCGCTGGCAGTCACATTGGTGAAGGTCCAGTCACCGTTGTTGCGGTACATGACGTTGTGATTGTGTCCATACACCGCCGTTAAATAAAGATCGAGGTCGCCGTCGTTGTCGTAGTCGCCGAGGGCCGGCGAGGCAAAAGATTCCTGCCAGGCAAGTCCGGCCCCGCCGCTCTTGTCTTCGAACATCCAACCGCTGTCGGCTCCAAGGTTCTTCAGGAATTTTGGACGATCCTGATAAGCGGGCGCGTGGCTGAAGTTGCCAACAAAAATATCGATCAGACCATCGTTGTCGAGGTCCCCGAAGGCGCTGCCGATCGTGTGCCCCCAGGCACCGAGGTCGCCATCGCCATCGACCTTTCGCGCTGCACCTACTTCAGAGAAGCCGGCCGTCCCGTCGTTGAGCCAAAGCTTGTTGGGCTGCAGACGATAGTTCGAAACATAAACGTCGAGGTCACCATCGAGATCGAAGTCGGACGCGGTTACGCCACGGGCGCGCTCCTTTGCAGGGGACTCCCAATGCTTCTTGAATGCCGTACCGCCTTCGTTGAGATAAAGAAAGTCGGCATAGTCCCTTGAGGGGTCCCAGACTTCGTAGCCGGCATAATAGATATCGACATAGCCGTCGTTATTGAAGTCCCCCCAGACCGCGCCGCGGGAAACATGTTCACCGCGTTCCGGCACGAGATTGGTCACGTTTTCAAATCCTTCTCCACCAAGGTTGCGGAACAATCCTCCGGAGGACGCAGTAAAAATATCGAGAAAACCGTCGTTGTCGTAATCCGCCCAGAACCCCTTACCCCCACCGACGGATGAATCAACCTGTGTAAATTTCCCCTCGTTGTTTTGCCACAGCCCACCGGAGAGGTAGACATCGACCCAACCGTCATTATTGAAATCGCCCCAGGCTGCCTCGGAGCCGCCGCCAATGCCCACTTCCTCCGTGGCGTCCTCAAAGAATGGGCCGTCGACAACCTCGCCAACCGGCGGCAACGGAGTCAACGTCAGTCCCGGGATACCTGCTCCCAGCATAAACGACTGGCACCCGGCGCCAATGAGTAAAACAGTTGCCAGTGAGACAGCCTTGAATTCAGTGGTGATCATAATTCCTCCTTATGGTGTTTGTCGGTATTAGCTGGTAAACCTGTACTATGGCACAGGTTCCCGGCTTAACACGCGTACAGCATCTGGCTATTGCCGTTTTTGCTGCACCTCTGCGACATGCAGAATGGCGGGCATCCATGCTTCGGCATTTAGCACTTGACAAAATCGTCTCAGAATCATATGCTCAAACAATGGGTAAACAGACAACAAAACCCTTGCGTTATCATTTGCGATTCCAGGTTCTCCCCGGGAAAAACGCGGAACGTGACGCTGCTATTCTTGGTCGCTATTGTCAGGCACATGGCATTGAGGAAGTCGTTCTTTTCTTCGCTGGTGAGGAATGGAACAATGGACTGCTGACCGCAAAAGCAGAAGACACGTGGTTTGAAGCGATCAAGGCGATTAAATCGGTCTTGGACAAGACTGAAGTGATAGTCAGCCTCAACCCCTGGATGATGGTCCTGCACTGTGATCGTGGACGCCGATTCCCGAAAGACCGCAACTTCAAGCCCATGGTTTCCCCTGCCGGCGAGGTGAGCCGGGCATGTGCCTCATTCGCTGATCCGGGATGGCGCGCCTATATCTATAGCCTTTATGGGCGCTTTGCGACGCTCGGCTTTCGGGTGATCTGGATCGAGGATGATTTTCGGTATCATAACCACACCCCGCTGGAATGGGGCGGATTCGAGGACGAAATCCTCGGGCGCTTTGCCGAGAAGATAGACCAGACAGTCACCCGCGCCGAGGTCGTCCAAAACATCCTTATGCCGGGCACGCCGCATCCGTGGCGAGATAAATGGTTGGAACTGTGGCGTGACATTCACCTTGAGGTGGCCGAAGGCGTAGCGCGAGCAGTATCAGAAAATAGCCCGGGCTGCACCAAGCTTGGCCTTATGACTTCACTACCGGCCGTCCACAGCGCCGAGGGGCGTGATTGGCACCGGCTTTTCGATGCCCTGACTATCGACGGCGAGGTGGCCCACAGACCGCACTACGGCGGATATCGCGAGGCCACGGGAAACAGCCAGGACTCTTGTATCATGATGCTGGACGTCCAGAAAAACCTCCGCCCCCCGACTTGCGAAGTCGCCCCTGAAGTAGAGAACTTTCCGTTCACCAGCTGGACCAAGTCCGATACCATGAGCTGGTCCGAAATGGCCTTTTGCATGTTCTACGGCTCGGATGCCCTATTCCTCGACCTGTTTCCTTTTGCCGGGAACCCCGCGGACCGCGAACCTGAAATCGGCACTCTCCTGGACAACAGCCGGCCGGGCCTGGAATGGATCTCGGCAAGATTTTCGGATTGCTTGCAGACCCACGGCGTCGGCATCCCATGGGTTGAGGACGCCCAGGCGCATGTGCGCACTTTGATGGGCAAGGACATGCAGGAATTGGATGCCTCCTCCTTCGGCCCCGGCAATTTCCTGCTGCCGTATGGGATTCCCGTTTCGGCAAGGTTCCAGGACGTGAACGCTGTTTTCGGGAGCCTGGCCTGGGCCTTTGATGACGAGGCGATCCGGAAACTGCTCGCCGGAGGACTGTTGCTTGACGGAATCAGTGCAGACATACTCTGTCAACGCGGCTTCGGAGAGCTTATCGGCGTGACTTCCAACGGCTTGGCAGGTAGAGAAGAAGCCGTGTATTCGATTGAAAAGGTCAATTCAAGCAGGACGGGTGTTGCAGAGGGCCATTATTTCAACGTCAATCAGCTCGAGAGTCTCTGCGTGCTGGAACCGTTGAATGTAGAAAATGAGTGGACAACGATTCTGACGCCAGAGCAAAAGCGTTTCGGCGCCGGACTCGTCGTTTGCGAGAACCAGTTCGGGGGGCGCGTGGCAACGTGCAGCGCACCTGACCCCGCACGCCTGCCGCGCAGCTTTCAACGGCAGACGATCATCCGAAGAATCGTGACCTTTCTAAGCGCGGGGAGCTTCAGCTCACCCATGGCAAGTGGCGCGCCCTACCATATGCCGATGCATTTCAAGGGGGAGGACGAGGAGTTCCTGGTGGTTTTCAATGGAACACCGGATGCTGCACAGTCGTCGGTCCATGTGATGACTGCTCCCACACGGCCTGCGAAAAGCACCCTTCTCGCTCCCATGAAGGAACCCGTCGAAGCAATAACAGACTGTGTCATAGAAGGACAAACGATTACCGTGACCACACGAGATGAACTGCCATATCGCAGTTTTCTGGTGCTGGAGTGGTGATCAGGCAGCGGTTGGCAGTGGCATTCCCGTCCCGCGTGAATTGAATTCCATGCCCAATGTACCCAGAGCCCATGCAGGAGTATAAATGAAGCTGACCTCGATCCAAGCCATCCAGGGCCCGGGCTTAGAATCCCCGCTTGCCGGCCAGAACGTTCGCACACGCGGTGTGGTCATCGGCAACACACGCAAGGGCTACTTTATCCAGGACCCCTCCGGCAGTGACGACCCCGATGTATCGACGGGGATCTTCGTCTACAGCCGACGCCGCGATGCGTCCATCGGCGCCCTGATCGAGGTCGAGGGCAAGGTACTCGATTTCTCCAAAAACGAAGACGATCGACCGACCACGCAGATCAAGGCCAAAGAAATGTCGGTGATCGACATGCACGGACCAACCATCACCCCGACATGGTTCACCGCCGACAGTTTGCCGGCGGATGCCGCGGAAATGGCACGCTACCTGAACGGGCTCGAAGGCATGCTGGTCGGAGTCCAAGCCGGTGCGGTCTTCATCGCTCCGAGTAATCCGTTCGGCGATTACGTCGTCGCCCCGGCCGACCATGATGACGCACTAAACAGTAGCGGCGGCGTTCTGCTCGACCCCAACAACCCCGAGCGCTGGTTTCCCGGCTTCCGCATCATCGACTACAACAAAGCGCCGAATGTAAACGTCGGATCGACGTTGGACGAGGCCGTGACCGGCCCGCTGAATTATCGCAGCGCCGCCTACCAGATTGCGGTCACAGGCCCCATCCGTACGACCTGCAAAGCAGTACAACCTGCCAGCACGCAATGGAAGCGGGACGACAAACGCACCACCATCCTGACGCTTAACGGTTTCAATCTCGACACCTGCATCGAAGATCGGTCAAGAGTGCTTAATGAACGACTCGATATCGACGACGACCTCGGCGACGGGCGCTTCGACATGCTCGCCCGGGCAATCGTCGACCAGGCCGGCTGCCCGGATATTATCGCGCTCCAGGAAATCCAGGACAACGACGGCGCCGAGCTCAGCAAAGTCGTCGACGCCTCGAAGACTTACCGACACTTGATCAGTTCAATCCACAACCTGCATGGTCCAACCTACGCATGGACCGAGATCCCGCCAATCGCCGGGGACGACGGCGGGCAACCGGGCGGGAACATCCGCAATGCCTTTCTGTATGTCCCGGATCGCGTCGAGCTGATAGATGATTCGTTACTTCGAATCGGGGTCGACGCTGTGGCCTTCGATGGATCACGCAAACCCCTGCTGGCACGTTTCCGGGTGAGAGCAACGGGCAATGAACTGGCAGTCATAAACATCCACCTCGCTTCCAAGCGACATCAGCGCGGAATCTTCGCGCCGGAGCAACCGGGATTCGACTCTCGCCATCATGTCCGGGTGCAGCAGGCCGAACTGATTCGCGAAACCCTGCTCGATCTTATTGAGGAAGGTATAGACTATTATGTGACCGGCGATTTCAACGATGTCGAATTCAGCGAAACCCTACGCGTGATGACGGGTGACGAAAGCGTCAACCTGCTCGACACCCTGCTGCCTGACGACCGCTTCGACTACAATCACCGTGGTAAGCTTCAGGCACTGATGCATGGCATCATTTCGAAACGCCAGGCCAAGGAGGGACACGCCGCGTACGAAAGCCTGCACGGCAATGAACTGATCGGAGTCAAGCCTGGTGAACTGGGCACCAAACCCACCGACCACGCCTATGTTCTTGCTCGGCTCCTTGTCGGATAGACGGAAATGTTTTCCGACTGGCAGATAAACCGTGGTTCCAGTGGTTTTGCGGCTTTTAGGGACTCCCCTTACGCCCTTTCTCGCTGCCTGAAACCCGCTTGCAACTCACCTGGGAAGGCGTACCCTATTGACCGGGTCACCCCACCCCTCCCCGCGCCAGAGTCTTCCAGACTCTCAGTTTGTCGCAGTGGTT
>CAYWQM010000052.1:9925-18237 GCA_964460215.1 uncultured Lentisphaerales bacterium
GGGACGGCGTACCCTATTGCCCGCCTGCCCCCACCCATCCCCACGCCTGCCAAGCCGCCGCGTTCATATTAATTCTCAACTCCATCGGTTGTTATCATGATTCGATCACCATTCCCAGGCCTTTCGCGTTTCCTCGCCGTCGGCGCCTGCCTCACAACGATTCTTTTCAGCGGCTGCGGTGAGCAAGCTGTCGACGAACAAGTCCGGGCAAATCAACTCCTCGTTCAGGGGAATTTCGGGGAGGCAATTCAAGCCTACAACCAAGTCATCGAGATGAGTTCGGAAAATGAGCCGGAGATTCTTGCAGGTGCCTACCACAACCGTGGGCTCAGCTTCTACAGACAGCGCCAGTATCAAAAGGCCATCACCGACTACGACATGTCAATTTCAATTGACGAACGCAACGCCGACTCCTACATCAACCGAGCCAAAGCCTATTTCGCGCTCGCGATGAATGACGAAGCACTTGCCGACTTTTCGAAGGCGATAGAGCTGTCCCCTGAATACTCCGTCGGCCACTCAAATCGTGCCATGCTCTATTTTTTGATGGACCGCACCGCCGAAAGCATTCTCGATATCGACCAAGCCATCGCACTGGCACCGGAGCGTGCCCTCTTTCATTTCTATCGCGGCGAAATCCACGTCAAGGCAAAGCAACACGCTATCGCCATTGCTGACTACACCACGGCATGCAACTTGAAAGCCGACGTACCGCACGGATTCATCGGCCGCGGCAAGTGCTTTGCCGCCATGGGGCATTTCGAGAAAGCCCTTGCCGACTTCGAGCGAGCCCTGGTGATAGCCCCGGAAGACGCGGGACTATTGCAAGCCTGCGCCTGGTCCCTGGCGACCGCACCCCAGTCAGATTACCGCAACGGTACACGTGCCGTCATTCTCGCCACCAAACTTTGCGAGCTTCGCCCAAAATCCTGGCAAGCCTTTGACACACTCGCGGCTGCCCAGGCAGAAGCCGGCCAGTTCGACAACACACTGGAAGCGGTCACCAAGGCAATTGAACTCGCGCCGGACGACGAACGCCCAGCAATCGAAACCCGCGCTGCAATCTATGCTGCAAAGAAACCTTATCACGAACCTGCAACGCCGAAAATACCGCTGTTGCCGGAACCGGCAGAGACAGAAGAACCACTGGAAAAGAATACCGGCGATACAACACTCGGCACAGCCCAAGAAGCCTCGAAAGCAGTGACGCCATAAGGAAAGGAAGTGATCTTGAGTCATCCACGGACACGATAAAATTGCACTTCACTGCGCTCGCCTTTACATTGCATTAGTCTGCCCCTGACCCAGCTGCCTGAAAAATCACCGGGGACAGTGCGCTCATCACATCTCTAACCGAAGCAGCCATCCGTGAATTCCCGCGCATTCCTATCTGCACTCGAAGAGCAGGGCTTCTACATCGCCGAAGGCCTAATCGATCCGGCTGCCATAGCTGAAGCCATCACGGAAGTGGGACGGCTCCACGACCTATACACTGAACTGGAGACACAGGATCCAGATTCGGTCAAAGACCACTTCGTCATCGAACCGTTCGCCGATACCCATAGGCAGCCAGACGGCACGCCCGTGCTACGTAAAATCGAGAAAGTCCATACCTATTCCGACTTTTTCGAGCGCCTGCCACGAACGCCCGCGCTGGTCGACCTGGTCTCTGCCTTTGTCGGCCCCGACATCCTGCTGTTCCGCAACACCCTTATGCTGAAGCCCGGCAATCACGGTTCGGCGCACGGATTGCACCAGGACTCATCCTACTGGCACATGGAACCGGCGACGCAGATCACCGTCAGCATTGCGCTTAGCGATGCGACTACCGAAAACGGCTGCTTCCAGGTCATCCCCGGCAGTCACAAATCCGAGTTGCGGGACTGGGGTGTCATACATCGCGCCGACAACAAACTCACCGATCGCAACGATGTCGACATGTCCGGCCTGACAGAACTGCCGCTAGGCGCCGGCAGTGCCATCTTTTTCGACAGCAAACTGGTGCACGGCTCAGGCGCAAACACGACACCGAATCCACGCAATACAGCCCTGTACGCCTACTTCCCACCGAACGTCCGCTACTGTCCGCCAAAGGGATACGGGCACCACGAAATATACTGTCCGGTGATCCGCGGCTGTGGGGGAGAAAGTGAAGTAGTGTTTACGGCGGAGTGACCTACAGACACACGCGGCAGAAACAACAATCATTGTTCGGGCGCAATCGCCGTAATCCCTATCGCCGCGTCTGGATAAACTCACCTAACCGCTGGATGGCGTCTGCCAGTAACGCGTCTTCCGTGGCATAGCAGATACGTGCCCAACCTTCGCCACCGGCACCGAACGCCGCTCCGGGCGCGATGACCACGCCGGTCTCACGCAGCAACTCTTCGCAGAAGGGCACGCTAGCAGTGCCCTCCGGCAGCTTGAAGAAGGTGTAAAACGCACCGTCTGGCCGCGCCGCGGTCAGACCGTCGATGGCATTGAGTTTTTCCATCGCCAAATCACGCAGGCGCGTGTAGCGCACCAGGCTTTCGGCAATGAATGACTCGCCGTCGCGCAGTGCGGTAATTGCCGCGACCTGCGCCATACTCGGCGCGTGAGACGTCACGAACTCCTGCATCTGCGCCATCTTCAACGCCACCTTAGGTTCGGCGATCAAATAGCCGAGGCGCCAGCCTGTCATGCAATAGGTCTTGGAAAAACCGTTGAGTATGATCAGGTGATCATCCGGTTCGCTGAGCTTCAGGAACGACGTACGTCCCGCTTCCGTGTAAGTGATCCGGTCATAAATTTCATCGGCAAGGAGAAACAGTTTGTGCCGGCGACAAAACTCGAGCAAGTGCTTTTTCTCATCGACCGTCATCACCCACCCGGTCGGGTTCGACGGGGAATTCGCGTTGACCATCCGAATATTCGGATCCTGGCGCACCGCCTCCTCGAGCTTGTCGAAGTCGAGCCAGAAACGCTGTACGTCGTCATCGAATGACAACGCCAGCTCGTGTACGTTGGCACCAACAAGTTTCGCGGCTCCCGTAAAATTCGGCCAGGCCGGCGTGATATTGATCATCCCATCGCCCGGGTTCAACAGGCCGGCCATGCACAGAAAAATCCCCTGCATACCGCCACAGGTCAGCACCAAATGATCGCGGGTAATAGGATGTGCATGGAATTGGTCGTAGAACCGGATCAACTCGTCCCGCAGGTCGAGACGGCCGGCATTCGGCTCGTAAAAGACTGCTCCGTCCTGCAATGCCTTGACCCCGGCATCAATAATAAACGGCGGCGTGCCCAGGTCAGGTTCACCAAAATGCAGAGAAACGAACGACATGTCCGGACGTTCTGCCTTCAGAGCCATGTAGAGATTGTGCAGCTCGCGAATCTGCGACGGCGCAATTTCCACCAACCGGTCAGCAAGCGGCAATACTGTTTTGTCACCCGTCAGTGACATCGATCATCACCCGTATGAAAATTATCGTCATGGCTCCCCCCGGCGAGAAGTGGTCGGGCATCGACATTGACTTCCGCCGCTGTAAAACTATTATTGTGAGATTTCATACGACATAATGCAAATCACAACGGCAGGTTTCAGGCGCTATAAGAGAATACATGGCTGCAATCCTCTTGATGCAGCTATTCCTTCAAAACGTTCCTACGGACGTATCTGGCGCTGATATCTGAAACTGCCACCTGTTTACCCTCCCGCAACTGCAAGGCGAAGCTCGAACACTATTTAACCCCTATAAACTCTGGAGACAACAATGAAACCACTGATAATCAGAATCGACGAGATCATGGAAGGCCTCAAACTGGTCGACCCCATACAAGCAATCGAAGAAGGATTTGTCGCATATTCGGAAGGCAAGGTAAACGTGCCTGATCCTGGCGAACTGCTTTTTGAGGACCCTCCCGGGCAGACACACATCAAGTACGGTGCCATCAAGGGCGACGATTACTACGTTGTAAAAATTGCCTCCGGCTTCCCCGGCAATACTGCCCTGGGCCTCTCGCGGATCCAGGGTCTCATGCTGCTATACAACCAGAATACCGGCGAACCCGAGGCGTTTCTGCTGGACAACGGCTATCTCACAACCATCCGCACGGCTGCCGCCGGAGCAATCTGCGCCAAATACCTGGCGCCGAAAAACGTTTCGCGAATCGGGGTTTTCGGTGTCGGCATCCAGGGACAGATACAGACGCAGTTTCTCGCCGACGTCCTCGATTGCCGCGAGCTTATTGTGTGGAACCGGGAAGAAGACCCGCTGGAAGAATACCAGGAAGCAGCAGAAGCTGCGGGATTCTCCGTCACCTCTACATACGACCCTGGCGAGGTTGCCGACAACTGCAATTTCATCGTCACCTGTACACCGTCACATAAGCCGCTGCTGCAGGCCGACCAGATCCGGCCGGGCACGCATATCACAGCGCTTGGCTCGGACACTCCAGAAAAAATCGAACTCGACCCACAGATCCTCGCCAACGCAGACGTTGTCGTCGCCGACAGCCTGGTGCAAAGCCGGACGCGCGGCGAAATTTCTCAGGCCAGCCGCGCCGGTAAAATCAGCGAAGACAAGGTGGTCGAACTAGGCAACGTCATCACCGGCAAATCACCGGGCCGCACATCCGACGATCAATTGTCGGTTGCCGACCTTACCGGCGTTGCTGTTCAGGATATCCAGATCACCAAGGCCGTGTTCATGGCTCTGCAGCAAGGTGGCCACGGAGCATGAGGGTGTGGGAGGGGATTCAACACTCACTTCCGATGGAATCAGAATGCGGAACAGCCACATAATTGGCAACCTCGCCCCAACACACCAGCTCTTCCTCATTTAATCATTTTGATCTTTCTCCTTTATCGACTTACAAGTGTTTAATATTGCTTCGATGGCAGGCGCAGTAGAAGCTATCGATGCGTATCATGTATCCAAGCACGCAGCAGTTGTCCTCTCTAAATCACTCTGCTAACATAAAATACGATAACAAGCAAGAGTAAAGCATGAGCCCCGCAGAAGACACAAGTTGTCAGAAACTCCCATGCAATACGCAGTAATTTCATTTCCTGCGATAGCGGTGTCTTGACTTTCGTGCCCCACCCTTTCAAGTTTCCATTTAGGCGAAGAATACTGAACAGCAAACACGAATATTGGAACAGGGAGCACGACAGTGGAACCTATCCTCGCGGATCTCGGCACTTTTGGATTCACCTTTCGGTCACTGGGCGTACACGGTTTCGGCATCTCGGCGTCGAGCAACTTCGCTGTGCTCTATGAGGCATCGCAACAGTATCTGCGCAACGGCCCGCCACTTTCAAAGGAGCACGTGGCCCGTGCGGCGCTGGAGTTTGAACGCCGCTTGGCAGACGGTGCCGGACTCGCAGCCGACGATGTCTACCCGATTGCCATGGGTGGCCTCAACACAGTCCACACAGCCCCGATGAGCGGTCGCGGAAAACCCGTCGCCGACGGCGAAGTTGTCGTCAACAACATCGAGGTTGATCCCCACTGGTTTTCCCGACACGTAGTCATGGCGTTCAATCCGAAAGCACAACGACATGACGTACCCGGACTTCTCAACCGTCTATTCAGACATCGGCGACGCAAAGAATTCGTCAAACGCATGAGTAGACTCTCGCTCAACTGCGCCAACGCCATCAAACGCCAGGACATTCGCGCGCTCGGCCGCCAGATCAAGGAGTACGTGGAACTGTACGACCTGTGGAGTTCTGGCAACTATTCCTCGTACTCACACGACATGGCAGACAAACTGAAAGCCGGGCTCAAACGAAAGCTCTGCGCCTGGAAACCACCCGGTGCCGGCGCCACCCAGGCAATAGCCGCTTTCGTTGCCGACGAAGAAGCGGGAAGCACCGCCATTGAGATCTTCAAGAGCGAAGGCTGGTGGGCAACCCCAGCCTATATCACCGGCGGCTTGTCAGCCGAGTTCATTCGCGCCGATGGGCAGGTACGCTTCACGGCCGGGCACCGACTTGATCTGATCGGCTCGGCAGACCTCGGGCAAGATCCCAAAATCAACACGCCCGGCATCTGCTGCGCTTGTGCCATCGAACCCAGGACCGAACTGATCATCCACGCCGAGAACGATTCATGAAAATAACAGCCCTCAAAACCTATCCCTTCTCTGTGCCAACTGGCGGTAACAGCCGTGACCCGCACAGCGGCGAACTCCTGTGCAGCACAATGAAAAGCTGGCTCTTCGTCAAGCTCGAAACCGATGCCGGCATCAGCGGCTGGGGCGAAGGCAGCGGCGAGTGGCTGGTGCCGCAGGTCGAGGCCATGCTGAAGGAGCTATGGCCACTGCTTATCGATCGCGACCCGACCCAAGTCGAGGCGCTCTGTGAAGACCTTGCCAACCGCTCTCCATGGAAAGGCGGCCCGATCAACGGCACCGCGATCGCTGCCATCAACATGGCCCTGTACGACATTTGCGGCAAGGCCTGGAACGTGCCCGTATACACCCTCCTTGGCGGCAAGCGCCGGGACCGAGTCCAGGTGTACGCCAGCGGCGGCCTCGTCGAAACGTCTCCGGAAGACGCTGCAGAGACAGCCAAACAGTCCATCGCCCAAGGGTATTCCGGCATCAAAGGCAACCCGCTCGAGGCACGGCGCTGGCCAATGGACATCTCATCGATCGAACGCAGCGTCGCTGCCATTGCAGCCGCCCGCGAGGCCATGGGACCGGAGGGCGCAATCATGCTCGATACACACGGCAGCCCGACGCCGGAGTTGGCAATCGAATTTTCGCGGCATGTCGCACCATACACCCCGCTGTTCATCGAAGAACCGACCAAAGTCGGCTCAGTCGATGCACTGCTGGACATCACGCAACGCAGCCAGGTACCAATCGCGACGGGAGAGAAGCTTTTTACCGTACGGGATTTTGACGAACTGATCAGCCGCCGCGCCTGTGCTTTTCTGCAACCGGACATTACGCATTGTTTCGGGATTACTGCAATTCGCCAGATAGCCGCTGCCGCCGAAAAACAGGAGATGCTGATGGCACCGCACAATGCTGCCGGCCCGATCGGTACGGCAGCAACGATCCATGCCGATGCAGCTATCCCGAACTTCCTGATCCAGGAAATGTGTCCACCCTACTTCGAAATGTTTTCCGACTACGCCGAGCACGACTGGATTATTGCAGACGGCTATATCAATGTCAGCGATCGCCCTGGATTCGGTATCGAGGTAAAGGAAGCAGACATAGCCAAACTGCCGCACGAACCCATGGCCTACCGCCAATACCGCCACACCGACGGCAGTTGGAAAGGCTGGTGACGGATGGCGCGGTCGTCGCGATGCATGTAATGTTCACTTTCGGAAATACATCCCGAAAGGTCTCGACAACGATGTGACAGGCTTCTTTTTCTATTAAAAATCGTTATCCTCATAATACCCCCAGGCCAATGACTGGCCACACCGCTGAACTGGAGTCATAGATGAAACCCAATCGTTTCAAGAAACTGTACGCCGAGGGAAAGATGCCTGTCGGCCATATGCTTTTCGAGTTCACGACGCGCGGCATCCCTGAGATTCTCGAAGTTGCCGGAGCCGATTTTGTCATCATCGACATGGAGCACAGCGCCTTTAACATTGCGGACACTGCCAATTTAATTTCATGGTTCCGCGCCACCGACATTGCGGTGTTCGTGCGTGTGCCAGAGGTGCATTACAGTCACATAGCCCGGGTTATGGATTCCGGCGCCCACGGCGTGATGGCACCGAATGTCAAGACTGTCGAGCAGGCACAAGCCCTGGTCGATGCAGCAAAATACCAACCAATCGGACAGCGCGGGTGCTATATGGGGTTGGGACCGAACACTGACTACCGGGCATTTCCGCCACTCGAGAGTCGCCGCGTAATGGACGAGGCGAATGAACTTGCAACGGTGATTTGCCTGATTGAACATCCCGAGGGCGTTGCCAACGTCGAGGCGATCGCGGCGCTGCCGGGTGTCGATGCGTTGTGCGCAGGCTATGCAGACCTGGCACAGTACATGGGGATACCCGGCGAATTCCAGAACCCAGAATTCCTAGACGCCATGAAAATGATTGCGGAGACCGCAAAACGCCACGACATTCCCGCAATCGTCCAGCCAGGCAACGAGGCACAACTCGAGCAGTGGCTGGGGCTCGGCTACACGGCCATCTCCTGGAGTTGCGACATCGCCGTCTATCGTGACGCCCTCAAAGAAGCTACAGACATGACAAAAAAAGCCGTCGGCCGGTGACTGAATCGCAAGCGGCAAACGGTACGGACATATCACGCCTACCAAACCCGCACACTGAATCTGCCCT
>CAYWQM010000052.1:18247-31049 GCA_964460215.1 uncultured Lentisphaerales bacterium
CCTACCCGTCCTGATTATAGCGTTTTGTTTCACCGGCTGCCGCACCGTTAGCGAACCACCGGCTGGCACCACAATACGACATCCGGTCGATGGTGCCATCATGGTGTATGTGCCCGCCGGTGCTTTTACCATGGGCCTCACCGAGGCGGATGCAGAAACGGTCGCAAAGGATCTCGGGCATGACAGCGCCGACAGCCTGTGGGCCTGGGAAGCCTATCCGAAGCGGACCGTAGAGCTCGACGGTTATTTTATTGACAAGTATGAAGTGACCGTAACCCAGTGGCAAGCCTACGCGGCAAAAACCGGCGTGGAAACCCCGCGCCAGACTGGGCGACATTTCGACACGCCCGCGGCCCAGTTGATGCCCGCTGCAGCGATTTCCTGGAAACAGGCGCAAGACTATGCCGCCTGGGCCGGCAAAGCCTTGCCCAGCGAAGCACAATGGGAAAAAGCGGCACGTGGCACCGATGGATGGCTATACCCCTGGGGCAACAGCCCACCGACACCGGAGCATGGCCATTTTGGCACCCGCACGAAACTACCGGATCTCTATGCACTGGTCGGCAGCTATCCGCTGGGGGCCTCACCATACGGCGCCCTGGACATGCTGGGTAACCAGTACGAGTGGACCTCGGAATGGGTGGCACCATACCCCGGTAATCCGTTGGCATACAAGATGGCCGATTACACACCGAACATGAACGGTTGTCTGCGCGGCGGGTCGTGGTATCACGGCTGGGTCGGATTTTACGCTGCCAAACGCTTCGGACTCCCACCGGACGAGACCCACTTTCACGTTGGCATGCGCACCGCCTGGTTGCCGCCGCGTCACTATCTTGAGTCCGATGCGTTTACACGCGACCGCGCCGCGGCTAAAAAACGGGAACGGCAGCTGGCATGGCTAAGAGAGTCGCTGGTAGAATAGTTGGCCTGGACCAGATGCGGAATCATGCAGTAGCCGTCAACTCCGATCTACTGATGAAACGCTGAATTGTCGACTGCCCATCCGCCTAAGGCAATCAGAACCGGTCGACACTGAAAGGCAGGGGATCGATGTGCGGCTCGGCGCCGGTCAAAAGCTCGGAGATCAATTTACCCGTCCCCGTCGCCATACTCAGACCCAGCATGTTGTGCCCGGCTGCGATGTACGCATTCCTGTGCTTCGGCAGCTGCCCGATAATCGGCACACCGTCGTACGTCATTGGCCGCCAGCCGTACCACAACTCCTCGACCGTATCACCTTCCGGCTCCTTCAGATATTCCGATGCAGCGCGGCGGATTGCGTCGATGCGATTCTGCCGCAGCCGCGAATCGAAACCCGAAAACTCCATGGTCCCGCCGAGGCGGTAGCCGCTCTGAAACGGCGTGGCAATACAGCGGCGCTCCTGAAAAGCGCACGGGTGCACAGGACTGAGTTGCGGACAGGAGGTGGTGATGCTGTAGCCCTTGCCCGGTTCGATCGGAATCTGCGTGTGGAACATGCTCGCCAGTTGAGATGACCAGGCACCAGTCGCCACGACAACTGAATCTGCCGTATACGAACCGGTGCTTGTCGATACCCCGGTTATTTTGTCGCCATCTTCGTGAATGCCGGAAACCGTAGAATTTTCGGAGACAATGACTCCGCGCTCGAGGTTCACCCGATGCCACTCCTGCATCAGCCGGTCCGGTCTCAGATGAGCGTCGAGGTCGAAGTACCAGGCACCGGCGACGTCATCGCGCAACGCCGGCTCTTTGGCTGCAAGTTCGGCTCCGGTCAACGGTACGGCCTGCATGTCGAATTCGGCGACAAGGCCAAAGTACTTTGCGCAGTCATCCATGGTCGCAGCTTCGCGACAAATAAAAAGTGCCCCTACTGGCGCCCACTCGATAGCTGCCGCCAGGTCTTCCGCTTCGATGAACGCATCGTACGCGCTTCTTGAGCTTCTGAGAATAGCAGCCCGCGCAGCCATCGCCGGACGCATCTTTTCGGCATCACAGCGGGCTGCAAAATGCAACAACCAGCTTATTGTGCGCAGGTTCAGCGTCGGCCGGATGAAGAGTGGTGCGTCCGGTTTGAGCATCCACTTGAGGCCGGTGGCAACGACGCCCGGTTGCGTCAGCGGTGGCGCATGACTGGGGCAAACCATGCCGCAGTTGCCGTGGGAGGCGCCGCTGCCGATAGTCTTTTGTTCGACGATGCGTACAGAACGCCCAGCTCTATTCAGGTAGTAGGCGGAAGACAGCCCTATAACACCCCCGCCAATGATCAGAACGTCCGTATGGTCAGACATGGAAGCGCCGGCTTGTTACAAAGTTGGAGTAGTCGAAAAGTGAAAAGGAGGATTCCCAAGCTCTTTAAGTTTTCACCCTTGCAGCGCGGCAGTTCCGGGTGAAAAAAAACAGCAATTAGCCTTCGGCCCGTTTGAGACGGTCCCACTTGGCCTGGAATCCCGGCCGATCAAGGACTTCGGGATTAATTATGCCCTTCGGCTCCCGACCGAATGACAAGTCAACCATCGCCTGGCAGCACATTCGCCCCATAGCAGTGAACAGCTCGTCCGTCCAGGCAATCGAGTGCGGTGCCAAAATGATATTGTCAAGGTCCCTGAAGCGGGAGGGCTCCAGGACTGGTTCGCCGACGTAGCAATCGAGTGCGGCCCCCGCAATGGCACGGCTCGACAGCACATCGTACAAGGCGTTTTCATTGACGATACCGCCGCGTGCCGTGTTCAGCAGATAGGCGTCCGATCTCATCAGTGCCAATTCACGGGCACCGATCAGGTCGCACGTGTCATCCGTCAGCGGGCAGTGGACCGAGACAAAATCGGCACGCGTCAACAACTCATCGAGTTCGACCAGTTCGACACCGAGTTCAGAAGCGACTTCCTCATCCATGAACGGGTCGAAAGCAATCGGCGGGTTCATACCGAAGATGCTGAGCAAGCGTATAGTCTCTATAGCGATTCCACCGAGGCCAACCGCGCCGAAGGTCCGATCGCGCAACTCAACGCCGTTATATTTGGTACGATCGTTCCAATTTCCCTCACGCATCAGCCGATCTTTCTGCAGGACGTTATGTGTGAGCATGATCATCCAGCCGACAGTTGCTTCGGCAACCGGACGATCGGGAGCTCCCTTGGTAATTGTCAAAAGTACATCCGCTTCCGTGCAAGCAGGAACATCGACAGTGTCGTACCCGACACCGACGCGGGCAACGCATAAGAGGTCCTCAGGCCTGGCCAGCGAATCCTGCTCCACATGCGCTGTCAACACCACGACGCCGTTGACGCCTTCGAGTTGTTCCGCAGTGATCTCCGGGGCATGATCGTCGAACGGGGCAAACTCGATATGCGGTTCGTTCTCAAGCAGGCCCAAGCCCAGGTCTTTGAACTTGAGTCTACCCTCTGCGTCGTGCATATCGGCGGTCAAAGCAACACGAAAATTCGGTTTCTCACTCATTTTATTACCCATAGATTATTCATTTCAGCGTGATGCAAACAGTACCATCAAACCGCGCCGGCGCAATCGCTGAGTCTGGCTCTCGAGGTTTTTATCTGACTTGGGCTGCCGATACACTCCATGAGGATAGGGCATCCTTCAGACGCGGCAGGAAACAACGACACACAGACAGCGCAATAGGGATCTTGAAGGAATCAACCCCGCCTACAGAAGATCTGGCTGATCGGATGGCTTCCGGCCCATGGTGAGTCCAAAGCGTTCCGCTGCCTTGCCGGTAGCGATCCTCCCTTGGGGGGTACGCTGCACAAACCCTTCCTGGATCAGGAACGGTTCATAGACCTCCTCGAGTGTCCCCACCTCTTCCCCCAGTGCGATTGCCAGGTTCTTGATACCTACGGGGCCACCATCGAACTTGTGCAACAGCGCTTCCAGGTAGCGGTTGTCCATGTCATCGAGACCGTCGTGGTCGATCTCAAGCATCTCCAGCGCCGCAATTGCCGTGTCAGCGTTGATTTCGTTATTTGCCTTGATTTGGGCATAGTCTCGAACCCATCGCAACAGGTTGTTGGCAATTCGCGGGGTGCCGCGACAGCGGCGGGCAATCTCAAAGGCGCCATCGGGCTCGGTCGGGATGTTCAGGATTCCTGCCGAACGGTCGACGATCACCTGCAGCACCTCGGCCGGATAATAATCGAGTCGGACTTTCATACCGAAGCGCGAGCGCAGAGGCGATGAGATCATGCCCTCGCGCGTCGTCGCACCGATCAAAGTAAACGGCTGAATATCGAGACGTATGGAGCGCGAGCCCCCTCCCTGATCAAGCACAATGTCGATATAAAAATCCTCCATGGCGCTATACATGTATTCTTCAATATTCGTTGACAGCCGATGAATCTCGTCAATGAACAGGACATCCCCTTCTTCAAGGCTCATCAACAGGCCGGCCAGGTCTCCAGGCTTCTCGATCACCGGGCCACTGGAGGTTTTCATCTCAGTACCGCGCGCTTGCGCAATGATATGCGCCAGCGTCGTCTTGCCAAGCCCGGGCGGCCCAGCCAAAAGGACATGCCCCAGGGCATCACCGCGTTCACGGGCAGCCTGAACGAAGATCTGCAACTTTGCCTTCTGCGATTCCTGGCCGGGAAACTCGTCAAAGGATTGGGGCCGCAAACCGGTATCGAGCTGATCCTCGCGCCGGTTCAATGTCGATGTGATGAATTGTTCTTCCATAGAATTGGTCTGCACTACTTGTTCAGCGTTACAAGCGCGGCGCGAATGAGATTGTCTGCAGTCTGTTCGCCGTCCGACAGATCCGCCGAAACGGCACCTACTGCAGTGCGCGATGCATCGGCCTTAAAGCCGAGCGTCACCAGCCCGTTGATAGCGTCCTCAGCAGCCTGCCGCGCTTCACCGTTACCACCGTCGGCACGACCGCCAGCAGCAATCTCGGGTGCTATTGCACCGATTTTGTCTTTGAGCTCGACGACCAGGCGTTCGGCTGTGCGTTTACCTACGCCATTAATACGAATCAGCGCTTTCACATCCTCTTTGACAATTGCTTCGCAGAGTATAGGCGCCGGCAGAGCGCTGAGCATGTTCAAGCCAATCTTGGGCCCAATGCCGCTGACCGAGGAGATCAGCATCACGAACAGCGCACGTTCGACTTCCGATGCAAAACCATAGAGCTGCATAGCATCGTCACGAATATGCATGTACGTACGCAACATCGTCTTGTCACCCACCCGCGGCAAACGATCGTATGTACTCATCGGAATGAAAACTTCGAATCCGATGCCCTGAACATCAATCACAACTCGAGTAAGGTCTTTCTCGGCTATAGCGCCCTGCAAATACGAGATCATACGGTGATTTTGTTAAGAATCATGGCTAATTGCATTGATTTGTGCCGCTAAAGCGTTAACATATGAGCGTGCTTCTGGAGTTCAACCGGTGTCGTCTGTTTTTTCCTGAGCCAATGCAGATCGGTTGCAGGCGACTGAACCACATCACACATAAACCCCTACATTTCAACACATTGCATAACCGTCTGCGAATCCGGTCCAACATCATCGGGTAACCCTGTCGGACCATACCCTGAGCCGAGCAGCCAGCAATTAAGGAGAAAATAGCCATGGCCGAAGTTGCCACAATCACCATCAATGGAGAATCTTACGAATTTCCGGTCCTTGTCGGGTCTGAAAACGAACGTGGAATCGACATCCGTTCCCTGCGCAAAGAAACCGGATACATCACTTTAGATTCAGGTTACATGAATACCGGTGCCTGCATCAGCGACATAACCTTCATTGACGGTGAGCAGGGCATTCTGCGTTACCACGGTATCCCGATCGAACAGATGGCCGAGCATTCATCTTTCGTCGAAACCAGCTATCTGCTGCAGCACGGCAGGCTACCGACTGCCGATCAACTTGAACACTTTTCCAATCTGCTCAATCAATTTTCGCTGGTCCATGAGGGCATGCGGCAGCTCCTGAACTTTTTCCCGCTGCATGCGCATCCAATGAATATCCTGGGCAGCCTGGTCAACGCGCTCTCAAGTTTTTATCCACACGTCGACGCCAATTCCTTGACCGAAGCGATCGACATCTGTGCTGCTCGTCTCATTTCCAAAGTACGCACCCTCGCTGCTTACTCCTACCGCAAGGCCAACGGCCTACCTATCGTCTATCCACGCCAGGATCTGAGTTACTCCGAGAACTTCCTTAACATGATGTTCTCGTCGCCAGTCAACGACTATGTCGTGGACGAGGAATCCGTGCGACTCATGGACATGCTGCTGATCATGCACGCCGACCACGAACAGAACTGTTCGACTTCCGCCGTCCGCCTGGTCGGCAGCAGTCAGGCGAATCTCTACGCCTCCATTTCCTCCGGCATCTCGGCGTTATGGGGACCGCTGCACGGCGGTGCCAATCAGGCAGTGATGAACATGCTCTCGCAGATCCAGGAAGACGGCGGCAACACGCAGAAGTATATCGACATGGCCAAGGACAAGAGCAATAAGTTCCGCCTCTCTGGCTTCGGCCACCGTGTCTACAAGAACTATGATCCGCGCGCCCTGGTCATCAAGAAATACTGCACCAACACGCTCGAGAAGGGTGCCGCAAAGGATCCACTGCTGGGGATAGCCCTCAAGCTTGAAGAGGAGGTGCTACAGGACGACTACTTCATCGAGCGCAAGCTTTTCCCGAATGTCGACTTCTACAGCGGCATCATATACAAGGCTCTGGACTTCCCGACCAATATGTTCACAGTGCTCTTCGCCATCGGTCGGATGCCCGGGTGGATCGCCCAGTGGAAGGAAATGACGAACGCGTCGGATGCCAAGATAGGGCGCCCACGCCAGAGCTATACCGGTGCCCAAACCCGCGATTATGTGCCGATCGACCAGCGCATGTAACAATTGCGGACGCAGTCCGAGGACACTATTGTGGCACCTCGAAAAATAACCATCGCGGCGCTGGACCGTCACTATCGTGAGGCCCAGCCGATTGTCGCGCTCTCGCTATACGCCGCCGTGCCCGCCGGGTTCGCGGACGAGGCCGGCACCCACATTATTCTCATCGGCGATTCCGTTGGCATGACAATGCTCGGCTATCCCGACACCATTCCCGTCAGCCTTGAGCAAAGCCTGCACCATACCGCTGCCGTAGCACGTGGCACAAAACAGGCCATGGTCGTTGGAGACATGCCGTTTCTGACTTACAACGTCAACGGTGACGAAGCGATGCGCAACGCCGGGCGCTATATGCAGGAAGCCGGCGCTGAGGCTGTCAAAGTCGAAGGCGGTCGCAATATTTCCCCTACCGTCGCCCGAATGGTCGAGGCCGGGATTCCCGTCATGGGACACATCGGCCTGTTACCACAACGTGTCAAAGTGCAGGGGCGATATCGCATCCACGGTCGTGAGATAGAGGAGGCGCAGTCACTGATGGCGGATGCTACGGCGCTGGTCGAGGCCGGCGTCTTTTCCATAGTACTTGAAGGCATGCCCGCCGAACTGGCCAAACAGATCACCGAGTCGGTGCCTGTACCAACCATTGGCATCGGCGCCGGTGTCCATTGCAGTGGCCAGATCCAGGTCAGCCACGACCTGCTCGGCCTGCTAGAAGCCTACCTGCCAAAACACGCCCGACGCTACGCCGAACTCGCCTCGGAAATACGCGACGCCTTCACGGCCTACGCCAAAGACGTCACCAGCCACGACTTTCCGGGCGCCGACGAATCGACCTGATTCTGAGCATAGGCACATTCAGCACACGACCCCGCCAGACCATCCGCTCAGGCATTTCACACGGCAACATTATGTTCCGGTGAAAGCCAACGCACTGCCAATATATGGCAGACTTTAGGCATAGCCGCTGCAGCCTACTGCCGAAAGCTGGACATCCAAAGGCCAGCATTCATTAATGTTTCCCACTTTTTCTTTCTGATCGGCAAGGGCATTGTACCATGGATGTTCCAGGCTGGGTTCGCCTAATCATCCCTCCCCCCCGTGTACAGCTTGAATGCTCCAGCAGCCAGAGTAGAAAATGGAACACAAACAGCCGCAACAGGGGACTACACAAAAATATACTTTTTAAGGAATACGCATCGCCTGAGAAGAAAAATGCCACAGATCCTTATAGTTGAAGATGACACGCTGCTTGTGCAGAACCTCCGCGAGATGGTGATCCGAGCTGGCTTCCAAGTCGCTGAGACCTTTGACAGCGGTGAAGCCGCCCTCGAGTTCGTCGAGCATTCCATCCCGGATGTCGCTATCCTGGACATCGATTTGGCCGGACAAATCGATGGTGTGGAAACCGCCGAGCGACTTGCCGAATTCAATATCCCCATAGTCTACCTCACCGGCAGCACCGATGATCACACGCTGCATCGCGTGGCCCAAACCGAGGCGAGCGGATTCGTGAGCAAACCTTTCGAGTTTGCACAACTCAGAATGGCGCTTGAAATTGCTTTACAATGCCACGTGCGTGAACAGTCGGCTGCCACACATCAGGAGGCCTTGTCCCAGATCATAAACGAGGTCAATCATGCGATCATCATGACCGACAGCAGCGGCCATATCACCTATCTGAACCGCCACGCCGCCAAACTCACGGGGTGTCCGGCGCCGGCAGCACTACACAGGCATATCAACGATATTTTGCAGGCCGTGGACACTGAAATTTTACCGATATGCCCGGTGAGTGAAGTACTTGAACATCGAACACCGCTGGACCTGCAAAATTTACGGGTGCGCAATTCAAAGACAGGTGATGTCGTCACGCTTGCGGCCGGCAGCGCCGCCGTCCCCATTGGCGATCAACATCACCGACACGCCGCCGCACTTATCCTGCGCTCTGATGCCGACGAAGGCCTGTACATCAGCGAATCAGTTCGACTCGGAGATTACCTGCGCAACGTCGTGGACGGATTACCTCGTGCATATTGTAAAGAGGACGAAATTTCCGTCACCGTCCATGCTGGCGACATAGAATTGGACATCTCACTGGCTTTCCCCTCCGGCATGATCGTCAATGCACTGGTTGCCGATGCCATAGCCAATGCAAAACCGGAACGCAGCGGCAAAATCAAAGTCAATTTCAATATCCGCAACGACGGCATGGGTGATCTCACCATCAATGACGGTGGCGTCGGCCTGCATCCGACTGAACCACGCGCATATTCCGAAGCCTTGCCCCTGGTCCAGCAACTGGTTGAGGAAATTGGTGCCAGCTTGTCGGTCCGCCATGATGCCGCGACAATATTCGAAATTACCTTTCCTATAGCGGTAACGGTGGCCATGTAGCCCACCGCCGGCCAAGCGAAAATACAGGTCACACGCCCCAAAAGCCGTGACGACAGCCCTCCCTGCGTGTATTTTCCCACATGTCAGAAGATATCTCCAATGCCCTTCAAGGCTTGCCGTCGCTATTTGTCGAGATCCTAAAAAAGCACATGTACGTCATGTCACCGGAAGGCTGCGGTGGCCTGCGCATGTTCGAAGGCACCAAGTTAGTGACATTCTGGGAAGCTGTTCGCCAAGCCTACCGGAGTGAAGAACCGCCCTACTGGGGCTGGGCGTGGCCGGGCAGCATTGCCCTGAGTCGATACTTAGTCGATCATCCCGAAACCGTTCGTGGCTGTCGGGTACTGGACCTCGGCGCTGGCAACGCGCTCACGAGCCTGGCCGCAAAACAAGCCGGGGCAGCCCACTGTATTGCCAATGACATTGATCCGCTGGCAATGTATATGGCTGCAGCACATCAGCGCTTGAACGGCCTGGATATCGAACTGCTTGAACAGAATTTACTAACCGACGATCCGGCAGCCATCGAGTGCGACGTTATTTTGGTCGGCGACATGTTCTACGAGCGCCAGCTGGCAGGCACGCTGAAGCCTTGGCTCCAACGCGCCTGTGCCCTTGATCGCATCGTCCTGATTGGCGAACCCGGGCGCAACTACCCACCGGAAGGCCGCACCCAGGAATTGGCGACCTACACCCTTCAAGTCTCACTGGAACTGGAAAACGCACCGAGCCGTAACACCCGGGTGCTCAAGCTCTATTAAAAGCATGGCACTTCCAAGCCATTCGCGGCATCGGATGCGATGCCGGCTCAGGGATTCCGAATATCGACATACCGGCCGCTTTCGCCGGCCAAAAGTTTCGGAAACACATCGTAAAGCATACGGGCACCGGTCGGGATATCCGGCATGCGCTCTGTGCCACGAGCATTCCGTAACTGGTTGACGGTCGGATATTTTTTCGCGTCGACAGTCTCACAAAGGTATTCCTGCATTGCGGTATCGACGATACCCGGGGCCAACGACGTAATATGCGTGTCGGGATGCTCGGCAGCATAGACGCGGGTCAGCATATCAAGTGCGGCCTTGGATATTGAGTAACCGCCCCACCCCGCCATGGCATGTATTGCTGCGCCCGATGACATGGTCACCACCTGAGTGACCGTTGCAAGGTTCGCAAAAAGCCAGTCAAGGATTGTCTTGTTCGACCATACATTGACCTGCATGATCGAAGTAAGATTCTCGATCGTGTCCACATCGAGGTGCTGCACAGTGCCGAAGACGGCAGCATTGAGCACCACCAAGTCGAGCGCTCCGACATCACCAAGCAATTGGCTGAGGCAGTCGGGAATTTCATCGCATTGTGCCAGATCACAGGGCACGTGAGAAAATTCATCCGACCGAAATTGCTCGGGAACGCGACGGCTGAGACCGTAAACACGCCAACCATCAGCCAGCAAGCAGTCGGTCAGGCCAGCCCCGATACCCGTACTGACACCTGTAATAAAAGCATGTTTAATTTTCGAATAGCCCCCGATCGAACCTGTTGCCTGGTGCAGGGCAGAACCCAGAGAGTTTGTCGGATCTGTTGGAACTCACACCTTACAGCAACACAATCGACAATTGAATTAGCCCCACGACTGCCTACACTATACCCCGTTGCAATACGGCTCCAATTAGTCCTGTCAGGCCTTTCATGTTTTCGATCGTTCAATTTTCTGCATATAGACCTGACCGGCACATAACAGGTTCCTCAAACACGGGAAGGACGTCGCGATGAGTACAAAAGAGTATTCCATGATTGATGTCGCTCCAACCGTCTGTGCTGCCTTGCAGTTGCCTGCCCCCAGGCAAGCCAAAGGCGCTTCCATTCGAGAGGTAGTCACTGATCTCGCCGACGTGGACAGAGTAGCGGTTTTGGCCCTTGATGCTCTGGGAATGTTTGCCTGGAACCTTTGGAAAGCCGAGATGCCGTATCTGAGTTCGCTGCGTGCTCGAAACAGCATCACGCTTCGTTCTGTAATGCCTTCCATAACGCCGGTGAACTTTGCGACAATGGTGACGGGAACCGATCTGGCCGGGCACGGAATACAGGCCAAACAAGATGACTTCGCTTGCGAAACGCTTTTCGATGTCGTGAGAGAAGCCAAGGGCAAAAGCGCTGGCGTGGGGTTGGATGGCTACAGTGCACGACCGGAGTTTCTGATCGCTCAGTTCGGCAAAGTGGATGATGTTTTTCATCAGCATGGTCCATCAAATCCATTGGTCGTCCCCATGTTGAAAGGGACCGATACACGCTTGGTGAGATTGGTTGAGCATCTCAAGCCGCTGGGCTATGGCATTGTGATACTGGCGGATCATGGACAGCACGACGTGACCGAATTCGCTCATGAAGGGATCCTCGGGATCCACGGGACCGACAGTCCCGAAGATTGCCTGGTACCATGCACGTGGCTATGAGACAAATGGCCAGTCAAGCAATTCCGGAGGGCGACAGTGTGACAGAATCACGGTGCGTAATCAGTCGCCGCGCAAATCGATTTCGACGGACTCAGCGCAGTAAATCCAATAACCCACGCCCGGTTGCAATTCGGCGGCCGGCGACACCGCGTCTATAGAGCCGGTCGTGCGACTCAACTCCCATATGACTTGGACCCCGGCCGCCAGAAGGCTTTCGGCAGTGACCACGTGCACCGGCGACAATACCTGCCATCCAGCCACCGTCTGAACGATCCCGTCTGGTTCGACGCCGGACACTTCGACGGCTCGCTCCTCCGCCCCGCCGTAAACGAAATAGCCGGCCTCCGGCACCGCCGGGTCATTTGGCGAGACAAGGATAAAGCGGTCGTCATATGGGTCCCATCTCCAGATTGGTTCAGCAAGCTCTCCATCGACGCCGACATCGAAGACTTCGCCCATAGTCTTGCCACTGATAACCGGCAGGCCGAGCATAGTCCACTCTGATGCGACTGTAACGTCCTCATTCACGACAGGGCCCAGGCTGACCTGGAATGTCCGCGGCGAGGCAATTGCTGGGATCTCTGTGGTCGTCAACATATCAATGCCGGCATCGATCGATATCGTGTCGCTCACTTCGTGCAAATAGATAGCTCCGGGAAGCTCAATACCGGCAAAATCCCAGGACATTGTCGTGGTGTTCGCAAGAGGCACGTCAACCACAACCATCCAATGACCCGAGGCTGCCTGCGGATGCATTTCCAACAGGAAATGATCATCGCCCGAGGCCAAATAATTGTCAATTGCAGCGCCGCTTACCGGGGATAGAACATCGAGCCCATCATGCCCGACTGCCGCAGCGCCGTTCTGGCCAAAAACAAGGCTGCTGTTGGCAACCGAGCCCGAGAAATTGAGCGTCAGCATAAAGTTTGGCGGACCGTCGTCATCATTGATGGTGACCACAGCGGTCGCATGCGCAATATCAGCATTGTCAGGCCCTGAAAGCTGTATATCGAACGATTCAGCATCTTCCGGCTCAGGGTCGTTGACAATATCAACATTCACCGTCTTGTCACCAGTCTCGGTCGACGCCCAG
>CAYWQM010000053.1:0-29801 GCA_964460215.1 uncultured Lentisphaerales bacterium
GTACGGCAACACCTCTGCCGCTTCCATCCCGCTGGCGCTCGACGAAGTCGTACGTACCGGCCAGGTCGACCACGGCGATTATCTTTTGCTCGTAGCCTTCGGCGGCGGCCTCACCTGGGGCGCCAACCTAATACGGTGGTGAGCCTGGCTTTCCCGTCGACTCTCCAGAATCTTTAACTCCCAACACTCCAAATACTTTATGAGTCTTCAAGGAAAAGTCGCAATCGTCACGGGCGGCACCCGCGGCATCGGCAAGGCTATCAGCATACGCCTGGCGCGGGACGGTGCAACGGTCATCGCCATCCACGTCCGGCCGGAAGCCGGCGAAGAGGTCCAGAGTGCGTTCGCCGCTGCCGGCGTCGAGATACAGACGCGCCAAGCCGATATCAGCGATGTAGATGCGGTCAATGAGCTGATCAAGAGCGTCATTGCGGAGTTCGATGGCATCGATATTTTGGTCAATAATGCCGGCATAACCCGTGACGGCCTCCTGGTGCGCATAAAGGAAGAGGATTGGGACGCTGTCATGAATATCAATCTGAAAGGCACGTTCAACTGCATCAAGGCAGTCACACGCCCGATGATGAAAGCCCGCAGCGGCCGCATCCTGAGCATTTCCTCAGTCGTTGGCGTCGCCGGCAACGCCGGGCAGGCAAATTATGCTGCATCTAAAGCCGGCATCATCGGACTGACAAAATCCGTCGCCAAAGAGTTGGCAAGTCGGAATGTCACCGCAAACTGCATCGCACCCGGATACATTGACACCGACATGACCAATGCCATGAACGATGAGGCACGCGAGCAGTTTTTAACGCAAATTCCGCTGGGACGTCCCGGTTCGCCGGATGAGGTTGCCGGATTGGCGGCGTATCTGGTCAGTGACGAAGCAACGTATATCACTGGCCAGACGATTTGCATCGACGGCGGCATGGTCATGTAGGTTGAGCGAAAGCGCTCAGGGATCATAGGGAGGAATGTAATGCTGCGAACGAACAAAGTTTGTCGGTCAGACATTAGTTCTCGGCCGTCTCCGCTGGACAGTTTTACGCGACCCAAAACCGCTATTATGCGACGCGAAAAACCTTTGGAAAGGCCGGTTGAACTGGTTGACATTCAACCGTGCACTGGGCATATTAGACCGTTATTTTGATTAATTGCTGACGACTCAGACAGACACACACACCTACCGATAGCGAGTGGACATGGGGGCATGTTAAGAGACGGCGAATTCCGGGCTGGCATATTGTTCGCCAGCCTTTGCCGCAATGGCACTTCATCATGCAAAAACCTTGCACCAACGTGGGCTTGACCTACGAATCGCCGGTAGCCGTATAAAACCTAGCAGGGAGGAATGAAAGAATGGCAACAATAGAAGAACGAGTAAGAGAGATCGTGGTTGAACAGCTTGGAGTAAATCCCGAGCAAATCACCCCGGAAGCAAAGTTTGTCGAAGATTTAGGTGCCGACTCACTCGATACGGTCGAATTGGTCATGGCCTTAGAAAAGGAATTCAGCTTTGAGATTCCCGACGAAGATGCCGAAGAACTTCAGAACATCAAAGATGCCATCTCCTACATAGACAAGAACTGCGCCAATTAAGGCAACCGTCGCTTGTGTAACCGGCGGACTGCGCCGCCGGGCACAAGACGGGGCGGCAACGACAGTTTCGCATGCCAATCGAACCTAACAATCAGACGGATCGAACTTTAACCGACTTTATGTTGTTCGAGAAAGCCTGAACAACTGGCGCTGTGATCGGCTAAGTCGAACTCGGGGCAGGCGGGCGACGCATCAGGAACTCGCATGTCACCGTGAAGGCTGAAGATTGCCATCCAGCTACCGGTTTTAATTCTGAACCAAGCATTCGACCGTGAACCTGCACGATACACGAGTTGTGGTTACCGGAACCGGAGTCATTTCTCCCGTCGGCAATTCTGTCGACGACGCCTGGTCTTCCGTTCTTGAGGGGCGTAGTGGCATCGGCCCTATCACCACCTTCGACGCCTCTGAGTTCCGTACCCGCTTTGCCGGAGAGATCAAAGATTTCGACATCACCGATTTCATCTCGCCAAAAGAAGCACGGCGGCTCGACCCCTTCTGTCACTACGCGATCGGCGCCAGCGCCGAAGCTATCAAGAGCTCCGGCCTCGACCTGCAGGCCATCGACAATCATCGGATTGGCGTTTTCGTAGGCAGCGGTATCGGAGGAATCCGTACTTTCGAGCAACAGTGCGGCAGCTATGCAACAGGCGGGCCGGGGCGGGTGTCACCGTTTCTAATACCGATGTTCATCAGCGATATGGCTTCCGGCATGATCTCGATTCTGCATGACCTGCGTGGTCCGAACTTCAGCATTGTCTCCGCTTGCGCCACCGGCAGCCATGCCCTTGGAGAAGCGTGGTGGGTAGTCAAGCGCGGAGACGCCGACGTCATGATCGCCGGTGGCAGCGAGGCCTGCCTGGCACCTACCGGCCTTGCCGGGTTCTGTAAGATGAAGGCGCTGTCCGAGCGCAACGACGATCCACAAACTGCCAGTCGACCATTTGATCTGGATCGCGATGGCTTTGTCATGGCGGAGGGCGCCGGTGTGCTGGTGATTGAATCTCTGGAGCACGCGACCAAACGCAACGCCACGATCTTAGCCGAGATCATCGGCTACGCAGCCAGTGGCGACGCCTATCACATGACCGCGCCCCGGCCCGATGGTGATGGTGCCGCCGACGCCATCCGAACTGCCCTGAAGCGCGCCGACGTCGCTCCTGCCGAGGTCGATTATATCAACGCGCACGGCACTAGCACACCGTTCAACGACAAATACGAGACCATGGCGATCAAGTCCGCCTTCGGCGATCGTGCCGGTAAAATCCCGATCAGCAGCACCAAGGCACTGACTGGTCACACGCTGGGCGCCGCCGGAGGCATCGAGACGATTTTCTGCATCCAGGCGTTGAATCATTCGATCGTACCGGGTACATTCAACTTTCAGACAGCCGATCCTGAGTGTGATTTGGATTACGTGCAAAATGAATCCCGCGAGACGCAAGTGAAGGTCGCCCTCAACATGAACTTTGGATTTGGCGGCCACAACGCCACCATAGTCATTAAAAAATTTGAAGGATGACAATGACAAAACAAAACACATCCGTGATGCCCGTTGTCCGTACCGTCGCCTTCGTTCTGCTCCTGGCAATAGTGATGGGCTGTAGTTCTTTTCAGCGCCCGCAGTTGGCAGAGCGACCAAGGAATGCCACCGAAAATCAGTGGGCCCAGGTGGTTGAAGAATGGTATCCGGAGTGGGATTCGCCAATACATCCGGCACCAACACGTGACAATGGAACTGCGATTGCCACGGTTCGCGCACCGGAACCGCAGACCATTGAACACCACGCAGCAGCCCCTGTGCCGGTAGCGACGCACGCCGAGCCCGTACCAACTCAGAAAGACCTTACGCCCGCCGGACCACCGATCGACAAAATCCCGGGCCGCCTACCGCAATTGATTCGAAACCCAAACGAAGCGCCGGCTGCACGTCAGACCTTTCACCTGGTGCCAGTTGAGGAGAGCGGTAGCGATGTCGCCACAGCGCGTATTTACCGCGTCCGAAAAGGCGACACGCTCAGCGCTATCGCCCGCCGCTTTTATGGCACGGCGACTGCGGCACAGACAATATTCGACGCCAATCGGGATGTGTTGTCGAACCTAAACCACGTCCGTTCGGGGATGATACTGAAGCTCCCCTGAATGCGCTAGCCCTCCGTGCGCCAGGCACACCGGCTCCGCCCCGCGCAGCAGCGCATAGCTGCTGGTGCTTCGTCCCACTATGAGGGCCCTTGCTTATGAAGCTCTTTCAATTCTTCAAGCCTGATCGCGGCGGACTGCTCGAACGCAAGGGTACGGCTCGCAAACGCCAGTCAGATGCCCAGCAGGCCCGCAAGCACGTCATCAGTCGCAGCATCGGCCCGCTCGTCATCGCGCTTGGACTGTGGGCCGCCTGCTCGTTCTGCTTCCTCTACGACCCGTTGAGTGGTTCGGTCGGTTACGTCGAGGGCCAGAAGGCGAACGAAACGATTTACGCCGAAGTCGATTTCCAGTATGTCGACAATGAGGAAACGGACGCCCGAAAGCGCGATGCCCGTGCGCGCGTTCGCGATATTTACCGAATCGACAACAGCGCCAACGTCGAGACCAAGAAAAGTATCCGGAAACTCGTTTCCTGGCTTGCCGAAGTCCGTAGCGGCACCAGTGATCCCAACCAGAATTCCCGGCTGCGCCAGGAACAGATTGATGCGCTCAACATCATCATGGATGACGAGTCAAAGAGGGAGAGACTCGAAGCCAATCTCAACGTATTAATCCGGGAACCGATTGTCGCTGCAGACGCCAAACAGGAGTTCTTCGACAAATACCAGAAATATCAGTTCGTCCACGAGATTGCCATCGACATCGAAGGAAGTGTACCTAAGTTGGTCAATCTGAACTCGCTGCAGACGCCGCAGAGTATCGCTCGCCAGACAATCACCAATTCTGCCGAGGCCTTTCCGCACTTATTAACCGAGGTTCAGGAAGAAGCGGCAATAAGTGCCATCAGCCAGTTGATCGCGCCGAATCTGATGGCGTTGGAGCCCGAAACGGAAGCGGCTCGTCGTGCCACCGTTGCCCGCGTGCCAGAGGTCATCAACTTGGTCAGCAAGGGCAGTGTATTCATTAAGAAAGATCAATTGATCCGTCCCAGCGACCTCGCCCAACTCTACGCCCATGAAATCGCCAAGGAAAACAGCCGGGGCGATACTGAGTACCTGCTATCGACTATTTGGGCACTGGCTATAACTTTGTTGATTATTCTTTTTGGCGGCATGCTGATCTATCGCATGCGTCCGGGGATATTGAACAAAGACATGATTCTTATCGCACTGGTGGTCGCCATAACTATGTTCGTGGTTCGCGGCACTGAAATCGTCTCGTGGTCAATCCACGACGGCAGAACGTTACTGGTGCTCCCGGGCTTGCCGGTTGCCCTTTCCGCCGTCCTATTGAGTATTCTGCTCAATGAGAAAGTCGGCATCGTTGTTGGCATTTTTCAAGGCATGCTGCTCGCCATCCAGAGTAGTGAACCGCTTCAAATCCTCCTGCTCGCAATGGCGGCTGGCAGCCTTGGAGCCGTGACAGTGCGCCACGCCCGTACCCGTATCCGCACCTTCCGCGCCGGGCTCATGGTTGCTTTCGCGATCTTTGTCATTGCCACTTTTTTCATGCTCAAGCAATCGGCACCAATGGTCAATTACCTGTGGATTCTCGGCATTGCACTGGTCAACGGCTTCATAACGGTACTTCTGGCCAATCTGTTGCTCCCGGTCTGCGAATCACTTTTCGGCATCACCTCTGACATCACGCTGTTCGAGCTCGGGGATCTCAATCACACCCTGTTAAAGCGCCTCCAGCTTGAAGCGCCAGGCACCTACCATCACAGCCTGATGGTAGCCACCCTCTCGGAACATGCTGCTGAGTCCATCGGCGCAAACTCCCTACTCTGCCGCGTGGCCAGTTATTTTCACGACATCGGCAAGCTGTCGAACCCGCTGTACTATACGGAAAACACCGCTGGAAGCAGCGACCGGCATGCCGATTTGACGCCGCGTATGAGTGCCCTGGTCATCATCAACCATGTCAAGGAAGGGCTGGAGATGTCGGCCCGGCACAAGTTGTGCAAACCACTGCGCGATGCCATCGCCTCACACCACGGGACCAGTCTGGTCGTTGCCTTTTACAATCGGGCCAAGCAGGAAGAGACCAAGAACAAACCTGTACAAGTCGAGGACTTCCGCTATCCAGGCCCCCTGCCCCGCACCAAGGAGGCCGCAATTATCGCTCTGGCCGACTCCTGCGAGGCCGCCTCGCGCTCGCTTGAAAAACCGACGCCCCAGAAGATCGACTCGCTGATATCCGAGATTTTCAATAACCGCATCGTCGACGGGCAGCTAAAGAAAGCCGAACTCACGATGGGGGAAATTAACGAAATCGAGTTGTCGATCAAAAAAAACCTCACGACCATGCTGCACGGCCGCGTGGCCTATCCCAAGCTCAAAGAAAATGAGAGTAACTTTATCGAAACGTCTCAGAAAGCATCCGCTGCAGGACCGGCGACTGATGTTGCGGGCGATACAGCGCGCGATCAGCCTAAGCAATCTGGACCAAAAATCGAATCCAAATGAAACGCTCGCCGTTGTTCTGGTCGATAGCGCCACCATCATTGCGCTGAACGAAACCTTCCTCGACCACCAGGGCGCTACCGATGTCATCACCTTTGACTATCGTGACGATACGAGAACTGATGATGGGGTAATCGGCGAAATTTGCGTCTGTGTCGATGTTGCTCTGAGTTGCCCACGCGCCAGATCGTTAGGCGACGAGGTATGTCTTTATATAGTCCATGGCATCCTCCACCTATGCGACGAAAACGACGTTGCCGTAGCGGACCGTCGCCGCATGCATCGCAGACAGAATAGAATTATGAAGCAATTACGAAAAGATTTTTCGCTGGCCGATATTTTTAAATAACCGTAGCCACGCCTGATTACTTTTGCTTACGTACGCAAACACCAACGATACTGAAGTGCAGAAAGAAGGATTGCTGCCAGCGATGCGCTAGTCACCCTACATAGGGTGAGTATTGCTCGGCTTCGGGTAGGACAAGCCGATTAAGGACGGCGCCGAGCTTACTTCGTTTCCAGGATCATCTCACGGAAACGGGCAAAGAGATAATTGGGATCGTGCGGGCCCGGGCTTGCCTCCGGATGATACTGCACGGCAAACATCGGGGCGCTGCGGTGACAGACGCCTTCGACGGTCCCATCGTTGAGATTCGTATGCGTTACTTCCAGTTCAGTTTCGCTCAAGCTGTCGGGGTCGATCGCGAAATTATGATTCTGTGAGGTTATTTCAATGGCACCGGTGTCGAGGCGGCGAACCGGATGGTTGCAACCATGATGCCCGAACTTCAGACGATAAGTGGAAGCGCCGCAGGCCAGACCAAGAAGTTGGTGCCCCAGGCAGATGCCCATGATCGGAACCTTGCCGATCAATTCACGTGCATTATCGACCGCATACTCAACCGCTGCAGGATCAGCCGGGCCGTTGGAAAAAAATACGGCATCCGGCTTCTGCGCGAGGACATCAGCCGCCGTCGTATTGGCGGGCACTACCGTGACGTCCAGTTGCGCCAAGCGCAGGTTGCGCAGGATATTCCATTTAATACCGAAATCATAGGCGACCACCTTTAAATCGCACGGCGGCAACTCATCCGCAATGCCCCAGCTCACGGTTTTTGTTCCGTCTGTATCCCAAACGAAGGACGACTCGCAGGTGACCCGCGCCGCATAGTCCTGCCCATCCAGCCCTTCCCAGTCGCGGGCACGGGCAACGGCGGCATCCACAGACATGTCACCGGTGACAGAGATATAGGCCTTTAACGTCCCCTGGTCGCGCAGTTTCGTGGTCAGTGCACGGGTGTCAATGCCGGCGATGGCGGGGATGCCGTGGCGCACCAAGTAGGCCGACAGCGATTCGTCGGCTCGCCAGCTCTCCGGTTCGTTCATTTCATGGACAATAAAGCCATTGGGATATGCACTGCCAGACTCGGCATCAGCGTTGTTAACACCGGTATTGCCGATTTCAGGGTAGGTCATGGTGACGAACTGACCGTGATAGGACGGATCGCTGAGAATCTCCTGATAGCCGCTCATGCCGGTATTGAAGACAACTTCTCCGACACGATCGATGTCAGCGCCAACCGAATGACCGCGCATCACTGTACCGTCTTCGAAAGCAACAAAGGCCTGGCGCTCACGTTGCACCTTCCAATTCCACGACATCCCGTTCTCCTTCATATAATTTGGTTTTCTGTCTGCAGCGAGTTTCGAGTCAGCAGCATCCGACTAATCTTGCGCTCATCGGCATCGAGGATATGGACATCAAGCCCCGGAATCTGGACATTCTCCATGGATTTCGGGATTCGCCCAAGCACCTTGGTGACATAGCCACCTATAGTATCGTATTCCTCATCATCGGAAATGTCCACGCCAAGTAGCTCATTAACTTCGTCGATCGGCATGCGGGCATCAACTTCCAAGGCCCCTCCAGACACAGCCTGGTGGCCTGGTGGCTCATCGTCGTCGAATTCATCCTGGATTTCGCCGACGATTTCCTCGAGGATATCTTCAATGGTGACGATCCCGGAAGTACCGCCATACTCGTCGATGATCACGGCCAAATGATTCTTGCGCTGGCGAAATTCATCGAGCAGTTCGCCGACATTCTTAGTCTCGGGCACAAACACGGGCTGCTGCATGATTTGTTCGACATTGTCGGCCGCGGCCAGGCGGGAATCATCCAGCAGGTGCTTGGAATAAATGACGCCGACAATGCTGTCCACGGTGCCGCGGTAGACCGGGATCCGGCTGTGACCGCATTCCACTATATGCGCCTTCGCTTCGCCGATGGAACTGATAATATTGAGTGCGTCGATATCGACTCGCGGTGTCATGATCTCCTTCACCAGAGTCTCGTCAAGGTCGAAGATGCCTCGGATCATGCGCCGCTCGTTGTCTTCCAGGCTGCCGTCCTCCTCTTCCTCGGTGGCATCCTGCTCTACCAGGGACATGATCTCGTCCTCTGTGGTAGCGCGAATTTCCTCGTCCCCGTTGTCACGGGCACGGGCCAATCGGTCTTGAAAACTGTTGATCGGAATCGCCGCTATACGAAACGGGCTAAGCAAGGGAACAGAGACTTTTAGAATAGACCAATGATAGGCAGCCGCCCAATGGCCGAGGGTTTCGGAGATCAGAAAAAGAACAACAACTAAGGCAAGTGCAGCAAATACAGCATTAGACGCCTGCACTCCGACATTGAGCAGCAGCGCCTGACTCGTCAAGGCGAAAAGGCCGAGATTGATGAAAGAAAGCACGCGGATTGCGACACGATAGTCATCTCGATGATCCAGCCAGCGTTCCGCACGGCCAATAAGGCCCTCGTGCTTCGATTGCTCCAGTTTACGAATACCGGCACGACTGAGGTCAGACAATGCAGCCCAGACCGCGGTCAGCCATGTTCCGATGACAATAGTGACGGCTATGATCCAAAAACCAGGGTCCATAGGGGGAGAGAGTTCAGCCTCCGCATCGATTATCAACTGGCGCGCACATCAACTGTCTTCAGCACCACCGGTAAGAGTAATGCAAAGGACCGAGATGTCATGATCATAGAAAAATCATGATTTCGACCCGCAAATGGCAGGCCGTCTCCGCTATAAGTAATATAGAACCAGAACCTTGCGTGTCCACGTCAATTGCGCAGACACTTCTGTGCGCCTTTGTGCTGTGGCGTATTTCTGCCTCTGATCATGTCGTACAGGCAGCTTTTCGAAGTGGTACAAAGTCTCTCGATATCCAGTGGCACATCAGCCTATCGGCTCACGTCTTGACGCTTGTCGGGGCTCATTTTGCCCGGCCCATGCTTGCTTTGCGCCGGGCACAGCTTCCGTTTGCGAGATGATTGCTGCGCATGCAGTAATGCCCCACAAAAAAATCCAAGTCAGCATTCCACACTATGGGCAAATACAAAGCTGTCTTCATCCGCGTCGATCTCCCGGATCCCATCAGGTCGGAGGGATAGGAATGCCGTACAGTCCGAGTCCCGCCCGGCATGAAAGCAGTTGCCAATCAGCAAAAGGCCGCCAGGCGACAATTCCGTGGAAAAGCGCTGCCACACATCCCGCATATCATCCGGACGATTCAACAGCGGGCCGCCGATCAGTCCATTGCAGACTATCAGATCCGTTTTCTGACGCCATGCAAAACTGCGGAAGTCACCGGCCGCAAATGTGACTTCGACCTGGTCGCCGACACTCGGGTACTCGTACTTCGTGTCCACGTTCTGGAATGACCATTCCATGTAACTTGTGTCGCGACGGCTGGCAAGCCATGACTCTAAAGGCTCCAAAGTTATCCCGACGACCAAGGACCCGGGCGGCAGCACCGTCGCCAGCTCCCAGGTCCCCTGCCCTGTCCCGCACCCGTAGTCCACGGCAAACCGTGGTTTTTCACTGTGCTCCAACCAGTCGCGCAACGCCCGTTGCTGCCCGGGATATCGCCCGGCTCTCGTTCCATGCTGTAGCGGCGCCGCCAATGCACAAGCTAGCGACCATAGATCATCGCACGTCCAGGTCAACCGGCCGGCAACCGGTGGTGGCAGCATCGCCCACAGGTCCGGCAGCGAAGCCGGCGGCTGGCGCAGGCTGGCAGGGACCCAAGCGGAAAAAGCATCATCCTTGAAGGTTCCCGGCAGCACCTCGCTGAGTACGGAAGCCAAGTCCCAGGCATATTCGGAAACGGGAAGAAAATGCTCGTAGGCCGATCGGATAGCGTCCGTCAGAATCGAGCCCGGCGCCCAGAACGGCAGCGGCGCGTGGCGGGCAAAAAGCGCTTCACGCTGCCCCCACTTCTCGTTGAACAGCGCCAACCGCGTCTTTTGCTGATTGGTCATTCCGGGTCGAGCTTGCGTTCCAGAGTCGATCGCGATATCCCCAATACCCGGGCGGCCTGGCGTTTATTATTGCCGGTGAGCTCATAGACATACTGGCAATGTCGGCGGACAGCGGCCTCCTTGGCTTGAGCCATAGGGCTCATGTCGGCAATCTCATCGAAGAACATGGTGCTTTTGCGATACGTTTGCGATCTTTCAAACGGCGTCTCGTTTGCGATCAGTCGGTGTGGTCCTGGCCAGGCACATGCTCGACCAAAACTCCGTGAAAACTGCCGACCGCAACCTTGCTGGAAAACCTCAGCGGCACACGGAATTCGTCATCCGACAGCCAGATTTGCAGTTTTGCATCCTTGCTCTTGCGAAACACACCACCGACCTTCGACATATCCGGTTCGAGCAACAACGCAGAGACGTTTCCGTCACGGGTTAGCAGGTGTGTTTTCTCGACAGAATCCAAGTGACCGGATTCGCAGCGCTTGCCGTCGGTCACCGGGATCTTGTAATCGGCGGGTTCATCCGGGTCAATGCAGCGGAAGGCGTACATTACCGACAACGGATCGAACGTTCCCGGTTCAATAGCAACAGGCGTGCGGGTGCTGTCGTAGTTGGTGTACTGCGAAGTCATGCTTTCCCAGTCAAAAACCACTTTAATGTCACGTATACTGCCGCCCTCCTGCTGTTTCTTACGGTAGTAAAGCGAGCGCGAAAAGTCAGCCGCGGCGAAACCGTCGACACGGTCACGCACTTTATAAACAGCGTCGACGAAGGAGTTGGTTCTGGCAGTCATGACGAAGTGATAGGCTTCTTCCCCATCGACCTCGGTCATTGGCAGGACTTTGAAGGTGACTTTTCCCGCCGGGACGACACCCCACATCAAATTATAGGTCAGACACTCACCCGGAAAGAACGGAACATTTTCTGCAAAAACGGCTAAAGGGAGAGCGACTGCGGAGAAAACAAAAACTGCGCAGAGGCAAAACACGCGGTTGATCATTTGCAGTCCGGTTTTGCGAATGACATTCATTTGCAGAAGTACCGGATGCAGCGACGTGCAACCGGCGGGAAGCGGTTACAATTATCCAACTCCGGGCTCTTGTCAATACCGCTCACTCCGGCTTGTCGTCATAATTTTTCCGGACGTCGTCCCCGGTCAAATGTCGTTCTCGGAGTTTCGCGTACTTGTTGAACGTGGCAAAGGCGGTGTTGGCCGCGATGACCAGTCCGGGCATACCATCAAGAAACCCGAGGCGCAGCACATAATCCCGCACAAACCCCAGAACCGGATTGCCAATCAACCGCACCAATGAGCAGCGGCGTCCCCGTTCCTCGAGGTCAGAGGCACCGATGGTCGAATACTTGTCGAGCGTCCGCAACTGATCTCCGATGTCCTCGTACGTATAATGATAGTAGAAGTGCCGCAAATCATTGACATCGCCATCGACCTCGATGCTGGCGTGTAGGCCGCCTTCCCAGCGACTATGCTGCCGATTGTACAAGCGGATCTCGGAATCACGACCCCAGGCACCATGCAAAATCCAGCGGCCGAGGAAAAACGTGCGGCGACGGACGTTGTAACCGAGGACCGAATCGTCCGCAGCCGCTCCGCTGAAGAGTGTTTGGATTTCATTTGCCAATGACGGTGAGATCTCTTCGTCGGCATCGAGGAACAGGACCCAGTCATGGGTGCACTGGTTCTGGGCAAACTGATATTGCTCTCGGAATCCCGGCCATTGGCGCTCGATCACACGGTCGGTGGCTGCTCGGACGATCTCCAGAGTGCCGTCAGTACTGCCGGAATCAACGACAACCAGTTCGTCGACGAAGGCAACACTGGCCAGGGCGCGCTCGATCGTACGCGCATTGTTAAACGTCAGCATATAGGCTGAGACTGGACGCATACACGGGCTCGGTTGACTGGAAGAGAAACGCAATCGCCAACCTGATCCGAATTGGATTGACGATTCTTGATGAAACGGTTACGGCTCTGCCGATCTGCTCAGTACGTGGCTCGCCCGCCGGACAGGTCAAAAACAAAGCCGGTGTTGAAGCTGGTTTCCGGCGACCCGGCGTAGGCTGCCGTTGCGGCAGCTTCTTCCAGCGTGCCGGTGCGTTTCATGGGGATGCGGTCGGTCATGTACTTGACCATGGCGGGATCGGCAGCATCGACCATGGCCGTCTGGATCACGGCCGGAGCCAGGCCGTTGATCGTGACGCCGCTTTCGGCGTATTCCTTGCCCAGCCCCTTGACCAGGCCCACGACACCCGCCTTGCTGGCGCTGTAGCCTGCCATGCCGGGGTTGCCGTCCTTGCCGGCGATCGAAGCAACCAGGAGGATGCGTCCATAGCCACGCTCGAGCATCGGCGGCAGACAATACTTCGTCATCAGAAACGAGCCGCGCAAGTTAACCTTTAGCACCTGATCGAACACGTCGGCATCGTATTCCACCGCTTTCACGTTGGTCTGACCGACGATGCCGGCGCAGTTAATCATCACATCAAGACGCCCATGGGCATCTACGACCCCAGCAATGGCATCGCGCACCGATGCCTCGTCGCCGACATCGACAGCAGTACCCCCGACGCTGCAGCCACGTTCTGCAAACTCCGCAACAGCGGCCTCGCGAGTGCTGTCGTTGGAGTCGAAGATGCAGACTGTGGCACCTTCGTCTACGAGCCTATCAACCATCGCCTTGCCCAGTCCGTCGGCACCGCCGGTGACGATGGCAACCTGATCGCTGAATCGATTGAAATTCATTTCGAAATCTCCTTTTTATTCGGCTGCAACGCAGGTCTGCCGTTGGCTGCCAAGCCCTTCGATAGCGAGTTCAACCACGTCGCCCACACCGAGAAACTCAGGCGGGCTCATGCCCAGCCCGACGCCCGAGGGCGTTCCCGTGGTCAGGACGTCACCTGGTTCGAGCGTAAAAAAGTGCGACAGATAGCGGATAATCTCGCAAACGTCGAAAATCATCGTCTTGGTATTGCCGCTCTGCTTTCGCACGCCGTTGACGTCGAGCGTCATCGAAAGGTTCATAGGATCGGCTACTTCGTCGGGCGTCGCCATGAACGGGCCAAGCGGGTTGAACGTATCACAGGACTTGCCCTTGACCCACTGTCCCCCGCGTTCGAGCTGGAAGGCGCGCTCGGAGACATCGTGGGAAACGCAATAGCCGGCGATGTGCTCGGCAGCCGCTTCCCCGCTCGCAACGTAGCTGGCGGTCTTGCCAATGATTACGCCAAGCTCGACCTCCCAGTCGGTCTTTTCCGAGTTGCGCGGGATCGTCACGTTGTCATTCGGACCAATGACAGTGTTGGTCGCCTTGAAAAAAACGATCGGCTCCGGGGGAATCTCCAAGCCGGACTCCCGGGCATGCTCTTCGTAGTTCAGCCCAATGCAAACAACTTTATACGGGCGTGCGACACAGGAACCGAGGCGGGCATCGGCGGGTGCATCGGGCAACTCATCACCACGGCTGGCGAGGATGTCGGCGAGCTTTGCCAGCCCGTCGTTTTCGAAAAAATCGCTATCCCAGTCGCTGAATACACCGGACAGATCTTTGCGGACACCGGAATCGAGGAGAACCCCGGGTTTTTCTTGGCGGAATTCACCGAAGCGGATCAGTTTCATTGCTGGACCATTGGCTGCAGGTTGGCGTAATAGTTGTCAGAATTGAGGGGCTAACGGTATCGCCACAAGCCTGAAAGTCAATGGAGATAGGGAGTGTTCAGGCGTCAGGCTTCAGATATCAGAGAAAACAAACCATCACCCGCATCAGGGCTCCACTACACTCGAGATTACGGGACCGACCTCGAACTCATTCCCCCGACAACCCTGGAATCTCCATGTACCGCCGATTGTCCTGGCAGGCAATCTGGCCACCATCTACGATAACGGCTTGCCCGGTCATGAAGGATGAATCACGACCAAGCAGGAAAGCAATGACACTGGCGATTTCACCAGCATCGCCGTAGCGGTCCATCGGAATCTGCCGAGTGTATGCGGCCTTAAAGAGGGGGTCTTCGATCGAAAGGTCCCCGGGTGTACTGATCACCCCGGGGCACACGGCATTGACGCGGATTTCATCCGCCGCCAGCTCGCCTCCTGCCGTTCTTGTCAGAGCCAGCAGTGCCGCCTTTGATGCGTCATAGGCGCTGCATCCCGTGCTCGAACGAAAGGCATTGCGACTGACAACGTTGACGATAGCCCCACCGCCGGCGGCTGCCATGACGGGCGCGATAGCGCGAATGAGCGCGAACGGCGCCGTCACATTGACAGCAAAGGCAAGCTGCCACACCTCGTCGGTCAATTCAGTGATACGTCCACCGGGCCAGATGCCGGCGTTGTTGACCAGTCGCAAAATCGGGCCGTACTGCTCGGTCAATCCGGCAACCAGCGCGGCAATGGCCCCGCCGTCACTCAGATCAAATGAAACCGGCAAAACGTCCTCACCGAGTTCAGCCTGCAGTTCATCCAGCGAATCTCCATTGCGATCAAGCGCAATGACACGACAACCGTCCTGCAGCAACCGTGCGGTAGTCGCTCGGCCAATCCCCTGGGCCGCACCAGTCACCAGCGCCAGAATTTTTTCATCAGCCGCCATCAACTCCTCCCCGCTTCAGTTCTCAACATTTAACTTTTCACTCACCGCATCAACAGGCCGCCGTTGATCTCGACAATCTCTCCGGCCATGAACGAACTGCCGGGCGACAGCAGTAAAAGTGCAAGTTCGACGACCTCGTCCGCCTGCCCCATCCGTCCAACCGGCGTCAGCTTGTTCAAAAAGGCTGCGACTTCCGGTGTCGCCCGACCTTCCTGCATCGGGGTGTCGACGACCCCGGGGGCAAAGCCATTGACCCGAATCCCATGCGGCGCCAGCTCACGAGCCAGGCCGCGCGTAAATGTGTGTACAGCGGACTTCGCTGCAGCGTAGGGCACGGTTCCACCACCGCCGCCGGTATGCCCGGCAACCGACCCGACCGTAACGATGGCGCCTTCGCCCTGTGGAATCATCCGCTTGGCCGCTTGCTGGCAACACAGAAAAACACTGGTGGCGTTAACCCTGATCATTTGGTCCCACTCCGACAGCGGACATTCTGCCACAGGGTTCTTTTCCATCCATTCGCCGGCATTGCAGACAATCATATCAAGTTTAGCGCCGAAGGCTTCATCGACAGTAGAGAACATCCGCTCCACGTCTTCCGGATCACCGACATCCGCCTGCAGCACCAGTCCGCTGCCACCGGCACCGTCGATTTCTTCCTTGATCGCTTCGGCTGCAGCTTGGTTACGATTGTAGTTGATGCCGACGTTCGTTCCGGCACGGCCGAGTGCCAAGGCAATTGCACGCCCCATGCCCGAGCTGGCACCGGTCACAATCGCAGTCCTGCCTTTGAACCAGTCCATGTTCGTCATCGTTGTGTACCCTTCATTTTTTGACTACGTCCTCGAACTCTTCGAACAGTTCGACACTGATTCCATCCGGGTCCAGGGCATAGACAGCGCGAGCGACGGTGATTCCGCCACGGACCACATCGACCGGTGGGTTGATCGAACCGTAACCGCCAGCAACGAGCTTTTCGTAGAGCGCATCGATATCGCCAACCTCATAGGCGCAATGCGAGGACCCGACATAGTGATTGCGCTGTTCGCGCGGAGATGAAGGCGGGTTGATGTACTGGATCAGTTCGAGTATGAACTCATTCACCGGATGCCGCAGCAGCGCCGTGATGATATGCACGTTCTCGTAGCCGAGTATCACATCGTAACTGGGCAGTTCCTTGCGCTCACTCACGCGGAGCTCCTCGAACCCCAGCGTGTCCCGATAAAACTTCAGTGACGACTGGACGTCCGACACGGTAAACCCGTGGTGGTGGATCATCTTAACAGCCATAAGGTTTCTCCTGGTGATTCAACTGCGGGTGGAAGATGCAAGTGGCAAGAGCGGCTGTCACCTGAGCATTAAACACTCGGTGGCCCGACATTGAAGACAATCGTCTTCAGATCGCTCATGAAATCCAAAGTATGCCGGCCGCCAATACGTCCGACACCGCTGCTATTCGACCCCATGCCGCCGAACGGCAGGTGATGCTCCCAGAAATGCGTCCAGTCGTTGACGATTGTGATGCCAGAATTCAGCTGTTCGGCCCATTCCCAGGCGCGGGTAACGTCCTTGGTAAAGACCGACGACGAGAGGCCGAGATCACACGCATCGATATAGGCCCACGCTTCGTCGTCATTCTTGAAGCCGGCGATCGGTGCGATCGGGCCGAAGGTCTCTTCCTTGTTCACCAGAGAATCGATCGAAAAGTCAGTCAGCACGGTGGGTTCGTAGAAAAAACCTGGCCGATCCGGGCGTTTACCGCCCGCCACCACTTTTGCACCCTTCGCAAGGGCGTCATCCAGGTGCCCCGACATCTTCTCCACAACGCCCATATTGTTCTGCGGCCCCATGTTGACGGACTCCTCGCGCGGATCGCCGAGGATCCAGTTCCCGGCCTGTTCGACCATCGCCTCGACCAACGCGTCCTTGATGCTGTCGTGCACAAAAATACGCTCGGCACAGGAACACACCTGCCCGGCCGCGTAGTAGCACGCGGCAGCTATGCACGGTGCAATTTCCTGTGGATCGGCATCCTCCAGCACCACGATCGGACCGTTGCCGCCAAGCTCAAACAGCCGCGGCTTCAATCCGCAGCGCGCAGTGATTATGCGCGCCGTCTGCGGGCTGCCCGTCATGCCGACAGCGTGGGTGCCCGGATTGACGACCAGCTCGTCGCCCACCTCGGCGCCCGGACCGGTGATCAGATTAATTACGCCCGGAGGCAGATCAGTAGCCGCAATACACTTCATCAGCTCTACAGCAGTTGCCGCTGCTGTCGGCGCGGGCGACCAGCAAACAGCGTTGCCCATGACAATCGCGAATGGCAGATACTCACCGGGAATCGCTGCCGGAAAATTCCAGGGAGTCAGGCAGGTAACGACGCCGCGTGGTTGGTGGAACGTCAAGACTCGTTTCGTCGCATCCGCGCAGGGCTTCGTGTGTGCCTCGAAGTATTTGGCCTGTTCTGCAGCCACCAGCCATGGCGTGTTCGCCTCCCCAGCCTCGTCATTGGCTTCGCCATGAAACGGTTTGCCAAGTTCCGTGCAGAGAATATCACGGAGATCTTCCGTCCGCTGGCCGATTACCTCCGCAACGGCCGTCGCGGCAGCGCACCGGTCCCACAACGGCACCTTGCGCCAGGACTTGGCCGCTTCGTTGGCAGCCGCAATAGCGCGTTGCGCGTCTTCACGTCCGCCCTTGGCGATTTTTCCGAAAGGCTCACCGAGCGCCGGATCGATGGCATCGTAGGTCTCACCGGAAACAGCGTCACACCACTCGCCGTTTATGTACATCTGATAGTTATTCATTAAGAGTCCTGTAGAAAGTGGTTCATTGATTATATTTTGCAGGGCATAAGTTCCCCCAAGGTTGGGAGCTATTCAAGTCGATCAGCCCTTCCCCTGGTCGACACTTCGCCATTTCGCATGTCGCCCCAAATCGACGGTTCAGCGTATTCCCATGCAATCCATGGGCCGGACTGACATGTGTCTCCCCGGTCACTGCCCCCATCGTCGAGGCCGTTGGTTCTCCAAGCAATCGCGCCTACTCCCACGTCTGAATACATCAATCGGCACCCAAGTCCGCCATATAGACACGGGTATTGGCCCCGTTCATGTTGTCCATCAGGAAATAGACAAATCGACCGGTACGACTCAGCCTGGCACCAGACTGCGTGTAGTGGTTCGAGTTCGGCGCCGGCGGGATCACCACTTCCCGTGAAGCCCACGGATCGGCAACGGTGGCATCGATCTTAAAAATGCCCTGTGGATTCGAGAGTAACAGCCACTTGCCGGCGAGGCTGGGAGTCAACCCGTCGCCAAGATGGACCAGGGTGTCATTGATCGGATCCCATGCAGCCACACCACCGCTGCGTCCCTGGCACCGGATGTTGTAGGTGTGCATGTAAATCCTGCCTTCGCACATTGTGACCATGCACGGGTTCTGGATATTTTTCTCCGTGTACATCGACACCGGCAAAGGCTTTGTCTTCGCGGTGCCATCACCGTTAAAGCTGCCATCCCAATAGTAGATCGTCGCCTTGGCGCAGTCGTGGCTACCGAAGATCCAGGTCATCGTACCGTTTCGGGTCTGAGGACCGCGATTGTAGAGCCATGAGTTCGCCGGGTCGGCGCCTTCCTTGCATGTGCTCGCGTGTATAAGTTTGAATTTTTCCTCGGCAAGATCCAGATAATACACGTTGCCGTGAAGGATGTTGCCCTCATCGCGCCTGTACCCGATCACCCCGAACCCGCCGGCGTCGTCATTGCCAACGGACATCTGCCCGAGCGACATGCCATCAGGCAAGTCATAGACCTTGGTGATTTCCGGGTTGGCTATCTCGCGCAGGATCAACTGGTCGATTGCCCCGCTCTCCCTGGCATACGCCACGTACTTGTCGTTGACCGCAACCTGCCCCGACTTGTAGTGCAGGTGCCCCCAGACAATCTGGATCCCGGTCTTCGCGTCGGCGCCGATCAGTTTCAGCTCCTGCGTCTTCGTGTCGTAAAGGTAGATTCGGCTGGCCCCGTTTTTGGCGGCAGTAATTGCCGCGTAGCGTCCGTAAATCGACAGATGTAGCGGCCGGAATCCGTCGTCAGTCACGCCCATCACCAATATCGGCTCCTCGAGCAACGGGTAGGCCTCGTCTTGCCCGACCTGCTCCTGGGCCGCGGCATCGACAGATATCTCTGCAGTTCGCGTCGCAGGCGCTCCATGGAGCACCGTCGTCGGCACAAGCATTATCGTGGCAAGGGACATTATGTGCAGGGACAGCTTCTTCATTCTCATCGTCTCCGGTCGTTTGGTCATTATTTGTCAGCGCGCTCAGCTGCCAACACGTCCAGCACTGCCAGAAGTTCGCTATCGCGTTGGGCTATTAGTTTCTCATAGCTCGTGTCGGCAATCTCAGCGTCCATACCGGCAATCAGCTTGGCCTTGACCTCGGGCGTCAGCCTGGGCGCACCGAGATCTTCCCACCAGTTTTCGATTTCCGGGCCAAGGTGCTCGAGGTGATGATGCATGCCGCCCGGACCGCCGGCCAGATGAATGGTCAGGTGCGGTCCGACCAGTGCCCAGCGCAAGCCCAGGGCGTGCACGACGGCGGCATCGACATCTTCTACCGTGGCAATACCGGCGTCGACAGCGTGCACCGCTTCCCGCCACAGTGCCAACTGCAGGCGGTTGACCAGATGCCCCGGGACCTCCTTGCGCACGTGTATCGCGTGCTTGCCGTGGGCCTTGTAGAACGCCAGCGTCCAGTCGACAATAGCCGGGTCCGTTTGACGGCCGCCAAGGACCTCGACGAGCGGGATGATGTGCGGCGGGTTGATCGGGTGCCCGACGATGTAGCGCTCCGGCCCGATGCGACCGTCCTGCAGTTCGCTGATCAGCAACCCCGACGTACTCGTTGCCACGACGGCGTCGGCTGGCAACCCCGGTTCAAGTGCCCGGTAGATGTCCGTCTTTGCCGCCAGTGACTCCGGTCCGCTCTCCTGCACCAACTGCGCATCGCTCACCGCTGCTGCGGGGTCAACGACAAAACGTAGCCCTCCGGGATCCGCACCCGCGACGGCCCGAGCCGCGACGGCAGGCCATGCATCCTCCACGAAAGCACGGACGCGTGATTCCGCATCCGGTGCAGGATCGCTGACCGTGACAGTTTTGCCACAGGCCAGATAGTGCACGGCCCATCCGGAACCGATCGTACCGGCACCAACGATGGCCACTCGCTCGACATTCTGCGGGTCAATCATTCTTCGTATACTCGAGGTTCGGTGTTCAGCGTTCAGCATCCAGCTTAAACATTCGCATGGCGTTGCCGCCCAGGATCAGCGCCTTTTCCTGTCGCGAAAGAAAATCACAGTGCAGACGGATATAATCGGCGGCTTGCCGATAAGTGCACCAGTTGCCGCCGCAAAACGGCATGTCCGATCCCCACATCAGTTTTTCGGGCCCGACTTCATCGCGCCACTGTCGCAGCATTTCCTGTCCCTCGACAAAGGGATACTCCGGCCACTTGGCGGGCATCAGGATTTCGGCAAACACGTTCGGGCGCTTCAAAAGCGACATCACCTCCTGCGGCACTCCGATTTCGTGAATCATAGTCGCCGGCACCAGTCCGTGGGTCAGCACCGACGGGATATCCGGATGTCGTTCGGCCCAGCGATCGACCTCGGCGGTGTACTGCATGAAACTCGCCACCCGATCACGACGACGGGCATCCAGGTACCACCACACGGGGATTCCCAGAGCTTGCACCAGTCCCCATAGTGGCTCGAATTTACTGTCGTCAATATGGTCGGTGTAGCCATCAAAGGCGAACAGTTCAACACTGAAATAAAGTCCCTTGCACCCCAATTCGTGAACGGCGCGTTCCAAGCGCTCGAGCTGCACCGGTTGATCAGCTGCCGGTTCGCAGATCTGCGCCAGGCCGATGAATCGATTCGGGAAACGCGACATCGCCTTGGCGTAGTACTCAGCGATATTCGCCCCATAGACATGATCGCTCTGCAGCACCGCGACATCGACGCCGGCTGCATCCATCTCGGCGATCATCCGCTCCGGTACCGCCTCCAAGTTTTCCAGGCCCGGCGGAAACAACGCGGTATAATAGTCGACGCCGTCAATTGTAAATTCGGCCTTCCCATACTTGCCCATACGAAAATTCACATCAGGCATTTTGTGAATATCATCGGAGGGATAATCCAGCAATCGCTCCTTTACATGTTTGCCGTCCGCCTTTCTCCAGAACTCGGAAAAATCCCGGACATGATACTGCCATAGTTTCAGCGTCAGCTCGGCGCTTTCCGGGCCTGAACCTGTAGCGAAGCGTGGGAAAATGTGACTGTGCGCATCGATGATGCGGGTGCCTGTTACTTCTTCACTATCTTCCACAGGCCGCCAGCCACCACCAGTAAACTCGATTTTCCTTTCGGTGCTCATAATGAACTGTATCTGATCGGGCGGCACTACGCCATGTCTGTCATTGATATTGGAGTCCGGCGCAACGGGCGGGCGAAAGCGCAGTGAAGTAAAAGCAGCCGGGACATGAGCTATAGAAGATCAAAGTACCGAAAGAGCAGGCGAGAGAATTAGGTCTGACCGTCCAGCCATATCTGAAAATCACTTGCCCGCCATGTATATCGGGGCCGATATCCCAGCATCCTCGTCGCCTTGTCATATGACCACAAGGTCGCATGCCCCTCAAGCGGTTTCTGTAAGGGCACATCCGGGAAATGTTCAGCGACGAGCTCTCGGGATTCAATCTTCGAGCAGGTATCGTCGCCGGCAATCAGATACACCTCGTGCCCGGTGCAGTCTTTCTCGACAGCAAGGCGGAAGGCCGTTGCCGCATCCCGGGCATCTGTGAAACACCACAAAAGTTTTTCGGGCGGCGGCGGGCCGGGGACCGGCCAATCCCCGGCGTCCTCGATCGTCTTGCAATAGCGCTCGGCCCACAACTCCTCGACGGAAAATTTCTGCGCCCACCCCGAGCTGACAGCCACTTCAGCTCCAGGCCGATCGACGTACCAATTGTTGCTGATGCGCAAGCAAACCGTCTGCAACCCGTAGCAGTCGGAATACCGCTTACAGGACATTTCACCAAGTAACTTGCTGAGCCCATATTCGTCCTGCGGTTCGGCCGGATGTGTTTCGTCAAGCGGCAGGTACTGCGGCGTCAGTTTACGCTTTTGAAAGGAAAAGCCGGTAGCCGCTCCTGAAGAAGCGAAAACAAACCTCGGCACTTCGGCTCGAACTGTCGCTTCGAGGGCGTTAACCGTCCCCATCACATTGATGTTAATCAACTGCTCGGGAGTGGCCCGCCCCGGCCCCGGCACAGCAGCCAGGTGAATGACTGTCTGCATTTCATGACAGGCCGCTGCCAAGCCGTCCAGGTCCATGATTTCGCCCTGGACAAACGTCACGCCCGCTACCCGCGGTGCCGTGCGACTGTAGCAGGTCACGGAATGTCCGGCCTCCAGCAATTCACGCAGTACATAACCACCGATCGTGCCACTGCCGCCAGTTACCAGAATGTCCATAGTCTCAACCTCAGTTTGTGGTGCCGCATAGCTTCTGCATCCACGCATCCATCCTGTCGCCGCGCATCCATAAGTCGAACATCACCAAACAGGTGTCGCCGAAATTTGCTGGCTTGGCCATCTGGCTCCTCTTGGCTGACTGAATCGCGAACGCGGAGGCATCGCGGCACTTCTGACAAAGGGCCCACAACCTCTGCGATTAATTAGCGAAGAAAACGGCCGCCATTGATATCGAGAATGGCGCCATTGAGGAAACTGGCGGCGTCGCTGGCCAGAAACGCTATGGTTGCGGCCGCCTCCGCCGCCTGGCCATTGCGCTGCATCGGGGTTTCTTGCCGATACTCCGCCATGCGTTCAGGCGTCGTGAACTGCTCGTGGTGCTCGGTTTCGATGACACCAGGCATCACCGAGTTGGTCCGGACCTCCGGGGCCAATTCACGAGCCAATGTGCGAGTGAGCACTTGCAGGCCGCCCTTGGCCACGGCATAAGCGCCAGCGCCGTTGGCACCGCCGGTCTGAACCGCCAGGCTCAGGTTGTTGACGATCGCGCCATTGCCCGTTTTGCGGAGGTGCGGAATGGCCTGCTGCGTGACCAGAAAGGTCCCGGTCAGGTTCGTCGTCATCACCTGATTCCAAAGTGCCAGCGAGCAGTCTTCAATCTTCGCCCGTTCAATGGGAGAGCCGGCGTTGTTGACCAGGACATCCAGTCGCCCGGCTGTCTCAACTACTTTTGCAACGGCCGCCGCCACCTGATCAGCATCCCCAATGTCGGCATGCACGAGAAAGCCTTCGCCGCCGCTTTCGCGGATTGCATCGAGAGTGTTGGCGGCACCATCTGCGCTGTTGTTGTAATGCACTCCGACAAAGGCTCCCCGCCCTGCCAGGGCAATAGCCGTTGCTCGGCCAATCCCGGTGCCGGCACCGGTCACCAGGGCGGCGCGGTCTGCAAAATCCTTTTCCATGTGATCGTATATCCTCGCGAGAAAAAAGTTTCGAGTTCAGCCCTAAGGTAAACTCGAACCATGAACCATCAACCATCGTGGCTCTTCAAATTGATAACCCGGCAACCTTCGGCCTACTTCGATACACTACGCAAGGACCGTGACCGGGACGTAGGAGGTTTTAACAGAGGCCGATGGATGGAATGTTCATGTATCAAAGCTAACGCGTGGAATGGCATGGCTGATTGAAAGTGCCCCGGCAACATAGAAATTATCAACTCGGGCGGCAATGGCTGGGAAGCGACATCATCAAAGACCATTGAACATTCATCTTGATCATTCATCTTACGCAACTCACCGAACCGTGACTTCGATGAGCGAAGGGAGATGGAAAATCCAACAGCCTGACAGGAGCAAAAACCAATGAGCAATACACCGGAACTGCTGTTCGATACAAAATCCGTAGTTGGCGAGGGACCGATCTGGGACTTCGAGAACCACGTCCTTTACTGGCTCGACATCTTCGGGAAGGAGTTACATTTTCACGATCCATCGAGCGGCAGCCACGAAGTCAGAGAACTGGAGGAGCTGGTCGGGACAGTGGTCTGCCGACAATCAGGCGGCCTGGTATTGGCACTGAAGAGTGGATTCGCGTTTTATGACGTCGACAGTGAAGTTGTCACACCGATTGTCGATCCGGAGAGTCACATCCCGACGAATCACTTCAATGACGGCAAGTGCGATCCAGCCGGCCGTCTCTGGGCCGGCACGATGCCGGACAGCGAGGACAGTCCTGCCGGCGGCATGTACCGTCTCGACGCCGACCTCAGTGTGCATCAGATGTTCGACAATGTCACCATCTCGAACGGCATCTGCTGGAGCAGCGACGCCAAGACGATGTATTACATCGACACCCCTTTAATGAAGATCGAGGCGTTCGACTACGACAACGCAACGGGCGCCATCGAGAACCGCCGCACCTGCTGCGAGATTTTCGAGGAAGCAGCGTGGCCGGACGGCATGGCGATCGACGTCGATGACAAGCTTTGGGTCGGCCACTACTTCGGCGATTACGTGCGGCGCTGGGATCCGGAGACCGGTGAATGCATTGACAAGATCAAACTGCCGTGCTCGAATGTCACCGCCTGCGCCTTCGGCGGCGACAATCTCGAGGCCCTGTACATCACTACCGCAACACACGCTCTGAACGAGGAACAACTGGCGCAGCAACCGCTGGCTGGCGGTCTGTTTGTAGTCGACGCCGGGGTGCGCGGCCAGATAACACCGAAGTTCGCAGGGTAAGCAAGGACTCAGTCGACGGGTAACAGCAGGTACTTGTGTCCCTGGCGTCCACGGACTGTCTCGAATGCCTTCTCCCACTCGGTTAGAGGGAATCGGCCGCTCACCAGCGGGGACGTTTTTATTTTGCCTTCGCCAAGCAGTCGCATCGTTCGCTCCCAGGTCCGGTGGCGGTACGTAAAGCTGGGCAGGACCGTCAACTCCTTGATGATCATCGTATCGAGGTTGACCGCGATCTCTTGGCCGAACAGGCCGACCAGTACCAACTGCGCTCCTTTGCGGGACTGCGCAATACATTGATCCAGTGACGCCTTCGACCCACCGCACTCGATCGAGATATCGGCGCCCAGTCCATCGGTCATATCCAACAACTCATCGAAGGAATCAGTTGCAGCGTGCAGAACAACATCGGCCCCTAGATCTTTGCCGAGCGCCAGGCGATTCTCGTCGCCGGCGGCGCCCACCAGAACGACGGTCGCACCAATCGACTTTGCGGCCTGCAGGCACAGCAAGCCGACCGGCCCCGGCCCCGACACCAGAACGACATCTCCCGGCGAGACATTGGCACGTTCATACACGGCCCGAACAGCCACCGCGGATGGTTCCGACATCGAACCAGCTTCGAAATCAATATTGTCGGGCAGCTTGTGCAGGCTTTCCTCGCGTTGGCAGACATACTTCGCAAACGCCCCATCCACATGCACGCCCATACTGTCACGGTCAACACAAAGCCCGATAAGTCCAGTCTGGCAGAAACGGCAATGCCCGCAAGTGAGCTTGAAGGTCTCGGACGTGACCCGGTCGCCGACGCTGAAGCGAGTGACCGCGTCTCCAACCTCGACGACTACGCCTGCCATCTCATGGCCCAGAACCATCGGCGGACAATTGACGTATTCATCGTCGTGAATGTGCAGATCCGTACCGCAGATTGCGCCGGCCTTTACCTCGATTTTCAATTGATCGGGCAGCGGTACCGGCTCCGGCACATCCAGCACCTCTAAATTCCCGATACCTGCCGCAGTTTTTACAAGAGCCTTCATGGCTTTACATGCCTCGGTCAAGATTTGATGGAATTCGCTTTTGAATCGTCCAACTCGGTCGCCACTGCCACTTCACTTACACTGCCTGGCCTGAATTTCCCCGATCACTGTTGCGAAACCTTTGAGCAGGCTGTTCTGGAACCTTACGACGGGACCATATGAACGAAACTCTTCCGGAACAAGGGCGCCCTGATCACAGGCCCGGACGAAATCCGGGAAAGTTTGCCGTAACTCCGCGATAATCTCGGGAGCCGCTTCCGCCTCGATACGATCAACGACATCGGGATTTTCTTCGATCAGAGTACCAGCCAGTGCACCCGACAGGGTTATCGCCATGCCCTGCCCTACCAGCTCGGTCCAGTGTCTTGTCGACCGAGCGCCACCGGAGATCACGATTGCACTGTAGTTTCGCTCACGATAGATTTTGTGGGCAGCTCGCGCCGTGCTTATCCCCGCCTGGTTGATGAGCTCGGAGGACACCTCCAGCCCACGCCGGGCAGCGGCCGCGGCCAGGTACTCATCGAACATTCCGGGCTGCATTGTGATCAGGCATCTGGGCTTCTTGTCGGTACGCTCCAGACCCCGCTGATAGGCCTCTGCCATATAGATATATTGGGTAACCGAGAAACACATGGTGCCGATCGTCGACCACCCCCGCGCCGTCAATTCCTCGATCGCTTGAGCACCCTCGATGGTGGCCGGCATTTTGATGATGACATTCTCGCCAAGCCCGTGAAACGTCTCCGCCTCATCTAGCATAGCGCTCAAATTGTCATTGTTGTGCGGGCTTCCCTGGATCGCCACCTGGCCATAGCGGCCATCCGTTTTCTCATACAACACGTGAAATATGCCGAGCGCTCGTGAAACAGCCTGCTGAATCACCTGCATTACCAACTTTTCCTCATCGACAACTGCGCCTGCCGACGCCAAGAGTTCGTCAATGGTTGCATGGACGAATTCGGGCTCGGTCTTCAGCAGCGCGACAATGTAGTTGGGGTTGGAAGCAACGCCGGCGGCGCCGCCGGCCAATGCCATCTCGATCTCTGACAGAGACGGATTATTGACCCAGAATTCAGTGCCGACCCGGGCGTTCACCTCATGAAAGTATCCGACACTCACGGTCGTTCCTCCGACGTGACATAGTGGTGGAATACGGAAACCCAATCACCCTATTACCCTATCAAATTTGCTTTGCTGCGGTGAAAGCACCGTCCACGAAAAGGTTGACTCCAGTTATATAACCGGCTTCATCAGAGGACAACCAGGAAACCGCATTGCCGACATCCTCGGGCTCGCCGATTCTGCCAAGCGCATTGGCGTTGCGGACATTCTGCAGATAGTTCTCCGCCTCCTCGACATTCATGTCGGCCATGTCCCGTTCCAGCATCGGCGTGTTGATGGTTCCGGGGCTCACGACGTTCACGCGGATGTTGTGCTTGCCCACTTCGACCGCAAGCGTACGGGCGGCACCAATCATCGCCGCCTTCGTGGCACTGTACACAACACACTGCGGAAACCCGATGGTATTCAGGACCGACGAACAGAAGACTATCGATCCGCCCCCCGCCCTTTTCATTGCGGGGATGGCGTGCTTGGCGCAAAACAGGAACCCCTTGAAGTTCGTATCCAGCATCCGCTCAAAGTCGGCTTCGGCCATATCCTCGAGGTCAACGTAATTCGTGATGCCGGCATTGGCATACATAATATCGAGTCGGCCGTAAGCATCCTCGGCTTGAGCGACCAGCGACTTGACTTCTTCGCTGCGGCCGACATCTGCGGCGATGAATATCGCTTCCCCGCCGGCTTCGCATATGAGGTCCACCGTTTCGGCCCCGCCGTCGGGGTCGACATCGTTCACAATGACCCGGGCACCGGCGCGCGCCAGCACGATCGCCGAGCCACGTCCGATTCCCGATCCGGAACCGGTCACAACCGCTACTCTATCTTCCAGTCGTCTGTCGGTTGCCATATTTTCTCCTGTCTGCTTTATCGCCGCTTCAACCCCGGCGACTCTATCGCTTCGCCCTCAAAACCAAACCAGCATGCACCACGCCAGAATGGAAGGGGTGCGGATTTCTGAAATCAAGGCATTGGGCGTGAAGCTTCTGCTCGTGCCGTCAACCGCCGGTCACTTTGCGATAAGGATATAATCGGCCCACTCAAGATCAGTTGTAAAGGAGAGTATACCGTCGTTGAATTCCCATCCTTCAATTTCCTGCTGCTGCTGGACTGAGCGCACCATCTTCGGGGCCGCCGGCAGTCGGACGTTAACCTGCAACCCGGGCAGTTCCATGTTATCCCAGTTCACCAGGGTCACGAGTGTCCCCTTGTCGCTGTCCATGACCAGGGTCTCCACGAAATTATTCGAGCACTCAGCATGCCGCTTGATATCCGCCTGAGACACACCCAAGCCAACCAACTGCACGGCTGCCGACGAGAATTCCGTGGGGTTGTACAGCAACTTGTGGCCGCCACGGGCAAAAGGCACCGGCTTGAGGCCACTGCGTATGTAGCTGCTTCCGGCCAGCGTACCAACAGCGATTGTCCGCCCCTTGCCCAGCGTACGCATGGTCACTGCCGGACTGCCGTCGGCCCAGGTTCCGAGCACCTCGGCTTCGTTAGGCACAAGCACCTGGCGCATGGCGATTGCCGGGAGCGCATTGTCCGCACCAGCAAGGGAAATCGAATCGATCGGGTCAACCAGAGCCATCTCCAGGAACGGCCGCATAACCTGGATATTCTTCGTCAGCGAACTGTCCTGCAATCCCAGCAACTTCAACATCTCGGGACATTTTTCACCGTCCTGGTCGAGGTGTCCGATGCCGGCGGTGGCATAGAGAATCCCACCCGCCTCGACCCACTGCGCCAGTTTCGGCACTATCCTGCTGTCGATCCATTCACCGGCAAAGTGGACGACATCATAGCCCTTTAGGTAACCGTCCAAGATGTCGTCTTCAGTGATCAGGTCCACTTTGTACTGAGCATGCTTCAACGCCAGATACAGCATCTGCTGATCCTTGCGGCACAAGGTCTGGCGGTTGTAAACCTTTTCGCCGGCGGCATTCTTACACTGGTTCATGAACGGTTCGGTGGCGGGATCGAAACTGAGCTCCGCCTCATTAGTCTCAGTAGCACGGCTCAAGACAATCGCAACGCGGCCCGGGCGCAGTTTGCCGTTGATCTGATACGGCTCGGCTTCGGCTGAATCATAGATCGACTCGTGGAGCACGCGGAATGTCTCGGTGCAACGCCAGGACACATAATTCTCGGTATGAACGGCCGCCGGCGCCACGCAGAAAGAATCGATATGCCTGGCGCCCGCGCCAATGCTCAACACCATGTTGCGCCGAAAAACAGACGCCGCCTGCCCAGGCGCATGGGGCATCACGTACATGTGAATTTTCTGGTTGTGATACTTGATGCCGCAGTGGATCTGAGCGTAGGTCCACGAGAACGTCTGCGGCAATTGCGGCACGCTGAAGAGATAGTCCTCGGTCCAGAACAACGTCAGCGCATCCGGTGCCGCCTTAAAAATATCCACCCAGTGTTTCTGGGCGCCGTAATATTGTGGTAACGGGTAATGCGGGCTGTAGTTGACTCCAGTCTCCACCTGCGGCCCGATCAATTCCCGGCTCAGCCTTGTCAGTGCTTGTGCTTTTTCGAATTCGATAGACGTTTCATCGCCGTAACTCACAACCCTTTGGCTGGTCTTATCTTTGTCGCTGAGGCGGTCTGCCAGCTTGCGGATTTGCTCCTCATTGGAGGCGTGCTGATAATACCCGTCGATTGGATTGTGATCGTACTGATCGGGCAACAGCGTGTTATAGCCCAGGGCGTCCTTCA
>CAYWQM010000054.1:0-15262 GCA_964460215.1 uncultured Lentisphaerales bacterium
GACCGCACAGCAGTGCGCCGGTCCATACCTTTTCCTTCATCCACGGCTTGTCGAGCTGATACTCGCCCGGCTCCAGGTACCAGAACGACCCGGCCTCGGTGAGGCCGGCGTCGTTGGAGACGATGTCGATCGGCACGCCGAGCAGCAGGTCGTCCTCGAGCAGCTCGGCGATGGCGTTGACGTCGGCGACTGCCTGCTTGAGAACCTCGTCGGCCCGCCACCCTTTCCAGCTTTCAAGCGCCACCCAGCTGATGATGCCTTTGGCGCCGCAGCCCAGCGCCTGGATGGTGTTTTGCCGGTACTCCGGGCCGGTATTTGGACGCGGGGATATGCTCCCCTCGTTGTACGCCTCCATGCAGGCATGCATCACCTTGGGACGGCTGTTTTTCCACATCATCGTGTGCTGTTCACGGACTGTCGTGTGGTCAGCGCCGTAGATGTTGACGGGGTACGGATCGGTGCAGGCGATATCGCTGAGCTGTCCGTAGACGCTCCAGTTCAGCGGGCGCGTCGTGCCGTTGGTGATTAGGTAGCTCGCCCCGTTCGGACTCCTCCGCTGGATTTTCAGGAATCTGCCCGTCTCGACCATCATACGGGCGTTGCGCCCCAGTCCGACGGCCCAGGCGCGGCCGGTGTAGCGCGGCGGCTCATCCTTCCACTTGCCGTATTTCTCGAAGAACTCCTTCACCTGGTCCTTGGCGTCGGGCTCGTCGTACGTGTATTCGTACAGCTGCCGGTTGTGAGATTCGATGCCCTCACCGCCACCTCCCGTGTAGCAGCCGTATTCCCTGGCCTTTTCCGCTGAAAAATTAGAAGCGTGGAAAACGGCGTTCATGTGCATCTCCTGGACATCTTCCGGCGACTTCGGTACCCACCGGAAGCTCGTACGCATGAAGACCCACGGCAGGACGCGGAACTGCGCTGCGGTCGACTTGCCCGTCCCCGTCGTTGCGCCGGCGACGTGAAAGTCGCCGATCTGCAGGGACCCGGGCAGTTCGGCGACCGCCAGTGCCACGTCGTCATCGAAATCGCTGCCGTAGATCGCTACGTCCTCGAGCGGCACACCGTCGAGGGAGATACCGGTGAGTTCGCCGATTTGCGCGTCGTTGCGGCGCTGAACATAGATATAGAGCTTATCCAGTGGTTGGTCTGCCATGACGTACTCGATCTGCAGATCGGGGTCGGTAAAGGGGATGACCGTCTCCACTGATTTGCCGTTCTCGAGGCGCACTGTCACTGTTGCGCTTTCTCCGGCCGGGCGGCGGCGGAAGCGCATGTATACTTCGGCGCAGTCACCGGGCATGAGGACTTTCGGATGTGCCCGGTACCAGACGACGCCGCGATCGTCCCACTCGCTGTCAAGGAAATCGACGTATGCGTCCTCGATCGGCTTGCCGTTGAGGTCGACACCACTGATCTGCGCGACAGCGTCGGTGCTGTTACGCAGCACGACGCGGGCACCGCCGAAATCGGCATGCTCCTTGTACAGCCGCTGCATCGGTTCCCAGATCTTGCCGAAATTGCGCGGCTTCAACTCGCCCTCGACGGCGTTCGAGTCGGGCGGCGGCGCCGGGTCCGGCATGTAGTAGGCGCTGAGCACGTGCACGTCGTGCGGTGGTTGCGGTTGGGTTTGAGCGTAACCCACGGACAATGCGCCTGCTCCCAGTAACATGAAGATTCTTCTTAGCATACTGTTTTCCTTGTGTATTTACGTTGTCGATGATGCGCCTTACGATGGAGCTTTACCAGGGAAGATCCGCCTTATACACATTGTCCAGTGGACTAATTGAGGTCCACAAGGATCTCGATGTTTGCTGCCTGGCGCAGTGTTTGCAGGTGGCCTTCCCGCCGCCATTTCAGCTTGGCGGTTTCCAGATGGGCTCGGAAGCTGTCCTGGCCGGTCGTCGTCCCCTTGTTCATCAAGGCATGCATGATTGCCAGATACCATGCATCAAGCTCGTTGTCGGTCAGGGTGACCTCCGGGATGCTCTCGCCTGTATCGGCCTGGTTGCCGGTCATGCGGCCTTTTGCCTGTGAGTTTCGTCTGGCGGTCTCGAGAAAAACGCGAAAATTTTCCCGGCCACCTGCCTGGCTGCCGTCCATCAGCGCGTGCATGATTGTCAGGTACCACTGGTCCAGCTCGATGTCGATCACTTTGACGGTCTTATCACCCAGACCGTGATGTGCGTAATACAGATTGGATCCGGGGACAGCGTCAAGCTCTTCTATCAGCGCCTGTATGCCGCTGGTCTGCTGCCGGAACGCGGAACTTTTGTCGATGCCTTTCTCGCGTGCCTCGGCAGCCATGACACTCGCCTTCATCGACATAAGCAGCTGCAAGTCGGAGCCGATAAGCTCAACTCTTCCCCGATCCGACATATCAACCTCATTGGGAATGTTACACTTGACGGCTTTTCGGCCGGCCGCCACGATCTCAACCGTTGCTTTGGTAAGAAGTGCCGCGACGCGTCTGTCACTCTGTTCGATCTCTGCTGGCCGGACTCCCTGCTGTTTTGCCGCCTGCTTGACCACTATTCCCTTGATCTTGTCGAAGAGGGGCTGGGAAGGCTCCCAACGGGCTCTCGCCTTCGTTGCGTTTGCCTTGTCTATGGCTGCCTGGACGATTGTCGCCGGAATCTTTTTGCCGTTGACTCTGAACCGGCTGTTTGACAGGCGGTTCTTCAACGCCCCGAGCTGGGTTTTCTGGTAGCGATTGACCGCTATAACCCGGGCGGCGGCGAGTCGGCGCTTGTTCCCTTGAAGCCGGTCGAACCGGGTTGGATTTTCTGCGAAGAAGTTTTTTATCTCTGTTGCTGTGATCTGCGCCGGGTCGATGAAGGCTAACTCCGGAATCGTGTCCTCGTAGAGGCGGGCCAGGATGGCCAGCTCGCGCTGCCTAAGCGCAGCTATCTGTGAAAAGTGCCCTGATGCCCTTGCGACCTCTGTCTGATATCGAGGATCTTCGTCGTGCTTCTCTTTGACGATTGCTTGACTGATCAACTCCCGACCGATGGCGCGTTCGAGCCTTGCGGCGGTGATCCCCGTCGTGTCGAGGTAGCGAAGAACATCCTGCTTGTATATCGGTTTGTCATTGACTCTGGCCAGGACCTCCGGCAGGTCGCCCGTTGCCTGTGCCGGGGCCAGACAGCAGATGGTCAGGACGAGCGTAAGTGCGACAATGGCTATTCTTTGTATGGATTTCATCGGTGCTCCATTATTTTTTAGAGTGTTTAGGCTATAGCCTGAATGGCATGTTTTAACTATAGTCACATCTGAGGTTTCTGTCTATTGGTTCTGTCGCCGCAGCCGTGTTGGTATTTCAGCCCGGCGGTTGAGTTCACGGCCTGGGCATTCCAGCCGAAGCATCGGCATTACGTTTCGCGGGCTTCGCCATTTGCAGTCTTCACAAACACAGGCACATTGATTTTTCCATGAAGGGATACCCTGGTACGACCACACTTTCCGCCGAACATATTGCTGCGGTCAACCGCCGTCGCCGAGTCGTCGTCAACTGTGACGCGTCGCACTACGTAGACGCCTTTGTCGACGATCTGCCCGCATCAGTCGATGAGGTTTTCACGTTAGCCGACGAACCGGGCAGCCATATCGACAGCTTCTGGTGGAGCTGGGGACAAGGCCAGACGGCGCCGTATCCGAGCGAGCTCCTGCCCCTCTACGACCGCGACAAGTACCGCCGCTGGATCGCGGAGGGCATCGATGTGGCGCAGCTCTACCTGGAAGCCACGAAGCGGCGCGGCCTCGAAGCGTTTTTCTCGTATCGCTTCAACGCCAGCGACAGCGACCTGGGCACGCACACAAAAGTGCCGATCAAGGCGGAGCATCCGGAATGGACGATCAAGCCGTGGAAGGACCACCCCGTCCTGGACCAGGTCACCTTGCTGAATTTCGAGTTCGAGGGGGTGCGCGAATACAAGCTGCAGGTGTTGCGTGAGGCGGCGGAGAAGTACGACTTCGACGGCATCGAGCTCGATCTCCAGAGGACCCCTATATATTTTCCTGCCGGCCATCAATGGCAGAACCATGAAATCCTGACTGATTTCATGCGTGAGGTCCGGGCAATGCTCCAGGAAATCGCCGACCGGCGCGGCCGACCGTATCTGCTGGCGGTGCGCATCGGCTACGATATCGAGGGCTGTCACTTCGACGGCATCGATGTCGAGACCTGGGCACAGGAACAGCTCGTCGACATCTTCGCGCTCGGTAACCGCACGCTCGAGGCGGACGTGTACGCCTTCCGCCGGATCACCGCCGGCACCCACATCAAACTGTACCCGGTCATCGACGATCACCATGCCGCTGATGGCTACAGCTACCCGCCGATCGAAATCTTTCGCGGTGCCTGCTCGAACTGGTATCGGCAGGGGGCGGACGGCGTCCAGGCCTTCAACTTCTCGTGTAGCCCGGGCACGATACACCCGGAGCAGCAGTATGAAGTTCAGCGCCTGGCGTACCAGGAAATGGGGGATGCCGCGGCGCTGAAGGACAAGGACAAGAGATTCGTCCTGTGCCGCCGGGGCGGCGGCCACGGCGACCCGCTCGTTCCGAATCCCGAGGAATGGTACACGCCACGGCACATGTACGGGTACACCAACATACTGGCGCCGCTGCCGATGGCGCTGGATCGCCACGGCAGGGCCGACACAATGCTCAAGCTGTTTGTCGGTGATGAGCTTGCCGGCGCAGCGAATCGGATCGAGGGATTGACCCTGCGCCTGCTGCTGCACGACGAAGCCGGCGAGTATGTGCACCGAATCCCCGGCGAGAGATCGGGCGGAGCCTGGCGAATCGAGGGAACGGATGACGCCGCGCCTGTCAAGATCGATCCCGATACGCCACCGCCGCCGGTGGACGGATGCATCGAGCGGGGTGTGATACGCGTCTTCATGCATCGCAACTTTCTTTATAACCACCCGCCGGCTGGCGACATTGAGAAGCGTCTGGAGGTCAGGGTAAACAACTCGCTGCTGGCGGAACCGGCCGTCGAGGACGGCTGGCTGGTGTTTCACAACGTTGATCCCGTGTCGTTCGCAGTCGGCAGCAATCTGGTTGGCGTGCTGGTCAAGCCGGCCAGTCCCGGGCAGGAGGAACCGCTGTTGATTGAAAAGCTGGAACTGCATGTCAAGTACGGAGATGATCGCTGATCCGGCTTCGCTGAAGCTACGCCGGACGTGTTGACGAACGGTTGAACATTTGCAACCCGTTCGACCGCGTTGGAAACGGGGCCGCCAGCAGTGTTAAGTACGATCATGTACATCCAATATCCAAAAGGAATTTCCAACGCCCAAGTCCGGACCTTCACGTCTCGCCATCTGCTGGTCGTCGTGCAACGTCCGCACAGCGATGTCGCGGTGTCCGGGCCTGCCCTACACCAAACGGATTGAGAACAGGCTCCCCAATAACTTGGATAATAAAGGTGTCCCATGACAAAGCATATCCTCCTCGTCACCGTCGACACGCTGCGTGCCGACTACGTCGCCTGCTACGGCAAGCGTGACATACGAACCCCGAACCTCGACGCTGTCGCCGCGGCGGGCGTGCGGTTTGACTATCATCTCACCAGCCTGGCGACGACGCTGGCATCCCATTGCAGCCTGATGACCGGGTGCACCCCGGCCGTCCACGGCATCACCTGGAACTGGATGACGCAGCCGTGCCGGCGCAAGACCCTGGCCAGGATCGGTGCCGACGCAGGCTATGCAACGGTGGCGGTGACCAGCTGGCGCCACTTCAACGACCAGGCCGTGTTCGGGTTCGAACGTGCCTACTGCGAAGGCGCCTTCAAATGCGAAGAGACGCTTGCCGATGCCACCGTCAGACGGGCACAGACGTGGCTGGACGACGTTGACCCGACAACGCCGCAGCTCTGGTGGGTCAGTTTCATCGATCCCCACGAGCCGGACACGTGCCCCGATCCTTTCCCGAAAACCTACGTCGGGGAGGTGGAATTCACGGATGTATGGATCGGCGAGCTGCTGCGCCGCTGGGATGAGCGCATCGGACTGGACGACACCCTGCTCGTGATTACCGCGGACCACGGCGAGGATCTCAACAGCCACGGTGTGACACGTGGGCACGGTACACAATTCCTGACCAATCTGCACGTACCGCTGTTGATGCAGTCGCCCGGTCACATCACGCCGGGGACCGTTGTCAGCGAACTGACACGTCAGACCGATGTGCTGCCGACGATCCTTGACTACTGCCGGCTGCCGATGCCCTACAACGTCGAGGGCATGTCCCTGCGCGGCCTGGTCGAAGGGACGGAAGCCGACCTGCGTCTCGTGCATCATGGTCACGCCTTCCACGATACCGACGAGCCGCTGCCGCACTATCTCTCCACCCTGAGGAACGAGGAGTATGCCTTCCACTTCGGTGACAACAAAAACCTGGAGCACATCTTCGACCTGCGTCGTGATCCCGAGGAAGAGACCGACATCTGGCCGTGAGGTGGGAATTGAAGATGCCGGATTGTAACTTGTCTTCTATAGCGACAACCACGGAGAAACACACCATGCCACTTTCGACAAGCAACGGTCAGACCTGGGACTTCGCAGGCGCCCCGGCTGAACTCAATACGGCGGCCGACGCCCCGGACACACCACCGGCGGCAGAGTTCCCCACAACGTGGCGGGTGTTCGGTCCGTTCGACGCATCCACTACGGAAACCGGACTCTGGAGCTTCCACGGCACCGTTGCCACGCCACGCGTCACTGCCGACATCGCAGCGCTGGATTCGATACCGTCTTCGCTGACCGTGGGCGACACAACAATCGAAGGACAGGACGTCGCGTTGGTCGACGACACGATCAACTTCGCCGAGGTCTTCGACGGCTATGAGGATGGCAGGCAGGCGTATATTATGGCCGAATTCGAGCTTGCCGAAGACGTCGAGGTGATCCTCGGCGCCGGTGCCGACTACTGGATGCAGTGGTGGCTCGACGGTGAGCCGGTGATGGACACGCTGGCAACCGGCAACCTACCGTTTCCTTTCTCCCGCACCGACACCTGTGTCCGGCTGCGTCCCGGCCCGGGTCGCCACGTGCTGGCCGCGATGGTGGTGTCCAGCCTCTGGGCCTGGTACGTGCATGCGGGATTTGCCACCGAGCAGGAAGCGGCGTTATCCGCCACGCTCCTGGCACCGCACTGGGTTGTCGATCGCGACGGCACCGCGTTCATGCCGCCGCTGCCGTACTGGCAGCCCAACCAGGCGATACGCACCGACGTGTGCCTGGCGGACACGAGCGTCGAGCTCGAGTACCAGCAGCTCACCGACGGCGTAAGCATTGGCGCGGTGATCGGCGCCCGCGACCCCGGCCACTACTACTACTGCTACGTGCCGCGCTGGGGCCAGCTCTGGCGCGCCCGGGGCTTCTGGGCTGCGATCGGCATCGCCGATGGCAGCGGCTTTATCCGCAACTTGACAATGCAACTCATGCCCAACGTATCCACCCACGAAGACCAGTGGCACTCAATCCGCGCCGAGCGCCGCGGCAGCGAGATCCGTATGTGGGTCGACGGCGTTCAGGGCCCGTGCGTTACAGACGACACGTATAGCGCAGGATACGCCGGGATCGCAGGTTTCTCGCGGTACGCTGTGCGCGGTGTCCACATAAACGGCAGCGAAGTCGACAACGCAGACTGGCCGGGCGGCGAGCTGATCCCGCCGCCGCGCCGGTACATCGAACCCGACACAACTATCGGCGACTTTCAGGGCCCCGGTCAGTTGATACGCCTCGGCGACGAGATCATCACGCAGATGACCATCGGCCGTGACGGCGTGAGTTGTCACTTCTTCAACGACGACAACGCGTCTAACTATCTGTATAGCTCCGGCGACGGCGGGCGCAGCTGGTCGCGCTTTGCCGGACCGTTAGCCTACTCGTCGATGCCGGGGGGCGGGCGCATGGCCACGGCAGCCGGGACTATCCGCGTCGTCACCTTCGACTTGGCACGGCGCAGCTTCGTTTACTACGAATCCGCGGACCGCGGCGTTAGCTGGGGCAGTGAGACCCGTTGCGAGCTCCCTGTCGGGTGGGGCGGCGACTTCCTGAAAGAAGGGACGTGGACCGAGTTGTTCAACCTGATTAAGTTGCGGGACGGGCGCTGGCTTGCCGTGCTGTTGCACGGCTATCCAACGATCTATGAAGCTGCGAAAGCTGCGATCCCCGACCTTGGCTCGGGCACCTGGGGTCTCAATATCGCCCAGCCGTACGCCACGATCTCGGACAATGAGGGCAGCAGCTGGGCGGAACCGGTCCCCATGGACAACGCCAGATTCAAACTGGGCGACAAGCCTGACAGCCCGTGCGGCGGTTTTTCAGAGACCGCGATGGCACAGTTGCCGAACGGCAAAATCGTCGCCGTAGCCAGGCCGTTCCGATCCCCGTTCATGTGGCAGACCGATTCTGTCGACGACGGCGAGACTTGGCGGCAGGCGTGTTACGCCCCGTTCTCCGGCGCCGGCGGTCCGACGATGGTGGCAACAGAGTCCGGATATCTCGCCCTGATCCGACGTTGTCACGGCATCGGCATGAACATCAGCACCGACGGCGGCCTGAACTGGGACGAAGGTACAATGATCGACTACACCACGTCCTTCAACGGCAGCGCGCTCGAGGTCGAACCCGACGTCGTCCTGGTCGCCTACCCCGATACCATGGACGAAATCCGTCCGGGCTTCGCTATCACGCAGCGGCTGCGGATCACGCCGGACGGCCCTGTACCGGCGTGGTAGTCGAGACAGTCGAATATCAAAGCTCCGTCGACGCGACCGGGCCGCTTGTGGCAGACGTGGCCTTCGAGCCCGACGGCAAGTCGAAACCGGTCGTGCTGCTGATGCCAGGCTACACGGATTCCCGAGTCCGTCTCAGTGAGGATATCGTTGAATGGGGATCAAGAGGGATTTTTGCCATTACGCCGGATATGCGCGGACTGGGTGATTCCTCGGGTGAATTTGACAGCGGTGGACTGGATGTCCATGATGCCGTCGATGCGATCGGCGCAGTTGCAAAGCTCTGGCCCGATGAGATCGATACGACGAATTGCAGCGCCGCTGGCTACAGCGGTGGCGGCGGCAATGTGTTTTCGATGGCGGTGCGCTTTCCGGATACGTTCAAAGTGATTGCTCCATTCTTCGGTATCAGTGACTATGGCGCGTGGTATCGATCACGCCGGGAGGCTTACGGCGCGATTATGGACAGCGCCATTGGTCCGCCGGATGAGTTTCCGGAGTGCTATGAGGCGCGAAACGCGACTGCTGCTGCCGGCAACAACGCGGTTTCGTATATACACGTATTCTGGGATATTGAAGAAGAATCATGCCCACCGTTTCTCAACGAGAGATTTATCGAGGCGTATCGCGCGGCCGGTCATTCCCGCGTCTTTCCGCATATCAGTAATCCGGGGGATGCGATACGCTGGCACCACGGTTACCCGTCACAATTCCCCGAGCTGCGCGAGGCAAACGATATGATCCTGGCCGACGTATTTCGGCAGGAAAACAGGCCATCGCTTCCTGAAAGAGGTGAACTGACAGTGCCGGGGTATCTCGTCACCCGGCACTTTTCCGTGTGGGTTGAAGACGGCCTGAGAGGACGGGTGAAGATTGCATACGATTTGACCGGGGATTCTCCGTTAGTCGAGGTCGTTGAGAATCCCGGCGATTGGCAGGTCCGAATCAAGAAGATCGCGGTTTCTCAAAGATGGCCTCTGCACAAACAAGTTGTTAAATTGCGGGCGTAGCCCGCGTTGGTTCTTATAACGCAACCGAAAATGATTCGTAACAGGTTCCGTCGATCGTGATCGCATCGACAGTAACAGAGACAGCAGGATTCACCGTGACCTTGACAAAATGCCGAATATTTGCAGCCGTAACCTGCCAGGGGTTTGGTACAACATCGACCGGCTTCTCAGGAAACAGAATCCCTGCTCCGGCAGTCGTTACGAAATGTGTTCCATTGTCCCGGTCAGGAAAGATACTCCGTTCGTAAGCGTGAGAGTGCCCGGAAAAATTCATCACGATCCCTTCAGAAGCAGCGAGCAGTTCGGGTAGTACGGGCACTTTGCCACTGGGGCCTAAAACTGTGGTAGAACTGAAACAGCAACAGTGCTGAACGACAAAAATGAGCCTGCCGCTTTCGCCGGCTTTTTGAAGATCGGCAATCAACCAGTTGTACTGCTCGTCGCCTTCTTCCATATCACCCTTGCCCTGGGGACAATACAACATAACAAAATGTGCTTCCCGGTAATCAAAGGAATACCAGAGTTTGTTTGCCGGGGGTTGGAAGAAAGTCAGAAAAAAGGGATCTGGCAACACCTGGTCATGATTCCCGAATACGGGGTATATCGGGATGGCTTTGTCCGAGAGTGGTTTATTCACTTCGAAAAAAGTATCCCAGTGGGCCTGTTCCCTGCCATTTTCCGTTAAGTCTCCGGCAGCAACGACGAAGTCAGGTTCGACAGCGGCAATTCTCTCGACAATCTCCCCGTATCTGCTATCCACACTCCCGGCATGTGCATCTCCAAATACGACAAAAGAGAAAGGTTCATTCTCGTTGGATTTCATACGTTCTTTTCATTCTCCAGGAATTCGGTCATAATCGGCAATATCATCTCTTCCCAACCTGGTGCCAGAATGGCGTTCGGCCGTACTTCCCTGACGCGCGCTATCCCTTCTTCCGGCGACAGGCCCAACGTGGCACAGAGGTAGTATGCCATTACAATGCCCGTTCTGTCGCAACCGGCTACACAGTGGATTAAAAGCCTGTTGCCATTGGTCATCTGCTGACATACGAATTGATGAGCTATGAGCAGTTTGTCTCGGAATTCCTGCACAAGGGGGGCGTCGGGCGGGTAATAATTGGGGAATCTTATGAGCTTATGCGAAAGCCCGGCAGCCGACATTTCAGCGGGATCGATTTCCTGCTCGTCAAGTGACAGAATCGAGTCGAAACCGGCTGCCGCAAAGTCGCCGACGTTCCAGGGTTCTCGCGTCGGTCCCGCACGTCCTGCAAGTTGGTCTGTAAGTAGCCAGAATACGTGCTTCATCCGATACCCCTTTTCTGTATTGTTTCGCGGTTTTCCTCGAGAGTACGAAGGTATCGCAAGGCGGGTCAGACTGCAATACACAACATGAAATGGGGTTTGCACGGGTGACAACGTGCTGGCAATGTATGCTATGGGGAAACTGCAACGGATCTACCTCTGCACGCATGCGCTGGTCTGGTCGAAGCATGGAGACGGGTTGCTCGAGATGGACGACATCGAGCGGCACGAAAAGTTGGATATGGCCGAGGACTGGCCCGACCCCACGTCGTCGATGTCGAGTTCCCGGCGGAGACAGTTGCGGAGTGTGACGTTATGAGCTATCCTCTGTCTTGCGCTCGCGGTCTGGTCGAGTATCCGTATCGATACTTCCACGGCCCGATGACGATGCGTGCGGGCACCGGTGCCTACACCTCGCTGTACTCGACTATCGCTATGGCAGTTCCTGAGTTTCCGCTCGAGGATTTTCGCGCCGCGCTGCTTGCTGGCCGGCAAGGTCTGTGACCTGGAGGAATGAAATGGAGGAAAGTATGAGTCTGAAATTGCGGACGGTGATTGTGGTCGGGGTTTTAACCTGCGTGCTGGGGGAGGGGGTTTGCGCCGCCCAGGTGCGGTCGTACCCGGATCCGGGTTACAGCCGGATGGGGATCTACGGCGGTGGACCATCCTGGCTCGACTATGAGACGCCCAAGATGCCGCTCGACAGTGAGTTCCCCAACAAGAAGTACTGGTGGGCCAGCCTGAAGGCCCAGCGGGAGGCTGAACCGCTCTCGCACGACATCTACATCATCTATCCCGGTATCCGGCGGTTGAGTACGCCGATCGACACGGTCATCCAGAACGTCGACGCCTGGCTCGCACCGGAGCCCGGGATCGAGACGTATCCGGAGCTGATCCCCGCCATCTGTCTTGCCGAGGAGAACCGCCAGGCGCTGAAGCCGCGGCTGGACGTACTGGCACGGCACATCCGGGACACCTACGGCATCCCTGTCATTCAGTGGCTGGAGGGCTGGAGCGATCCGCTGCCCCCCAGCCCGAGCCTGATGGCTGACGGCTGGGCCTTTGACTACTACTTCTTTAAGTACCCGGACTTTCGCAAACACCTGATGAAGTTCGTGGCGCTGGACAAACCGATCATCTGCTGCGTCTGGGCGTCCGATCCTGATTGGCCGGACTTCATGGTGCCGACGCGACCGCGGCCGGGGGGCGGGACCGAGGAGCTGCAGGCAAACGTTGAGGATCAGTTCGAGTCCTGCAAGGAATTCAACGTGTCCACACTTCTCTTTGCTGTCGGGGGGCGATCGGGGGGGATCAATCCGTGGGTGGGCAGCCAGAACCCTGACATGATAGCACTGAGAAACTGGCTCCGGGTCCGGCAGGCGCAGATGCATGTGCTGCGGCCGGACGACCTGCCGCTGCCGTCTGCGAACTTCTCCGGACGTGGCGGCGGTCCGCCCTGGGTCGACAATCGACGTCACACCATATTCGTCGGCGGTCCTGTGGAAGAGCCGAGTGTTTATGAAGACGGATTCGGCGGCTTTCGGTGGATCGAGGATGCCAACATCACCGGCTTTCTGGATTTGAAACTGACCAGCGTGCCGGCGGACGAGCCGGGCTTCCTGCTGGCAAAGACCCACCGGGACAGACCGGTCGATTCGACACTGACGTATCGGTTCGAATCGCACTTCCCGCTGCGACATGTCGAAGCCGAGCTGGTCGGGAGTGCACCGGCCGCTGCCGGGGCCGTCAACGAGCTGGCCCTGTCCTTTAACGAGCAGGACTGGTCGGTTGCGGTCGAGCAGTCCGGCAACACGGCGCTCGAGCCGCTGGTCCTGCAGGGCGGGCAGGCAGTGCAGGGGCGGCACGTTTTCTACCTGCGCTTGCGTCTCCGCAACGACGCGCGCGCTGAAGGGGTCCCAGCCAACCGCCTGGATCGGTTCACGGTCCGCTGCGTCCACGATGGGCCGGACGATGCCGTGGTCCGACTTTCGCGCGATGTCTACGACAAATTCCGCTACCGCGATGATTTCTACACCTCACGCTGGCGGCATCTCGGCACGCTCACAATGAGCGACCCCGAACAACCCGGCTGGCGGCCCGGCTCCCATGACCTGGCGAGCAAAGGGCTGGAGTCCTTCTGGGAGCGTCGGACGGCGCAGGGAGGATTCGCGGTCGGCGCGCCGGAAGGGTCTGAACTCCACCTGACCCAGCGATTCTCCTCAGCCGCGCCGCTGACAGCGCTCACCGTGTCGACTGTCACGTACATCTTTGACGAGGGCGGCCATGTGGATCTGGGCATAGGTCCCCGCGGCGGGGAGATGCAATGGAAGGTCAGCACCGACGCCTACCGGCAGGAAATGCGTGGACGTATGCAGGCGTTCGAAGGGTTTGCCGAGCCGGCCACGGAGCAGCGGCGCAACTGGCTCACCCTCGAGGTGCCGTCTGAAGAGCTCGGCGACCTGCGGGATTTCGACGTGCATATCCTGCTGCGAAGCAGTGGCCGGGTGGAATCGAGACACGTACATCCTGCCGCCGTGCACGCACTCGAGATCGAAGGGAAGTAGCATGAAGAAACTACGACGAATCTATCTCTGCACCCATGCGCTGGCTTGGGGTTCCCGGGCCGACGAGCTGCGCGGGATGGACGATGCCGAGCGGGAGAGTCGCTTCGGTATGGGTGAGCACTGGCACGGTCGGCTCGAGTCATGCATACGGCGGGACGAGGAGCTGCGGGAGCTCCACTCGTCGCTCATCCGTGACGCCGAACCGGATGAGGGATTTTTTTCCCTCGAGTCCAACGTCGAGCTGGTGGCCCTGGCTGAGGAGCACTTCGGTCCGCGCTGTGTTGTCCTCCGGCTGGAGAACAATCTGGAACAGTGCTGCGAAGTGCTGGGGCCGGAGTTTGTGGCAGGCATCGAGGAAGACCGCCGCGTGGGAGAGCGCAATCGCGGCGGTGAGGTTCCGGAAAACGAGTTCAACGTCTGGGGTCGCTCGAAGGCGTGGACGATCGACCTGATGCAGCAGCTGCATGAACGGGGCTACACTTTCGATCCCGACGACGTCGAATTCATGGCCTTCGGAGAGAACTGGCTGGGATGCGTGGCGACCTTTCCGATTTTTATGGGCCGTGCCTTCGGCCTGGCTACACCCATCGAGCGCCGATTCGATCGGATAAACGCGGACTGGAGCCGGATGCTGCAGGGCGCCACGGCCGTAGACCAGAACCTGCCGATGGCCGAGCACGTACGGCTGTTTATCTTAAAGACCCCCGATACAGGCCCGACCTATGGCTGTTACGTGGCCCAATTCTGGGAAGGCATGCGCGGCATCATGGATCCGCCGCACGTCGTGGACGTGGAGTTCCCTGCCGAGACGGTCGTGGAGAGCGACGTCATGGGCTCGCCCCTGTGCCACGCACGTGGTCTGGTCCAGTACCCTTACCGTTACTTCCACGGCCCGATGACGATGCGCGCTGGAACCGGCGCGCACACCTGCCTGTACTCGACCGTCGCGATGGCGGATCCAAAGCTGCCCTTGGCGGATTTTCGCGACGCGCTCCTGGCCGGAACGGTCCGCGTCGAGAAAGAATGAGTGGGGTAGGGGGTGCCTACTTTTTGATTTGCTTGATAGCTGGCGTAATATCGTGAGCGACATCAGACCGCTGTCAATATATGAAGATTTCGTCGTTTGGGGTTTTTCCGACCCACGCTCCCGGACAGGCGCTGCTGGGCCCCCACATACTGCTGCCATGCCAGGTAACGACGTTCAGTGATGGCGGGAGATGAAAGCCGACGAGAGAGTTCGGATGCCGGTGTATGCCGGCGTGGCCATCGGCGTAACCGACATTGTTCTCCGTGATTGGCTCAAACATATTGTGCGTGTTACTCTCAGCATGCGCCCACTTGAGGGCGTTGGTGGCCCAGCCGGTGTTCACGATATCCATCAGGATTACGTCGCGGCTGCCGAGACCCCGCATCGACTTGATGAAACCCGGAACGGAATGGTCGCTGTAGGCAAAGCCGGCCGTTTTGTCCGCCTGAGACCAACCCCAGGGCTCCCACCCCGCAATCCGGTTGTACCCGGTCACGTAGGACTGGCCGTCATAATAGATCTGTCCTTCATACAAACCACCGGCGGTGGGGCCGGGCGGCCCGTACGCCTTATCCAACACAAACGGGCACCACTGAGTTTGCCATGC